>JBBRBV010000033.1:0-32784 GCA_038205545.1 Actinomycetales bacterium
GGGGTCGAAGGTCCAGGTCATCTCGGTGAGGTCGCGGGCCAGAGCCCAGGCCCGCTGGTGCTGTTTAATGGCAAATCCCACGCCGCGGTCGCTGATGCCCGGGAGCACTCCCGCGATCAGGGAATACATCGAGGCCGACTGCGGGGTCACGATCGCCGCGGCCGCGCCGACGAGGCGTCCGGCCCGGTCGCGGGCAGCGGTCACGTTGCAGCCGGCGTGGCTGATGCTGCGCAGCAATTCGGTAGGAATGGCGCTCTCGCCGGGTGGTAGCTGCCAGACCGTGTTGAACAAGGTGTCGATCTCAAGAAAACCGCCGAGACTGTCTTCATCGCTCACGCGCACGCCGGCCGATTCGGCCGCGATCCGGGCCGCGGCCTGAGCCTGCTCCGTGACGGCCGCGAGGGTAGATACTGGCAACATCTGCCCAGTCTGGTCGGGGCTCGCCCGGCGATCTTTAGCGCCCAGCACCAAGAAATGATCGATTTATGGTCGTGCAGCACAACGCGGATTGGATACGGTGAACGAATGACTTCCCCGGATCTGCCGATCGGTGACCTGTTTGCGCTGGCCAACGCGATCGCCGCCATGGTCGGTGGTGCCACGGCGATCGAAGACCTGCGGACCCGGGTGCTGGCCTATTCAACGTTGCCCGACCAGCCGATCGATGATACCCGGCGGGACGGCATTCTGGGTCGCCAAGTGCCCGATCTTCCCGACAATGCGCAGGCCTACGCCTCACTGTTTCGGGTGCACGGTGCCGTGCGGTTGCCCGGGGCCATGACCCCGAATCTGCCCGGGAAACCCGAGGTACCGGTGGGACTGGCTCGGCTGGCCATTGCGGTGCGGGCCGGTGCGGAGCCGCTCGGGTCAATCTGGGTGGTCGATGTCGCCGGTTCGCTCGACGCCGCTGCCGCCGCCGAGCTGGAACGGGCCGCCGACATCGCCGCTGTGCATATCCTGCGCGCTCGAAGCGCTTCTGATCTGGCCCGCGCACAGCGTGCAGTGCTGCTGCGCCGGCTGCTCGACGGCGATGTCGACGCCCGCCTGATCGCCGCTCAACTGGGCCTTGATCCGGCCGGCCCCTTCGTGGCGCTGGCTTTTCAGCCGCAATTCGGACCCGCCGGCGATGAGCTGCGTCTGAACCGGCTGGTTGACCTCGTGGCGATGGCCTGTGAAGCGCATCAGAGCAACACCGAATGCGTCGCCATTGGAACCACCGTCTACGCGATCTTTGTCGGCGGGCAGCTCAGCGACACCCAGCTGATGGGCATTGAGGCGATGACAGCACGGTTGGTCGCGCGGGCAACGGTGGCGATGCGGATCGACCTACGGGCATCCGTGGGATCGCGCGTGAGCCGGGTTGACACCATCAGCCGGTCGCGGCGAGATGCCGACCTGGCGTTGATGCTCACGGAGCCAACGAACGATGAAAGCACGGTCGTGAGTGCGCGGAACGTGGGCAGCCGATTGAGCCTGCTCGAACTCGGGCAGGTCATGCGTGACACCCCGCGGTTGTTCTCGTCGCCAGCACGACGGGTGTTGGACCTGGATGCGCGCTCGGGCTCCGACTATGCTTCCACACTGCTCATCTACCTGGACTGCGGGCGGGATTCGGCGCGCACGGCTGCGCGGCTCTCAATCCACCAGAACACGCTCCGCTACCGATTGCGGCGGGTGCACGACCTGTTCGGCATCGACCTGGACGACGCCGATGACACGTTGACACTGTGGCTGAGCCTGCGCGTGGTCGACCAGCGATGTGGGCCGCGTGCCCTCTGAGCGATGTCACCGCCGCTGGCGAAGGTGAGTTTCAGATCTCCGGCTGAGGTCGAAGGCCGTCCGGCGCTGGCGTAGCGTTAGCCTATGACCGCGCGCACGAGCTCCGTCGGGAGACGCGAATGAGAGCGCGCACCGCGTTCGGTTTGGTGCGCCTGGGCCTGACTGTCGCGGGCCTCGTCGCTCTGATCGGATATTTTCAGTACACACTCGGGGTGACGACGTTTGCCATGGCAAACTTCTTCAGTTATTTCACGGTGCAGAGCGCCATGGCCGCCGTGGCGGTCTTCGCAACGGCGGCTGTCGTCGCACTGCGGCAACCTACTGATCCGGCCTGGCTCGACAGTTTGCGGGCCATGGTGACGACCTACATTCTGGTCTCTGGCGTGGTTTACGGCATCATCGTGTGGCAGTCGTCGTCGGTGAACTACTCGATCGAGGTGCCCTGGTCCAGCCAGCTGCTGCACTTTGTTATTCCGGCCTGTGCGCTCATCGACTGGATCGTCGACCCGTTCAAGGCCCGGCTTTCCTGGAAATACCTCGCCTGGGCCATCGTGTTTCCGGTATTTTGGCTGGTTTTCACCCTCATTCGCGGACCAATCGTGCGGTGGTACCCGTACTTTTTTCTCGACGCCCGCCAGGTGAGCGGCCCGGGCGAGACCGTGTTCTACTGCCTGATCATCGTGGCGATCATCACCGGTATTGCCGCGTTGCTCACCTGGATCACCCGGTTCCAGCGGACGCCGCGGCACCTCCTTCGACCGTGGCGCAACCCGGCCTGATCCGCCAGGCCCGGGCTAGTCCGCTTCGGGTGCGGCGAGAAACGGCTCGAGCGCGGTGAGAGCGGCTGCCAGGAACTCCTCGTCGTCGAGTTCAGAGAGCCGGATCGCGTTCTCGGCGGCCACCATGCCCATGAGAATGGGCTCCCCGGTCAAAGGCATCATATTGACCCAGACCGGAAAGTCGGCGTCGACGCCGACGACGGTCCAGAGCCGGGCCTCGGTGTTCCAGAACGGCACGTCGAAGCGCAGCCACACCTTATCCAGTACGCCCATTCCGAGGGCCGCGATAGCACTGCGATGCGCGAACGGCAGCGCCGGGGAAAACTCGATCGCGGCGTCCTGCAACACCCCCAGTGGCACCGTGACGATGACCCGATCGGCCGACACCGACTCCCCGGTGCCGAGCCGCAGGCTCACCCCGTTGTCGTCGTGGGCAATGCGGTTGACCACGTTCGAAAGCAGCAGATCGAGGCCGTCCGCGTCACGGGTCAGCAGAGTGGCATAGCCGCCGACGACGATCTGGTCATCCTCGGGGCTGGCCAGATCGGTTGTATACCACGCTGATTGCTGGCTGGGTGTGGCCCCGGTTTCTATCTTGAGCTTGGTGGCGATTTCGTATTCGAGCCAGTCGGCATCCGCGAGGCCTTCGGAGTTGGGGGTTTCCGAGAGATCGGCTTCGCCGGAGTCGATCAACGCTCGCTCGACCGAGACATCCTGCTGCTGGTCTTTCGCCCAGTCGAGGGCACCGACAATAGCCTCAGCACCGACCGGTGACACGTCAACAATCGCGCCAGCCCTCGTGCGCACCTCTGGGGTGCGTACGAAGGGCAGCAGGGTCACTCCGAGCGCGGTCAGTTCGTCGTCGAGAAAGCTCTCCGAGGCGCGACGCACGAAGGATGGGCCGCGTTCGATCGGAAAGGGCCAGTCACCGCTGACGGTGTCGATGCGCCCGCCGATGCGGTCGCGTGCCTCGATCACAACAACGTTGAAACCCGCGTCGACGAGCTGGCGTGCCGCTGTAATGCCGGCGATCCCGGCACCGACTATGGTGATGCGTTCTCCAGGCGCCGCGACATCCTTCACGCGGCTGGCCGCAAGCTGCCCGGAGGCTCGAGCGCCCTTCACCGTGCCAGCCTCCTCGACCGCGGTCGCCTCACCGGCGAAGAACACGCGGGCATCGACCACCTGCCCCAGGGCCTGGCGATGTTCCGGCGTGGAGCCGACGGCGGCGTAGCTGAAGGATCCGCGGGAGAAGGGGTCGGTCGACCAGTTGGTGCGGGAGACCGTGAGCGGCTGGGGAACCAGCGAGGGCGTAAGCGTGGTGGGCAGAGCGGATGTCGTCGGCACGGGCGCCGGCGTCACGCACGCTGCCAGGGCCAACACGGAAAACCCCGACGCCGTGCCGAGCAGAAAAGTGCGCCGCTTCACGATCGGTCCAGCCCAGAACAGCGGATCTCGAGCGCGAGCGCGCAGTGGTTCAGTCCGGCGCCAGTCATAAGACCAAACTACCGCAGACCGCCACCAACCCAGGGAATGGATGTCGACGTTACCGATGTGAGTTGGCCCCGTATCCCGGGATTTCCCCATTTCGCCGCCGAGCAGGGGGCCGCACTGGTCGACCCGTCGCTCTCGCTCAGACCAAGCGGCGTTCTTCTGCCACGGAGTTGCCACCGTCCACGGCGATCACCTGACCGGTGACGTAGGCGGCCCCTGGCGAGGCGAGAAAGCCGATGACGGAGGCGACCTCCCCCGGCGTACCACTGCGTCTGGTGGGGATGAGTGCGCCCTCCAGCGCCTCGCTGGTGAGTTGGGAGCCGGTCGCGATCCATCCCGGGGCCACCGCGTTGGCGGTGATGCCGGCCCCGGCCTCGTCGACGGCGAGGGCTCGGGTCAGCCCGACCAGCCCGGCCTTGGCCGCGGCGTAGGCGACATCACCGCGGCTCGCCATGATCGCTCCGCTCACGCTCGACACCGTCACGATGCGGCCCCAGCCGGCCGCTCGCATGAACCCGATCACGGTGCGAGTAGCGTGAAATGCCGTCGACAGGTTGATGGCGAGGCCACGATCCCACTCGGTGGGGCCGGTCAAGATATCGCCGTGGCCCATTTCGGCGTCGCCGACCGCGACCATACCGGCATTGTTCACGAGGATCGTCGGTTGCCGCCCGCTCGCGGCGAGCGCCGACTCCAACTCCGCAGCACCCGCGGCAGAATCGAGGGTGCAGATGATTCCGATGGCATCGAGTCCCTCTCGGGTCAGTTCGAGCGCGCGGTCGTGCACCCGCGCCGTTGTGCCGGTGAGGATCACCCGGGCGCCGAGTTCACCGAGCATCCGTGCTGCTGCATAGCCAATACCGCTGGCGCTGCCCGCTCCGGTAATGAGCGCCGTGCGCCCACCGAGATCAAAAGTGGCCGGCAGTGCGGGTGTTGGAGTCATGGCGTCAGGTTAGCGTCCGGGGTGGCATTTTCGCTGCACCCGAAATTTCTGTTGACACCGAGCGCCTGAAGTGCTTAGTTAGCTGCACAACCAACTAACCAGTGAACCGAAAACCCGGTGGCCACATCCGCGCACCGGGCAGTTCGACACGAAAGCGGGATCCCTTGATCGACAATGGCAAACCGATCTTCGTGCAAATCGCGGAGCAGATCGAGAACGACATCATCGATGGCGTTATCGAGGAAGAAACCCCCGTGCCCTCGACCAACGAATTCGCGGCATTTCACCGCATCAATCCGGCGACCGCCGGAAAAGGCGTCAACCGCCTGGTCGAAGACGGCATTCTCTACAAGAGGCGAGGAATAGGAATGTTTGTAGCAACCGGAGCCAGACAGCGACTCGTCGGCGCGCGTACCGAGCAGTTTCGCGCCAATTTCATCGCCCCCCTGCTGAGCGAAGCCGCCAAACTCGGCATCACCCCCGAGCAGGTGGCCGACATGATCAACGACGCATCCGTTCTCGACAGCAAGGCACGAAGATCATGACCCTCACCGACACCAACACCGCCGTGCGCGTCGCCGGCCTCACCAAGAAATTCGGCACCTTCACCGCGATCAACGACGTGAGTTTCACGGTCGAACGCAACAAGATTTACGGTCTGCTCGGTCGCAACGGTGCCGGCAAGACCACCCTCATGCAGCTCCTCACCGGGCAACAGTTCGCCACACGTGGCACCCTCGACGTGTTTGGCGCTTCTCCGGTGGAAAATGCGCGGGTCTTGCAGCAGATCTGCTTCATCAAGGAGAGCCAGAAATACCCTGATAGTTTTCGCGTGGAACACGTTCTAGCGAGCGCGCCGTGGTTCTTCTCGAATTGGGATGAAGAGTTCGCACAGCGGTTGGTGCGCGACTTTCGGCTACCGGTCACCCGTGCGATCAAAAAGCTTTCCCGCGGGCAGCTGTCGGCGGTCGGCGTGATCGTGGGGCTCGCCTCGCGCGCGCCCCTCACCTTTTTCGACGAGCCCTACCTCGGATTGGATGCCGTCGCTCGGCAGATTTTCTACGATCGCCTGCTCGAGGACTACGCGGAGAATCCGCGCACCGTGGTCTTGTCGACGCACCTGATCGACGAGGTGAGCAACCTCCTTGAGCACGTACTGGTGCTCGACGAGGGTCGTATTCTCATGGACCAGGACGCCGAGCAGCTGCGTGGCTCCGCAAGCACCGTTGTTGGCAAGAAGACGGATGTCGACGCTTTCGTCGCCGGCCGCGACATCATTTCCCGAGATGGGATCGGCGGACTCGCCTCGGTGACCGTCGCCGGCCTCAACGAGGCCGAACGTGCCGTGGCCCGCAACGCCGGACTCGAGCTCTCCCCCGTGTCGCTGCAACAGCTGATCGTGCAGCGCACCACGAGCACCACCTCCGAATCAGCGACCGACCCCTGGAGTGCACGCTCATGACCACCACCGACTTACTGCCCGGCACGGCGACATCCGTTCACCCACGCAGCGCCCCCGCGCGCATCTGGAACGTCGTGCGGCTGCACCTCGTGGACCGTCGCACCTACATCGGCATTCCCTGGCTGATCGTGGGAATCGCCTTCGTCATCACCGTGCTCATTGCCCAGATCATCGGTTTCACCACCGGCGGGCTCGGCACGCCCGATGCGATCGAGGGGCAGCGTTACAGCTGGGCAGTGTTGTCACCCCAGTGGTACCTCGTCGTCGTGGGCGTGCAGGCCATCTCGTTCGGCTTTCCGCTCGCGCTCGGTTTCGGCGTGACCCGCCGGGACTTCTATCTCGGCACTGCGCTCATGTTTGTGCTGATCGCGGCCGGAAACGCGATCGCTTTCAGTACGTTGACCCAGCTGGAGCAGGTCACCAACGGCTGGTGGCTCAACAGCTATATGTTCAATGCGCTGTGGTTTGGCCTCGATGGTTGGGCAGTCGACCTGCTGTCCTTCTTCGTGATGCAGCTTCTCGTGTTCTTCGTGGGGGCATCCATCGCCACCATTTATATGCGCTGGCGCATGCCGGGCATGCTGGTCTTCTGGAGCGCGCTCGCCCTCGGCATTGTCAGCACCGTCATGCTCATCACGTTCACGAGCAGCTGGCCCGCCGTCGCCACCTGGTTCACGGCGCAGGGTATCGCGGGGATCTTCGCCTGGCTGCTCGTGCCCGCTGCCCTCGCCGCCGGCGGCGGCTTCCTCGCACTGCGCCGCGCCACCCCAAAGAACTAGTGGCCGGACAAGGTGTGCGGTGCCAGGACTAGGCCACGGCCAGGAAGCCGTCGACCAGCAGGTCGCGCACCCGCGGCAGCAGCTCTGCGGTCAGCGCGGCCTCGTCAGCGTCGAGCAGTTGGGCGAGCGCTCCGATGATGGCGCCCACCGCGAGGTCACCATCGCAGGCACCGACCAGCCCGGCCAGGGCCGTATCAAGGGGCACCGACCGGCCGAAACCGCCGCCCTGGTGCAGGGTCATCAGGGTCGGGTCCTGCTGCCCCGGCCAGTAGTGGCGCTCTTCGGTGACGTCGGAGGCGACGGTGAGATTCGTGCGCAGCAGTCGCGCATCATCCGTGTGCGCCTGCCAGTCGTGCGCGGCCAGAGCCTCCGCGAGGTGCGCACCGAGTCCGGCCAGATTGTGACCGAGGGCGTCGGGCAGCCGTTCAAGCCGTCGCAGGATCGGTACGGGAGGTGTGGTGAGCGTGGTGAGAGTGGCAGCCGACACGCCCGGTACATCGGCGCTGGGTTCCGCGGGCGGCCGGCGCAGCAGCAGATAGCCGAATCCGACCCGGCGCACCCCACGCGCTTCGAAATCGTTCAGCCAGGCGTTGTACAGCCGGTCGAAGTCGGCGGTGCCGGGCCGGGTACCACCGTCGCGAATCCAGGTCTCCGCGTATTCACCCGGCGACTGCACTTCGCGCTCGATGATCCACGCGTCGAGGGTCCGGGCAGCGGATACGGCCTGTTCCGTCACGGACGACGCCACCCCGGGTGACACCGCCGACGCGGCACCATTTTTCGGTGCGTCGAGCGCTGTCCACGCCCCCGCGGCTTGCCCAACAACCGGGGTGAGCCAGCCCTCGAGGCGTTCGAAGGCATCCGTGTCGTCGTGGTATTCCCAGTTGCCGAGCAGCTGCATGACGCCGCCGGGCCTGAGATACCCGGCGGCCCCGCGCACAACGGCCTCGACCAGGGCATCGCCGACCATGCCGCCGTCGCGGTATTCGTAGCTCGGAACCCCCTCGGTGCGCGGCGTGATCACGAATGGCGGATTCGAGATGATGTGGTCGAACCGCTCCCCCGACACCGGCTCAAACAGGCTGCCGAACCGAAACTCGATATTGTCAATCTCGTTCAGATGCGCGTTGAGGGCCGCCAGTTCGAGCGCGCGCACCGAAATATCGGTCGCAACGACGTGCTCGGCGTGCCGGGAAGCGTGCATCGCCTGAATTCCGCAGCCGGTGCCGATGTCGAGCGCTCGCTCTACCGGGGTTGGCATCATGAGTCCGCTCAGCGTGCGCGACGCGCCGCCGATACCGAGAACGTGGGTTTCGCCGAGCGCATGCCCGAGAGACAGCTCCCCCAGATCGCTGACGATCCACCAGCTTTCGGCGCCATGGGCGTCGATAAAGCTGTACGGGCGCAGGTCGACGAGCGGGCGCACCAGCGCATCCGGCCCGGCACTGTCTGCCGACCGCTCATGCCCGCCGGGTACCACGACCGCCGCGACGAGATCGAGCTCTTCGGCGCCGGCCGCTCCGAGCGCCGGCAGCGCGGCGTTAAGGTCGGTGCGCGGCACCGCGTCGCCGAGCAGAAACAGCCGGGCCAGGGTTGCGGCGGGTTCGATCCGGCCCAGGGTGATGGCGAGTGCGGCGAGCGCCCGCTGCGCCGGTACCTGCTGATTACGGCGGAGGGCGGCATCCGCGTCGACGCCCCACAACCCGGTCAGGCCGGGAACCGAGAAGTGTGCGGCGGCCAGGTCGGTGCGCAGCCGGGCGATGAGGTCAGTGGTGTGTGTTGCAGAAGTCACCCGTCTAGTTAACTCGATGCGTAGCCCGCGCCCGCACCAGTCAGAGCCAGCGCACGAGTCAGAGCCAGCGCATGGTGAAGGCGCGGGCCACGAGTTCGTTGGCGGGCGGCAGCGTGAGCGAGCGCACGAGGGCGTTGCGGGCACCGAGCCGCGCTCCGCGGACGGGCCTGCCCATGCGCATGTTAAAGGCGGCCTGCAGAACAGCCCGCCGAGCGGATCGACGGCGAATGCGGTCGTAGTGGTCCAGAGCGGATGCTGCCTCCGCCGGCGTCAGCAACGCCCGCTGCAAGGCCGGTGCGAGCGCAACGGCGTCGAGCCAGCCGAGATTCATGCCCTGCCCACCGATTGGACTGATCTGGTGGGCCGCGTCGCCCACCAGCACGATACGGCCGGCGTGCATGCGCTCAGCGAGCCGTTGCTGCGCGACAAAGGCGCTCGCTTCCCCGAGCGGCTCGGCAACCGTCACCCCGGTCCGATGACAGATGAGCGCGGCGAGGTCGGCGCTGTCGGCATCCGTTGCCAGAAAATCTGTCATCGCCACCCAGCGGCGTCGGGAACCGGGTAGCGGAAACGACTCCACCACACCGCCACGCTCGAAATACAGAACCGCGCCCGTGCCGACCGGGCCAGTGTCGGCAAAGTCCCCCATTACGTACGTTTCGCTTCGCCCGAGCTGCCGCCAGGCAATACCAGCCGCCTGCCGCACCACGCTGCGCGCACCGTCGGCGCCGATCACATAGCGGGCCGCGACGGGACCCGAGTCGGTCGCAATCTCCGCGGCATCGCCCCGCTCCTGCACCCCGGTCACCGACACCCCGCTGCGATACCGGCCCGGCCGCAACTGTTCGAATCGGGCGCGCAGCAGGGCCTCTGTCTCGTATTGCGGCACGGCGGCCACGAACGGAAACCCCGGTGCGGCCCGTTCAAAAGACATCTGCCCGAGTCGTCGACCATCGCAGCGGACCTGCCCGGTGCGAATGTGTATGGCCCGCTCGAGCAGGGCGTCTGCGACACCGATACCGGCGAGTGCACGCAGCGACGGGGGATGAATACCGATCGCTCTCGACCGGAGCGACGGCGTTTCGCGCTGCTCGAGCACCTCGACGTCCAGCCCGCCGACGGCCAGCACACAGGCAAGCATGGTGCCCACCGGCCCGCCGCCGACGATAACGACGTCACGCATCGGGCCCCTCCCAGTTCAGCACGAGCCGGGAGGGCATTCCACGCGACACCGTCCATCCGGCGGGCACCACGGCTCTCAGCTCGACCGCGGTATAGCTGCGCTGGATCGAGGTGAGTCCGTCGGGGCGAATATAGGAGTGTCGAAAGAACGGCCAGGTCGCCGCCGCGAAGCCGAGATAGGCGTAGTTGGATCGTTCCAGGTCGGCGTGCAAGACCCGGCGGCGGGCGAGATCCTCCGAATCCACGAGCAGACCCTTCAGCTCAGCAACGCTGAGATGATGAAGCACATGGTTGGAGACCACGAAATCGAAGCGTGCACCTTCCGCGACGAGGTCTGAGCTGAGCGCCCGTCGAAACGACAGCCCGGCAATTTTCGGTTGGCTGGTCGCGAAGACGTGCGCGCGGGCATCCGGGTCAACACCGGTGACGGTCAATCGCAGGCCGTCGCGCACCGCCCAGCGGGCAAGCGCCCGCGAGACGTCGCCACCGCCGGAACCGACGTCGAGCAGCGTCGTTTCGCGCGTGGTGGACAGGGCGGGCCGGATGCTGCGGCGGTAGATTCCCCACCAACCCGAGACGACCGCGTTGACCACACGAAAATCCTGGTACGTGCGGGTGAGCATCGCCGGGTCGCACAGGGGGGAATCCATGATCTCCACGGCCGTGTGCGCCCGCACGCGCAGGGAGGGAAGGGCCATTCAGCCCTCGATCACGGTCATCAGGCCGGACTCCACGGTAAGCCCCGGGCCGAACGCCATGGCGCAGACCCGTTCTTCGTGCTTGGTGGCGGGGCCGTCAAGGATGGCCTTCATCACGAACAGAATGGTCGCGCTGCTCATGTTGCCGTTGGTGCGAAGGGTCTCTCGGGAGGGAACCAGCTGGTCGGCGCGCAGGTCGAGTTTTGCCTCGGTCTTGTCGAGAATACTGCGACCACCGGGGTGGATCGCCCAGTGCTCGATCACCGAGCTGAGGGACGCGGGGGGCGCGAGGGTGAGCACCGGAGCGACGAGGGTGGCGACGGTGCCGGCGGCCGGTTCGCCGACATCCGCTGGGAGAGGAGCGGAGAGCTGGCTGGTGATCGACATATCGCGGGCGAAGAGCGGGGCGAGGGCGCTTTCGATGTGCTCGTCGATGATATGCGGCACATACGTGCTCAGAATCATTTCGAAGCCCTCGTCACCGATTTTCCAAGCCATGTCGCCCTCGCCGACAGGGGTAATGACCGTTTCGAACAGGTCGAGGCCGAGGGCTTTTTCGCCGGGAAGCGGCGGGCGGGCGCTGACGATGCCGGCGGCGGCGCCGTCGGAAAAAAGTGAGGAGGCGACGATGGTGTCGGGGTCGCTCGAGGTGCGCAGGTGCAGCGAACAAAGTTCAGCGCTGACGACGAGCACGACCGCGTTCGGGTCGGCTTCAACGAACTGTTTCGCGGTGCGCAGGGCCGGCATCGAGGCGTAGCATCCCATGAATCCGAGGTGGTACCGCTGGGTGCTGGACCTCAAGCCGAGTTCCCGCACGAGCATGTAGTCGGGACCGGGAGCATAAAATCCGGTGCACGAAACGGTGATGACGTGGGTCACGTCATCGGGGCCAATATCGGGGCAGGCGGCGAGAGCGAGGCGTCCGGCTTCGACGAACAGTTTGGTGGCTTCCTCGATGTAGAGCTCGTTGCGCTCCCGGGTGCTCGGCACGAGCAGAAGCTGCTGCTTCGAATCGAAGAATTGTGGTGCGGCCGCGTCGCTGTCGAGGGTGAGCTCGGCGATCACGGTATGCCGGGTATCGATGCCCGACACGTTGAAACTCGTGCTGACCAGCCGCTGGGCCAGCCGGCTGAGGCCGGGCTGAGCGGCGAAAATGTCCCGCACCTGCTCCTGAATCAGAATCGTTGGGGGAACTACGGTCTGGAGCGCTCTCAGCGTGACGGCCATGAGTCAGTGTCGCACGCGGCTTCGATTGAGTACACCCCAAATTCTACAAATTTAGGGCAGGCGGGCGAACAGACGGGTTCCGCTGAGCGCGAGCACCAGGCCGGCCGTGACGATGGCCGCGACACCGCCCAGATAAGCGACGACCGTTCCGAGTGTACCGACACTGTCAAACAGGCTGCTGTTCAGGACCAGAGTGGCAATGAGCGCTGCCGCAGAGAGAGCGCCACCGCCAATCGACAGCCACCGAATGCCGCGAATCGTCGACTGACGCAGTCCGGTGAACGCCCGGCGCGGAGGCGCGGGTACGCCGGGAGCGGCAGCATCGTCTCGAGCAACGATGCCGGCTCGCGGCCAGACCAGCACGGCCCCGGCGAGGCACCCCCACAGGGCGACCCAGAGCAGGGCGGCGATCACGTCGCTTGGTCGATGCCATTGGTTAGCGAGCGTCGCTACGCCGGCCAGTACAGCGAAGGCGGTTCCCCAACCGGCAACCATGGGACGCGTCTGTGGGCTCGCGACCAAAAACACCACGAGAGCGGATGCCGCAGCCACCGTCGTATGCCCTGAGGGGAATGAGTTGCCCGCGTAGCCCACGACCAAAAGGTCGGGGCGATCCAGAATTCCATGTTTCAGCAGCTGTGCGGAGGCCGTCGCCGCTGCACCGGCGACCAGCGCGACGAGCAGGGTGCGCCAGTTGCGGCGCACGAGGGTGATAATCGTGGTCATTACCACTCCGAATACCACGGCGATATCCGGTACGGAATCGAGCACCCGCCCCGTAAACGGAGTAATGCTGCGCCGCCCGAATTCCGCGCCATCGTAGGCGAGCTGATCGGCCTCCTGGCCGGCGTGGCTGCGCACGAAAAACAGGTACAGACAGATGAAGACGACCGAGATAAGCACAGCACCGGCGAGGTACCCCAGCGACCCCTCTCGGAGGGAGCTGAGACTTGACCGGTTGCGCACGATCAAGCATGCCACAGCCAGCCTGTAAGCCAGGATCACCGGCCGCATCCGATTCGACAGGATCTGTTGCCCATTTGCCCCAATGGATGCACGATTGATACGTGGCGTACACCCGTTGTTCAAGAACTTCTGATCGAATAGTCTCTACTACCGAGAGGGCGCGCCGAACTGGTGTGCACCCGACAAACGAATGGACGCTCTGTGAGCATTCGAACGGCTGAGTACCCCCGGCCGGACCACTTTTTATTACACCTGAGCGACACCCACCTGCTGGCGGGGGGCTCCAAACTCTATGGCCGTGTCGACGCTGAGGCCCATCTCGCCGGACTTTTTGCCGAGGTGGAGGCTTCCGGGGCACGTCCCCAGGCCATCGTCTTCACCGGCGATCTCGCCGATAAGGGCGAACCGGGTGCCTACGAGCTTCTGCGCGAGATGGTCGAGCCTGCCGCGGCTCGCCTTGGCGCCCGCGTTATCTGGGTGATGGGCAATCACGACGACCGCTCGGCGTTTCGCGCCGGATTGCTCGGCCAACCATCGAGCGAGGCTCCAATCGATCGATCGTATGACCTCAACGGCTTGCGTCTAATCACGCTGGATACCTCGGTACCCGGTCACCACCACGGAGCGGTCTCCGACCAGCAGTTGCTCTGGCTCGCCGAGGAGCTGCGAGTGCCCGCACCGGACGGAACGATTCTGGCGATGCATCACCCGCCGGTACCCAGCGTGCTCGACCTGGCGACCGCCGTCGAACTTCGCGACCAGGATCGCCTCGCCGACGTGCTGCGTGGCACGGATGTGCGCAGCATCATCGCCGGGCACCTGCACTACTCGTCGATGGCCACGTTCGCCGGAATCCCCGTGTCGGTGTCGTCGGCGACCTGCTACACGCAGGACCTCAACGTTCCCGTTGGCGGCACCCTCGGGCGTGACGGCGCTCGCGCTTTCAACCTCGTGCACGTCTACCCCGGCACCGTGCTGCACTCCGTGGTTCCGCTCGGAAACTATCCGACGCTCGAATACGTCGACGCCGCCGAAAGCGCTCGACGACTGCACGCTTCCGGCATCGAAATTACTTCGTCGGAAACTCCGCCTGCATTGCGCGAGCCGCCAATGACCAGGCCGATCCCGGTTCTGCACTAGTCCCGGCGCTGGCCCGTTCCCACGGCGCCACGATCGGAAAGTACCGCTCCAGAAATTCAGTGACCGCGGCCCGGCGCACCTCGGTCGAAATCTCCGGGTGGCTTCCGTCATTCAGGCAGAACATGTCCTGGTCGCGACGCTTGCGCAGGCGGGTCATCTGTCGCAGGGCAATGCGCAGTGTCGTCTCAATGTAGAGCGAGTGCACCTGCGTCTGCGCGACCGCCCGACCGGTCATCAACGCGTAGTAGTGATAGAGCGAGTTGGTGACCGAAATATCGGTTGCCGAGCGAAAACGGCTCGCTGCGGTGCGCCTGAAGTCTTCGGGAAACTCCTCCTCCAGCTCCAGCAGCACGCTTTTGCGCATCGGCGCCGGCGTGTGCTCGAGGTGTCGCGTGGTGACCTTACCGAAACGGCCGCGCAACAGAGCCCGATTCACCCGCGCGGCGTTCTCGAAGCCGCTCCGGGTCGGGTCGTTCTCGCCGAGGCCGATACGCGTGGCCGCTTCGACGAATTTCGTCACTCCGCCCGGCGAGAAGAACAGCTCGGGACCGACCGGGCGACCGAAGAACATGTCGTCGTTGGAGTAGAGAAAGTGCTCGGCCAACCCGGGAATGTGGTGCAGCTGGCTTTCCACGGCGTGCGAGTTGTGAATGGGCAGCACGCTCGTGTCAACGAAGAAGTCCTCGCTGCGCATGATCGTGACACGGGGGTGCTCGGCCAGCCATTCGGGCGCCGGCGAGTCGGTGGCGATAAAGATGCGGCGAATCCACGGGGCGAACATGTAGACACTGCGCAGCGCGTATTTGAGTTCGTCGATCTGGCGAAAACGGGCGTCGGAATCGTCACCCTCGCCAACGACGTAGGCCGTCATACGCTTGGCGCGTTCGCGTTGAAATTCGTCGCTCGAGCCGTCGACCCAGCTGAAGACAAGGTCGATATCAAAGGTAACGTCGCTGGCGAGGTCGTCGAACATGTTCTGCAGGGTCAGCCAACTGCGACCATATAAGTGGATTGTGGTTTCGCGTGCTTCGGAGCGCGGCAGCCGGGTGCGCATGAGCGCATTTTCGACGGGAGCGATGATTTCCTCTTCGCCGAAGCGCCAGAGTTCAAACTGGAACGCGGTCTGCGCGCCGTAGCGCAGGCGCCCAATCGGTTCAATGCGCGGGCGGTAGACCCGGAAAACGGAAGACTTGCGCAACATCGTGAGAGCGCCGTCGGCGAGCAGAAACTGCTGGCTCACGGTGCCGTCCAACGGCTTGGCGTAGAAGGGCTCGTTGGCGAAAGCCGTGGCGAGAACACGGGTGATTTCCTTGCGCCGTTTGCGGTCGACGGCGATGACCGGGCGATCGTGATCACCGCGCACGAGCAGAAAGTCGATGCCGGCGTTGGTGAGGGCGTCGTACACGGCGACGAGGTCTTTCACCATGGACTCGCGCGGCGTGTAGTGGCCATTGATGAGGGCGATCTCGCCCTTGCGCACGACAAGATCGTCACGGTCGAACCGGCGGGTGCGCGCATCCGGCGTAATGAGTACCAATTCGGGCTCGCCACTGAGAGACAGGGTCGGGATCAGGCCGGTGTTGGTGGGTGCGTCGGGCTCGTTCGAGTCGTGGCCGACGGAGTCCGGGCGAAAGGCGTCGGTGTCAAAGATGTCGCCGCCGAACGAATCGGGGTAACCCTGCTCGGGAGTATCCGGGTGTGCGTCCGGAATATCGAGTGTCGGCATGGTCCTCCTTGAGAAAATGGAGCACTCGATCGCGGGCCAGCCAGGGCTGGAACCGGGGAGTGCGGCCGAAATTACCGGCGTGGATGGTTCAGTGTGTGTCGCAACAACGATCTTCTCGAGAAGTGACGGGGTTCTCGATGGGCGACTGGCGTTCGGTGAAACGCGGTGCCCTTCGTCTTCAGTGTACGTCCCGATGCGGGGAGTCTGCTTCGCCCCCTGATCGACCGGTCCGTTGAGCCAATTACTGCGCCTCGGCGGCAATTTCGGCCAGAAGCGCACTGGTCTCGCCGAGCGGAGGTAGCAGGGCAGGGTCGGTGACCGGTAGCTGGCACACGAAGTCGCGGCACAGGTAGGCGGTGGGCTGGCCGCTCGGCGCCGTTCGCGCGGTGAAGAGGTCAAAACCGGCGGCGGAAAAGGCTCTGGCCTGTGATTCTGAAACGGATGCGACGACTCCCGCCGCGTGGCGTCGGACCAGGTGCTGCAGGGTGACGGGGCCGGCAACCGTGGGCCTGGCGTCGGCTTCGGCTCCGGTCGCGGTCGCGTCCGGCCCGTCGGGCGAGACGATGACAAGCTGCTCGATCGGGGCGCGCTGCTCGTCGAACAGGCTCAGGGCGGCGCCAAACGCAAGTGGACTCTCGGGTGCGATTTCGGCGACCAGACCTAGTCCGGCCTGCGCGGCCCGCCGGTAGCGGTCGTCGCCAGTGAGTCGATGCAAGAGCAGGGCCGCGCCGGCGGTCGCGGATAGTCCGGACGGATAGGCGCCCTCGGAGGGATCGACGGCGCTGACCAGACCCTGCCGGGTGAGCACCGGATCTGCGCCGTGCGGCGGAAGAAAGGCGGGTGACGACGCCGTGCTGGCGGACAGTGCCGTGCTGTCGGACAGTGCCGTGCTGTCGTCCGCAGGGAGAGGCGGCGCACTCTGAGTGTCGGTGGCGGGCGATAGTGTGCACTCGAGCAGGTGACGAGCCTGGGTGGCGTAGGTCACGTCGCCGGTGACCAGGGCAAGTTCGAGGAGACCCCGTGAATACATGCCGTAGTCCTCCAGGGTGGCTTTCGCCTCGGAGATGCGGACCGTGACGGCGGGCCCGGCGACGGAGGCGCGCACGAGAGTGTCGTCAGTGCGTTCGTGGTGCTGCCGCAGGTAGTCGGCGGACCGGCGGGCGGCGGCAATGAAGCGGGGCTGGTCGAAGGAGAAACCCGCTCGGGCCAGCGCCTGGATGGCGAGACCGTTCCAGCCGGTCAACACTTTCTCGTCGAGCGCGGGCGGGGTCTGCCGAAGACGGTCGCTCTGTTCCAGAGCGTAATAGCCGCCCTCGACCCGCTGGCCGTTCACCGTGCTCTCGGAATCCTGGGCGCTCGCGAACCCGCCGCTCGGCAGCTGCATCACGTCGCAGAGAAAACCTGCGATTCCCTCGGCGACGTTCCGGGCCCAGGCTGCTCCGGTGAGTGTCCAGGCACGGGTGTAGAGACTGAGCAACTGGGCATTGTCGTAGAGCATGCGTTCGTAGTGAGGGTCGCTCCAGTCACGGTTGACCGCATACCGAAAGAAGCCACCCTCAATCGGGTCCCGCAGCGGTGACGCACCCATGATCTTGAGCGTACGCACGGCGAGGGCCGGTCCGTCGTTGAGTTCGTCCCGACGAGCGTGCCCCAGTAGCCGACCATGCCCGAGCAAAAACGACAGTGCCGGAGCCACCGGAAATTTCGGCGCACTGCCGAAACCACCGAACTGGGTATCTTCATACCCGATAAGGCCGGCGACTGCGTGATCTAGCCTGGCTGCGCTGGGCTGACCGTCCGACGCGGCGCCACCCGTGCCCGCAGCGAGCCCCCCCGCCGATGCGGCGAGCAGTTCAGCCACCTTGGCGGCGCCGGCCGTCACCTCCGCGCGGCGGGTGAGCCAGGCCGTCGTCACCGCGGTCAGAACCTCACGAAAAGACGGATGACCCGCCAGGGCCACCGGCGGAAAGTACGTTCCAGCGTGAAACGGCTGCCCATCGGGCGTGACGAACACGTTGAGCGGCCAGCCGAGCCCGTCGATGAAGGCACTCGCGGCCGCGAGGTAGCTCGCGTCAACGTCGGGGTGTTCTTCGCGGTCCACTTTGATGCTGACGAAGTGGTCGTTGAGGTATTCGGCGATCGCCGGGTCGCTGAAACTCTCCCGGGCCATGACGTGGCACCAGTGACAGGTGGAGTAGCCGATCGATACGAGCACGGGCACGTCCCGTTCGCGGGCTGCCGCAAACGCTTCCTCACCCCAGCCGAACCAGTCGACCGGGTTGTCGGCGTGGCTGTGCAGGTACGGGCTGATGGCGTTCGCAAGGCGGTTGGGCATGCTCCATTGTGCTCCGAGCGGGCGGTTTCGCGCGAGGTGCCCGCGTCGCTAGGCCACGGCGAGAAGCGCGTTGTGGCGCCGCTGCACCCGAATCCAGACTACGAAGCCCGCCAGGGTGAAGGCGCCAAAGAACAGGTAGAGCACCGCAGAGGCGTAGTAGCCGGCGCTGATCAGCAGGGGCACACCGACCACGTCGACGGCCACCCAGATCAGCCAGAATTCGGTCCAGCCCTTGGCCATGCCGTAGGTGGCGAGCAGGGATCCGGTGAAGATCCAGGCATCCGCCCAGACCGGTTCGAAGGATCCGAGGGCACGGAAGATGGGTGTGAGCACGAGGGTGCCGGCGGCGAGACCCCCACCCATCAGGATGCGGGCGCGTGCTCCGGCCCAATGCGGCGCGACGGCGACGTGCACGGTGGAGTTGCGGCTGTGCTGCCACTGCACCCAGCCGAAGATTGACACGACGATGAACATAATTTGCCGGCCGGCCTGACCGAGCAGGTTGACCGGGTTGGGCGTACCGAACACGGCACCAAGAAACACGGTAAAGAGCAGTGCGTTGCCAACGATGCCGACCGGCCAGGCCCAGATCTTGCGGCGCATTCCGCCGACCGCGCTCGCAATACCAAATACGTTGCCGACGACCTCCCGCCAGAGAATGGTCTGGGTGCCGATCTGAAGTTGGGCATCAAAGAGCCACTCGATCGGGTTCATGGGCTTCTTTCACGAAAGTGCGGGGCGGGCACGGCCTCGATTCAACCAACGCTACTCGGATTCAGCGGGGTCATGACGCGCACGAGGCGCAGATCCCGACGTTCTCTCTGGCCGGCGCCGCACGGATCGCGTGTCGATGCCAATGCGTATTGGCCGGCGCGGGCATCCGCTGCCATGCTAACGGTATGGGGATCACCGAGGACGTTTTCGAGGGGCCGGCCCAGGCTGCACCTGAGCCTGTCGCGCGACAGGCGACGATCTACTGGGCGGTCGACCCGACCACGCCCCGCGGGCCGGTGCGACACCTCACCGGCTACGCTGCGTTCGTTGATTTCAGCGTCGGCGTGGGCGCGCGCGGGTTATCCGCTGACCTTGCCGCACTGCTCAACTTTTTGCGCGAGCACGCCGACGCCATTGCAGCGGATGCTGCCCTCGGTGAGGCTGCTGCCATTTACCTCGGCAATGTCATCGCCTCCCTGCGAGCAGATTCCTACTGGCAGGTTTTCGCCGGCGCCGAGACCACCGTGGGCAATGAGTCGATCCAGTTCACCCCGATGACGCTGATTGAACGGTTGCACGAGACCGAGAATTGGGCGCCGAAGATGCTGGATCTGGTGCAGAACTGGGCCAGCGAGGTCATCGCCGAACCGCTGCCATACCCCGTGCTGCAAGGCGCCGCCCCGGACGCGCCCCGATATGTGCGCCCGCCATTGGTCGAAGCCACGTACTACGCCTCTGACGGCACGGTGATTCACTATGGCGAGCGCTGGAGTGCCCTCGAGAACGGACCGCCCGAAAACAGCTACTCGGTCACGAGTAACCTGGTGCGCTTTGCGGGCATCCACGTCGTGGCCGAAGCCCTGATCGCGTACCTGGCCCGCGAGTATGACGTAACGGTGACCGATGATCCAAGCTGTACGGAGGACCTGTCCCTGGCCGCTACGGGCGCCACTCGCGCGCTACGGATCGTTCCGCAGAGCGATCAGGCCGCCTCGCTCACGTTCGTGTTCACGAGCTTCCCGGGACTGATGGTGCACGCCGGGGTACTACACGACTTCGGGTACCCGCAGTGCGGCTGCGATGCCTGCGACGACACCACCCTGTCGCAGATCCAGCAGCTCGAAGAACTCGTGTTGGGGGTCGCGGCCGGCTCGTATCACGAGCGCTATCCGGTCGGCAGCAAACGCGTGAGCCAGTATGCGCTGACCAATCCGGATGGCTCGGGGTCAAGTTCCGGCGGCAGCGGCGTGGAGACCACGGACCCGGCACGGCTGGCCGCGGCCGAGCAGCGGTTGCGGAGTGTGCCGAACGGATGGCAGCCCTGGCCGCGGAGCGCGCCGTAGGGCCCGCAGCCGGTCGGCGCCCGCAGCCGGTCGGCGCCCGCAGGGATAGATGGCGCGGCCACCGATACCTGGCGCGGTGACACGCGACCGCGCGAAGAGGATGCCGCTAGTTGACGTCGTTCGGGTGCGCGGAGACTCGGCCCGCCCGCTCCAGCGCCGAAATCATGGTCACCTCGGTGCGGGTGAGCTCGAAGTCGAACACGTCGAAGTTCTCCTTCATGCGCTCGACCCGGTTCGACTTCGGGAACAGAATGTTGCCGACCTGCAGGTGCCAGCGAATCACGATCTGCGCGGGCGACTTTTCGTGCGCCGCAGCGGCATCCGCTATCACGTGCTCGTCGAACAGAGGGTACTTCCCCTGGCCAAGAGGGCCCCAGGCTTCGATGTTGATGCCGTTTTCGCGGGCAAACGTGGTGACCTCGGGCTGCTGGTGCGCCGGGTGCAGCTCGATTTGGTTGACCGCGGGCACGACGCTCGTCTCGTGCAGAAGGCGATCCAGGTGCGGCACCAGAAAGTTGGACACGCCGATGGACCGGGCGCGACTGGACTCCTGAATCTTTTCCAGGGCCTTCCAACTCTCGACAAACTTGTCATTGGCCGGAGCCGGCCAGTGGATCAGGTAGAGGTCCACATAGTCGAGTCCAAGCTTCTCGAGGCTCTCCTCGAACGCCTCGAAAGCGCTCTCGGTGCCCTGACGGTCATTCCAGAGCTTGGTCGTGACGAACAGCTCGGAGCGATCGATGCCGGAGGCAGCCAGAGCCTTGCCCACGCCCTCCTCGTTGCCATAGATGGCGGCGGTATCAATGTGGCGGTAGCCGACCGAGAGCGCGTCACTCACGATGCGGGTGGTTTCTTCGGGTTCGACCTTGAACACGCCGAACCCCAGCTGCGGAATCGTGTGGCCGTCGTTGAGGGTGATGGTGGGAACAGATTTCGTCATTCGACAACCCTATGGGGCGCGTCTTACCGTCCACCCCCAAACCCCCAGTGTTCACTCACCGCGAAAGCCGACGGACTGCTGTGGCACCGGGTCAGCGAAAGCGATGTCCTTCGTCCCGGCGAAACAAAAACAGCGCCAGAAAGAGCATGACCGCGCTCCAGACGACTATTCCGATCCAGACCCACGGTTCGAGGTCTCCCCCGGTCACCGCCCAGATCACAAACTCCCGCGCTTGCCGGGACGGCAGGAACTTCGACAGGGTGTTTAACCAATCGGCAAAGAGGATGGGCGGCAGAAAGAGCCCGCCGGCAAAGGCGAGGGCGAACATAACCACCTGCACCACGGCGATCGCGGCTTTGGCCGACAGCGCATAGCCAATGCAGATGCCGATCAGCATGAAGGGCAGGGCGCCGACCGCCAGCGCCAACAGCCCGAGCAGAATATGCAGAACGGATGCCGTTGCCGCCGTGAACAGGCCGCCGATCACGATCACGGGAATGATGGCGACGACGCCCAGCGTGCCGGTCGAGAACACCTGAGCGAAGACCCGGGCTATTCCGGGGGCCGGCAGCGTGCGCAGGTACGGGTCCCAGGGCTTCTCGCGGTTTTCGGCGATGTTCAGACCGAAACTGAACAGAGAATTGGACATGATGGCAAACACCGCCAGGGAGATGACGGCCTGGGTGGCGAACTCCGGGGAATCGGCGACCGAACGTTGCGGCACCACGAAAAAGAGCAGGGCCAGCGCCGGAAAGACGAGGGAACCGATCAGGGCCACGGGGATGCGTGCCGTCTCGATCAGGGTGTACTTGGCGTGCACCAGGGTGAGGGACAGCGTGCTCATCGAACGACCTCCGCCGGAGTCGGCTGATGCTGCCCATCGGTCAGGGTGAGGAACGCCTCTTCCAGGGTCGCGCCGCGCACGGTCAGATCGCTGAAGTGGATACCCGAACGCACCAGCTCAACGATCACCGCATCCGAATCCTGCACGTAGTACGTCGTTGTGCGCTCACCCGTGGGCTCCTGCCGCACGACTCCGGGCAGCCTGCCGATCCGGTCCGCGTCATCGGAGGCGAGCCGAACCTGTCGCAGCCCCACCCGGGAGAGGATGGCCGGGAGCGTGTCGTCGGCGAGAATGCGGCCCTGGCCCATCACCACGACACGCTCGGCGAGTGCCTCGATCTCCTCAAGGTAATGGCTGGTGACCACAACGGTCGCCCCGCGCTCGTGCTGCCGGCGCAGCGCATCCCAGAGGGTGCGGCGTGCGTCCACATCCAAACCGGTTGTCGGTTCGTCCAACAGCACCAGTTTGGGCTGTCCGACGAAAGCCAGTGCGACGCTCAGTCGCCGCTTCTGCCCGCCAGACAAAGCGCCGGTCTGACGTTTGAGCAACTCGCCCAGGCCGAATTCTTCGGCGACGGCCGCCTTCGAGAGCGGGTTCTCGAAGTGCTTGCTCACGAAATCGATCACCTCACCCACTCGCAGCGTGACGGGCAGCGCGGTCTCCTGCGGTGTGCTTCCGAGTCGTTGCCGGTTGCGGTAGTCGCCGGGCGATCCTCCGAACAGTTCAACGGTTCCACTGCTGGGCCGACGCAGACCTTCGAGCAGCGAGATCAGGGTGGTCTTTCCCGCGGCGTTCGGACCGAGTAGGCCGAGGATGGTGCCGGATTCAATCGTGAGGCTCACGTCGTCGACGGCGAGAACTTTGCCGAACCGGCGCGTGACATGGTCGAACTGTGCGAGGGTCGTCATCCGTTGCCTCTCTGGTCGTTGTCTTCAACCTAGCGGTGCCCGGTGTCCCCCGCGAAGTACCATGGAGACTTCATGGAAACGCTGAATATCACCTTCCCGCCCGAACTGCCGGTCAGTCAGCGCCGCGACGATATCGCCGCGGCCATTCGCGATCACCAGGTGGTGATCATCGCGGGGTCGACCGGGTCGGGCAAGACCACCCAGCTGCCCAAGATCTGTCTCGAACTCGGCCGCCAGAACATTGGCCATACCCAACCGCGCCGGCTCGCCGCCCGCACCATTGCCGAACGCATTGCCGAGGAGCTCGGCCAGCAGGTGGGCCAACTGGTGGGTTACCAGGTGCGCTTCACCGACAAGGTCGGTACAGATACTCGGATTAAGTTGATGACCGACGGCATCCTGTTGAATGAGATTCACCGCGACCGGATGCTGCGCAAGTACGACACGATCATTATCGACGAGGCGCACGAACGCAGCCTCAACATTGATTTTCTCCTCGGTTACCTGCGGCAGCTGCTGCCCAAACGTCCCGAGCTGAAACTGATCATCACCTCGGCCACCATCGACCCGGCCAGCTTTGCGAAGCATTTCGCGGCTGCCGACGGCACTCCGGCGCCGGTTGTCGAGGTATCCGGGCGCACCTTCCCGGTCGAGATCCGCTACCGGCCGCTCGTCGCCGAGCCCGGGCTCGACGACGAGGACGACACGACGGATGCCGCTCCCCCGGTCGACCGCGACTACATCGAGGGCATCACCACGGCCCTGGACGAGCTCGAACGCGAGTCCAACGGCGACGTGCTCGTCTTTCTCTCCGGCGAGACCGAAATTCGCGACGCCGCCGACGCGTTGCAGGGAAAGTACGCCTCCTCCTCCAGAGGCAACCCCACCGAGGTCCTGCCGCTCTATGGCCGGTTGTCGTCGGCCGACCAACACCGGGTGTTCCAGCCATCAACCGTCGCCGGGGTCAAACGCCGCATCGTGCTCGCGACCAACGTCGCCGAGACCAGCCTGACTGTGCCCGGCATCCGCTATGTCATCGATGCGGGAACCGCGCGCATCAGCCGGTACAGCGTGCGTTCCAAGGTGCAGCGACTTCCGATCGAAGCGATCTCGCAGGCCTCCGGCAACCAGCGCAGCGGCCGAAGCGGCCGCACGAGCGACGGCATCGCGATACGGCTCTATTCCGAGGAAGATTATCTGCGCCGCCCGGAATATACCGAACCGGAGATTCTGCGCACCAACCTCGCCGCCGTTATTCTGCAGATGATTTCGCTCGGCCTCGGCGATATCGCGTCGTTCCCGTTTCTCACGCCGCCGGACTCCCGCAACATCAAGGACGGCCTCGACCTGCTCGCCGAACTCGGCGCCATCGAGGCCGAAGGCGCCGGACGCACCAAGAGCACTCGCGGCGCTGTTCGTACCAGCAGCGAAGCCGATGCCGCTGCCCCGGCCAAGGCCGCCGCACCCGCCACCCCGCGCCTGACCCGCATCGGCCAGCAACTCGCGCAGCTTCCGATCGACCCGCGTTTTGGGCGCATGGTCATTGAGTCAAAAACTCAGGGCACCAGCCGGGAAGTCATGGCGATCGTGGCCGGCCTCACGATTCAGGACCCGAGGGAACGCCCGCTGGAGCGTCGCGCTCAGGCCGATCAGTTTCACGCCCGCTTCGCCGACCCGACGAGCGACTTTCTCAGCCTGCTCAACCTCTGGAACTACCTGGAGAAGCAGCAGTCCGAGCTGGGTTCGAGCGCCTTTCGCCGGCTGTGCAAGAACGAATACCTGAATTACCTGCGGGTGCGCGAATGGCAAGACGTGCTGCGCCAGTTGCGCCAGCTCGCCAAGCCGCTCGGTCTGCACCTCGGCGAGGCGAGCGCGAACCCGGACGGCGTGCACCGATCGCTTCTGGCGGGGCTACTCTCGCACATCGGTCTCAAGGACGTTGCCAAGAAGGATTACGTCGGCGCGCGCCAGCAACGCTTCGTGCTGTTTCCGGGCTCGACCCTGGCCAAAAAGCAGCCGAATGCGGTCATGAGCGCCGAATTGGTCGAGACCAGCCGACTGTTCGCCCGCATGAACGCTGTCGTCGACCCGGCCTGGGCCGAATCTCTCGCGGGCAACCTGTGCAAACGCAGCTACTCCGAACCGCACTGGGAGATGAAGCAGGGCGCCGCCGTCGTCTACGAGCGGGTGACGCTGTACGGTGTGCCGATCGTGGCCCGCCGCCGCGTGCAGTTCTCCCGCATCGACCCGGCCTATGCCCGCGAGCTGTTCATTCGACACGCGCTCGTCGAGGGCGAGTGGGACCGCGCCTCGGGGCCGCAGTCTTCGGCGTCGGACAAGGAAGCCGATCGCGGCGGCCGTGGACCGTCGCGCAACGAACGCGTGAGCATCTCGGCCGACGGCGCCAACGCCAGCAGTGGTCGAGGTACTGGCCGGCACGACGGCACTCCCGGTGTCGGCAGCAGCGCGAGCCGCGGCGGAAGGCCTGGCCAAACCGGTGACCCCGGCATGTGGGCGTTTGAGCGCGCCAATGCGAAGCTGCGGGAAGAACTTGCCGAGCTGGAGGAACGCACCCGGCGCCGGGACATTCTCTTCGATGATGAGGCCGTTTTCGATTTCTACCACCGCCGTATTCCGGCCGACGTGTCGTCGACCAAAAGCTTCGAGGGGTGGTGGCGCACCGCCCGGTTTGATACCCCCGACCTGCTCACCATGACCGCCGACGCACTTGTCGCCGAGGACTCCCCAGAGATCGACGAGGGCCTTTTTCCGCCGAGTTGGCAACAGGGCGACCAGCGCCTAAGCCTCGGCTACCGCTTCGAACCCGGCGAAGAAGACGACGGCGTCACGGTGCGCATTCCCCTCGCCCTGCTGGCCCGCCTCTCTCCCCACGGATTCGACTGGCAGGTTCCCGGCCTCCGCGCCGAACTCGTGACGGCGATGATTAAATCGTTGCCGAAGAGCATCCGTCGCAACGTTGTTCCGGCCGCCGACTGGGCAGAGCGGTTGCTCAGCGAGCTCCCCAGCGAACCCGGCATCGTGGCGACGTTAGCCACATCCGTACCCGGCGCGTCGTTTGCCGAGACCCTCGCTGCCCTGATTCAAAAGCTCACCTATGTGCCGGTGAAAGCCCTCGACTTCGAACTCAGCCGCCTTCCCTCGCACCTGCGGATGACCTTCGTTGTCACCGACGAGCGTGGACGCACCGTCGCCACCGATAAGGATCTGACCGACCTGCAGCGCCGGCTCGGCACCCAGGTGCGGGAGAGCGTCGCGAAGGCCACGAGCTCTGCGGCGCCGAGCAATGCGATCGAACGCGGCGGCATCACCACCTGGGATCTCGGCGAGCTCCCCCGCTTTCTCGATACGAAGTTAGGCGGCACTGCACCGGGCGAGAACACCATTCGCGGGTATCCAACGCTTGTCGATGATGGAACATCCGTTTCTATTCGCATGATGAGTACCGAGCTGGAGCAGGCTCACGCCCTGCCGCGCGGCGTGCGGCGGCTGCTGCTGCTCGCGACACCGTCACCGGCGGCGTATGTGCAGCAGCATCTCACCGCCGCGGAGAAGCTCAGCCTCGCGACGAGCCCCTACAAGACCACGCAGGCATTGTTCGAGGATTGCCTCGCCGCCGCGGTCGACGACGTCTTGTTTCGCGTGCGCCCCGACGGGCAGGTCTTCATGAAGGCGGAGTTCGACACCATCCGCGACCGGGTGTCGGGGGTGGTGATGGACTCCATGTTCGAAACCGTGGGCCTGGTCGCCCGCATTCTCACCGCAAGCCGCGTAGCCGACAAGGCGCTGAAGGCCGCGACCAGCATGGCTCTGCTGCCCGGAATCAGCGATGCGCGGCAGCAACTGGCCGCCCTGGTGTATCCCGGTTTCGTCAGCGAGACCGGTCTCGCCCAGCTGCGCCATCTGCCGCGCTACCTCGGCGGCATCAGCGCCCGCATACCGAAACTCGTCGACAATCCCAGCCGTGACCGGGTCTGGATGAACGAAACGCAGGCCGCCACCACCCGGTTCGAAAACGCCGGCGGCACGATGCCGCTCCAAGCGGATGCCGCAGCCCCCGTCGTGCGCGCCCGCTGGATGATCGAGGAGCTGCGCATCAGCCTGTTCGCGCAGGAGCTGAAGGCTGCGGAGTCCGTCTCGCTCCAGCGCATCCAGAAGGTGCTCGCGGGGTAGGTCCGGTGCGCGCCGGCGCCGGGCCTACCTTATGAACGCGGGCCCAGTGTATAAACTGGGCCCGCGTTCCGGGCCCGGGCCCCGAACGTACATGCACCGCGGCGGCGGGGGCGAGGGCGGGGGCGGGGGCGGGGGCGCTAGAGCACCTTGGAGAGGAAGGCTTGGGTTCTAGCGTGCTGGGGGTTCGCGAGCACTTCGGTGGGCACGCCGCTTTCCACCACGACGCCGCCGTCCATGAAGACGAGGGAGTCGGCGACCTCTTTGGCGAACCCCATCTCGTGGGTGACCACGATCATGGTCATGCCCTCGCGCGCGAGGTTCTGCATCACGTCGAGCACCTCGCCGACGAGCTCGGGATCTAGGGCGCTGGTCGGCTCATCAAACAGCATGAGCTTGGGCTCCATGGCCAGGGCACGGGCAATCGCGACCCGCTGCTGCTGGCCGCCGGAGAGGTGCGCCGGGTAGTAGTCGGCGCGCTCGGCGAGGCCGACGCGGGCCAGAAGGGTGCGAGCGTTGGCTTCGACCCCGGATTTGGACAAACCCTTGACCCGAATGGGCGCTTCCATCACATTCTGCAGGGCGGTCATATGCGGAAACAGGTTGAAGCGCTGAAACACCATGCCGATGTCGCGTCGTTGCCGAGCGGCCTCTTTGGGCCGCATCTCGTACAGCTTGTTGTTGGCCTCGCGGTAGCCGATGAGCTCCCCGTCGACGCTGAGGCGCCCGGCCGAGACCACCTCAAGGTGGTTGATGCAGCGCAAAAACGTGGACTTGCCGGATCCGCTCGGCCCGACCAGACACATGACCTCGCCGCGCTTGACCTCGAGCGAGATGCTTTTGAGCACCTCGTTGGAGCCGAAGCTCTTGGAGACACGGTCAGCGACCACCATCGGGGTGTCAAGAACAGCGGGCATCAGCGCTCTCCCTTATCTGGATCAGCGGGCGGCAGCACCACGGTGGGTCGACCGCCGCCGACGACCGGGGTGACGCCGGTCAGGGCAGCAGTGGCGTCATCCGCTTTCTTGTCGGGGCGTCGGTCGCCGATGCCACGGGCGAACCGCTTTTCGAGAAAGTACTGGCCAACCATAAGAATGGAGGTGAAGAATAGGTACCAGATCGAGGCGACGATGAGCAGTGGAACCGTCTCGAAGGTCACGGCCGAAATGTCGCGGGAGCGCGTGTAGAGCTCAAGCGTGAACGGAATCGCCGTCACGAGCGACGTGGTCTTGAGCATCGAGATGACCTCGTTGCCGGCCGGTGGAATGATCACCCGCATCGACTGCGGAACGATCACCCGCACCATGGTCTGGAACCAGCTCATGCCGAGCGCCGTAGCGGCCTCTTCCTGCCCGCTGTCCACCGAGAGCAGGCCGGCCCGCACGATTTCGGCCATGTACGCCGCCTCGTTGAGCGCCAGCCCGACAATCGCGAGGATAAAGGCACTCAGCGCCACCCGCGTGGGAAACGACACCCACGGTTCGGTGAATGGCAACCCGATGTCGATGGACTGGTAGATCGTACCGATCAGGCCCCAGAAGACCAGCTGAACGTAGACCGGCGTGCCACGAAACACCCAGAGGTAGACCCAGGCGATGCTATTGACCACGGGGTTCGGTGACAGCCGCATGATGGCCAGGGTGACGCCGAGAATGATCGCGATGATCATCGAGTACACGGTCAGTTGCAGGGTCACGAACGCGGCCTGTGAGATGCGCTGGTCGAAAAGGTATTTGCCGACCGCCGGCCAGTCGAAGGCCGGGCGCATCGCCGCATCGGCGACGAACAACGCCACGACGATGAGCAACACGACCGCGAAGGTATTGCGCCACGGGTGGCGCAGGCGAACCGCCTTAATTCCGGGTTCCGTCTTTTCGCCGATCGCGGCCGTGTCAGTCATAATCCGAGTCGCTCAGTCTCTAACCGTTGGCGGCGGCGTTGATGGTGATGGTGTCAATCCCACCATCGGTGACACCCCAGGTGTCGAGGATCTTGCCGTACGACCCGTCGTCGACCATGGACTGCAGCGCGGCCTGCACGGCCTTGGTCAGTTCCGAGCCCTTATTGACGGCGATGCCGTACGGCGCCGTGTCGAAGCTCTCACCGGCGGCCTCCAGCTTGCCGTCCGCCTTGGAAATGGCGTACAGGGTGACGGGCGAGTCGGCGCTGAGCGCGTCGGCCTTGCCGAGAACGACGGCGTTGGTCGCTTCATCCTGCGAACCGTAGGGCAGAACCTCGATCGGCTCCTTGCCGGCGGCTTCGCAGGCGGCGTTCTTGGCGGGCAGCTCATCGGTGTCTTCAACGGTGTTGGACTGCACGGCAACGGTCAGGCCGCAGGCGTTGTCGGGGTCGACGGTCGATCCGACCGGAGCAGCCCAGAGAATTCCGGCGTTGTAATAGTTGACGAAGTCCACCTGCTTCTCACGCTCAAGGTTGTCGGTGAAGGACGACGAGCCGATGTCGACCGTGCCGCCGGTGATGCTCGGGATGATGTTGTCAAAGGAGGCGATCTGGTATTTGGTCGTCAGGCCCAGCTTCGCCGCGATGCCGTTGGAGAGTTCGATACCCCAGCCAATCGGTGCCCCGGACTCGTCCTTGTACTCGTTCGGCGGGTAGGCCGCATCGGTTCCGATAACGAGCACGCCGGCGCTTTTGATGTCTTCGGGGAGCAGCGCGACCGCGGCAGCATCCGCTTCAATGGCGGCCGCGGTATCCGGCGGCGTCGTGGCAGCCGGGGTGGAGTTGTCGACGCAGCCGGTGAGCAGCAAAACGGCTGCAGCAGCGAATGCGGGAACTATGTAGCGAGCGCGCATGGCACTTCCTTCTTGATCTGGTCGAAAATGCGTGGATTCGACGATGAACCCACACGCGGGTAAGACCTAACGAGCCTAGTGCACCGGCGGCACGGCAGATTCGAGCTTTTCCCAAATGCAGACCCGCACGGGTCACGTCGTCTCCCCCCAGTTTTCGACCCGACCGACTCTAGACTGACAGCACTGTGAAAAGTTACTGGACCCTCCTGCGCACTCCCGGCGTCTCCCGCTTGATCGGCGCGCAGCTGACGGCCCGTTTTCCCTTCGGAATGCTCTCGCTCGCCTTTCTTATTCACATTGAGCGCATCTTCGATTCCTACGGCGCGGCCGGTCTGGTCCTGGGCGCCATGAGCATCGGCCAGGCCATCGCCGGGCCCCTCACCAGCCGGCTGATGGGCCGCCTCGGCATGCGCCCGGTGATCATCGCGACGATGTTCATCTGCGCGGTGTCAATCATCGTCATGGCGCTGGTTCCGCTGGCGATTTCGAGCCTCATGATTATCGGCTTCGTTGCCGGGATCACGACGCCGCCCATTCAGCCGGCCGTGCGCACCATCTACCCCAAGATCGTCAACTCTCGCCAGCTCACCCCCTTGTTTGCCCTCGATGCCTCAGCGCAGGAGATCATCTGGGTGCTCGGCCCCGTGATCGCGACCTTTGTGGCGCTGCAGGTATCGACGACCGCAGGCATCCTGCTGGCCGCGTTCTTTCTGGTGGCCGGTGGAATCTGGTTCGTCTCCCTGCCCGAAGTTGGTCGAGTGCGCATTCCGCGCAGTCGGCGCAAGCTCGGCGTCGTGCTCAAAAAACCCGAGGTGCTGCTCAGCACCATCGTCGGATTCACGCTCGTCGCAGCCTGCGCCGCCGTCGAGGCCGGTGTGGTCGCGGTATTTGGCCATGGCAGTGCCGACGCCGGCTGGGTGCTGGGCATCTTCGCGATCGGCTCGCTCATCGGTGGACTCGCGCTGGGGCACGCTCCGATCGGTCCCTGGGCCCTTGCCGCCCGCATGCTCATCGTCACGGTCGGGCTCGCCCTGGCCAGCCTGTACCTAACGTTTTGGTGGCTCTCGGCCGCGTTGCTGCTCGCGGGGGTCGGCATCGCGCCCGCTTTCGCGGTGTTGTTCGGCATCGTCTCGGCGAGTGTCAAGTTCAGTGACACGGCCGAAGCCTACGGCTGGGTGGGAACCGGGCAGTTGATCGGCGCTGCCATGGGCTCGGCCATCGCCGGGTTCTCGATCGACCAGTCCGGGCCGGTCGCCGCGATCTACGTGGCCACCAGTTTCGCGGCCCTGGGCTGCATCATTCCCGCGCTCGGTCGCCGCTGGCACCCCGACCTGCGCGGGCGGGACATCAGCCCCATCCCCGACACCGAACCCATCCAGATCCAGGTCTCCTAGTAGTACTTGATTAGGTTTGCCCCTATTAATTTCTGCGGGGTCTGTTGATTTCTTGGGTATGAAGGCAGCGCAGATCGCTCGGGTCCGGACCGACGTTGAGGAATTCGTCTCGCACGTGTTCGGCTCCCTGCCCCGGGTCGACCAGCGAGCTAAGGGAAATCTCTACCTGCAGGGGCTAATGCTCGATGGTAAACGCACGTCGATGCAGCCCATGCGCCCGCCACACTCCGTGCCCGTCGGGAGCGATCACCTGGCCAGGCGGGAACCGTCACGTCACCCTCGTGACCGCCGCCCACCTGTTCATCACTCGCACCCGCCTCAGCCACCCACAAGCACTCGGGGCACCGCACATCGAGCGCATCTAAGCGTCTATAGACGTACGTGGCAGTCGTGGGTCTCAAATGTTCGATTCTGGGCGATTTCGCGAACTCCGGTTCTGGAACGTGTGCAAGCCGGTCGACGGACTCGCGGCGGCGATCAAGCCCAGAACCTGCTCGCTTTCGCAGACGAGCTCCGCTTTCGGGGCGCCGACCGCCTGCTACTTCCCAACTTCGGGAGTGGCGAGCGCCCGTGTCCCTCCTCCATGTTCAGTGAAACATCACCCAGAACGGTCTGGCTTGCGGCCGAAGAACCACGCGCGCTGGGCTTACACTTCTGCCGCCCGTGACGACTCCAGCAGCCGAGACATGCGCTCGACCGCGAACCTGCTCCTCTGCACCCGCATCCGCTCGAACGCCCCCTGGTATCCGACGCGTCCTGGGCGAAGAAGAACAATGCTTTTTGGGGTTCTCCTGACACCTCCGCGGGTTAGTTCCGGCCCGGGAGCACCGGTCATATTGGCCGCCGGGGCTGAGCATGGCGAGAGCGATGAGGCCGTCGACCCATCGGCACGACCGTCCACTCCGGTCGAGGTATTCAGAAGGCACCTCGGGTGCTCTTCGGGCTCTGGTGACCCGCTTGGGTATGCGCTCGACGATGGGCAGGACGGGCGGGTGCTGGGATTGTCAAGGATATCAGAAGCAATCGGCGCTCGGGATATAATTGGTCGACATACCACCGTCGGCATATCCCCCGGCGGTTACCTTTCTGGCGAAAGATCAATGATGACCGAACGCCCATGGCTTGCCCACTACCCGACCGGTGTCGCGCATGAGGTGGGTGCTATCCCATTCGCGCATCTTCCCGGTTTGATCGCCCAGGCCGCGAGCACCTACGCCGACACGATTGCGTTCACACAGTGCATGCCGAACGGCATGAACGGATCGCTCACCTATAAGCAGGTCGACGCGCTTTCTGACGACTTCGCGGCGTACCTCCGTGAGGTGGTTGGCCTCGAGC
>JBBRBV010000034.1:0-32109 GCA_038205545.1 Actinomycetales bacterium
TGGAACATGGGGTGGATGCACGATTCACTCGAGTACATGCAGGTTGACCCCATGTACCGGTCGTACCACCACAATGAGATCACGTTTTCGTTCATGTACGCCTTCAGCGAGAACTTTCTGCTCCCGATCAGCCATGACGAGGTCGTGCACGGCAAGGGCGCCCTGGTCTCGAAGATGCCCGGCGATTCCTGGCAGCAGCTCGCCAACGTGCGCGCCTACCTGGCCTTCATGTGGGCGCACCCGGGAAAACAGCTCCTGTTCATGGGAAGCGAGTTCGGGCAGCGTTCGGAATGGAGCGAAGAGCGCGGACTGGACTGGTGGATGCTCGACCAGCCGGCGCACCGCGGCCTGTTCAACCTGGTCGGCCAGCTTAACCGCGTGTATCGCGACAACGCGAGTCTGTGGAGTCGCGACAACGACCCGGGCGGTTTCGAGCTGCTCGACGGCGGGGCGTCGAGCGAGAATGTCGTGTCGTTCCTGCGATGGGACAACCACGGCGTTCCCGTGGCTTGCTTTTTCAACTTTGCCGGACAACCACACACCGACTACCGGGTCGGACTGCCGTTCGCCGGGGAATGGGACGAGATCCTCAACACGGATGCCGGGGACTTCGGCGGGTCCGGTGTGGGAAACCTGGGCGCGGTCGAGGCCTTCGCCGAGCCGTGGGCCGGCCGCCCCGCCTCAGCGACGCTGACCCTGCCCCCTCTGGCCGGCCTCTGGTTGCGTCTGCGCCGCTAAGCCGACACGTCGATCGAGCCCGTCGAGATCACACGTCGATCGAGCCCGTCGAGATCACAGGTTTCGACGGGCTCGACCAACGCACACAGCAGGGTGGCCTAGTACAGCAGGGCCGTTAGACGCTTTCGGGTGGGCGCTACGCGGGGGTCCTCGGCACCGATGACCTCGAACAGCTCCAGGATGCGCTCGCGAATCGTGTTGCGCCCCGGTGTCGGCTGCGCGGGGAACAGGCTCAACAGACGATCGAAGGCGTCCTCAATGTGACCGCCGGAGAGATCGAGGTCGGCGACCAGCAACTGCGCGTTCAGATCGTCGGGAGAGGATGCCGCCCCATTGCGAATCTGATCGATGGTCTTGCCCTGCAGTCGGGCAAGTAGGCTGACCTGCGCGAGACCCGCGACGGCCATGGTGTCGTTCGGGTTCTGAGCCAGTGCCGTGCGGTATTCCTTCTGGGCCGTGGCGTAGTCACCGGCCTCGATCGCGGTATAGGCCTCCAAGTGGTGCGGTGGCAGCGGCTCATCGACCACTGCGGCCGGCTCGGCGTCTCCGGTAGTAGTATCGGCGGCCTCGGCCGTGCTGGTCGCACCCTGCTGGATGGCGAGCTCTAGCACGCGGCCCAGCACGTCAGAGATCTGTTCCTCGGCGAGCGGTCCGTTGAAGAGTTGCACCGGCTGACCGGTGATAACGGCAGCGACCGTGGGTACCGACTGGGCCTGGAACGCCTGCGCGAGCTGCGGGTTCGCGTCGATATCGACACGGGCCAGGACGAAGCGACCGGCCAGGCCGGTGATCAGCTTCTCCAGCACCGTCATGAGCGCAGTGGAAGGTTCGCTCCAGGATGCCCACAGTCCGACGATCACGGGAACACGGGAGGAAAGTTCGAGCAGCTCGCCGAAGTTAGCGTCCGTGCCGTCGAGCACGAGGCTCGGAACCGTAACGGCACCGGTGGGCGCCGCAGCTCCGCCCACGGGTGCACCGGTCACGGGTGCACCGGTCACGGGTGCACCGGTGGGGGTGCCAGACGCCTGGCCACGATTCACGAGGGACGAGAGGTCGACCGCTCCGCGCAGGTTGGATCCGGAAGGGGGCATATTCGTCATGGAAGCTCCGCCGATGAGATAAGGCCCTGGGCGAAGCCCAGAAGCACGATTTTGTCGCTTGAACCGGCCGTTGGCACGTAGAACAGCAATTGGTCACGGTAAGTGTTTTGAAAGCCCTTGGCCGTAGTTTCGATGCCAGACAGTGCCTTGGTGGCAAGGGCGTCGGCTGCCGGGCCCACGGTGGCACCCTCCTCGACGGGCTTGACCGTTTCCGTCTCGGTCACGCTGACGGCCACGATGCTGCCGGAATCGTTGGTGGCCAGAGCGATTGCCTCGGTACTCCCCGGCGCGGCCGCGAACTCGATCGAGGCGGTGGACGGCAGCGCGGCAACCTTCGCGGCGTTCAGGTCGGCGACCTGGACTCGGAAATTATCGCCATCGCTCTCGAAGAGCCCGTACGACGGGCTGGCTTCGCCCTGCGCCAAAATGTCCGCGTAGGCTGCAGCCAGTTGGTCCGGTGGCAGCAACAGGAGCTTGTTGTCCGGGGCGATTGCGGGGGCGCCGACGATGGCCGGAGCCACCTTCGGCACGTAGGCCGATTGCTCGAGCGCAAACAGGTAGTCGACGTGGTATTTGGCGCGTGGTGACTCCTGCCGCAGGATGACCGCCATCGTGGGAATGCTCGGATCGTTCTCGTCCTGAATGACGGTCATGACTACCCGCGGCCAGGAGTTTGTCTGCTGTGGCAGCGTGAACGTCAGCGGGGCGCCGGGCAGAGCAACGAGCGGGGCCACGGCCGGGTCGACGGCGCGAATTTTATAGTTCGCCAGACGCTGTTCCAGCGCTGGCCCGGTGAATCGGGTCGCGATGGTCTCGGTGTTGAGGGTGGCATCGGCATCCGCGCTGATCTGCGAGATTTCGCTCATTATCGTCTCCAGCTGGGAGACGGTCACGGCCGGCGGCGGCAGCTCAGCGGCAGCTTCGACGGAATCGGTGGATTCGGGTGTCGGCGTGGGGGTAGCGGTGGCGGTACTCGTCGAGGTGAAGTCGGGCCACAGATCTGCTGAACAGCCGCTCAGGGCCAGACCGGAGACCAGCATGGGGACAATAGCCACCCGGCGGATGATTCCCCGCCGCGGGGAAGTGATTTGGCTGGCCTTGATGGCTTTCGGCCGTGGCGCTCTCGGCAACCGCGGCATGCGCGGACCGCGCGGAACATTACGGCGCGGCCGGCGGGACCGTCGCAGGTGCAGCAGGGCGAGCAGGTAGAGCACCAGGCCGATCAACAGAAGCAAGGCACCACCGGCGAGCAAGGGGCCCGCCCAGGGGGTGGAGTTGTCGGAAGCCCAGGACAAACGGATGTTGGCGGGTGCCGGTTCGATTCCGTCCGAGGCAACGAGCACCGAAATTCCCTCTGGCAGGGTCAGCGTCGTGGTGAGGGATTGGGTGCCGGAAAATTCGTCCAGCCAGAGGTCCGAGCCGGCCGGATTCACGATTGTGGCGGCGGAAGCATCCGGTGTTGCAGCACCCGATTCTGCAGGCACACCCGATGTCGCCTCGTCGTCGGGAACGACAGCCTCGGTGACGGTGGAGGTGAGTTCACCGGTTTTCTCGCTGAGCGCAACGGTGGCATAGGCATCGTCGCCAATCCAGGCGGTCACATCGTCGGATCGACCATACGCGAGGAAGACGACGCCATCTCCACGCACGTTGATCGTCTGGCTCCCCGATGATGCCGACAGTGCGCTCGGGTCAATCACGGTGTATTGCGAGTCTCCGCTGACGCTGGCGCTCAAAGAGGTGAACGAGGGCTCGAGCAGGATCGTTCGCTGGGCGATGCCGAAACCGATCATCACGGCAGCGAGTACGAAGGCCACAATGGCAAGAACAAAACGCACGAATCACCCTTCAGCACTTCTGCCGGTTGGTACTGTTCAGTCACTCTGGCTGACCCACGTGACTGAAAGTCGTCAGACACGGCTTTCTACGTTACTGCGTTCAGCTGAAAGGTGCCTAATAACGTGTGAGACCTCCTCACCCATCGAGCGCAAACGCAGGGAGATGTGAACCCACTAAAATCAAGGTGTTCCCCGTCATGCATGATCCATCGAGGGCCGGGGCCCATCTGTTAGGAGTAAGTGTGTCTGACGACGAAGCTGATTTCACCCAGGTATTTCGCGGCTACGACAAGGATGAGGTCAGCAAGGCCATCCAGCTATTGCGACGAGAACTGATTCAGGCCAACACCCAGAATGCGGAAGCCGGCCGCGAGGTTAAGCACCTCATCAGCCGTATCGACGATCTCAACGCCGAGATCGAAGAGGTCGGGAACCCCACATTCTCCGGTCTCGGTACCAAATTGGAGAATACCCTTCGCGTCGCCGAGGAACAGTCGACTCGTGTCATCGCACAGGCCGATATCGACGCCGAGAAGCTGCGCGCCGCAACCAACGACGAAGTTGAGCTGCTCCGGCAGAATGCGGTCGAGCAGGCCGAACGCACCCTCTCCGATTCCGCTGTCAAGGCGCGTCGAGTACTGGATGATGTGCGTGTCGAGGCGGATGACATTCGCGCCCACGCCCAGGACGACCAGGCCCAGATCACCCAGGATGCCGTTCGTAACGCCTCACTGATTCGTGGCGCTGTCGCCACCGAAGCCGCCGAAGCACGTGCCACGGTCAAACGTGAGGTCGCGGCCATCCGCTCGGAAGCGGATCGCGAAGCCGCTGAGGTGCGCGTTGTCGCCCAACGGGAGGCCACACAAGCCCGCGAGACCGCGGCCGGGCTGAACCAGGAAACCGAACTCACCCGCGCCGGAGTGGCCCTGGAACTCGATCAGCAGCGTGCCGACCTGCTGCAAGAAACCGAGCAGGCCCGCGTCGATCTCGCCGCCGAGACCGACCAGGCGCGCGTCGACCTGGCCCGCGAGACCGAACACGCACGACTGGTCAGCGCCCACGAAGCAGACCAGGCGCGCACCCTGCTCGCCGGCGAAGTCGAACAGGGACGAATCGACCTGGCCCGCGAGATCGAGCAGGCCCACGCGGTGACCGAGGTCGAACGCCAACAGGCACAGACCGATCTTGCACGTGAGCTCGATCGTAGGCGCGCCGGTCTGACCCGCGAAATCGAACAGGCCCATGCGGCCCTCGCCGCCGCTACAGAGCAGGCCCGTGCCGACCTGGCCCGCGAGACCCAGCAGTCCCGAATCGACGCCGACGCCGAGGCCGAACAGGCCCGTATTGATCTGGAAAACCAGCTCACTGCCACGCGCAAGAAGGGCGAGCAAGAGACGAGCCGTCTGGCTCGGGAAATCGATCAGGCGCGAACCGACTTCGATGTCGAGGTGAAAGCCCGACGCGACGAGGCTGAGCAGGAGCATTTGACCCGGCACCGGGAAGCCGTCGCGCAGGCTCAGAAATTTCAAGCGGATGCCGCCAAACAGCTCACCGAGACGACGGAACGCACCACGGAGTTACGTGCTCTCAACGAGCAGCTCGACGCGGGTGCCCGCGAGGAGAGCAAGGTGAATAGAGAACTCGCTGAGGATATTTCCGCGCGCATTCTCAGCGACGCCCACCATCAAGCCAACTCGCTTGTCACCGACGCAACGACACGCTCACGCATCCTCGTGGCAGACGCTGAAGACCGTTTGTCGCAGATTAGAATTGAGCGCGACGCCGTGGCCGGTTACTTTGAAAGCCTGCGCAGCGTGTTGACCCAGGCCGAACGGGTCGCAGCCGAGTAAGTCCGTAGTCCTGGAGTCGACACGTGAAAATTCAGAATGCCTTCCGCTTCGGACTGGTGGGAACCCTGGGCGTTGGTCTGGGACTCCTGATCATCACGTCGGTGATCACCCTGCAGACGATCATCATCTATGTCGGCGCCGCTTTATTCATCGCGCTCGGCCTCGACCCGGCCGTCTCCTGGCTCGAGAAGAAGAAGTTCCCCAGGTGGGCCGCAATTCTGACCGTGGTCGCGGCCGTGCTCGGCGTGCTCACCGGGGTGATCTTTGCGATCGTTCCCATCATTGTCGACCAGGTATCCAAGCTGTCCAAGCTCATTCCTGAGCTCGTCCGAGCGGTGAACTCGTCGACCTTTCTGAGTGACCTCCAGAAGCAGTTCCCCGGCCTCGACGTAGCCGAAATCACCAAGACGATCACGGACTTTCTCGGTGGAAACCTCACTAACATCACGGCGACGGTCGTGCAGTCGGGGCTGGCGTTTGTCAGCGGCCTGTTCGGCGGCCTGATCATTCTGATCCTTACGCTCTATTTCACGGCCTCGCTGAACAGTATGAAGCGCGCGACCTACCAGATGGTTCCCGCGTCGAAGCGGGAACGTTTCACCGACATCAGTGAGCAGATCACCACGGCCGTCGGTCGTTATATCGTGGGCCAGGCTGCGTTGGCCTCCGTCAACGGCGTGCTGAGCTTCATCTTTCTGACGATCATCGGAGCACCGTTTCCGGCGTTGCTTGCGTTCATCGCGTTCCTTTTATCGCTGGTACCGCTCGTGGGTACCATTTCGGGTTCGGTGATCATCGTGTTGACCTGCCTGATTCCCGAGATCGGCAGCTCACCGCAGACAGCGCTCGTCGCGGCGATCTATTACCTCATCTACATGCAGGTCGAGGCTTACGTACTCAGCCCGAACATCATGAGCCGGGCCGTCTCCGTGCCGGGAGCGGTCGTGGTGATCGCCGCCCTGGCCGGTGGCAGCCTGCTCGGCATCCTCGGCGCCCTGATCGCCATCCCGGTCGCCGCGTCGGTAATCATGATCGTCAAACAGGTCGTGATCCCCCGCCAGAACGAGCTTTAAGCGGCGCTCGAGACTGCCGAGACCGAGATTTTTTAGGGTGCGCCTGGTAGCCCAGCCGTCCACTCGGTCAACAGCGGCAATGCGCCGGGGTTAACGGTAGCGACAATCTCGGTGAGTACCCGGCGGGTCAGATTCTCACCGATCCACAGGTGTTTGCCGCCCTCGACCGCAACCAGACGCACGGTGGGTACACTGGCGAATCGACGGCGAGCAGCATCCGGCCGCAGGTAGTCGTCGAACTCGGGAATCACGGCCACGAGGGCGCGCTCGTTCTCCGCCCACGCCGCTAACTCATCCTTTGTCGTGCTGTGTAGCGGCGGTGACAGCAGGATGGCCCCGCGAATGGGATGCTCCAGGCCGTATTTGAGAGCGAGTTCCGTGCCGAACGACCACCCGACCAGCCAGGGGTTGGGCAGGTGGCGTTCGGCGACGAAGTCCATGGCCGCAGCGACATCGGCCCGCTCGGTCAGCCCGTGGCCAAAATCGCCGCCACTGGTGCCGTGCGGCGATGACGTGCCGCGCGTATTGAACCGCAGCACGGCCAGATCCGCCAGAGCGGGCAGCCGGTTGGCGGCCTTCCGCAGAATGTGCGAGTCCATGAAGCCACCAGCGGTGGGCAACGGATGCAACGTCACGAGCGTCGCGACCGGCGCACGGCTCACCGGCGTGGCCAATTCACCAACCAGGGTGAGTCCGTCGCTGGTCTTTAATTCGATGCGTTCGATCGTTGCAGGAAGTTCAATGCCACCACGAATGTCGACCGGCTCGTTCATAGGTTCTCCTTGCGTCTGGCAGGCGGGTGAAGACGACAGCGCCCTACTTAATTTTCCAACAGTGTGAATGCCAATGCCGTCGATTGGAGAGGTCGGCAGCGTCACCGAGCACCCCGTCGCCGCGCCACGTGACGATATGCGCTGTTCCCGGCACGATACCCAGGGTGCACCCGGGGCACAGGTAGGACTTGAGCGCCTGCTTGGCCGGAACCGGCTGCACGTGCCACAGCCCGTCACGTCGAACCTCAGAGCGACGCCACCCGGCAAGAAGGTGATTCAGGTCACCGGCTTCGTCGTCGTCAGCCGGCTGCTGGGCTTTGCGGCCTCGGGGTCGATTACTGCGCGCCATGGTTCCAGTCTAAAGTGCGGGTATTCGGCTGCGAAACAGGCTCAGCTGGGGACTCAGGCCGACTAGTACCAGCCGGAGGCCTGGGATTTCTCCCACGCCCCGCACGGTGTGCCGTAGCGGCCCGTGATATAGCCAAGACCCCATTCGATCTGGGTTCCGGCGTTGGTGGCCCAGTCCCCGCCCGCAGAGGCCATCTTGGAGCCGGGCAGAGCCTGCGGAATTCCATAGGCTCCACTCGAACCGTTCTGGGCGTTCACGCGCCAACCCGACTCTTTCTTCCAGAGCGAAACGAGACAGCTGTACTGCTCCTCGCCCCAGCCGCGGCCGGCAACGGCGTCATAGGCGTAAGCCTGGGCTGAGCCCGGATCGGGCACCGCGGCCGACGGTGCGCTGAAGCTCTTCGTTTTCTTCTCGACCGCAGCGATAACCGGAACCGGCTCGGGCTCGGGCTCGGGTTTTTCGGTGACGGCATACCCGTCTCGAGCGATGGTGTTGTCATAGCTGCCGGCTACGACCACGGCCTGTGCTGGACCTTCATCGGTCGTGCTGCCGCTGATTTGAAAATACGGTGACGCCGTAGCGCCCGAGTAGGGATCTACCACGGTGACAAGCACGAAAGCACAGGCTGCCGTGAACCCAAACAGAAAATGCATCGGCTTCGCTCGTGGTCGGGTGCGACGAATGGTCGGCTGTGCCGCAGCCGGAACAGTTTCGATTACTTGCAGATGCCTACCCATTAGTAATCACCCTAGCGGACAAATTTGATACCAACTTTGTAACGGACCGCGATTCAACGCACCGCGAGCATAACGTCAACAACGCTGTCCAGCACGAGGTCCACCTGCGCTTCCCGATATCCCCCACGTTCAGGGCGAAAAACCGCCGTGCGAACTTCATCGACCGTTAGTTCACGACCGTCATGAAAATACTTGACCAATTTGTTGGCGAGACGATCAACATCCACCCGCTTGTAGCCCACCGCCAGCACACTCGTGCGCGTGAAACGGTGCCCGGGTGCACGGCTGAGTCGAGCGACGAGAACGTCGGCCGTAGTTTCGGCATCAGCTATCCAGGCGTGCTCTCCCCCGGCGACGGACGCCTGATCGCGTTCCCGAGCCGCGAAAGCATCTTCCAGCCGCTCCAAAGCAGCATCGACGTGTTCGGGCGAGTATCCTCCCTTGTGCATCGCAAAGGCACTATGCCGGATGCCTTCGGCCGTCAATGTTGACGCGGTCCGGATCGCTTCCGCCTCGGTTTCCTCAGCCACACCGGCGTGCATGTCGTCGGTCGCATCGTCTGGCGACTGCGCCTCTGGGCCCACGTCGTCAGCGAGCGGCTCCACGGGCGATTCTCTTTTGGTGCCAGCGGCAATCTCATCGACAGATTCCACGGCACCGGTATCCGCGACCAATACATCGACGTCGTGCTGGTCGGTCTGGTCTGCCTGGTCATAGGCGCGCCTGGCATCGGCCAGAAACGCGTCGACCTGGGTGACGTTATAGCCGAGAGACTTCTTGCCCACTCGGGGAAATATGGTGCTCATAGTCTCATTGTCTCGTACGGAGTTCGTGGGAAAAAATTTGCCGGGACTTACGCGAAAATGAGGTACAGCGCATAGGCGGCACCGGCTGACGGCAGGATCGAGTCGATCCGATCGAGAAAACCACCGTGTCCAGGAAGCCAGGAGCTCATGTCCTTAATGCCAAGGTCACGTTTGATGAGCGACTCAGCGAGGTCGCCAAAAGTGGCGGTCAGCAGGATGACCCCCCCAAAAATCAATCCGAACCACCATTCCTGATCGAGCATGAAGATAGCGAGCAAAACACCCGCGATCATGCAGATCAGGCCCGCGCCGATAAACCCTTCCCAGGTCTTCTTGGGGCTAATAGACGGCGCCATCGGATGCTTGCCGAAGTTGAGCCCACTGACGTACGCGCCGGTATCGGCCGAAATAACCAGGAGTAAGAACGCGAGGGTCCACCATTGCCCGTTCGGCAGGGCCACGAGCAGCACCGCGAAGCTGGCCAGAAATACGACATACACCTGAATCAGGAGGCCGCCACCGACGTCGCCGACGATGGAACGTGCCGAGGCGCGATGGGACGGGATCACCAGTAGGGCCAGACGCCACAGGCCGATCAGCACGATGCCGCCGAGCATGACAAGCCATTGACCGGTGGCACCACCGTAGAATGCGGCGGGAACGATCGCGACCGCCGAGATGATCACCGGGATGCGCGGTACATTGCGCCCGGCATACCGCAGCGCCTGGGCCAGTTCGAAGGCACTGAATCCAACAATGACGACCGCGAAGATCATAAAGAGCTGCTTGATGATGATGAGGCTCACGAGCATGGACCCGCCGAGAACGAGCCCGATCAGGATAGCCAGAATCAGATTGCGCCCGGTGCGCGCCTCGATGCGCTCGTTGGTCGCGTCGAGTTGGGCGCGTGTGGCCTGCACCTGGCGTTCGAAATCGGCCTTGGTGGTCTGCACCTGACGCTCGAAATCAGCGCGCGTCGATTTCACCTGCGCCCGAAACTCGTCACGACTGACACCGTGACCGCGTTTATGCGGCTGGTCCTTCCCCGGTTTCTCGGTCATCAGATGGCTCCCTAGATCTCGAGGAGTTCGGCTTCCTTACGCTTGAAGGCGTCGTCGATGCCGTCCACGTGGCTCTTAGTGATCAGCTCAAGCTCTTTCTCAGCGCGACCGACCTCGTCGTCACCAACCTCGCTCTTCAGCGCGTCGAGCTCATCCTTGGCCTTGCGGCGAATGTTACGTACCGAAATGCGGGCATCCTCGGCCTTGGCCTTGACGATCTTCACGAATTCCTTGCGACGTTCCGTGGTGAGTTCGGGGAGGGTCGCCCGGATAATGGTGCCGTCGTTGCCGACATTGGCACCGAGGTTTGGGGTGTCGCGAATGGCTATCTCAATGTCACGCAGCGCGCCCTTATCGTAAGGGCCGATGAGCATGGTGCGCGCTTCCTGGTTCTGCAACGACGCGAGCTGTTCCAGCGGGGTCAGGGTGCCGTAATAGCTCACCAGAATTTTTGCGAACATCTGCGGGTTGGCACGCCCAGTGCGCACGGTTCCAAAATCATCTTTGGCGACCTCGAGGGCCCGGTTCATGCGCGTAGTGGCATCGGAAAGAACGTCCGCGATCACGGTGACTCCTTTATTGGTGGTGGAATAATTCTAGTTGGAGACGCGAGTGCCCAGATCATTGCCGAGGATCGCGGCGGTGACATTGCCCTCCGGTGCCATGCCGAACACCTGCATGGGCATGTGGTTGTCCATGCACAAGCTGAACGCCGTGGAGTCGACAACTTTGAGGCCGCGCTGAAGGGCTTCCAGGTAGGTGATGTGGTGAATCTTCTCGGCGTCGGGGTTGACGCGGGGGTCGTCGGAGTACACGCCGTCCACGCCATTTTTAGCGACGAGCACCACGTCGGCATCGATTTCCAGGGCACGTTGCGCGGCTACCGTGTCGGTCGAGAAGTAGGGCAGACCCGCACCGGCACCGAAGATGACGACGCGCCCCTTTTCCAGGTGACGTTCGGCGCGCCGCGGGATGTACTGCTCGGCGACCTGGGTCATCGATATGGCGGACTGCACGCGCGTCTCGGCACCAGCCTGTTCAAGAAAGTCCTGCAGGGCCAGGGCGTTCATCACTGTGCCGAGCATGCCCATGTAGTCGGCACGTCCGCGGTCCATGCCGCGCTGGGAGAGCTCTGCGCCGCGAAAGAAGTTGCCACCGCCGACGACGATGGCCACTTCGACGTGCTTGGCTCCCTCGGCGATCTCTCGAGCCAGCGAGCCGACAACATCCGGATTCACACCGACGGCGCCGCCGCCGAAGGCTTCACCGGACAATTTGAGGAGCACCCGTCGTTTTTTGACGACCGCAGTGGGATTCACCGGGCTGGCGTGGGTCATGGGCGTGTTGGCCGTGTTGGTCATATCGTGCGGGGCCTTCCGAGATGGGGTGCTACCAAACTATCAAGTGCGAGCGAACCCCACCGGGGGCACACACAAAAACGGAGACCGGATCGCTTTCGCAATCCGGCCTCCGTCATTTTTTGTTAGGCGCCGACCTTGAACCGGGCAAAGCCCGACACGGTCAGTTTCGCATCGTCGAGAACCTTCGCGACGGACAACTTGTTGTCCTTGGCGTAGTCCTGTTCGAGCAGTGCGACCTGCTTGAGGTAGGCCTTGACTCGCCCCTCAACGATCTTGGGCAGTGCCGCTTCCGGCTTGCCCTCGTTCTTCGAGATTTCGGTGACGATCTTGCGCTCGGTTTCTACGAGGTCAGCCGGCACATCGCCAGCCGCGAGGTACTCGGGGTTGGCGAACGAAATGTGCTGGGCCACGCTGCGAGCGGTCTCCAGATCAGTTCCGGAGAAGCCGAGAATAACGCCGACCTGCGGGGGCAGGTCCTTGCTGGTCTTGTGCAGGTAGATCGAGAAGGTCTCGCCGGTGACGGCGGCAACTCGGCGAAGTTCGAACTTCTCGCCGATGATGGCGGCTTCGCCGTCGATGAGCTCAGCGACAGATTGGGTTCCGGCCGTGGCGGCCAGTCCAGTCGCAACGTCGCGCGCGCCAGCGGCGGCGATCGCGTCGAGAACCTTGTCGGCCAGAGCGACGAACTTGTCACCCTTCGCGACAAAGTCTGTCTCGCAGGCGAGCTCGATCATGTACGCGTTCGTGCCGATTTCCTTGGCAGCGACGAGTCCTTCAGAGGTGGAACGGTCAGCGCGCTTGGCGTTGCCCTTCGCACCCTTGAGGCGCAGGATCTCGATGGCCTTATCCATGTCGCCGTCAGCTTCAACGAGGGCATTCTTGGTGTCGACCATTCCGGTACCGAGGTTCTCACGAAGAGCCTTGACGTTTTCCAGGGTGAAGTTTGCCATACCGCGTTCCTTACTTGGTTTCGTCGGCAGAAACGGTCGCGTCGTCGGAAACGGCAGCCAGCACGGCGGCCACATCCGCGTCGGAGACAGCGTCTGCAATGGTGACGGCGGGCTCTGCAACGACCTCATCGGCAACGACGGTAGCGTCGGCAACCTTCTCGGTCTCGGCAGAGGACTGCGCGGGGGTGGTCTCGGCGGGGGTGGTCTCGGCGTCCGGGGCCTGAAGCAGTTCAGCTTCCCACGCGGCGAGGGGCTCAACTTCGGCCTCCGGCTTGGCGTGACGCTGAACGAGGCCCTCGGCTGCGGCGTCCGCGATGATACGGGTCAAAAGTCCAACGGAACGGATGGCGTCGTCGTTACCCGGGATCGGGTACTGCACGTCGTCGGGGTCGCAGTTGGTGTCAAGGATGGCGATAACGGGGATACCAAGCTTGCGCGCCTCGTCAATGGCGAGGTGCTCCTTGTTGGTATCGACAACCCACAGGGCAGACGGGGTCTTGGTGAGGTTGCGGATTCCACCGAGGCTCTTGTGCAACTTGACGAGCTCGCGCTTCTTGATGAGCATTTCCTTCTTCGTGAAACCGCTCTTGGCGGTGTCTTCGAAGTCGAGCTCTTCAAGTTCTTTCATGCGGGCCAGACGCTTGGAAACGGTCTGGAAGTTGGTGAGGAGTCCGCCGAGCCAGCGCTGGTTCACGTAGGGCTGGCCCACGCGCTGCGCCTGCTCGGAGATGGATTCCTGGGCCTGCTTCTTGGTACCGACGAAGAGGATGGTACCCCCGTGGGCAACCGTCTCCTTGACGAAGTCATAGGCCTTGTCAACGAAACCGAGCGACTGCTGCAGATCGATGATGTAGATGCCGGAACGCTCGGTAAAGATGAAACGCTTCATCTTCGGGTTCCAACGGCGGGTCTGGTGCCCGAAGTGCACGCCGCTGTCAAGCAGCTGGCGGATGGTTACGACGGCCATGTGCCGTACTCCTGTTCTGATGCGGTCTCGAAAGCCACACCAATCGGTTTGTGCAATGATCGGTCGATCACTGCTCCTGGTACCCGGCGCATGTCCGCCCTGTGTCACGATGTTTCTCGTGAGACGGGACCGATGGACATGGCGGCCAAATGGGCACGCGTAGTCAGCGCGTAAAGCGCTGCTGGGGATAGCGTATCACCGCAGGAGGTGCGGATAAGACCACCCGGGGCACCGGCTGGTCGGACGTTCCGCTCTGCTGTCCCATCCTCCACAGCACGCCCTGTCGAAATATTTGCACGGCTTCACCCGGTCCCCCGGCAGAGGTCGGGACCGAGCGGCAGTGTGGGGGCATGCAGAGTCTTCACACACTGGCGGCCGCCCTCGCTACGGTGATCGTGCTTCTGGGAGCTGGGCCGGCCTCGGTGACCGCGTCAACCGAACCGATACTGGATGCCGACTCGACCACTACCGTGGCCTGGCACTGGCCGCTCTCCCAACCACACCTGATGATGCGGCCATTCACAGCACCGATGTCGCGCTATTCGGCCGGTCATCGCGGGATCGACCTGGTCGCCGAAACTCACGACGACGTGTTCGCACCGGCCAACGGCGTTGTCTCGTTCGCGGGTCGTGTCGTTGATCGCCCGGTGCTGTCGATCATGCAGTCGGGAGATGTGATCACAACAGTCGAGCCCGTAGACGCTGTCGTCGCGGCAGGAGACCGGGTGCGCGCCGGGCAGCTGATCGGAACAGTGGCGAGCGGTGGTCACTGTGCGCCGGGCTGCCTCCACTTTGGGGTTCGTGTGCACGGACTGTACGTCTCGCCCCTCCTCTTTCTGGGAAATTTGCCGCGCGCCGTCCTGCTGCCGGCTCTGCCGTGAAATGTGTCGCTGGTTGGCTGCCACGACTCAGGTAGGTGGCGCTGGGGCAGGCCGGGCCGGGCCGGGCGGGCTGGGCGGGGCTGGGCGGGGCGGGCTGGGCTGGACTGAGCGGGCTGGGCTTGGCGGGGGGGAGCTGGGCGGAGCTGGGCGGAGCTGGGCGCAGCTGGGCGGAGCTGGCGGGACGGAGCTGGGCGGAGCTGGGTATTCTGGGCGTGGTCAGGCGCGGGGGTGGGCGAGTCCGTAGCTTGTCTTGAGGCGTTCCGCCGACACGTGGGTATAGATCTGGGTGGTACCGAGGCTGACGTGTCCGAGCAGTTCTTGCACAGCGCGCAGGTCGGCTCCACCGTCGAGAAGGTGGGTAGCGGCCGTGTGACGCAGGGCATGTGGCCCGGCCGGCCCGGTGCCGGGAACCTCGGCCAGCAGAGCGGCGACGAGGCGGTACACCCCGCGCACGCCGAGGCGCTGGCCCTTGCGACCCAGGAACAGGGCGGTAATCCGGGGTGAAACGGCGTTCCGTTGCCCCACTGGCACTGTCGTACTGCTTGCGATCGCAGCGGTCACCTTCGGAGTCTGCGCTGTCGGAGTCTGCGCTGTCGGAGCGGCTTCGCACACCAGTGCGGGGCGGGCCTGCCGCAGATAGTCGACCAGGGCACGCTGCGCTGGAACCCCGAACGGAACCACACGTTCCTTCGCTCCCTTGCCGGTCACCCGCACGGTCAGGCGGTCCAGGTCGACGTCGGCGAGATCAACGCCGATGAGCTCAGAGACGCGCAGCGCTGAAGCATACAGAAGCTCGACGATCGCCAGGTCGCGCAGCGCGAGTGCCTCGCCTCCCAATGCCCGGGCCTCCAGCAGGGCAAGCAGATCCTTCATCTGCGTGTGGGTGATCACTCGTGGAAGGGTTTGTCCAGGCTTCGGCGAGCGCAGGCGGGCCGCCGGGTCGGTGCGGTCGTCGTGGCCGCGCGCGAGCCAGGCCGTGAAACTGCGCGCAGATGCCGACCGGCGGGACAGTGTGGCCCGGGCCAGACCATTTTGGGTGGCGACCCAGAGCCATTCCCGCAGGAGTTCCAGACTCAGATCAGCCGCTGTCGTTGCACCCCGTTCCCCAGCAAACCCGGCTAGTTGCCGCAGATCGGTGCGGTACGCCCGCACCGTGTGCGTCGAGTAGCCGCGCTCGGCGCTGAGGTAGCGCAGAAACTCGTCGATATCGTCGCTCAGCTGCACGGATTCAGTCTCTCTCGATCATCGTATCTGTTGCCGCGAAAATGCCTGCTGGCGGTCGCCGGGCGAGAGGGTGGCAAGCTGATCAACGTAGTGCGCAGGAAACCTCGTGACGGCCGTGAATTGCCCGATTGGCAGTTGTGAATGGGTGATCTGGTCGGCGTAGACGTGCACGAGATTGAGCGTCTGGCCGCCGTTCACTCCGCTGAGTTCACGGTCGGGGGCGCTCAGATCCATCGTGTAGCAGGTGGCCGCGGCCACCGATACGGGGATCTGGGCGAACAGTCCCTGAGTGGAATAGTGCAGGTGCCCGCCGAGAATGGCCCGTACATCGCTGCCCGCCAAGACGGCGGCCAGGCGAGGCTGGTCTTGGAGCTCGAGCACGCTCATCAACGGCAGCGGCGTGGGAATTGGTGGGTGGTGCAGGGCCAGAATCGACCCGTGGTGGGCGGGCCGTTTGAGCACGTCGGTCAGCCAGTGGAGTTGCTCGTCGGTGACTTCGCCGTGATGGTAGCCGGGAACGCTCGTGTCGAGGGCGATGATGCGGAGGCCATCGAGGTCGTGCACCTGGTCGACGGGCGCCTCTGGCTCACCCAAGCGCGCTGCGCCCAGGAGCGCGGAACGAAACGATTCACGATGATCGTGGTTGCCCATCACCCAGATAATCGTGGCACCCCACTGGGCGGCGGCGACCTCCACGATGCCGCGAATGCGGCGGTAGGCATCCGTTTCGCCCCGGTCGGCCACGTCGCCGGTGAGGATGAGGGCATCAGGTCGAATGCCCGAGCGGTGCAGCTGCTCGAACGCGCGATGCACGGTGTGATCGGTGTCTACGGCACCATAGAGCGCCGCGCCATCCGCTAGAAAATGGGTGTCACTGAGGTGAACCAGAATCTTCTCGGCGGGCGCATACTGGCCCAGCTGCACGGCTGACATGATCCACCTCTCGTTGGATCTTCAGCCTACGGGCACCCACCGACACTGATCCCCTCACTGACGTAAATCAGAAGACCGGGAGAACCGACAGTGTGTTGTCGCCGGAGTTGGTGATGCCGACTTTGCTGCCGTCCGGGATGACGGCAAGGCTCGTCGGGGCACGTCCGACAGGGATGCGACTGATCACCCGGTTCGTTGCGGTGCTGATCGTCACGATGGTGTTGTCGTCGCGGGACAGAACGTAGAGTGTGGAACCGTCGCCGCTCACCTCAAGGTCACCCGGTGCGTTGATGGCGATGCTTGCCCGCACCCGGTTTGTCGCAATATCGATCACTTCGACGGCATTGGACGGACCGGTGATGAAGTCTCGTCCCAGGCTCGCGTAAACCGTCTTGCCGTCGGGCGACGGTGCCGACGCGACCGGCGGATGCGCCGTATTGAACCGCTTGGACAGCATCCGATTAGTCGCGGTGTCAACGATGAGAATGGAGTAGTCGTCACCATTGCTGACGTACACCTGCCCCCGGTCGGCACTCAGCGTCAGTTCGCTGCCCGCGGCGCCGGTGAAAATCGGCTTGGCGAGCGAGCGGGTCGCGATCGTCGCCACCGTAATCTCAGTCAGCGTCGGGGAGTTGCCGATATACAACGATTTGCCGTCTGGGGTGGCCAGGAGGTCTCCGCAGGTGCCCGTCGTAAAGGAGTACGCGACGGTGTGCGACGCGATGTTGACTGCGTAGACCTTTTCGTCGGTGCAGGTGCTCACGAATACCTGTTTCTGGTTGGTCGATACCGCCAGCCCGACTGGATTGCCGCCAACGGGAACGATTGCAACGACTTTGCCAGTCGCCGTACTGATGACCGATATCGTGTGCGACCCGGAGTTGGCCACATACGCCCATCCGCCGTCGGCGGTCACCACGACCCGACTGGGACTGGCACCGACGGCGATGGTGGCGGGCGCGACGAGCCCGGTGGACGCACTCGTACGGGAGACCCTCTGGTACCCGGCTTTCGTGCCCGTGACGGTGACCGTGACGCGCTTTCCCACGTGGGTGCTTGACGGAGTGAAAACGGCTTCGGTCGCACCGGGAACCGTCACGCCACCTACCATCCAGCCGTAGGTCAGTGCTACAGGTGCCGGTTGCCAGGTTCCCGGCGCAACGGTCAGTCTCCGGCCGGCCTGTGGCACACCGGTGATCGTCGGGGTCGGGCTGGCGGTGAGCTTTCTCGCGATCAACTGGCTCGCCGTCACGTGGCCAGCAGCGATCTGGCTCGTCGCGCCCGACGCCGGGGCAGGCAGGAGCGCCGGTGCAGCGAGCGCCGCCGGTGCAGCGAGCAACACCGCCGTCACAATCGTGAGGAGCGAAAGCGCAAAGGACAGGCCTCGGCGAGGTGCTGGCAAGAGAGCACTCATAATTTCACTATCTTTCGAAAGAAGACGACAGGTGATCGCGCGGTTGGCGAAGTTGCGGGCAACAGTAATCCCGACCGCGACCGATGACAAGGCCAAGCCCTCGTGGCGTCAGCAGTCCAACCGGAAAGTTTCCGCCGGGTCCGTCCCGTCGTACCACTACAGACGGCGCACCCAGCCTGCCTCCCGCTCCTGGGCGGCGCCGTCGAGATCAAGGCCGCCGAGGGCGCCGCGCACGGCCGCACTCGACAACCCCGCTCGTCGTGACAGGTCAGCGACCGTGCGCGGTGACCGCCCGCTCAACGCATCGAACACGCGCACCTGGTCGCTCGTGCGAGGTCTCGGGCCCGGACCGGCATCGGTGTCCGGAAATTCGAGCGGCACCTGAATCGACCGCTCACCGACGAGCTCGGCCATCTCGGTGGGGTTGGTCACGCAGACTGCGGCAAATTCTCGAATAAGCCGATGGCAACCGGCCGAGGTGGGGCTCGTGATCGGCCCGGGCACAGCGCCGAGGGGACGGCCGAGCGCCGACGCATGGCCCGCCGTATTGAGCGAACCCGACCGCCATCCGGCCTCGAGCACGACCGTCGCCGCACTCGCTGCGGCAATTAATCGGTTCCGTTGTAAAAAGCGCCATTTCGTGGGTGCGGCGCCGCAAGGCAGCTCCGACACAACAGCCCCCGAGGCCACGATGCGCGTAAGGAGTGAGTCGTGGCCGCTCGGGTAAAACCGGTCGACTCCCCCGGCGAGAAAGGCCACGGTGATTCCCTCACTGGCCAGGGCGGCCCGGTGGGCCATCCCGTCGATGCCGTAGGCGGCACCGGACACCACGGCAAAACCCCGGTCGACCAGCCCGGCCGAGGCCTCCATGGCGATGTGCTCGCCGTACCCGGTGGCCGCCCGCGCACCGACCAACGCGATCGAGTTGGGCAGTGCAGCGAGGGCACCGGGCACGCCGCGCCACCACAACGCGAGCGGCGCATGCCGCTCAAGATCGTTGATCCCGTTGGGCCAGAGGTCATCCGTGGCCAGCAGCAATCGGGCCTGCATGCGAGCCGCCTGCTGAAGGGAGCGGATAACGTCGCCCGAGTTGAGCCGCGGCCGCCAACGTTGCAGTCCCAGGTCGAGAGCCTGTTCCAGTTCGGCGCTGGTATCGGCATCTTGCTCGGGGGTGTCGCTTGTGGAACCGGCCGAAAAAACCACACCGGGCCCGCCCGACTCCTGACCGAGCGCATCGCGCACGAGCGCACCGATACGCACGGGGCTCCACGACTCGAGAATGGCGCTCAGGGCCACGCTCGCGCCCAGGCTCGCCACGAGTAGTCCCGCGGTACCGTCACCGGGTTCGGCGATCCCCGACCAGGCGGCGCGGGCAAACACCTCGCTGGTGGTGGCGGGGTCATCGCCCTCGGGCATTCCACCGCGCACCCCTGCGGTAAGTTCGCCCACCCGGGTCGTGTCGAGACCGAACAGTGTCATGATGACATTCCTTTGCGTAGGTAGAGGGCTTGGCCTAACTGGTCGGGGCCGGGAGTGCTGAGGCCGTCGTAGTCGGCGAGGGTCCAGGCGATGCGCAGCACTCGGTCGTAGCCGCGCATCGTGATTCCGCCGCGTTCAAGTGCCCGGTCGAGTCCCGCGGTGGTGCCTGGGGAGAGACGAACCGGAGTGCCGCGCAGCCACGGACCGGGAACCTGGGAATTCAAGGTCCAGGGAGTTCCGCCGAGACGCTCGGCCGCCGCCGCCCGAGCGGTGACCACCCGCTGCCGCGCGGTTGCGCTCGTCATCCGCGTCGAACCGGAGGCGAGGCGCAGCTGGGCCGCAGTGATGCGCTTGACGCCCAGCTGGATGTCGATGCGGTCCAGCAGCGGGCCGGAGATGCGGGCGAGGTAGCGCCGGCGCGCGTTCGGCGGGCAGGTGCAACTGAGATCGCCCGCCCCGTACTGCCCGCACGGGCACGGGTTTGCCGCCATCACCAGTTGAAACCGGGCCGGGAAATGGGCGATGGCATTGGCGCGGTGGATGCTGATCCAGCCGGATTCGAGCGGCTGACGCAGAGCGTCGAGCACGGGAGAGGCGAATTCGGGGGCCTCATCAAGAAAGAGAACCCCGTGCGAGGCGGCAGAGGCGGCTCCCGGCCGGATCTGTCCGCCGCCACCGCCGACCATGGCTGCGGCGGTCGCGGTGTGGTGTGGTGCTTCCCACGGCGGCCGCGTAATGAGGGCTCCACCGAGTCCGAGGCCGCTGAGCGAGCGGAGGGAGCTGACCTCGAGCGAGCTGGCCGGGTCGAGATCGGGCAGCAGGCCGGGCAGCCGCGCGGCGAGCATCGTTTTGCCGGCGCCTGGCGGGCCGAGCAAAAACACGTGGTGCCCGCCCGCGGCCGCGATCTGCAGGGCAAGAATGGCGTCGTCATTGCCAATCACATCGGCCAGGTCGGGTTCGGCCACCGGACTGTTCGGTACGACCGCTGCCACGATCGGCTCCACCGGGATCGGTTCCAGTCGAGCGCCGTGCCAGATCGCGGCATCACGCAACGACCCGACGCCGACCACTCGAATGTCGGGCACGAGGCGCGCCTCGGGCTCGTTCCCGATTGGCACCATGACCGTGGTGTGCCCAAGTCGGGCAGCGGTCATCACCCCGGGAAGAATACCCGGAGTCGGTCGCAGCCGACCATCGAGGGCGAGCTCACCGAAGTGCACGACCTTTCCCACGGATTCGGCGGAGACTGTGTTGTCAGCGGCCAGGCAGGCCAGCGCAATCGCCAGATCGAAGCCGGCGCCATGCTTGGGCAGGGCGGCTGGCGACAGGTTGATGGTGAGGCGATGCACGGTGAGCGGACATCCGCTATTGGTGGCTGCGGCACGCACCCGCTGGGTAGCCTGAGCGAGGGCAGCGTCGGGGAGCCCGATGAGAATCATGCCGGGCAGTTGCGCCGAGATGTCGGCCTCGACCTCGACGAGCGCGCCGGTCAGTCCGAGCAGGGCCACCGCGTGGGTGCGGGCGATGCCCATCAGAACACGCCCTCGAGGTGTTCGATGATCGGTTCACGGCCGACCGGAGCGATCACCGCGATGACGTCGAGCCGAATCTGGCGCGGCCACCGCTCGGCCTGCACACACCAGGCTACTGCGAGGCGGCGCATCCGGGCGAGTTTTTTTCCAGTGATGGCTTCAAACGGATGCCCGAAACCCAGGCTGCTGCGCGTCTTCACTTCGACGAAGACGACCGCCGCACCCTGCTGTGCCACGAGGTCAATCTCGCCCTCGTGGCACCGCCAGTTGCGGGTCAGAATCGTGTAGCCGGCACTTTCAAGAAAGCGCGCGGCCTGTTCTTCGCCGAGTTTGCCGAGTTCGTCTTTACGCGCCACGAGTGCCTCCGGAAACCAGAGTGCCCGCTCACGCGTGCTCGTGGCCAGGCCGGCGCCGCAATGGTGGACAGCAGCGAGACCCGGCTTTTGTGGAGGAGGCTCAGGGCCGGCGGCCCGGCCGAGGCGGCCCGGTTGTGTCGGCCCGGTTGTGTCGGCCCGGTTGTGTCGGCCCGGCCGAGGCGGCCGCTGTGGGGGAGGTTATTCGGGGTGCATGACGAAGAGACGGCGCACGATGTCGCCGGCTACGAGCGCATCAAGGCTCTCGTTAAGGTTATCCAGCGGGCGGGTATCGGTGTGCAGCAACTCTACCGGCAGGCGGCCGTCCCGCCACAGCTGGAGATAGGCCGGAATGTCACGGCTCGGTACGGAATCCCCCATGTAGGAGCCGAGAAGACGCCGGCCCAGTCCGGCGAACTGCAACGCCGGCGTTGTGATGGTCTGTTCGGGGTGCGGCAGTCCGACCGAGACGAGGGCGCCACCGCGGGTGAGCAGGGCGAGGCTCGCTTCCATGACCCGAGCACTGCCAACGGCTTCAATGGCAAGGTCGACACCGTCGCCCGCGTGCTCGAGCACGAGCTTGGCCGCCTGCTCGGGCGACCCGGCGTAGTGGGCGCCGCAGCGCAGGGCCAACGCCTGCTTTTCGGGCAGTGGATCGATCGCAATAACGGTCGTGTCGGCCACCTGAGCGGCCGCCATGACGGCCATCAGGCCAACCGCGCCGAGCCCAAACACGATCACCGACTGGCCGGGCGCGAGAGCGCCGGTGTTCAGAACGGCACCGATACCGGTGAGTGCCGCGCAGCCGAACATTGCTGCGACGTCGAAAGGCACGTCCGACTCGATAGCCACGACCGATTCGCGGGCGACGACGGCATACTGCGAGAACGCCGAGACGCCGAGGTGATGGTTGATGCGCTCCCCCGAATCGCTTACCAGAACGGAGGGGCCGTGCAACAGGTCCCCGGTTGCGTTTGCCTCGGCGCCACGGTGGCAGAGTGCCGGGCGCCCGGCCAGACAGGCCCGGCAGTCACCGCAGCTCGGAACGAAAACGAGAACGACCCGGTCGCCGACAGCCAGATCGTCGATGCCGTCACCGAGCTCGGTGACGGTGCCAGCCGCCTCATGGCCGAGCGCCATCGGCAGAGGCCGAATGCGCGAGCCATCAATGACCGACAGGTCGGAGTGGCAGAGGCTGGCGCGTTCGATGCGCACAAGAACCTCGCCGGCGCGCGGCCCGGGCACCGGAATCTGCTCGAAGGTCAACGGCCGGCTGGTGGCATACGGGTGTGAGGAGCCGGCATCCCGAAGTATCGTACTGAGCATCGTTGCTGGAGTCATTCTTCCAATCTAACGCCCGACGCGACGTACGCTGGGCGTATGAACTCCAGCAAACCTCGGCGCAGAACTCTGCGGAACCGCGTGACCGACCTCGGTATGCGCGCGATGAACGGCGTGCACCGGATGCTGCTGGTCACGACCCGCGGACGCCTCGGCTGGACCATTGGCACCATGCAAACCGTCGAGCTGCACACGATCGGTCGCACCAGCGGGCAGCGCCGGTCAACGATGCTCACGGCGCCCGTGTACGAGGACGGCCGATACGTGCTCGTGGCGTCCAAGGGCGGCGACGACCGGCATCCGTTCTGGTATCTCAACCTGTTGGCAGAGCCCGATGTCGAGCTCACCATTCGCGGAGTGACGCGACAGTTTCGGGCGCGCACCGCGTCATCGGCTGAAAAAGCTGTGCTGTGGCCGCGCATCGTCGCCGCGTACCCCGGATATGGTGCGTACCAGGGTAAGACCGAGCGCCAGATTCCGGTGGTCATCTGCGAGCCGCGCATCTAATGGCGTTCCGGGCCCGGGCCCGGGCCCCCAAGGGGAACACACGCTGCCTCGCATCGCGCCGGTCAGTCCGGCGGTCCGCACCGCCTGGGCCCACCTTACGTGCGTGGGCCCAGTTTATAAACTGGGCCCACGCACGGGGCCCGGGCCCCGTGCAACTCAAACCGATTGGGATGGAGGTCAGGAGACGGGCTGGAGGGCCTCAGCGAGAATGGCCGGGAAGGTCGGCGCGTGCACTCCGGACATCTCCTCCAGCACCCGAATGACCTGGCAGCTGTAGCCGTATTCGTTGTCGTACCAGACGTAGAGCACGGCTTTCTGGTCGGTGACAATCGTGGCCAGTCCGTCGACAATGCCGGCGCGACGTGAGCCGAGGAAGTCGCTCGAGACCACCTCGGGCGAGTCGATGAAATCAATCTGGCGGTGCAGCGAGGAGTGCAGAGAGATGGTGCGCAGGTAGGTGTTGAGCTCTTCCTTGTCGGTCGCACTGCTGAGATTGAGGTTGAGAATAGCCATGGAGACATCGGGGGTGGGAACGCGGATCGCGTTGCCGGTGAGCTTGCCCGCCAGCTCGGGCAGAGCCTTGGCGACGGCCTTGGCCGCGCCAGTCTCGGTGATGACCATATTGAGTGCGGCAGAGCGGCCGCGGCGGTCGCCGGAGTGAAAATTGTCGATGAGGTTCTGATCGTTGGTGAACGAGTGCACCGTTTCAACGTGGCCATCGATGATGCCGTACCGGTCGTTGACGGCCTTGAGCACCGGGGTAATCGCGTTGGTCGTGCAGGATGCCGCGGTGATGATGCGGTCGCTGGCGAGAATGTCGGTGTGGTTGATGCCGTGCACGATGTTCTTCAACGTGCCCTTGCCCGGCGCGGTCAGGAGCACCCGGGCTACGCCAGGGCATTTGAGGTGCTGTGACAGCCCTTCTTCGTCGCGCCACTTGCCGGTGTTGTCGACGACGATGGCGTCGTGGATGCCGTACTGCGTGTAGTCGACGCTGGCCGGGTCACCGGAGTAGATCACCTGAATGAGCGTGCCGTTGGCCAGGATGGTGTTGTTTTCCTCGTCGATGGTAATAGTGCCCTCGAACGGACCGTGCACCGAGTCGCGGCGCAAGAGGCTGGCACGCTTGACGAGGTCGTTGGCGGAACCGCGGCGCACGACAATCGCGCGCAGGCGCAGCCCCTGTCCGCCGCCAGCATGTTCGATGAGGATGCGCGCGAGCAGCCGGCCAATGCGACCGAAACCGTACAGCACGACATCGGTACTCGTACGGCCGTCGAGTCCGTGCTGGCCGACGACGACGGCCAGCTCTTCACGCAGATATTCCTCAAGGGTGACCCGATCGTTCTGCTCTCGAAAGCCGAGGGCCAGGCGGGCGAGGTCGATGGACGCGGCACCGAGGTTGAGGGCGTCCATCGCCTGCAGGATGGGGAGAGTTTCCTCGAGCGGAAGTTCTACATCCGCTATGTGACGGGCAAACCGGTGCGCCTTGAGCAGGCCGACCACCGACTTATTGACCAGGCCGCGACCGAAAACGCTCGTGACGACGGTGTTGTCGCGGTAGAGGCGCCCGATCAGGGGAATCATCGCCTCGGCGAGAGCCTCGCGGTTGCTCCAGGTTGCACGGGCACGATCAGCGTCCACAATCACAGGGTTGCCTTCCTAAATCCTTCGTCGGATTGTCCGGCCACCAGAGGCACCGGAGCAATCCCTTATTCGTCGAGCGCAAGTTCCTTGGGAAGTTCGAAGTCTTTCGACGCGAGCTCTTCCACGTTGACGTCTTTAAACGTCAGCACGCGCACCGATTTTACAAATCGATCCGAGCGGTAGACGTCCCAGACCCAGACGTCCTTCATTGTCAGTTCAAAGTAGAAGTCGTGTTCCGTGTCGCGGCGCACTAATTCGACCTCATTCGCAAGATAGAAGCGCCGTTCGGTTTCGACGACGTACTGGAACTGGCCAACCACGTCTCGATATTCCCGGTACAGGGCCAACTCGACCTCGCGGTCGTAGTCCTCGAATTCGTCTTCTTCCATGGTGCCCTCATCTTACGCTGAGATTTTGAGCCACGATTTGCGGTGTAGGGCGCTCGGCCCGAGCACGTCGATGGCGCTCATGTGCGCCGCGCTGCCATAGCCCTTGTTCGATGCCCAACCGTACCCCGGCGCTTCGTCGTGCGCAGCGATCATCAGGCGGTCGCGGTGCACCTTCGCGATTACGGATGCCGCTGCCACCGAACCGCAATCCCGGTCGGCCTTAATGCGGGTGACGACGGTCAGCGGTGTAGTCAATGCCTTATTCAGCCAGTCGTCGCTGCCGTCAAGGAGAACGATGCTACCAGCGACGTCGACACCGTGCCGGTAAAGCTCGGCCAGCGCCCGCTTTCCCGCCAGCCCGAGGCAGGCCATGATGCCGAGTTCGTCAACCTCGGCGGCCGAGGCGAGCCCGACGGCCGAATAGGTGGCCCATGCCACGGCGAGTGGCGCGAGCACTTCGCGGCGTGGTTCGCTCAGCATCTTCGAGTCACGCAGTCCCGGGGGGATCGTAGCGACGGATGCGTCCACCGCGGCGAATCCCACGGCTACCGGTCCGGCGAGGGCCCCTCGGCCGACTTCGTCACAGCCGATCACAAAGCTCGCACCCGTTCGCAGCAGGTCGAATTCCACGTCGAGGGTGGGGTCAGACACCGCCACTATTGGGAGCCCTGGCCGGTTTGCTCCACCCCACGGAACACGTCGGGGTAGTCGTCCAGCCAGCTCCAGTGCGCCAGCGGCCAGCTCACGACGAGCGCACGACCGACAACGTTCTCAATGGGAACATAGCCCTTGCCAGCAGTGTCACCGTTGTAACGGGAGTCCTTGGAGTTATACCGATTGTCGCCCATCATCCAGAGCGAGTCATCCGGGATAGTGACATCAAAGTCGTCCTTGGACACGGTGGTTTCCCCGGCCGGAAGCAGCACGTAGTCCGATTCGTCGAGCGGAATGTCGTTCACGCTCATCTGGCCGAGGGCGTTACAGCACACGACGTGATCGCCGGGCAGCCCGATGACACGCTTGATGAGGTGGTCGTTGCTGTCGGGCGCAGAGAGGCCCACAACGGAGAGGACCCAGTCGGCTCCGGCGACGATCGGGTTCTGTACGATGTCGACCTGGGGCAGCAACCATCCACCGGGATCTTTGAACACGAGAACGTCACCGCGCGTGATGGGGATCAGCCCCGGTTCGAGCTGGTTCACAATGATGCGGTCGTCGACCTGCAGGGTGTTCTCCATCGACCCGGAGGGAATGTAAAACGACCTGATCAAGAAGGTCTTGATCAGGAACGATATAAGCAGTGCGACCACAAAAATGATGAGGAGGTCACGAAAGAACAGCAAGACGCTGCGCCTTTTGCTGGGCGCTTTCCTGCTGCGAGATTTTTTCGACTCTGCTACCCGACGATCGGACCTGGAGGCGAGCACTTCATCTGTCATTAAACCGCCTGAGCTCCCCATCAGTTTAGGTGATGGGGAGCTCAGGAGAGAATCCGGCTGGATCCTAGTTGGCGCGAAAGTTAGCGCTTTTCCTTGATCTTGGCCTTCTTGCCACGAAGGTCGCGCAGGTAGTACAGCTTTGCGCGACGAACATCGCCGCGAGTCACGATCTCGATGTGGTCGATGACCGGGGAGTGCACCGGGAAGGTACGCTCGACGCCGCGCTGAAAGCTAACCTTGCGAACGCAGAACGTTTCGCGCACGCCTTCGCCAGAGCGGCCGATGACGACTCCCTGGAAGACCTGGATACGAGAACGGGTTCCCTCAATGATGTTGACGTGAACCTTGACGGTGTCGCCAGCACGGAAGTCAGGAATGTCCTGCTTCAGCGATGGTGCGTCTACCGCGTCGAGAATATGCATATTGGATCGCTCTCTGTACCCGCCACAGGTCGACTACGCTATGTGCTTCACTGGGAAGCGTTCAGTATGAGGATGTGCGCCGCCAGTGCAGGTTCCCCTGTGGCAGAGTCCTGCAGCGGCACAATCGCCTATTCTGCCATGAAATCGACGCCGTCGCAAAGTCGGGCCGGCCACAGAAACCGGCGGGTCAGGCTCGGTCGCGCTTTTCCTCGATGACGATGATCTCGGGGGTGCCGGTTCGGCCAGAGTTCGGTGCTGGCCGTGACTGCTGCGTCCGTGTTTGCTGCGTCCGTGTTTGATGGGGCAGTGGCTGTTGCGGCCCGGCCGGTGCAGATTGCCCTCGGGCGGTCTGCTCCACGAGGTCGACCATTGCGCGCATTCGGCGCCGGGCCGCATCGAAGAGCTCCCAGACGGCGAACCAGAACACGAAGAGACCGCCAATGATGACGAGCACGCTCAGCCAGCCGGCGGCATCCGTTGAAAAGGGAATGGCGATGATGAGCGCGTGCCAGAGGGAGAGCACTCCGATATCGGCATAGGAAACCGCACGGTTTGCGCGCACTTCCTTGCGCGCATATATGACGAGTGCAACCAGGAGCAGGCCGAGGCCGATAAGCACGGCGCCAAAGAAGATTCCCAGCACCGCCCAGGCGCCCGATCCGAAAATCGAGGAACCCACAAGGAGCCAGAGCGGCAGGACGCCGGCAGCTATGAATTGCCAGTGGTAGAAGGCGCGGCGGATGATCACTCAGGTAGTTTATCGACGGTGGCTGGTACTCGCCTTTGCGTTCGCTGAAGGCTGAAGCTCCTGGGGCAGCAGGTCGGGGCGCACCCGTTCGGTGCGGACAATCTGTTGTTGATGCCGCCAGGTGCTGATCGCACCGTGGTTACCGCTGAGCAACACCGGCGGCACGTCGAGGCCACGCCAGCTGGCCGGCTTGGTGTAGCTGGGGTATTCCAGCAGGCCGTCTTCGTGGGATTCCTCGATGAGGCTCTCCGGGTTGCCAACGACGCCGGGAATGAGCCGGCCGATCGCCTCAATCATGGCCATGACGGCGACCTCTCCCCCGTTGAGTACGTAGTCACCGAGGCTGACCAGGCGCACCCGGCCGCGTGTTTCGTAGTGGTCGACGACGCGCTGGTCGATGCCCTCGTAGCGACCGCACCCGAACACCAGGTGCTGCTCAAGCGCCAGTTCGCGGGCCATCGCCTGGGTGAACTGGTCTCCCGCCGGCGAGGGGAAAATGAGAATGGGGCCGTCGTCGGGCGCTTGAGCGTCTTGTTCGGTTACGGCCTCGCCGAGGATGGAATCGAGGGCGTCACCCCACGGCTCGGGCTTCATCACCATCCCGGCGCCACCGCCGTAGGGCGTGTCATCGACAGAGTGGTGCCGATCATGGGTGTGGTCGCGCAGGTTGTGCACGCCCAACTCAATCAAACCGCTCTGGCGGGCCCTGCCGAGCAGCGACAGATCGAGCACATCGAAGAATTCGGGAAAAATGGTGACGATATCGATGCGCATGGTCAAATTCTAGAAGAGTCCGGCGTGCTCTTTCGCCTCGAGGTATCGGTCGATGACCAAATCGACCAGCGGGGCAGGGGCTGGTTCCCCCGGCAACAACAGCGGAGCGGTGACCCGTTCGGCGCTCACGCCCTGGGCACGGGCGAGGTCAAAGAAGAATCCGGGCGCCATCAGATAGGTACTCACGGTCACATTTTCGCTGCGCAGTCGTGCGCCGGTCACTGCACAGGCCAATCGCGGTGTGGTCGCAGAGAGAAAGCCGACGGTCACAGGAACGCCGAGTCGTCCTTCGAGCAGCGCACCGACTGTGCGGCAGTCCTGCACCGCGCGCGTGTCGCTCGAGCCAGCGGCGGCGAGCACGATTTCCTGGCCGGGTAGCCCACCGTCGAACCCGGCAACGCGCAGGCGATGTTCGAGAACGTCGATGAGCCGGTCATCGGGTCCGAGCGCTGGTGAGAGCGCCGTCACGCGGGAATGTGCGTGGGTCTCCCGTTGTAGGTCGACATGCACGTGGTACCCGGCGGAGAGCAGCAGCGGCACCATGACCGCTGCGCAGCCGGAGCGTATCCCGTCGAGGCTCGCCGCGACATCCGGTTGTTGCACATCAACGAAACCGCCGGTTACGTTCAAATCGGGACGGGCGAGCGCGACCGCCTCAACGAGAGCTGCGATGGCTGCCTGGCCATCAACCGAGTGGGTGCCGTGGGATATAGCCACGAGAGCGGCGGGCACCACGCTGCGGTGCTGCCCCTTCGGTCGCGCCACGAGGGTGCGACTGCCTCGACCTCTACTCACACTTTTCCCGCTTTGCATGGATGCTGATGCCGCCTTTTCCTGAAACCGCTTCCGCGTAGTCTGCCCCGTTTGCCGCGGAATCCGACCGGGGCGCGACACACTCCGTCATATGCGCACCGGGCGCGCAACGCACTTGTTACGGCGCGTGACGGCATCCGGTCGGTGCCCCCCGGCCACAGCAGACTCGTCCCCTACTGTTCTAGAAAGTGGCAGGCGCAGCCGTGTTCCACACGCCCAGTCCCGTTCGAAAGGAGTAAGCAGATGACAGCCCAGATTTTCCGCACGCCCGGGTCGGCCACAGCTGCGGCGGAGGCAGCCGCGTCGGAGGCAGCCGCGTCCGACGCGGGCGTTCCACGCACGGCCGGTTCGGTCACCCTTGTCGGCGGCGGTCCTGGCGCCGTCGAGCTGATGACCGTGGCGGCCGTAGCCGCGCTTAAACGAGCGGATGTCGTGTTGTTCGACCGCCTCGCACCAAACAAGGACCTCACCTCACTGGCACCGTTCGCCACCCTTATCGATGTAGGCAAACGCGCCGGCAGCCATCCGATTTCGCAGGCCGCAATTGAAGACCTCATGGTCAAGCACGCCCTCGCCGGTCAGCGCGTGGTGCGATTGAAGGGAGGCGACCCCTACATCTTCGGCCGGGGTAGCGAAGAAGTGCTCGCCTGCCAGCGCCGCGGCATTGCCGTCACCGTCATTTCAGGGGTGACGAGTGCGATCGCCGTGCCTGCGGCGGCGGGGATTCCGCTCACCCATCGCGGCATGAGCCACTCTTTCACTGTGATCAGTGGCCATGCACCCCTCACCGAAAATGAGTTAGCAGGCCTAACCCTGCTCGAAAGCACCATCGTCGTGCTCATGGGCGTCGGAACGCTGCCGACGCTAACCCAGGGGCTGTTACGCCATGGTGTGCCCACGGATTTGCCCGTGGCCATCATCGAACGCGGATTCAGCGCATCCCAACGCACGACCGTCAGCACGCTGTCGGCCGTTCTCGTCGATGCCGCCGTGGCCGGTGTAGCCAGTCCTGCCGTGCTGGTGATCGGCAAGGTCGTGCGTCTCGCGTTCAGCGGCGATGCCGCCGCGGAAGATCTGGTGGCCCGAGCAGCCGAATACACCGTGGCCGCCTGATCCTGCGGATTGCACTACGACGACTCTCAACTCGTGCACTGGCTCGCGCCCGTGTGCCGGGGTTGCGCCGGTGCGCGGGAATTCAAGCCTGGCCATATCTCCCCCACATCAAGGTGCGCGCGAGGCGCGCCAGTGCGCGGGAGTTCCGTCTACCGCGCAGCGGCGCAAGTCCCGCGAAACGTGGATCCGGTTAGGATGCCGGGTCGGCCTCGACACCAGTCGTAGCATCGGCATCCGCTATCGAATCAGCATCCGGTTCGGGTTCGGTGTCAGCTTGCGGCTCGGCGTCAGCCGAGTCTTCGGGCAAGTCTTCGAGCAGGCCTGGCGGCGGCGTGACCGTGACCACGCCGTTCTTCACGTCGACGCTCGGCACGATGGCTTTCACGAACGGGATCATGACGTCGCCGGTCGGCGTCTTCACGATCAACAGGTCTTGAGCGGGCATGTGCTCGAGGCGACCGATGGTGCCGATTCGCACACCGTCACGCATGACGGCGAGGCCGACCAGCTGGTGGTCGTACCAGGCGTCTTCTTCATCCGACTGCTCGGCGACGTCCGCGTCGATCCAGAGGATCGCCTTCGCGAGCGTTTCTGCCGTGGAGCGGTCGGGAACATCCTTGAAAAAACCGACCGCGTGCTGGTTGTACCAACGCAGCTCCACGAGTTCAATCGTCTTGCCGTGCCAGGCCGAACCGGTCGGAACCTGCAGTGTGAACACGGCACCCGGGACGAAACGTCGTCCCGGGTCATCCGTGAACAGTTCGAGCTTGATTGCTCCCTTGAGGCCGTGAGCCTTAGTCAGGCGCCCCACCCGAAGTTGCTGGGTGCGGTCCTTCTCACCATCGTCCACTGATCTAGAAATCGGTGTCGACGACATCGACGCGAACGCGTCGACCATCAGCCAGAGCTGCAACGAGGGTGCGCAGGGCCTTGGCGGTGCGACCAGCACGACCAATGACTCGGCCGAGGTCCTCGGGGTTCACACGAACCTCGAGCACCTCGCCTCTTGCAGAGTTCTTTTCTGCAACGTGCACATCGTCCGGGTGATCAACGATCCCTTTGACAAGGTGTTCGAGCGCGGGAGCAAGCACCAGTTACGCCTCTTCGGTTGCTTCGACAGCAACCTCGGGGGCCTTGGCGACCGGCTTCTCTGCCTTGGGCTTGAGAACCGGCTTCTTCTTCTCGTCGGCGACGAAAGCAACCTTCGGTTCCTTCACCTTGACGGTGCTCTTGGCATTCTTGTCACCCTTGAAGATGCCCCAGTCGCCCGTGAGCTTGAGGAGTGCCGCAACCTGCTCGGTCGGCTGGGCGCCGACGCTGAGCCAGTACTGCGCACGCTCGGACTTGACCTCGATAACCGAGGGCTCCTCCGTGGGGTGGTAGATGCCGATTTCTTCGATGACACGACCGTCGCGCTTGGTGCGCGCGTCGGCAACGACAATGCGGTAGTACGGTGCACGGATCTTGCCCATGCGCTTCAGACGGATTTTGACAGCC
>JBBRBV010000035.1:0-31992 GCA_038205545.1 Actinomycetales bacterium
ACGGTGGCGATGACACGGCCCCCACACCGACTGAGCTCTTTATCGCCAGCCTCGCCTCGTGCGTCGCCTTCTATGCGCGCCGCTACCTCGCCCGGCACGATTTGCCCACGGAGGGCCTGGCCGTGGAGGCCACCTTCGACAGGGGCACCGGGCCCGCCCGCGTGTCGGGGATCGACGTGCGTCTCATCCTCCCCGACGGCGTGCCAGTGGAGCGTCGCGATCCGCTGCTGGCCGTCGCCGCCCACTGCACCGTGCATAACACGTTGACGACGATGCCCACGGTCTCGATCACCCTGGCGGACGTTGCGACCGACGGGTAAGTGCCCGAGGGATCAACGAACAGCCGCGCTGAAAGGAAGAAGCCTGGCTGCCCAGACTCACGCCGTCCCGGCGCCGGGATCGTACAAACCTCGAGTACGGGCGGGTTTCGTATCGTTGTCAAACCAGCTCTTATTGGGCGTCGGCTCCGAGCCGAGGCGGAGTCGTCGATGTGCGGGCGAGTCAGCCAATGCGGGGGCTGGTCCCAAGCGACGGTCAAGCTGCCGCCTAAGCTTGCCCGGTGGGGAAGATAAGAGAACGTGCGGTGGTGGCCGGGGCATCCGGATTTATCGGCCAGCGCCTCGTACGCATGCTGGGTGAGCAGGGGTATGAGGTCGCCTGCATCGGCCGCACCGGTCCGGACGCGGCCTGGCAGGATGACTCGGCGGTGCGGGCGCTGATCGATGGCGCGGCTCTCGTGATCAACCTGGCTGGGAAAATCGTCAACTGCCGGTATACCGACGCGAATCGTGGGGGCTCGGCTGGGCTTGCCAGCCATCCGCTGGATGCTCGAACCCGCGATGTGGCTCCTCCGCACCGAACCCGAGCTGGTGCTGAAAAGCGGCTGGGTTGAACCCGACCGACTGCTCCAGACCGGCTTCACTTTCAGCTGGCCTAACCTTGGTCCGGCTATCCGCGACATCCTGACCCGAAGGGAAAAACCGTGAACAACACACACACCAGAGGTTCCTTTTTCCGCCGCGTGCTGCACCTCGCACGCAAAATCGGCCGAGCCGTAATCGCCGGCGCGCTGGCGCTGTTCGATTTCGTCGGCCCTGGCGCCGGTGTATCGTCGGCATCGTCCTTCACCCCGCCGACGCTGGAGCATCTGGGTCCGAGGGTAACTCCCGACGCTTCCGAACCCAAGAAGTCGCGGTTTCAACGTCGTCCCAAACGCCGAACAAACTAAGAAGCTGCTCCTTTCGCGCTTTCGGTGACGTCGTCGCGTTGGCTCAGCTGGCCCGCAAGAACGAGGTAGAGGTCGGCGACCCGTCCGAGATCGGTTGGTCAACACGCATCCGTTTGGCGAACTCGTTACCGACGTCGACCTGGGCACGGCGCTTGCCTAGGTCGAGATTCAGGGCGGCCAGCACCGGGTGGTGTCACCTCTGAGTGGCGCCGGCGTCCGCGGTCAGGGCCTTCGCTGCCGAGTGCAGACCGAACGTTACTGTGCCGATTACTCTGCGGCCGGTCCCTGTTCGCTCAGGAGCTGAGTCCAAGAGATGCGATGATCTCTTCTGCCCAAGCTTTCGCGCGTTCACGCTCCCCGTCCACGAGTGGGCCCTCATACCCATGGACGCGGAAGGTTTCCTGCTTCAGCGACGTTTCGAATCCAAGCGAACGCAGTTCGTGTCTGGCCGATTTGGCCGCAGAGCCGGGCAGGCGCGGCTTGTCAACCCGAGTATCGAAAGCTACGGCGGGGATCACTGAGGTGAGTCTGTCAAGTTCATCCAGCCACTCCCGGATGCCTCTGGCTGGCACGTGGGGGGCAGAGTGCGATTTGAAAGCTTCGGCTCGTGTGGCGGCTCGTGTCATTGAGAAAGAGTGCGTTGGTCCACCGACCACGACAAGGTCGTAGCCGTCGACCGATGCGGGCGCGGCATCCGAATCCACGACGTCGACCCTGCCCTTGCCAGCCAAGGTATCGGCGACTACGCGCGCGACCGTCTCAGTGTTTCCCCACAGCGACTCGTAGACCACCAGTGCACGCATCTTTGCTCCTATGAATGAGGGGCCCGAAGGGTCGGGAATATGCACAGACTATGCCCGCTGCTACGACCAGATTGAGTTCGGCACGATTACGGACACTGGTGTGGAGTAGTCAGGAGGGTGAGGGTGTCTCCGACTCGGCCGGTTCCGGAGTTACCCTCAGTCCGCCCGGTGTGTTGGACAGACGCACGAGTTGCTCGACCCAGGCGTGGTTGAGGCGGGGCTCCTTGCTGCCGAGGAAGTCGAATTGAAGTGGGATCGTCGGATGGATCCAGACGGAACTGTGTCCGCTTCCTGCTGCCGCCGCGTATTCCCACGAAAACGTGAAACTTTCCCCGCGGCGCACTTTAGAGAGGATGACGACCTTGAGGTGCGCAAGCACCCGGTCGTCGAACTCGACGGAGATCGACGGGGTCCCGTAAATGAATTTACCCATGTCTACTGCCCCAGTCCATTCTCGATTTCGTTTGTGACGAGGTTGAAGTCTTTGGCCGTCCGGCCAGCATCGCCTGTAGTTTCGACGGTGCCGATGATGCCGATGATGGGCATTTCTGGTACTGGGAAACGCTGCGCCTCTTCTTCCTCCGTCATCCCTTCAACGTCGACGACGCCGAACGGGCTGCCTGGAGTCAGAATTAGCGTGTGCAGCGATGTCTCGTCGTTCTCGTCGAGCACGGTGACATCCACAGTCACACTATTATCGGTATCGGCCAAAGAGGTGATGTAATCAAGAAGCGCTGTCGTAATGGCATTGCTCGTGACAATGGACCCGCCGCTGTACGTTATGCGCTTCATGCTGTCATAGTAGACTCTCCTGACTTCACGTTGGGTGAAATCCGGCCGGGGAGCGCGGGCCGGTGGCCGGCGGTTGCTGCCGGGATGCCGGCGCGGCGGTTGGACTCCCGGGTTCAGACATCGAACCGGCCCGGTTTTCACCACGGAGCTGCTGCTCCCGACATCAGTGTCCTGGGAAATCTGCAAGTCCACGGCGTTGACCCCCGACAATCGGGTGGGTTCCCGGGGCTCTCGAAGACTCCGTGGTAGTGGACGGATGTCCTTTAGGGTGGACTGATGGACGCCGACATCAACTTCTACTTCGACCCGGTCTGTCCCTTCGCCTGGATGACCAGCAAGTGGGTGCGGCAGGTGCAGGCGCAACGCGATTACACCGTGGACTGGCGGTTCATCTCGCTGCGCCTGATCAACGCCGAGGTCGACTATGACGCGCATTTTCCGCCCGAGTACGTGGCCGGACACACCGCCGGGCTCCGGCTCCTGCGGGTGGCGGCCCGGGCACGCTCGGAGCATGGCCGCGAATCGATGGCTGCGTTATACGCGGCGTTCGGGGCGCACATCTTTGAGGTCGCTCCAGACCCGAGCCACAACAGCTCCGAGACCACGATGCGTGAACAACGCGGTACGCGTGCGTTCGTGGAGCCGATCCTCGCCGAAGCCGGCCTGCCCCGCGCACTGGCAGCGGCTCTTGACGACGAGTCCTGGGACCTTGAGATCCAGCAGGAGACGGACGAGGCGCGTGCGCTGACCGGCAAGGACGTCGGCACGCCCATCATCCACTTCGAGCCACCCACCGGTGTCGCCTTTTTCGGGCCGGTCATCACCCGGCTGCCACACGAAGACACGGCCGCCGAGCTGTGGGACCACGTAGTCGGACTGGCACGCTTTCCCGGTTTCGCCGAGCTCAAACGAAGCCTGCGCGAGCAGCCACAGCTTGCCGCGTTCGGAGTTGACGCCGACACGGTCGGCCAACAGGAAGACTGGCATGGTGGCAGCCGCCGGCAGAAAAATGATCGATCTGTGAGGAAAGAACGATGACTGAGACGAACATCCGCCGCCACCAAGAATCTGTCCTGGTCAAGGCATCAGCCCAAGCGCTCTACGACATGGTCTCCGACATCACCCGCACCGGCGAGTGGAGCCCGGTCTGTAAGACGTGCTGGTGGGACGACGAAGCCCAGGCTGGTCAAGTCGGTTCCTGGTTCACCGGGCGCAATGAGCTCCCGCACCGAATCTGGGAGACCCGGTCCCAGGTAGACGCGGCCGAGCGCGGTCGCGAGTTCGGTTGGGTGGTGGGTGGCAGCTACGTGCGTTGGGGCTTCACCTTCACCCCAGCGGATGCCGGCACGATCCTCAGCGAGTACTGGGAATTCCTGCCGGGCGGGATAGCCATGTTCGAGGAGAAGTTCGGTGACCAGGCAGACTTTGAGATCACTGACCGCACCCAGCAGGCTCTCGACGGCATACCGAAAACGCTCGCCGCGATCAAGCAGATCGCCGAGTCGATCGCTGCAAGGGAGGAGGCCCGGTCATAACTGGGGTACTCGGAACGCCCCTCCAGAGCCCCGCATGGGAGCCGCACGGCCGAACTTTCCCGGCTCTCGTTTCTTCCGGGGGAGTAGGCACCGCAACGACAAACGAGTAGCTGTGCCTTCTCTCATCGGAGCACGTCGGCGCGTCGGCCGCCTTCGGTCGGTGACGCGCCGCGGCATTTTCGGCCATCGGTGTTTGGGTACGACCCAACCGAGGGGCATGAGGAAGGACCATGATGACGGTCGCCTACACGCTCGCGTCGGTCCTTGATCGACATGATGATTTTCGCGGGACAGGCGCAGGGTTAGGCGCGTTCAGACCGTTCCTGGAAGCCGCCAATCCCTGAACCGTCGGGGGTGCACGCGCGGTGCGCCGAGGCTAACCCGCCGCGATCGCACGCCCGAGCGCGTCACCGGACGTCCACGCCGATGCCACCGAAGACCGCTCACCCCAGGCATCCCCGCACACGCCGATCCGGTCGGACAGGAAAAACGGCTCGGGATGCTGTTCGGCGGGCCGCGCGAACGTCCAGCGGTGCGCGAACGACCGGGCGGGTGCATCCGTCAGCGACAACATACGGCGCACCACATCGGTGACCACGGTGATCGCTCCATCGGGGTCATCGAGATGCTGCCGGGCAAGCGCTGCTGTCGTGTGGGCTACGAGCACGGGCGCACCGTCGCCGCGTCGATCACCATCGTCGGCAAGCGACGTGATCTCCGCCATGTCGTTGACGAACGCGGTGTGGAACGGCTGCCAGTCACGCGCCGCCCACTCCAGCACGACGGCGATGCTTGGTTCCCAGCTCGAGCCGTCCTTCAACTTGTTGTACAGCGAGGATCCGACGTCGAGCAGGCGCCGCGCTTGTGGGTCAGGCATCGCGAGCACAACCGCGTCGTATCGAGTGCTGTCCACCTCGCCCGCCGCCACGTGGTCGATCGTGACGCTCTGCTGGATGTCGATGCCACGCCCGAGGTCTATGACGAGTTCCCGCAGGCCTGCCGGGGCTGCGTACCGCATCGGACCGCGGCTTAAACGGTCGATGCCATCGGCCCCTGCCACCGCAATCGTGTCCGTCCATGGTCGCGCGAGTCCCCGCTCGAGCCAACCTGCAACGACGTTACCGAACCGGGTGCCGGGCTCCGCGGTGAAGTATGACGCGCCGAGGTCGACCGTTCGTTCGTTGATCGTGCGGCTGGCCATCCTGCCGCCGGGTTTCCGTCCGCGGTCCACGACCCGGGCAACGAGTCCGGCGCTACGCAGCGCGTGAGCACAGGCGAGACCCGAGATGCCCGCGCCGATGATGAGAACATGAGGTTGCTGCACCCATTCATCATGCCAGATGGCGCTACCGGTCTTGGGTCTGGGGCCGGCGCTGGGGCTGAAGGGCAGCACTGTGCCGAGCATTTTTGCCTGCGTTGATAATCGAGCGCGCGGTGGGGTTCGCGGCCGGGGAGTTTCGGGACGATCGAATGCTTACAGGCATGGATCGGATACCCGTGACGGGCGGTCGCCGGGCGCGGGTGCACGGGCATGGGCATGGGCCGTTCAGCGGCCGGTGGAGGGGCTGTAGGTAATGTCGTCGAGGGTGTATTCGAGATAGGCGAACTGGCCGTGCGGGGCGGTGGTATGCCATCGGCCCTCCCCGCGGGTGGCGAGTCGCCGGGATCCGAAGTGGTGGTAGTCGCTCACGGGCGTCGACCATCCTTGGGCGGTCGCTCCGTCAGGGAAGCCACTTCCCCCCAGCCAAGCCCCTTGGCCGCGCCGAGCAGGTGGATCAAACCGTGTCCGACCAGGACAACGGCGACAAACCATCGCACCACGGCGATCATCGAAGTGCCCCCGAAAATCCGCAAGCTGAAGGGAATGCGACGCTGCTTCGTCGCGTGGTTGACATAGTTTGCATGGCTCCGATTTCTTTTGTTGGTTGGGCCGAGTCATTTCCCGGCTGTTTTGGCGCCTCAGTCGCTCTCCGACGCCCGTTGCAATTTCACTGCAAGCCACCCGGATGACCAAGCGAAGTTCGAGAGACCGCTTGACGCGATTGCGGGGCGCTGCAATCATCGTCGGGAGCAGTGGACTCATTGCCGCCATTATGCACGGAAGGAGCATCGTGATGGATTCGGTTCCGGAGCACTTCCCGGAACGTCTGGACCGGTTATTAAAACCGGCTGGCCGACCAAAAACCTGACCGGGCTTTCTGCAGAGTGAACAGGGAATCGCACGACCACATAGTCCCGCCCGAGGGGCGCCGCCTGCGCGCCTGGATCGCAGGCCACCAGCTCATTTCCTTCTTTCTACTCTCCTACGCGATCTCGTGGACGCTGTGGGGCGTCGCCGGGCTCGGCGCTGGACAGGCCGTTTTTCTTCTGGGCGGGCTCGGCCCCCTGGCCTCGGCGCTCATCGTCACTCGCCTCTCTGGCAGCTCGGTGCTCGGGTGGGTCCGCTCGCTGCTGGTATGGCGTGTCGGGCTCGGCTACTACGCTGTGGCACTGCTGTTGCCCGTGGCGATCTACACGGTGGTTAATCTCGTACTCCTTGCCGTCGGCCAGACCCTCGATTTCACGCTGCTGGCCGCCGCCGCCCCTGGTTATCTGGGGACATTCCTGATGGTCGCCACCGTGGGAGGCGGATTGGAGGAGCCGGGATGGCGCGGCTTCGCCCTCCCCAAACTTCAAGAACGCCGCTCGCCCCTGGCCGCCACCCTTCTCGTGGGCCTCGCCTGGGGTATCTGGCACATCCCCCTGTACGGTCCTGCGGGCTTCGTGGTTCCGCTGATCCTGGCGTTCTTCTACACCTGGCTGTACAACCGTACCGGCAGCATCCTGGTCTGCCTGCTCCTCCACGCGAGTTTCACTCCTGCGCAGGATTTTCTAACAATCGCCGTCGAACCCGCCCGTTTGGATTCGGGAACCGCGCCGCTCGCCGACACGGCCGACCTGGTGATCCTCGGTGTCTACGTGGCCGGCGCACTCGCGCTCACCCTCGCCACGCGTGGCCGACTGGGTTACTCACGCGCCGCCACACCCAGCTAGTCAACAAGGGCAGTCGCGCCGAGTCCACACGAGCCCGACACCGGATGCGAGCCGTTCGCTCAAAGAATCACTCGTGATCGCTGGGTGTCAGTAGCCCGGACCTGATGAGATTCATGACCCGTCTGCTATGTCCTTCGAACGGAGGCGCGTTTGACGCTCACGACACTGCGCCCGCTACGAACTCCGGTCACGTCCTACCGGGTGGTGGAATTTTCGATCCCTTGCGAGTCAGCTGTTCTGATCATGCGGCCTATCGGCGACGGCGGGCGAGTCGTAGACGACCGCGCTACCCTCGTCCACGCCGATATCGATAATCGCTCGGTCCCTCACATTGGACTTCACCATGTTCAGCGACCTGACACCAGCCGCAATGGAAGGTGGATCCTGTACCTGTGAAGTTAGGAGCACGTCCCTCCCTCCCTTATTCGGGCCGAGCGAGGTACACGGACTCCAACGTGACTTGGCCGTCTGTTCACACTACGGGTGAGACCATAAGCCGGCGTCGGTCGCATTCTCGAGCCAGTTCAACTTGAATGTAGAAAATTTGGAAAGAACTTGCAAATCTTGCAAAATAGTTGCAGACTGCTTGCAAGAGCATGGTTCCAACGGAGGAGTTAGAAATGGCAGCGACACTGACGGACGTTGCCGCACGAGCGGAAGTTTCAGTCGCAACGGCTTCCCGAGCTTTCAAGGACCCGAGTCGGTTGTCGTCAGAAACACTCCAGCGAGTCCTGGCTGCAGGCACTGAAATCGGATACAGGGGCAGAATCCCTAGCGTCGGTCGGACCTACGGTGTTGTTGTGCCGGATATTTCCAATTCCGCTCTGTCCGGACTGGTCAAGGCCGTCCAGAATCAGGCGTGGCACGGACGGCACCAGATGATTTTGGCCGATACGAATGAAGACATCGCTCGTGAACAGGAGATTCTTGAGGCGATGTCGCAGGAGGTCGACGGGATTTTGCTGTGCTCCCCACGACTATCGTCCTCCCGCATTCTGCAGGCAACGGGCTCGTTGCCGCTCGTCATCATCAATGGTGAGGCCGAATGCGCCGCGAGTGTACTCATGGACGTGAACGAGGGCCTGGCGCAGGCCATCGAGCACCTTCAGGCCCTCGGTCATCGGAAGGTTGTGTACGTTCCCGGCCCGGTGTCGTCTTGGGCCAATGCCCGGCGGCATAGCGCCGTCGCTCGGTTCTGCTTCGAACGCGACGTTGAGCTGATGGTGGTGGGGAACCAGGCCGCCACCGTCCTCGGCGGCGTGGCTGCTGCGGCGGCAGTCGTATCCAGCGGTGCAACAGCCGTGATCGCGTACAACGACCTCGTGGCCTTGGGCGTGCAATCCGGCGCCCGGAACCTCGGCAAGCGTTGCCCCGAGGACATCAGCGTGGTCGGCATCGACGATCTCGACATCGCGGCGGTCGCCCAACCAAGTCTGACTTCCGTGCGAGTTGATATGGAACGCAGCGGATCGCTCGGATTTGAGATGCTTCTAGATCAAATTGCCGGCCAGCCTCGGGAAATGGGCGAAGTTCATATCCAATCCCAGTTGGTTGTGCGGAATTCGACGGCACGCGTTTCCCTCGCAAGGGACTAGCTCCAAAGTCCACGGCACTACCGACGTGAGGCCGGACTACGGTCCTCCGTGTCCTATTCCAGCGCCACAATATTCCACCTCACTAAAAGGGAAGACACTTGCTATCATGCGAAACACGAAATCCACCGCGTTCCCTTTGAAGCAGGCCTGCCAGCCCATCGCGAGAGAGCTTGACGACTCTATGAAGGACCGGTGATCATGACCTCCACGGTCCCGCGCCTTTCGGCCTCGTTTGCAGGCATCATGGGAAGCCCAAGAGCTCCGTCGGCGGGCATTGTGCACCTCGGTCTGGGAAACTTCCACCGTGCTCACCAGGCTGTATATACGGATGCAGCCATCGCCGCTCATGGCGGAGATTGGGGCATCATCGGCGTGTCCAGTCGGTCTGCCGCCATCCCCAAGGCCATGCACGCCCAAGACATGCTCTACACGGTTATTGAAATTTCACCCGAGGGTTCAAGGTTTTCTGTTCCTCGGGTACATACGGACGCCTTCGTGGCTGCCGAGAACCCAGAGCGGGTGATTTCCGTCATCGGCGATGCAGCCACGAAGATTGTCTCCCTTACGGTGACGGAGAACGGTTACAACTACTCGGCGGCTACCGGCTCGCTGAACCTTCAGGATGCTGGCGTTCAACACGATCTCGCCCATCCCCGCACCCCGCGCACACCCATCGGCCAGATTGTCCGCGGCCTTCAAAAGCGGGCAAGGACCCATTCCGCTCCCATAACCGTCCTCAGCTGCGACAATCTCGCCGACAACGGTCACCACACGCACAGACTGGCGCGGGAGTTCGCCACTATGCTGCCAAGCGCCGAGGCTGCAGAGATTGTTGCCTGGATGGACACACACGTGAGCTTCCCCTCATCCATGGTGGACAGGATCGTACCGGCAACGACCGATCACTACCGCGACCTTGTTGCCATAGAGCGTGGCTACAGCGATCTCATCCCGGTGCCCGCAGAGCCCTTCAGCATGTGGATCGTGGAAGACAACTTCATCGCGGGCCGCCCCGCGTGGGAGGCGGGTGGCGTCATATTCTCCAGCGACGTTGCAGCCTACGAACAGCTGAAGGTAAGCCTTCTAAACGGAACGCACTCGCTGATTGCCTACCTCGGTGCGCTGTCGGGCGCTGTGAGCATTCCGGAGGCCGTCGCACAGACCCATATCGAAGCGGCTGCGCGTTCGGTGCTCCGCGACGAGTACCTCCCGAGTGTGTCGGTCCCTGATGGCGTCGACGTCGAGGCATACGAAGCAGAGCTGTTCTCTCGGTGGCAGAACAGCGCCCTAGGACACCGCACAAGTCAGGTAGGTACAGACGGTTCCGTGAAACTCCGTCAACGAATACCGATCCCTGCCCTGCAGATGCTCGACAACGGCAAGATGCCCCATCTGCTTGCCCTCACCGTCGCCGCCTATCTCACGTGCATCGCACCCCTGAACGGCTTTGATCCCGGTGCCCAGGCACGCGCCATGGAGGATCCGGCGCACAACCTTATAGCCGGTCTCGCTCGTGGCGCACACACGGGTCAAGAACTCTCCGAGATAGTCCTCGGCGACCACCATCTCCTCGGAGTGGAATTGGCTGATCGCACCGATTTCATTGAACGCACAGGGCAATTAATCGACATCATCCAGGCATCCGGTCCGGTGGCCGCCATCAGCGAAGCCATGGACGTTCACCGTCTCGTTGTCGAGAAGTCAGGCGAGCAGCTCTATGGCAGATGAGCGCACGCAAATGGTTTCCCCATCGTCCTGACTGCGGCAGACTGTACTCACATGAGCTCGGCCCTGCCTCGGCAGTAATGGGCCCAGTCTCGATCGTCGTCAGCGAAGAAACGTGTGGAGAGATCATGAACAAATACGCAGTCACGAACCCCGCCACCGGGGCCAGCGGACCGAGCTTTACCCTGGCAACGGATGCCGAGGTGACCGACGCCATCGGCGTCGCAGATCGCGCCCATAGCGAGTTCTCTCGCGGCACCTCGGTGGCCGAACGCGCAGCCCTCATGCAGCGTGTCGCGGACCTGCACTCCGAGCGTCGGGAGCACCTGGCCGAACTCATCGTGCGCGAGATGGGCAAGCCGCTTGAGCAGGCCCTGGGTGAGGTCGACTTTTCAGCGGACATCTACGGGTACTACGCCACCCACGGCGAGGCTTTCCTCGCCGACGAACCGATCGAGCTGCTCGCCGGTGAAGGCTCGGCATTCATGCGCAACGCCTCCCTGGGCGTCCTCCTCGGCATCATGCCGTGGAATTTCCCGTACTATCAGGTCGCCCGCTTCGCCGGCCCGAACCTGGTGCTCGGTAACACGATCCTGCTTAAGCACGCCTCGCAGTGCCCCGAATCGGCCGCCGCCATCGAGCAAATCTTTGCGGATGCCGGCTTCCCCGCTGGCGCATACCAGAACCTCTATGCGTCGAACGCCCAGATCGCGGACATCATCGCGGATCCCCGTGTGTGCGGTGTTTCGCTCACGGGCTCGGAGGGCGCGGGGGCGGCGGTCGCCGAGGTCGCCGGCCGGAACCTCAAGAAGGTCGTGCTCGAATTGGGCGGATCAGACCCTTTCATCCTGCTCAGCACCGACAACCTCGAGGAAGCTGTCGATGCGGCCGTCGCCGCCCGCCTGGACAACTCCGGCCAGGCCTGCAATGCAGCCAAGCGCTTTATCGTGATCGACGGCCTGTTCGACGCATTCGTGGAAATGTTCACAGCGAAGTTCGGCGGCAATGTGCCCGCCGATCCCACGTTGCCGGAGACGACGTTGGGCCCGCTCTCCTCGCTCGATGCCGCCGAGAAACTCGAGGAGCAGCTCCAGCGTGCCGAGGCCCAGGGAGCGACCGTTGTCCTGCGCGGGCGCCGCGATGGCGCCTTCTTTTCTTCGTCGGTGCTCACCGGTGTGTCCCCGCAGAGTGACGCCTACCGGGAAGAGTTTTTCGGTCCGGTGGCCGCCATCTACCGTGTGGAGAACGAGTCCGAAGCCGTCAAGGTGGCCAACGACATCCCGTACGGCCTGGGTTCCTACCTCTTCACGACGGATGCGGAGCAGGCCCTGCGCGTCGCCGATCTGATCGAGGCGGGGATGGTGTTCATCAACGGATCACTCCTCGACGGTGCGGAGCTACCTTTTGGGGGCGTCAAGCGGTCCGGCTTCGGGCGCGAGCTGGGTCGCTTCGGTATCGCGGAGTTTGCCAACAAGAAGCTCATTCGCATCTTGAAGTAACGCGTATTGGCGCGCCAACCGGTTACGCTGTTGGCGCGCCAGTCTGCGACGTCAAAATGTGGCGTCCGTCACGGCGATTCTCAGTTCGCCGTTGCGGAACGCCTACGGCTGACTGTCGGTTCCCGTTCTTGTACGCGAGTGTCGCTCCGGCAGTACGGTGACCGGGGCCCGCCCTGGCGCTGATTTGCGTTTCCTCGACCTGGGGGAGACTCGGCGTGGGCCTAAATCCATCGTCTACAACATTTCTCACGCCTGGCGGGGGATACCTAAGTGGCTTGCTGAACGTTGATCGTAGCCGTTGTTACCGATCGGCGCTCCATTTGTCGCCAGGAGCCACCGGTCAGGGGGCTCAGGGTGGCGAGCGTGTAGACGATTGCGATAACACCGAACGCAAATGCCAGCCCGATCGTGTCGGCGGCGATGCCCCCAAGTAACGCTCCAAACGGTACACCGGCCCAGGCTCCAGCATTGATAAGTCCGAAAACTCGGCCGCGCATGTGTTCGGGAACGCGTTCCAGCTCGACCGTGCCGAGGATGGGATTGATGGCCCCCGCGGCGAGGCCAGAGATGGCTGTCATTGCCACGAGGATGGGGAGGGGTGCACCGACGGCGAAAGCGGCACTGGAAGGGCCGCCGGCCAGCGCGAAGCAGACAGCCAAGGTGATGCGCCTGGGTGCTCTGTGGGCAACGAAGCCGAAGGCGATATTACCTGCTAGCGCGCACCCTCCCATGACCGCGACGAGCAGCCCCAGCGCCGCCGCCCCACCCAAACGATCGTCGGCGTAGAGCGGCATGAGGGTGGAACTGCGAGCGGCGTCGAGGAGATTGGTAAAGAGCACGAGTCCGACGATCAGTCTCATCAGCGGGTCACGGATGACGAATTGAAAGCCCTCGGCGAGGTCGGACCAGTACGACGCGTGGGGTGGGACGACATTGTCGCTGTTTCCTCGGCGGTCGACCGACGCTGGGACAGCGGTCACGAACGCCCAGGTCAGCATTGCCGAGACCGCGAAGGTCGCCGCATTGACAAACAGTGCCGCCATCGGTCCTATGAGAGCCACCAGTAGCCCGGCGATCGAGGCGCCGATCAACTTGGCAAACCGCTCCGAGCCGTCGAGCAGGCCAACGCTTTGCTCGAGTCGAATGCCCGCGCGGGATGTCAGGTTGGGCAGAATGACGCGTCGAGCGGTCTGGCCAGGAGTGTCGAGCAACCCGCCGACGAATACCAGCAGGAGTAGCGCCCAAAACGGAAGACCCACCGTTAGAGCCAGTATCGGGATGGCCAGAACGGCCGCTCCGCTGACAACGTCCGCGACGATTGCCGCCCGGCGATGGCCGACTCTGTCAACGACGACACCGCCGAGTGCCCCGCCGATCACCACCGGTACGGTGGCGAAGAACGCGGCGACTCCCACCTCAATTCCCGATCCTCCGAGACCAAGGACGTAGAACGGAATAGCGAAAGCCGTGACAACATTTCCGGTTTGCGAGATCGCGTGCGCGGCCAGAAGCGCGGAGAGGGAGGCGGTAGCTCGGCGGCCGTGACGGCGAGGCGCCCTGGTTCTTTCCTTCATCAGTGGGCTTGCTCAGGGCCGGCGATAGGCTTGATAGACGAGTACAACGGGTTCGGATCCATCGGGAGTGGCCTCGTCGTGCGCGTCACTCACATCAAGCCACCGGTCAACGAGCGCCTCGAGCTCAGCCCGCATAGCGCTGAGCTCCTTGGCCGTTAGACGCAGGCTGCGGTCACCACTGGCTCCGGCCGCGACCCACTCACGCGGCAGGGCCGGCGCTGCGTCGATGTAGTCAGTGAAACGTGCAGCATAGGCCTGAGCGATGGACTTCTGAAGGGTGGACGATGCTGCGAGCTTGTCGGGGTCGTCAAGAAGGTCGGCAGGTTCCCAATTCGTGAGCAGAGTGGTGGCCTTCCACCAGCGTTCGCGCTGGTCAGTGCTCTCAGTGGCTGCGAGCTCGATCAGGGCGATCGACGCGAGCTTGCCGAGGTGGTAGCTGATGGTGCCGGGAGCTTCGTCTACGACCTCGCCGAGTTGGGCGGCAGTCTGCGGCCCACGCTCCCGAAGCAGGCCAAGAAGGCGAAGGCGTGTCGGATGAGCGAGTACGCGCATCGAGGTCGCTGAGGTGAGCGTGCTGCGCAGATCATTGCGGGGCGAATTGCGGGGCGAATCGCGAGGTGAATTGCGGGGTGACATGAACATAAATATATACACACAACACTTATTGCGCAATGGTCATTGTGCAATAATCGTTGCGTTTACCGGGCCAGTTCGTCTATCTAGTGCTGGTGTCAGTATGGCGCCGTGACTTCCGGGTGACTCGGTCTGCCGCGGCAAGGCTGCACCGGTGCGGGTCGTTCATGGTCACATGCATCCCGATATTGCGGCGGTGAGATAGGGCAGTAGGACTCCGCCGCTGATCGCAGCGAGTACGGCGAGTTGCAGAGCGGTGGCGATTGCCGGTCCTGCACCGCCGCGAGCGGAAGCCGGAGCGACGAGGTGGCGAATCCGATCGGGGCCCGCTGCGTGTAGAACGTATCCGGCACTGGTCGGCTTGTCTTTTCGGCCCTGGGGCGTCAACGGATCGCCAAGTTTGAGAAGTGCGCTGGCCAGCGCGGTCGTGCCGGTGCGACGGCGGGCAGCATCATCCGCGGCAATCTCGAGATAATGAGGCAGCGCATCGGAGGCGGCGGCAACGAGCGGTATCCACCGCAGGGATTGCGCGAGGGACTCGATGAAAGCGATGATCAGGTGATGGTGCTGGCGCAGGTGTGCGCGCTCATGTTCGAGAACGGCCACTTGTTCGTCCGGTGCGAGCAAGTTAAGCGCGGCTGCAGAGATGACTGTGCCTCCCCACCTACTGGGGAGCGCGAACACGGTCGGCTGTGGGTCATTGGTCAGAAGCACCGTGTGACCAGCGAGCGTCCCTCGAGTGCTCGTCGCGCTGATGCCTTGAAACAGATCTCGTAGCATTCGTCGTCGCTGTCGTGCGTGTCGCAGAGCTCTTGCAGCCACGATTAGCGCTGCGAGTGCGGGTACTGCGAGGAGCAGCACAGTAGGCACACCCGTTTGAACGAAGGTCCCTCCCAGGGGGTTGGCGGAAACTAGGCAGCGCTGGCAGATGTCAGCGGCCTGACCGGGAAGAACGATAGGCCCGGAAATGATCCATGCGGTCATTGGGCCCAACGCCAGAACGGCCAGCAACCAGAGAACGACACTCGTGGTGAGCAGCAGAGCAGCCAGCCGGGGGACATGCACGAGTGCGGGCGCGGAGCGGCGTAGCAGCCAGGGGCCCGCCAGCGCAGCGGTCAGTATCCCGAGGGTGACGAGCAGGGACAGAGCCAGGGAATTCACGACACGTCCCGATCGCTTCGATCGCGCAGGTAGGTGCGCAGCAGTTGGATGTCGCTGGGGGAGATAGCGTCGATGAAGTGCAGCATTGAGGCAGCGTGGTCACTGCTGCCGGCCAACGCGTGTGTCATGAGTAGAGCCGCGTGTTCTTCTCGCGTGTGCCTGGACGAGTAGCGCACGGACCGACGATCGCGTAGGGGCGTCACGAGTTTCTTGCGTTCGAGGTTAGCCAGCACGGTCGCAATCGTCGTGTACGCGGGATCACTCGGCAGATTCTCGATGACCGTGCGAATCGTCGATGCGCCCTGATCCCACAGCACGTCCATGACCTGTTTCTCCAGGGCGCCAAGGCGCAGTGGCTCAAAGGGTTTCAACTCATCAGAGAGACTCACGCGTGAACCGCCTCGCTCGGCTTCGGAGCAGGGCAGGCGACCTGTCCGCGCAGTCGCCAGAGCAGCGCAAGGCCGGACAACAGGATCGCCAGGAGGGCCAGATAGGGCTGTAGTGGGGCGAACCACGTGATCGCGCCAGCGTATCCGAGGGCCAGTAGGGCCAGCTTGTTGCAGACCGGGCAGCCCACTGCGAACCAGGCCAGAAGACCGCCGGCGACTCCCATTCGCCCGGTCCGTTGTTCCTCGGGGGCGGAGGCATCCGCTGCTGCACTGTCGTCGTCTCTAGCCATCGCGTCGTCGGCTGATGCCCCGGAGGACGGCCGCACGTACGTGGCGAAGAGCAGTCCCGTCAAAACGGATGCCAAGATCCAAGCCGGGTAATTCCACGGCACCGGTGGAATTTCGCGTGCGAACACGGGGTTCGGGATCAGTACCGTCGCGATGCCCATGAGCAGCCCGACCACAATCGTGGCGGCAATCGCGGTCAGCACCTGCGGGGCACGCCACGCTCGCAGGGCTTGGCGTGCGAGCATCACGGTCTGCTGCAGGGACGCCATCGTGCGAGTCAGAGTCGTCATAGTTCAACTATGCCTGATTGTTACTATGTTGCATAGTCGACTATGTTCCATAGTAGATGTTGCGATGTGCCCGCTGGCTGTCGTCGAAGAATAAAGGGAGAAGCGATGTCCGGATCCGAACGCACTCGACCATCGGCAAGCCGTATACGGCCACGGTGGTTGACGTGGGGTATTCCCGGCGTGGGGATTGTCATCCTGCTGCTGATCGTGGCGCTGTGGAACACCGATAAAACCGCAGGCACGACGGCGAGCCCCGGCACAGATGAGACCGGCGCAGCGGACGCGGCATCCCAATCCGTGGACGAACTCGGTCTCTCCCGCCGCATCGAGGGCGATGCGATGGCGATGGGGGCGGTCGACGCCCCCGTTGTCATGATCGAGTACGCGGACTTCCGCTGCCCCTTCTGTGGTGTCTTCGCCCGGGACACCATGCCCGACCTGGTCACGGAGTACGTCGACGCCGGCCTGTTGCGCTACGAGTGGCGCGATCTGCCCGTGTTTGGGGACGAGTCCTTCGACGCCGCCGTTGCTGCCCGGGCGGCTGGAGCGCAGGGGCGTTTCTGGGACTATCACGCTGCGGTATTCGCCGCGGCGCCCGAGCGGGGACACCTCTCCATCGACCGCGCGCGCTTGCTGACGTTCGCTGAAAAGGCCCAGGTTCCCGACATGGCGGCCTTCGAGCGTGACCTGGACGATCCGGCGCTTCTCGAAGCCGTCAACGCGGATGCAGTCCAGGCCGGTCAGATCGGAGCCACCTCGACACCGATCTTCATCATCGGCACCACCCCGGTACTCGGCGCGCAGCCACTGGATGCGTTCCGTCAGGTCATTGATGACGAAATCGCGCTCGCTGAGGGGAACTGACAATGGATCTCGGCTTCACTGGTGCACTGTTGGGGGGAATTATCTCCCTGCTCAGCCCGTGCTCGGTGATGCTCCTTCCGGCGTTCTTCTCGTACGCGTTCGCATCTCCGGCCAAGCTCATCGGTCGTACGGCGATCTTCTATCTCGGCCTCGTCACCGCCCTCGTTCCGCTCGGGGTGTTCTCCGGTGCGCTCGGATCATTGGTCAGTGAGTACCGCGTCGCGCTGGTCACGGTCGCAGCCAGCCTGGTCATCATCGCCGGTGTTATTCAGCTGCTCGGCGTGCCGATCCCGGGGCTGTCCCGCACCGAGAACACCGCCGAGCGCACGTCGGTTGTTTCCGTCTTCGTCCTGGGCACCGTCTATGCCGTTGCTGGAGTCTGTGCCGGTCCCGTGCTTGGCTCCGTGCTGATGGTGGCTGCGCTTGGCGGCAGCCCGCTCTATGGCGGAATCATGCTCGCGCTTTACGGCATGGGGATGGTCATCCCGCTCTTCGTGCTCGCCGCACTCTGGCAGCGAACTGGAGGTCGTTGGCGCGCCCTGGTGCGCCCACGTTCATTGCGTATCGGGCGTTACCAGAACACGTGGGTCATGATCGTCTCCGGTGTGCTGTCTATCGGCGTCGGCATATTGCTGCTCGTGAGCGACGGCACCGCATCTCTGGGCGGGTTCTTCACGATTGGGGCGCAGTACCGTGCCGAATCGTGGGTCACGACCCAGACATCGGGAATCAGCGATCTCTGGTTCGTTCTCGCCGCCGTCCTCGCCCTCGCCGTGCTGTTCGGCCTTCATCTGTTGCGAAGCCGAAGTGGCAAGGAGGCCCGACCCGCGCGCGAGGTCAATCGTGCGAGTGCGTCGTGAGAACTCGCAAATATGTCGCTTTGGCCGTCGTCGTGACGACGGTTGTGCCCATAGACGGGTGTACGGTCGCTAGCGGTGGAAGCGTGCCTTCAGCGAGAAGTCGGTTACGATCACCGCCATGAGCGACGAATTGGCCCACCGGTGATGTCTTCTAGATTCGACCCCGTTCGTGAAAACAGCACATGCTAGAGGTGGTCTGAGCCGCGCATTCGTACTGCAACAAGGACACCGGAAGCTGCGGTGAGCGCGCCGACCACGACGACCGCGGTTGGAATGCCGAAGGCGTCTGCCAGGATTCCCGCGAGCACCGCACCGACGGCGAAACCGCCGTCGCGCCACAGGCGGTAGGTGCCCACCGATCGGGCGCGCCATTCGGGGTGGGCGACGTCGCCGATCGCGGCGAGCAATGTGGGATACACCATCGCTGTTCCGGCACCGAGCAGGATGACGGCGATGAGCCAGATCCCGAAGGTGTGCCCCAGAGCGACCATCCCCAGCGCTGAGGCCTGCACGACCATGCCGCCGACGATCAGCCATTTGCGGCCGAACCGGTCAGAGAGTCCGCCGGTGATAAGTTGGCCGGCACCCCAAACGGCCGGGTAGACCGCGGCGAGGATGCCGATGCGTTCGATGCTCAGCCCGGCGGCAGCGAACAGGATGGGAAAGAGACCCCAGGCCAGGCCGTCGTTGAGGTTGTTGACCATCCCGGCTTGGCTGATCGAGGACAGCGATTTGTCCCGGAAGCTAGTGAGAGTGAACACCTCGCGCGTGCTGAGCGTGGCGCCGGCCTGGGCGTGGGTGGAGATGTGGTTGGCTGCTTCGGTCTTGGCGTGCTGATGGGTTTCCCGCACCGCGAGCACTGAGATTCCGAGTCCGAGGGCAATGTAGGCGGCACCGAGTAGGAAAGGCCCGGGCCGCAGTCCATAGTCGGCGGCGATGTATCCGGTGGCTAGGGCGGTGCCAGCCACGCCGAGGTACCCCGCGGCTTCGTTGAAGCCCATGGCGAGGCCGCGGCGTTTCGGGCCGACGAGGTCCATCTTCATCATCACGGTGGTTGACCAGGTCAGTCCCTGGCTGATGCCGAGGATGACGTTGGCCGCGACGATCCACCCCCAAGATGGGCCGAAGATCAGTAGCAGTGGGACAGGGAGCGCGATCAGCCACCCGGCGACAAGAACGGGTTTGCGACCGTATCGGTCAGAAAGGGTGCCAGCGAAGTAGTTGGTGCCGGCCTTGGCGAGACCGAAAGCCAGAATGTAGGTCAGTGCGCTGGTGTACAGGTTGAGATTGAAGACCTCGGTTGCGAGCAACGGCAGCACCGTTCGTTCCTGGCCAAGCGTGCCCCCGACCAGTGCGTTGACGGCAACGAGCAACAGGAATTGGGCCATATTCTGCCGGAGTCCCAACGTGGGGACTCGTCCAACGCTCCTTGGGGAGTCCGAGGTTGTCGCTTTTCTCACAGCCCCAACGCTCACGAGAGGGACAGGAACAGTTTTTCGAGTTCGTCGACACGGAGCAATTTCTTCTCGCCCGTATCGTCAGTAGCGTCGGTTTCGATGAGGCACTCTTTCATTGCCGAGGAGATGATGGTGAAGCCCGCGCGGTCAATCGCGCTGGACACAGCCGCGAGCTGCGTGACCACGGGGCGGCAGTCCGCACCCGATTCGACCGCCGCAATCACCGCCGCGAGTTGCCCCTGGGCACGCTTGAGTCGATTCACGATCTTGCGCAGATCATCTGATTTCGTTGCGTCCGAAGCCATAATCAGGCCACCATTTCTCCTGGATAGATTAGTTTGCTGAGGCGCCCCGTGTGGGCGGTCCTGAATGGGTGTCGACGCTTCAGCCGGAGTGAAACCGATTCGACCTGAATCTGAACGAAGTACTCCATGCACTGAAATTATACCCCACTGGGTATCTTATTGCGTGAAAGTGATGCAGCAAGAATGCGAGCCGAGCGCACCACGGTCAGCGCGTTGGAGCCTGCCCGCTGTTGAATAAGGTCGAGGTGCATGACGAAGTCGATGCGGAAAGAGAGGGATGCCGCGGTTTAATACCCCCTAGGGTATACTCGAGACCTCAAGAAGATCGATGAAGGAGTTTTCATGTGCAGTCCAGTCCGATGCGACCGTTGTAGCAAGATCACCTGGGCCGGTTGCGGTCAGCACATCGACAGTGTCATGGCGGATGTTCCGTCCGCGCAGCGTTGTACCTGCGGTTGAGCCGTTGGCCTCGAGCCGAATGTTGGGCTTCTTGAGATGACTCCCGTTGGGCAGACCCTTCGGGAATCGCTCCGGGCCCGAGAGCGCGAGGCGCAGGAGCGACTGGTCGCCGCCACCGGTGGCCAGTCACTCTGTGCGCTCGCGCCGGGCAGGGCCACCCGCGTTCCCGCAGTCAAGTACCACGAGGGATCAGCGGCAGCTCTGGCCGACGTTCGACGGGCTTTTCGTGGACCATTCCAAGGGCCCGCCAGCGACCGTGCGGTCCTCCTTGATGTGCGTGCTCGTTGGAAGGAGCAGTCCCTTGGTCCCGGGCGAACGGGCTCGAGCTGGATTGGCTACCTTGCGGGCGGGCTGAACGCATTGGATTGTCTAATTGACGACGTCGACGACGATGACGGACAGGTAGGCGACCTCGACGCTCTGTGTTGAGGCCACCAAAAATCCAGGGAAGCACGCGCGCCGGGCGATCGGAGGACCGGACGCTCTCTCGGCGGCGGCCGGCGGCTTGGGATAGGACCACGCGGCTTTGGCACTTTTCTTCCCGTCCGCTGAGAGCGTGTAATACTGCGCGGCACCCTTCCACGGGCACTGCGACGTCAGGGAGGCCTTGGAGACGTGCACAGAGATCAGTGATTTCGGTAGGAAGTGGTGGTTGACCTCTATGCGGATAAAGTGATGTGCGATTTTGCCGTCCGCAACCTGATTCGGCAAGGCCGCGGACGCATCATCATCCAGGACAACTCAGCGCTGCGTACCATCGGCAGGAGAACAGTATGATCCAGATCAGCGGCTACCCCAACCGGGCAAAAGCCGGCCAGCGGTTATTAGTCTCGAAGCTTGCGGCCGACTGGCCGAAACACGCCGACCTCTTCTAGGACTCACCTCACCGGCCCAAGAGCCAGACAGAGAAGGAAAAACATGAGTAGGCAGAGCGAGAGACTGGAATTTGCCGGATCTCAAGGGTCGCCGCTGGCGGCGCGGCTGGACTTCCCGGGCTTTACACCGCGGGCGTATGCCCTGTTTGCGCACTGCTTCACGTGCAGCAAAGATATGCTCGCGGCCGCTCGGATCTCGCGAGCCTTGACCGACTTCGGAATCGCGGTCTTGCGTTTCGATTTCACCGGTCTGGGCCAATCCGGGGGCGACTTTGCCAACACGAACTTCAGCTCCAATATTGAGGATTTGGCCCACGCCGCTGATTTCGTCCGCGAACGCTATGCGGCACCATCGCTTCTGATCGGGCCTTCGCTGGGCGGGGCGGCCGTGCTGGCCGTCACTCACCGCATCCCCGAAGTGCGGGCCGTAGCCACCATTGGGGCTCCGGCCGATCCCGATCACCTCGCCCATCTTTTTCTCGAGAGCCGTGCCGAGATTGAAGCGTGTGGAGAGGCTGAAGTGCAACTCGCCGGTCGCACGTTCCGTACCGCCGGCAGTTCCTTGACGACATCGCAGCGCAACCGCAGACCGAACGCATCCGTGAGCTTGGTGCGGCCCTCCTCGTCATGCACTCACCCGTCGATAGCACTGTCGATGCGGACAACGCCCGGCGCATTTACGAGGCTGCCAGGCACCCCAAGTCTTTCGTCGCGCTTGACGGAGCCGACCATCTCCTCACGACACCGGCCGATGCCAGCTTCGCCGCTGGAATGCTCGCTACCTGGGCCAGCCGCTACGCGTTCGACCCGCTCCCGGAGCCGATTGCTGTCTCGCCAGCGGCAGATCCGGCCGAAGGGCTGGTCGTAGTTTCTGAAAGTGGCACAGGCGCCTTCGCGCAGAGCGTCTCCATCGGTCGGCACCGGCTCACCGCCGACGAACCCGAACCGATCGGCACCGACACCGGTCCGTCACCGTATGACTTCCTGTTGGCGGGTCTGGGAGCGTGCACTTCGATGACGGTGCGAATGTACGCCGAGCGTAAGAAGTGGCCGTTGCAGAAGGTCACAGTGACGCTCCGACACTCCCGAATCCACGCGCAGGATTGCGCGGACTGCGAAACCGCGACCGGACAGGTGGACCGGATTGAACGAGTGATCCGCTTGGAGGGCGACCTCGACGACGACCAGCGCCAGCGGCTGCGCGACATCGCCGACAAGTGCCCCGTGCACCGAACCCTGCACTCTGAAATCGTCATCGACACGATTGTCGCCCCGGCCGGCGAAGGCGCGCGAGGCGTGGAGAGTCGGCTGGCGCAGAGGGAATCGCATGAGTGACCTACCGATCGCCGACCACGCCAACCCGCTCGTACGTTGCGGGGACGATGGCGCTACGAGAATAAGAAGAGCGAGCATAAGAACTGCCCCGGGCCGCGACACTACCGGACCGTCGGTGGCCCGACTATACGGGTGACAGCACCGGACGTTGCATCCGTTTCGCAAGAATTGCAGAAGTTGCGTAGTCCGGATATACGCGGTGCGGTCGATAGACTCCGATAAGAACGCGCTGATCGGTGTGTAAATGGGGGTCATGATCAAGACAAGCAGCGAGCGCGCTTTTGTGGCGCTCTTCGGAACGATTCTGACGGACCAGCTGATCAGCACCCTTTTCCAGCCCATCGTTGATCTCGACTCCGGTGGGACCGTGGCCTACGAGGCGCTCAGCCGGGGCCCGGTCGGAACGCCCTTCCACAATCCGACGGAACTCTTCGCCCATGCCCAGAAGGTCGGCCAGACCACTGAGCTCGATTTTGCCTGCTGGATGTCCAGCGTGCGCACTGCCTCCGAGCAGGATTTCACCGCCCCGCACTCGCTTTTTCTCAACGTTGAGCCGGCGTCCCTCCGCCGCGCCAACGTCGTCGACGTACCGTACTCACCGGCCCCCGCGGTGATTGAGGTCACCGAGCGTGCCCTGATGAGCGACCCACCCGGGCTGCTCTTTGCGGTCGACCGAGCGCGAGCGATGGGGTACCGCATCGCCCTCGATGACCTCGGGGCAGATCCGGCATCGCTGGCCCTGCTGCCACTGCTGAAGCCCGACCTGATCAAGCTCGATATGGCGCTGCTTCGTGAACGGCCCGATCAGGATGCGGCCCGGGTGATGAGCGCCGTCGGCGCACATGCCGAACGCACCGGTGCCGTGATTCTATCCGAGGGCATCGAAACCGATGAGCAGCGCATCAGCGCCCTCGCCCTGGGCGCCACCTATGGCCAGGGCTGGCTTTTCGGCCGGCCGGTACCCAAGGTATCGAATGCAGCTGAGCTGGCCGGAATCCGGTTTTCGCCCGAGCAGGTGTCGACACCGATGATCAGCCGTACGCCCTACGAGGTGGTGGCTCCCATGCGCACTCCTCGACCGGCAAATCGGGCGCTGCTGGTTCAACTGAGCATCTTTTTGGAGGCGCGCGCTCGAGCCAGTGGCGACTCCGCTGTGGTGCTGTCGACCTTCCAGAACGACACCAACCTCACCTCGGCGACCCGGCGCCGCTACGAGGCGCTCGGCGAGGAGGCTGGGCTCGTAACGATTTACCTTGCGGGCGAGGCGAAATTCGACACTCGCAGTCGAATCCGGGTCGCTCAGATCGACCCGCTCGATCCGCTCATTACCGAATGGGACATCGTGGTTCTGACGGCTGATTTCTCGGCCGTGCTGGCCGCCCGCGAGGTCGATGTCGGCAGCCACGACGAGGGCTCGTATGAGTTCGTGCTCACCCACGACCGGGACCTCACCACGGCCGCTGCCCTCACCCTGCTGAACCGCCCGCCCACCTGACCCCAGCCCCACACACCGGCTCGGTGAGTGGTTGTTGTGGTTGGGAGGGCGTCCGCCAGCGGTCGCGATTCACGACCGGAGTCAGACCCTGTCGCTGTGACGGTCGTTCAGCACGATTGCCTTCATGGCTGATCTCTTTGCGGGGGATCGCTCCTCCCGCCATCGCGCTTTGACTTCGCGTTCGACAGGCACGGGTACGAGGTCACGAACCAGACGCCAGTTAAAGTGCTGGTGTCGTTCATAGACGATCCTGGCCCTGCGCTGTCAAACAATTTCGCGAAATCGTGGGGCCAGCCGATCAATAACTTTTGCGGCTGCTGGCTGTTCGTCGTCCAAGTTCACAGGGCTGCTTTACTTGGTCTCGGAGAACGCCGAAGAGGCCGCGTGGAGTGATTTCCGCCGCCGCTCTTGCTCGTGCTGCTCGGGTCAGAGTTCGAAACGGACGGGGAGATCGTCGGGGGACACCGGCCGGGAGATGAGGTAGCCCTGTACAGTGTCGCAGCCCAGGTCTCGCAGGATCTGAAGCTGGCACGGCCGTTCGATACCTTCAGCCGTGACTTCAAGACCCAGAGCGTGGGCGGTGTCGATGACGCCGCCCACGAGTGCCGCCGCTGTGGGTGACGCATCGATGCCGTCGATAAACGTCTTGTCGATCTTGACGATGTTCAGTGGGAGGTCACGCAACATCGACAGGGAGGAGTATCCGGTGCCGTAGTCGTCAAGGGCAATGCTGATGCCCATCTCACGGAGCTCGCGGAGTTGTCCGATAGCTCGGGGAAGGTCGTTGATCGCGGCGCCCTCGGTGATCTCGACCTGGATTAGGCTGGCGGGGATTCCGTTCTCCCGAAGCGCCGCCCGGATATCGCCAACAATGGTGTGAGCGGCGAGTTGCATGGGAGACACGTTGACGGCGATCGTGCGGGGACTCCCGGCATCGAGCCAGATCCTGGCTTGTGCGCAGGCCCCGTTTATGACGCGTTTTCCGATCCGGAGAATGTCGCCGGAGAGCTCCATGATGGGAATGAACTCGGCCGGTGACACCGCACCTAGTTCACTGTCCGTCCAACGCAGGAGCGCTTCGACCGAGCTGCACTCATTCCTGACCAGGTCCAGTTGGGGCTGGTAGTGCAGCAGGAACACCCGGGTTTCGAACGCATCCGTCAGGCGACGACGAATGTGCGCGTTTCGGGCGATGGGAGCGGCCTCACCGTGTCCGTTTAGGCGCGCAAACTGGCGTTTACCCGCCTGTTTGGCCTTGATCATCGCGCCGTCGGCCTGGCGGAGCAACAGGTCCAGCCTGCTCAGTCCCCGCTCAATGGCGACTTCGCCAGCCATGACGATTCCCACTGACGCGGAGACGTGCAGGAGGTGCCCGTCGCAGACAAAGGGTACGGACGCGCTGAGCACAATCCGGTCGGCGATAGCGAGCGCCTGCAGCTCGTCCACGGCGGCCAGCACCACGGCGAATTCGTCCCCGCCGAGCCGGGCGAGGACGTCCTCAGACCGCACGATGTTCCGCAGGCGATCGGCGAACCCGATCAGGACCTCGTCGCCAATCCGATGGCCGAAGGTGTCGTTGACGGCCTTGAAACCATCCAGGTCAATGCACAGGACCGCAAAGCCGACGAGTTCGGGGTCGCTCTCGATGAACACGACGCCCCGTTCCTCTAACTGCCGGCGGTTCGGCAGCCCGGTCAGGGAATCGTGCAATGCTGCGTATCGGAAGGTCGCTGACAGCCGTTCAAAGATTTGGGACACGGATGCCACGCGGGGGCCCTGGTCGGTCACCACGAGTACGTCGCGGTCGCGGTTGTTCTCCGGTAGCCCGAGGATGCGCTGAGCGGCGTCTTCGAGGGACATGTGCCCGGGTAGGGCGAGCGCCTTCTCGGACACCAGCTGACCGGCCGTCGACCGGGCGTGAAGGCCGCGGCCGTAGCCGAGCCGACCGGTCAGCGTGGACTCGAGATGCTCACGTGAGAGCAAGGAGAACACACCACCGTTCTGAACTACGAGGGAGCGGAGCTTCCGGTCCGCACGGAATTCCCGGTCGATCTCAGCCACGGGTGTCGTGGCGGACACGAGCTTTACGTCCATCGCCAAGTCGGCGAGGCACGACACACCGTCCACCCGAAGAAGCTCCAACGCGGGCGTCAAAACAATGCTCCTACGGACGTCCGGACAGTACTCATAGTTGATCACACCCCGACGGCCGTCGAATGTCCAAAGGACCCGCCGCTGTTTGCCCAGCGTTCATAGTCTGCGGCGTCGAGACCCAGAAGTGCGCCCGCCGTGGAGCCGAAAAGTCACGCCTCCCGCCTCGCCTGAGTGCTGCAGGCCCGTGCTCGACGAGAGGCGGAGTATGCGCCCGAACGGGGTTACCCGAGAGCGCACGCCACCCCGTACGAACGAATGGACTCGGTGGTTCGGGTGTCTTATCCAATAAGATGCGACATACTTTGAGTTCACGCGACCGACGACGCAGGGTGACTAAGGTGGAGGACCTCACCCGGTTATCTAATCGATCCATAGGAGGTGCGTAGTATGGCGCAGAAGAAGACAGCGAAGAAGAAGTCGACGACACCCGTGAAGAAGGCGGGGCTGAAGAAATCCGGCAAGAAGAAGGCGAAGAAGGCCCTGGCACTCGCCGAGAATTCAGTGCAGGCCGCTCACCTGGCGGTTCGCGATTCGAGTAAGAAGTTGCGCGAGCAGGCGGCCAAACTGTCCAAGCAGACCAAGAAGTTGGCTGCGAAGCAGGAAAAAGCTGTCCGTCGACTTGCTAGGGAGACCGCCAAAGCTTCGGCTGCGACGCGATCGACTGCGGAGTCCGCGGTGACGCAGCCTTCGCCACCCTCACCACGTGCGCCCTCGCCCCGGTTGACCGCGCTCACTCTCGTTGAGTTGCGTGAAAAGGCAAAGGCGCAGAAGCTCGTCGGATATTCACGCCTGAACAAGTCTGCATTGATCACCGCACTCAATTCATCGAATCCAGCGTGAAAGTTGTCGCGGTCTTCAGCACCAAAGGCGGTGTAGGCAAGACCACGGCGGCCGTCAGCCTGGCTTTTGAAGCGGCAAAAGAGTTTCGGGTTCTGCTCTGGGATCTCGATCCGCAAGGCGCCACGACGTTCCTGCTACAGGTAAAGCCGAAGATCAAGGGCGGCGTGGGCTCGCTCGTCACCAACCAGAGCCGGGTAGCAGCTGCGATTCGCACGACAGGCTATGACAACCTCGACATGCTGCCAGCGGATGCGAGTTACCGTGACCTCGACCTCGTCTTCGACAACGCGAAGAAGTCGGAGCGGCAGATCGCAAAGATCCTGGAGCAGATCGACCGTGATTACGACGTCGTTATCCTCGACTGCCCGCCGGGTTCTTCGCTGGTCGCGGAGAACGCCGTGTACACCGCCGACGCTATCGTCGTGCCGCTGGTGCCTTCGCCCTTGTCGATGCGGTCGCTGGATCAGGTCACGGAGTTCGTGGCCGCATCCGTCTCGAAGGCGCCGATCATCGGGTTTTTCTCGATGGTCGACCGCCGTAAGACGATGCACCGCGACACGGTCGAGCAATTGCCTCGCTCACGCAAGGCAGTGAGCGATATCGTCGTTCCCGCCACCGTGCAGATCGAACGGATGGGCACCGAGCGGGCGCCCGTGGCGGTGTACGCGCCCCGCTCCGTGGCCGCGCAGGCCTACGGCGACTTATGGACACGGGTACAGGCGACCGTGAAGGTCAAAAAGAGTAAGCGTAAGAAATGAACGCGTCGCGTCCGGGTCGATGGAAAGGTTCCCAGGCCACGGTTCTTCAGGCCGCTCCCATCGAAGGGGCGCACACGCTCTCCGCATGCGCTCGCCCAGATTAGTAGAGGTCGTATGGGCGCAAATCGGACAGAAACTGCACGACAGCTGTAAGAAAATGTCCTGCAGTTGACGAAGGGATGACTTTTTCGGGACACTTAGATTGTGCAGATCACTACGCAGGATGAAGCCCAGCTGATGGACGAAATTGTTACCCGGCTGGCACGACGCAATCCGCAAGTCTCGGAGCGGGAAATCTCCGAGATCGTTCACGAAGAGCACCACAAACTCGCAGGCCGCCCCATTCGTTCCTATGTGTCCGTGCTCGTCGAACGCAGCGCCAAGCAACGACTGCACCAGGGCGGAAACTTAACGGCCGCTTAAGCACGCACTACATGCGTCCAGACCGATTTGGGCGCGTCGTGGTTCTGCGATGGAATTGTGCCTGATCTCCTCGGCAACTACGGGTCAAATCAACGCTATTCGAGGTTTCAAAGCGCGGGTTCGGACGAATATCGTGCACCAGCCGCACCAGCCGCATCAGCCGCATCAGCCGCATCAGCCGCACCAGCCTTGCCAGCCTTGCCAGTTTGGTCGCACGGGCGCATCCGACTAGGGTCAGCGCAATCCGTTGCCACAGTCACGGAACGGTACCGTTCGGAAAGCCCTTAGGCGATGGTCGCCGATTCGAGGTTCTTGAGGAACGCACGCAGACGAGCATCAGCGTCAGCAGCAACCTCTTCGATCGCCGGGTTGTCGCTGAGCTGCACCATGGTCTGCGGGTCGATGGCCTGGACCACTGTTTCGTTAGCATTGGGGCCGCGTCGGATGACGACGTTGCACGGCAGCAGCAGACCCATGTCTGGCTCTGCGGTGAGAGCGCGCTGGGCGAGTGCGGGGTTACACGCGCCGAGGATCACGTAGTCCCCGAGGGCCTGGGCGCTGTCGGCACCCAACTTCGCCTCGAACGTATCGCGAACGTTGATTTCGGACAGAACGCCAAAGCCCTGCTCGGCGAGCAACTCCCGGGTTCTGCTCACTGCTTCTGTGTAGGGCAGGGAAACGGTGACGGTATGGGCGTAGCTCATGTGGTTCTCCCGTGATCTCGTTGTGTCAGTTGAACCGAAGCCCGCGCGTCCAAGACACCGAACCGCGCTTCGACGATTCTCATCTTTCCACGGTTTGCGCGTTCAGTGACGGAGCGGACTCTTAAATAATTGGTTGGGCCGCACCTTCGTTGGTCACGAGGTCTGGCTCGATAGCTCGGCGGCGAGCCCCCGCGGTTGCGGTTTATCGCCTCGAGCAGCCAGCTGGAATTCGCCAGTTGACGGTGGCCGCGCACGAGTCATTGACTTTTACACCGCCGACCTGACCGGGCGCGCTCCAAGTCACTTCAGCCCGCGAGCGGGGTGCCGAACGCGGCGAGCACGGGACCGGCGGCGATCCCGAGGAGGAGTACCAGAATCGCACCGACGATAGCTGCCCGAGAAGCAGATGGGTGCCGAGGCTCAGGTGCTCGAACATTCCCGGGACGTCGTGCGAACATCGGGGCGAGCCAGCGGAGGTAGTAGAAGAGACTCACTACGGTGTTGATCGCCGCCACGACGACCAGCCAGGCGAGGCCGCCGTCCCACGCCGCGGTGAAGGTGGTGAGTTTGCCGATGAACACCGCGGTCGGCGGGGTGCCGACGAGTCCGAGCAGGCTCACGACGAGAGCTCCAGCGAGCCACGGGTGAGCTGCTGCTGCGCCGCGGTAGTCGTCGATCGAGCCGCGCGTCGGCAGTGCGGCAATGACCGCGAAGGCGGTGAGGTTGGACGCAGTGTAGCCGGCGAGGTAGAGCAAGAGTGACGGTAGCGCGAGGTCGGAATTGCCCGCAACCGCAACGGGCAGCAGCAGATAGCCCACCTGACTCACCGTTGACCACCCCAGAAGCCGCCGAACATCGGTCTGCCAGAAGGCTGCGAGATTGCCGAGGGTCATGCTCAACGCGGCGAGGACGGCGACGAGCAGGGGCCAGTCGACAGCGCCGGCATCAGTCCCATCGGGAAGCATCTCGAAGAAGCGATACGCGGCGATGAGCGCACCCAACTTGGGCACCGACGTGAGGAAGGCTGCGACCGCGGTTCCGGATGCCTGCGTCGCGTCGGGCACCCAGAAGTGCCCAGGCACCCCGCCCGCCTTGAACATGAGGCCAGCCACGACTCCGACGATTCCGGCGAGGACCGCCGCGGGCGGCGCGCTGCTGAGCGTCGACCGGAGTTCGAAATAGGAGGTGCTTCCGCCGATCCCGTACAGGATCGTGACGCCGAGCAGCAGCGCGATGCCCAGGAGCGCGCCGATCAGGTAGGTCTTGAGGGCGGCCTCGGCCGCACCGGGCGACCTGCTCATTCCGACCAGGGCATAGAGCGGGATGCTCGCGAGCAGATAGCCGGCAGCGAGCACCAGGAGGTCGCTGGCTCCCGCCATCGCAAGCGCACCGAGCGCCGCGAGCATCATGAGCGAATACGTCTCGCTTTCTCTGAGGCTGCCGCAGAGTTCGTCGACGCCGAGCGCTAGTACGAAGATCGTGGCTATCGGAATGATGATGCGCGCGGCCCCGGTCGCGACATCCACGGCAAAGCCGCCTTCGAAGATCGTCGTAGCGGGGGAGGTCATACCGATCACTGCCGCCCCGGCCGCCAGCAGCAAGGCGGCGATTGCGCCGTATCGCGTCACCACCTGCCGGTCACGGGGAAGGAATGACCCCGCCAGCAACACAATGACCGCACCCGCGAGAATAAGGATCTCCGGCAGCAGCGCCAGGGTATCCCGTTGCATGTTCACAGGAGGCTACCGGCTGACGAGGTCGACGACGACGGATGCTGCGGGCTCGATGACATCCAACAGGAAACGCGGCAGGATCCCAATGATCACGGCGAGCACCAGAAGCGGCGCGATCGCCAGGATCTCCCTCCGTTCGAGGTCGCGGAATCCACTGGACAGTCCCCGTGTCTCGCCCGTGAGCATCCGTTGCACGGCACGCAGGAACAGTGCGGCCGTGATGAGGATCCCCGGGAGGGCGAGCGCGGTCCAGGGAACGGGTCCGATGCTCCCCGCGAAGATCTGGAACTCGGCGATGAAACCGCTAAAACCGGGGAGCCCGAGTGAGGCGAACGCCGCGACCGCGAAGAAGGCGGCGTAGCGAGGGGCCGGGGCCGCGAGGCCGCCGTAGGAGCCCATGTCGTAGCTACCCTTGCGGTCATAGAGCACCCCCGCAAGCAGGAAGAGGGCGCCCGTGATCAGCCCGTGGCTCACCATCTGCACGACGGCGCCGGTAATCGCGACCTCCCGCGCCTGAGCTGCGCTGTCACTTACGACGCCCGCTGCGCCGATCGCGAGGATCACGTACCCCATGTGATTGACCGAGGTGTAGGCGATCATGCGTTTGAAGTCGGTCTGGGCGAGCGCGACGAGTGCTCCATAGAGCACCGAGATGATGCCGATCACAATGATGATCCACGCCCAGTCTTGCCAGGCGTCGGGCAGCATGGGCATGGCGATGCGCACGAAACCGTAGGTGCCCATCTTGAGCATGATGCTCGCCAGAACGACCGAACCGATGGCAGGGGCATTCGTGTGGGCGGGTGGCAGCCAGGTATGGAACGGGAAAGTCGGCGTCTTGATCGCGAGCCCGATGAAGATGGCGGCGAGCACGAGACCTCCGATGACCGGGTCGTCACGGAAGGGAGGGGATGCAGCGAGCAGGGCTATATCGAATGTCTTTGCGGCCGACCCCAAGTAGAGGCCGATGAACCCAACGAGCAGCGCGAGCGAGCCGAGAAAGGTGTATAGGAAAAACTTCAGCGCTGACCGGGCCGCGTGGCCGTGTCCCCACCCGGCGATCACGAAATACATGCCGACGATCGACAGGTCGAAGAAGACGAAGAAGAGGATGAGGTCCTGGGCCACGAAGACACCGAGGCTCGACGTTTGGAGGAAGAGAAAGAGGGCAGCCTGCGAGCGGGG
>JBBRBV010000036.1:0-27258 GCA_038205545.1 Actinomycetales bacterium
GCCGATACGGCGGGACAGATAGCCAGCCAGGAGTGGAATGCCGAGGAACACCAGCACGCTCGCGGTGATCGCCCAGATCGAGAACTCGGCACTCGTCGTTGGCAGGCCGAGCCAGGCCGGCAGCACCTGTAAATAGAACCAGCCGAGCGCGCCAAAGGCGACGACCTGAAAGACCGAGTTCACGGCCACGAGAAAGGCGGCCGCTTCGCGGTCGCCGCAGGCCAGGTCGTTCCAGATGAGCACCATGGCGATGCAGCGGGCGAGGCCGACGATGATGAGGCCGGTGCGGTATTCCGGCAGGTCGGGCAGAAAGATCCAGGCCAGGGCGAACATCAGGGCCGGGCCCACGAGCCAGTTGAGTAGCAGGGAGGAGACCAGCAGGGGCTTGTCGCTGGCGACAACACGGGCATCCGTGTAGCGCACCTTGGCGAGCACCGGATACATCATCACGAGCAGCCCGACCGCGATCGGCACGCTGATCGACCCGATGGTGAACGCGTGCAGCAGATCGCCGACGGCCGGCACGTACACGGCCAACAGTAGGCCGAGGCTCATAGCCGTGAGGATCCAGACTGGCAGCAGCCGGTCCATCACGCCGAGTCGTGCGGGGGCTGTCGCTGTAGTGCTCACACATCTCCAAGTTGTCGCGACACCGTGCGCTCCGCACGAAGCGCGGTAACATTGATCGTTGTCGATGCCTACGCTAGAACATTACATCGATCGATGTCAATATAAGGAGAGTGTGATCAGATGACGGTGACGCGCACGCTGCCGATGACCGACATTTCTCCCGACCCTGCACAGGCGGATGCCGCAGCTTGCTCCTCCACCCTCGCCGGCGAGGCGATCGCCCCCGCGCACGCCGAGACTCTCGCTCGCTCCCTCAAGGCCCTCGCCGACCCGGCCCGACTGCTAATTGTCTCGATCGTGGCCGCACACGCCGACCAGGAGGCCTGCGTCTGCGACCTGACCGACCGGCTCACTCTGAGCCAGCCGACGATTTCGCACCACCTGAAAGTACTCGTCGAGGCGGGCGTTCTGTGCCGAGCCAAACGCGGAACCTGGTCGTACTACAGCATCGTTCCCGGCTCGATCGACTCCGTCGCCGGAGCGCTCGCCGCCCTCGGACGCTGACCAAGGTTGCCTTCGAACGTTCATTTCCGTTCTGGCCGGGCCAGCCCTATGTCCTCGGCCACAACTCTGCCAAGCTGGCGACAGACGGGGAGCCGAATTGCAAGGAAATGGAGTCGATCGTGAGTACTCGTGTCATCGTCGGTGTGCTGCCGGGGCAGCCTGATGCGGTCGTGCTGGAAGCGGCCGCCATTGCAGGCCCGCTGCAGGCAGAATTGGTCTGCGCCACAGTGGATGTCGGTCGCTACCTCGTAGATGAGTTCGCCGACGGCAGCATTGTGTCACTGCCGATCGACCCCGACCTGCTTGACCTCGACGTCGAGGGCTTTCCCGTGGCCTTGAGGGCCCACCTGTCGACCCTGCTCGAAGGTGGCACCGTGGCCTGGTCGACCCGGGCGGTGGTCGGCGACCCCGCCCGTGCCCTCGCGCACCTGGCCGACACACTCGATGCGGCGATGATCGTGGTCGGCACCCGCGAACGAGGCGTGCGGGCCAGCCTGCAGGAGTTTTTCGGCGGCTCGGTCGCGGCGCACCTCGCCCACCGCCAGCACCGACCGGTGGTGGTCATTCCGTTGGCACCCGTGGATTTCCGTGACGAATTGCCGTGGGAGTCCACGGAGTAGGGCGTGTATTCTGGCCACGGCGATGGATCCCGCCGGAGCATCCGCTCACACCGCCCGCGCTGATGGTACCGACCGGTTGCGACGGCACAGCGATCGACGAGGTAGGTGAATCATCAACACGATCACGCCGCGCGCCGTACACCTGAGGGGGCGCTACCTCGGCCTCGTCTTTCTTGGCGGCACTGTGGGTACGGCCCTACGCGAAGGGCTCACCCTCGTGCTGCCGCCGGTCGATCTCGCCTCGGGCGATCGACTGCCGCTGACCACCCTCGGCATCAACCTGCTCGGCGCCCTGCTGCTCGGGCTGCTGCTCGAGGCCCTCGTGCGCCGCGGGCCCGACGCCGGCGGCCGACGCATCCTTCGCCTGCTCTTCGGCACCGGCCTGCTCGGCGGCTTCACGACCTACAGTGCCCTCGCGACCGACAGCGCACTGCTTCTGCACGGCGGCGCCGTCGCGGTCGCTCTCGCTTACGCGTTCGGCACGGTTGTGCTCGGCGGCGCCGCCACCTGGCTCGGTATCGTGATGGGAGCGGCCCTGCACCGGCGCACGCATGGCGGCCGGGCATCCGTTGCGGGGCAAAACGGATGACCCCGCTCCTGTTCCTGGCAGTCGCCGCAGCCGGCGGCGTGGGCGCGGCCACGCGTCTCTTTCTGGACGGACTTGTGCGCACCCGACTCGGCGGCGTTTTTCCGTTCGGCACCACGATTATCAATGTGAGCGGCTCGCTGCTGCTCGGCGTCGTTACCGGCCTCGCCATGAACCACCTGCTCGCGCCGGAATGGAGCCTCGTCTTCGGCGTTGGGCTGCTGGGCGGTTACACGACGTTTAGCACGGCGAGCTTTGAGACCGTGCGGCTCGCCCAAGCGCAGAGGTACCTGACCGCGCTGGCCAATGGAATCGGCATGCTCACGGCATCCGTGGCCGCGGCCGCGCTCGGCCTGTGGCTGGCACTCGCGCTCGGCTAACACCGGGCCCATGGTGCGACCGCGGGCCCATGATCTAACCTGGGCCCGCGTTCCGGGCCCGGGCCCGGACAGAAGAGAGCGAGCGCGCAGGCCGCGCCGCTTCGTGTCGTGGCTGACCGTCCGGCTGGTGGGTTACTCGCCCGTTCCGGCGCCGGCGGTCGTCTGGGCGGTGACGAATGCTTCGAAGACGGCGGGGTCGGTCAAGGAGCCGGTGTAGCTCACGCCGTTCACCAGCACGGTCGGAGTTCCCTTGACGTTTTCGATGTCGGAGTTGGGGATCGGACCCGCCAGCGCGCGTTGGGTCGACGCGTCGACCCAACCGGAGTAGGTCTGATCGCTGATGCAGCTGGCGACATCGGGGGAGGTTACGCCGACACCCTCAACGAGGCCGGTCAGTTCAGCATCCGTTCGACCGCTCGAATTCTCTGCGGGCTGATCGACGAACATGGCCGTGTTGAAGGCGAGAAAGTTGTTGGGATCGTAGTTGGCTACGCAGGCGGCCGCGTTGGCGGCGCGGGTAGCGTATTTGCTACCAGAGGAGAGCCGGTCGAGAATCGAGATCGGGTGGAACTCGACCGTCGCGTTGCCGGCGGTGACCCAGTTGGTGATCTGCTCGCCGTTCGTGCTCTCAAAGGTGCCACAGATGGGGCAGAGGTAGTCCAGGTAGATCACGATATTGGCCGTGTCGCTCAGGGCGCTCTGGTCGGTCGCGATGGGATCGGCATCGGCGGCCAGAGCAGCCGATGTGGCGGCAGAGACGCCGGTTCCGTCGCTGCCGAGCAGGATGCCGTCACTGGCCATGTTGGCCGGGCTCTGTACCGCCGGAGCATTCACGTTGTTCACGATTACGAGGGTCACGATCGCGACCACCGCGAGCAGGCCGATGCCGATACCGCCGCGCAGAAAAAGACGGCGGCGCAAGTCCCGCTTGCCCTGTTCCGCACGCATCTGCCGGGCATGTTCCCGGGCATCCTCGCGACGGTCTTTCTTGGGCGGGCGGGCCTGGCCAGAAGTGCTCATGCGGACGTTCACCATTCGTTGGTTGCTCTGCCGCCTCAGCAGCCGTTGACTACGAGGCTAGCGGTCGCGCCTAACGGTCTGGTTCAGACTGGCTGTGAGGCGGCTGGGAGGCTTCGCCGTGTGCCCGGCAAATCCGTGGATATTCAGGAAAAAGCCGGCTGGCAGCCTCCGTTGCCGCAGAAATCCAAGGTTCGCGGCCCGCTCGACGCAGTTTTCCTGAATTGGCAACGGAAAGCCTGCCCCGACGTGAACGTGCCGGCTTTAGTCGGGAGCGTGGCTGTGCCGGCTGCGCTCGAGAGCGCAACTGAGTAGGTGGCGCGGCAGCCAGGTGCCAGGCGCGGAGGAGAACCCGCTCAGGGCTGTGCCTGCGCGGCGTACTGTGCGCGAAAGTCGGACTGGGGCTGTGCTGCGATCGCCGTCTGCCAGGCTGGGCGGTTGCCGGTCAGGGCCCAGGCGGCCTGTACCGCGGCGCCGTCGGCGACGTACTCGCGGTGACATCGCCGAGGCCACCGGCATCGGCGACGGCCTCCTGCACTGCCCGCCACCAGTCACCGGGATCAGTTTCGGTGCCCTCTGGGTGCGCGGCGCGCTCGCTGCGCACGAGGGCGCCCGTTTCGGCGTCGCGAATGACGACCTTGCAGCTTTGAGTCGATGAATCGACTCCGGTAACCAGTGGCATGACTTTTTGCGTTCATCAGTTCATCGGCACCGCGCGTCGGGCAGCGTAACTCCTGCAATCGGCGGCGCTTGCGACGGACTGTCGCCGAAAGACGCGGGTGTCGGTGCGGTGCGCCCGCAATGTGCAGGAGTAATGCGTCGAGGTCGGTGGCTAATTCAGGAAAACGGGGTCTCGGGTTCGAACTCGGCCTCGATTTTACGGGGCACGCGAAAAGCCGCCGCGCGTTCCTGGAGCGGACCGCCTGGACCCGGACCACAAGTTTCGCAAGGACTTTCTGAACCGTGCCGTGTGTGCCAGATAGACCGGCCGTTGGTCGCCGTATACGTGGCCGCCCTATACGTGGTCGCGCCAGCTGTGTTCTGGCGCGTAGCCGAGAACGCGGCGGGCCTTCTCAATGCCGAGCAGTGTCTCGTGCTCGCCGACGGCTCGTGTGAACGCGACTTCCGGAAAGACCTGGGCGGCCAACTCGCTGTTGGGGCGGCTCGATACGGTGTCAGCGGCGGCGATGATGAATGTCTCGAAGCCGGGACCGGCCACGTCGAGCGCCCGCGATACCGCCTGGGCGCCGTCACGGCCGTCAATGTAGCCCCACAGGTTCCACTTGCGGTTGAGCGGATCCTCGTCGTAACCGGGGAAGGCCGCGTAGTCCTCCGGGTCCATCACGTTGGAGAAGCGCAGCGCGGTGATGCTCAGGCGTGGGTCCCAGCGCACCAGCTCGATCGCCATCTGCTCCTCGAGATGCTTTACCAGCGAATACGTGCTCTCCGGCCGCGCCGCGTACTCCTCATCGACCGGCAGGTAGGGCGGGTCGGTGTCAAACGGCAGTCCGAGCACGGTCTCGCTCGACGCGTAGACGATGCGCATGATGCCCGCGCGCCTGGCCGCCTGGAAGACGTTGTAGGTGGAGAGCATGTTGTTGTGAAAGGTGGCGACATCGGGGCGGATGCCCGGGGCCGGTATCGCCCCGAGGTGCACGACCGCATCGAAACCGTCGGCCGCGTCATCGACACCCTGGAACGCATCCGCTACCTCGCCGTAGTCGCGCAGGTTGATGTTCAGAAACCCCGGACCGCGGGTGCCGGCCTGGTCCAGGTTCATGACCGTGTGGCCGTCGGCGCGCAGCCGGGTAACGACAGAACGACCGAGCTTGCCGCTGCCGCCGGTGACAATGACGCGCACGCCTCAGGCCTCGCGGGAGGTCGGCGAGACGGTCTTGCGCGGGTCGGTCTCGGCGAGGTCGCCGATGGCGGCGTCAATCTGCGCGAGCACGTCGGCGTCGAGGGTGACTCCGGCCGCCTTTACATTGGCGGCCACCTGCTCCGGGCGGCTGGCGCCGATGATGGCCGAGGCCACATTCTGGTTGTGCAGCACCCAGGCGATGGCCAGCTGCGCCATGGTGAGTCCGAGGTCGTCGGCGATCGGCTGCAGCTTCTGCACGCCGGTGAGTACTTCCTCGGCCATCCAGCGTGAGATCATGTTTTTGCCGCCACTCTCGTCCGTGGCGCGGCTGCCCTCGGGCAGCGGCTGGCCCGGCAGGTATTTGCCGCTGAGCACGCCCTGCGCCACCGGCGACCAGACGATCTGCGAGACGCCCAAATCGACGGATGCCGGCACGACCTCCTCGTCGATGACCCTCCACAGCATCGAGTACTGCGGCTGGTTGGAGATGAGCTGCACACCCAGCTCGGTGGCGAGCTTGTGCCCGGCACGGAGCTGCTGGGCATTCCACTCACTCACGCCGATGTAGAGCGCCTTGCCCTGGCGCACGACGTCGGCGAAGGCCTGCATCGTCTCTTCCAGCGGGGTTTCCACGTCATAGCGGTGCGCCTGGTAGAGGTCGACGTAGTCGGTCTGCAGGCGGCTGAGCGAACCGTCGATGGACTCGAGAATGTGCTTGCGGGAGAGACCCAGATCGTTGTGGCCCTTGGGTCCGGTCGGACCGAAAACCTTGGTGAAGATCTCCAGCGACTGGCGCCGTTCACCCTTCAGTGCCTCGCCCAGCACGGTTTCGGCCTGGGTGTTGGCGTAAACATCCGCCGTATCGAAGGTGCTGATTCCAGCGTCAAGTGCCGCTCGCACGCACTGTGTGGCCACGTCGTTCTCCACCTGGGAACCATGGGTGAGCCAGTTGCCATAGGTGAGCTCAGAGATCTTCAAGCCGCTGTTGCCGAGGTATCGGAATTCCATGGGGTCCTGTTCTGTCCGGTGCGCTACGGATTTGTAGACCGTGGCAACCTATCACGGCGTTCCGCGCGGAGGCCGGGTAATCTGGGAGCCGCAACGACGAAGGGAACACCGTGCAGGGCTCGAGCCATGACGACGTGCGACGGCGCAACCTGGGCGTCATCCTGCGCTTGGTGCACCGCAATGGACCCGCCTCACGTGCCCAGCTGACCCGCCTCACCGGGCTGAACCGGTCCACCATCGGCGCTCTCGTGGCCGAGCTTTCGGCCCGCGGCCTGGTTCAGGAACACGACCCCGACCCCACGCGGCTGGCTGGCCGGCCGAGCCCCGTGGTGGCGGCGAACCCCGGCGTGACCGCGTTCGCCGTGAACCCGGAGATCGACGCGGTGACCGTGGGGCTGGTGGGGCTGGACGGCGTCGTACGCCGGCGCATCCGTCACCCGACCGAGCAGTCGCCGACCGTAGCCGAGGCGGTCAGCATCGCTGCGGGTGTCATCCAGCACCTGGCAGCCGAGCTCGAGAGTGAGCGTTCTCCCATTGGTATCGGCGTGGCGGTGCCGGGTCTGGTTCGGGTCTCGGACGGTCTGGTGCGGCACGCCCCGCACCTCGGCTGGGTGGACGCGCCCCTGGCCGAGCTGCTCTCGGCCGCCACCGGGCTGCCCGTGCGAGCCGCAAACGATGCCAACCTTGGGGTTACCGCCGAGCGATACTTCGGTGCTGGCCGCGGCGTCGACGACCTCATCTATCTCAACGGCGGGGCCAGCGGCATCGGCGGCGGCATGGTGGTGGGTGGTATGCCGGTGCGCGGTGTAGCCGGATTCGCCGGCGAGTTCGGTCACGCCCGAGTCAGTGGTGCCGAGCAGACCGACTCGGCCGGTATCCCCGGCACTCTCGAAGCCGAGGTGCGCCGCAGCGCGCTGCTGGCAGTGCTCGGCCTACAACGAGCGGATGCCGACGAGCTCGAGCAGGCTCTGCTCGACTCTCACGCGCCTTCCGTTCGCGCCGAGGTGAACCGCCAGCTTGACGCTTTGGCCGTGGCGCTGGCCGGTGCGGTCAACCTTCTGAACCCGGAAATGGTCGTACTCGGCGGTTTTCTCGCCGCCCTCCACGCCGTCGACCCCGAACGGCTGCGGGACGCGGTGGCCAGGTTGTCGCTCGCCGCGCCGAACGGCAACGTGCGAGTCTGCGCGGCCGCCCTCGGCTCCGACCTGCTCATGATCGGGGCCGCCGAGCTTGCCTTCGAGCCTGTGCTGCAGGATCCGGCCGGCAGCACCCAGCGCCTGGCGGGTGCTCTCGATATGAGCGATCGGGAATAGCCGCACGCCGCGGGCGCTTACCCTTAAAGCGCACCCGCTTAAGTTCCAGGCTCGTCCGGCGTTTCGGTGGTGCCACCCGCTGCACCGACAGGTGCAGCCGCGCGCGGCCCCAAGCGTGCGCGATATACGGCCCGCTGCGGCGGCCGGCCCCGGGCATCCACTGCCCCGATACCCCACCGACACCAGCTCAAGGATCTTTTTACACGTGACTACTGCCGCTATCCCCGTCGTGAGCAAGGCGCAGCTCCACTCGACAGCCCGGCACCCCGGAGACGCTCTCTCTCGCCGCCAGCGCATCGTCTATATTCTCATTCTCGGGGCGCTGACTGCCCTCGGCCCGTTCACCATCGACCTGTATCTGCCGGCGTTTCCCAAGCTGGAGAGCGAATTTGGTGTGTTGCCGTCGGTCATTCAGCTCACCCTGACCGGAACCATGATCGGTTTCGGATTCGGACAGCTCGTTGTGGGCCCCTGGAGCGACAAGGTCGGCCGCCGACTGCCGCTGATGCTCGCGACCGGGGTACACATTCTCGCCTGCGTCGGCGCCGCGCTGTCAAACGAAATTGTGATGCTCGCGATGTTCCGCGTGCTGCAGGGCTTTGGAGCTGCTGCTGGCGCGGTCGTCGCGATGGCCATGGTGCGCGATCTATTCGGCGGCAAGCCGCTGGTGCGCATGCTCTCCCGCCTCGCGCTGGTCAGCGGCCTGGCCCCGGTGCTGGCGCCCGTTATCGGCTCGCAGCTGCTGCTCGTGATGAGCTGGCGCGGTATCTTCTGGGTGCTCGCCGCCTACGGCGTTATCGTGATTCTGTTCGTCGCATTCTTTATCGTCGAGACCCTGCCCGAAAGTCAACGCCACGCGAAGGGTCACACCACCCTGGCCCAGCGCTACAAAGCGGTGCTGAGCGACCGCACGTTTGTGGGCGTCGCCATTATCGGGGCGATGACGTTTACCGGCTTGTTCTCGTACCTCTCGGCGTCACCGTTTCTGTTTCAGAAAGTGTACCAATTCAGTCCTCAGGAGTACGGCCTGCTGTTCGCCATCAATTCGCTCGGAGTGGTCACCGGAGTGCAGCTGAGTGCCCGCCTCATGCACCGCTTCAACATTGGGCCTCAGTGGATTCTGTCGGTCTCCACGGTCGTGCTGCTGCTCACTTCGAGCACGATCGTGCTGCTCGACCTGGCCGGTGTTGGCCTCTGGGGCACCCTGGTGCCGCTCTGGTTCTTCATCGCGGCCTGCGGCTTTACCCTGCCGAGTGTTCAGGTCATCGCGCTCAACGCCCACGGGCACGAGGCCGGAACGGCGGCGTCGCTGCTGGGCGCGGCGAACTTCGGTGTGGCCGGCTTGATCTCGCCGATTGTGGGCGTGCTCGGAGTGGGAACGGCGATACCGATGGCATCCGTTATGGGCGTCACCGCGGTGCTCTCGATTCTCTCGCTCTGGCTCATCGTGCGCCCGCGCAGGGTGCCTGCCCTCGGCCACTAACCGCTTTCGGTCGCCCGCCGCCCGCGCCCGCCGCCCGGGCCCACCTTGTGAACGTGGGCCCAGTCTATAAACTGGGCCCACGTTCCGGGCCCGGGCCCCGTGCGAAGGGGAGGGGCGGGGTTTGGGGGGACTGATGGCCACAAACTCGGCACGCCGATGGCTCAAGCGCGCCAGGCTCGCCTACGATGGCGAGATGACTAATCCGTCGTCTCCGGAGCGCGCCGCAGACCCGGCTGCTCGCCGTATCTCGCGCCGCTGGCCGATCATTAGCGGGCTCGCCGCCGTGGCACTGACGGGTCTGCTCGGCCTCGTCGTGGTCGTGCGGGCCAACGGTCTTGCTCTCGAGGTCGACACTGAGTGGATGGACGAGATCATCGAGCACCGCTCGCCGATCTGGGAAGTTCCCTCGCTGTTCATGAATTCCCTCGGGGGCGGCCTGTTCGGCGTGCTCGTCGTGCCACTGCTTATCATCCTGGCGATCATGCTGATCAAACGCCCGTGGGCCGCCGGCTACTATCTCGTGGCGACCGTGGTGAGTGCGGGTAGCGTACAACTTCTGAAACAAGTCTTTGGGCGAGCCCGTCCCGAAGAGATACTGGTCACCTCGGATTTCGGGTCGTTTCCCTCCGGGCACGTCGCCAACGCGGCCACCATGGCGGTGTGCCTCGCCATCATCTTTCCGCGGCTCTGGGTGGCTCTCGCCGGCGCCGCGTATACGGTCGTGATGCTGCTCAGCCGCACCTATCTGGGCGCACACTGGCTCACCGACACCATCGGCGGCCTCCTGCTCGGCGCCGGGGTGGCCATCGTGCTGTGGGCTCCGCTCGCGGCCAAACTAGACGGCGAACGGGAGCTCGCCGCCCGTCGGCGGCTCGAGCGACAGCGACAACGGCAGCGACAACGGCAGCGGCAGGCAGCAGCCAGGCCCTGACGCCCGTGTCGTAGCGGCTCCATCCCCTGGCCGCTCGGACCGATCTCCCTGTAGCGGGCCGATCACACCGAGCATGGCCCGACGTGACCGTTCGCGCCCGTCGCCGATAGCAGGTCGGGACGGGGCTATGAAGTGCGAGCAAAAAGTGTGCGTCGCGCGCACGGGTGCATCAGCTGCGGCCGCAGTCGCCCAAGTTCGGCCACGGTGAGCGGTTCGGGCGGGCGAACGACCGCGACCCCGAGAGTGTCGACCATGCGCTCGAGGCCCGATCGAGGCCAGATCTGTCCCCGTAGGCGCAGGAGCACCTCGCCGGTGGAGTCGAGCAGATAGAGGTGAGGGAGAGTGTCAACGGTGCCACTCTGGTACAGGTCGACGAGCACAACGCTGGCGATATCAGACCGGCTGATTCTAGACACACGGCCCAGTACATCTCGGCTCTCCAGACACGCTGCTGTGGCGGTGACGCACATCCGGCGCGCTCCCAACACGCCCACGACGCTGAAAATCGTCAGCCCGAGCTGAACACCGGCGATATATATCCAGGTGCCGCTGGGAACGGTCAGCCAGTACAACACGAGTAACAGGGGCGCCAGCAACGCCAGTGCCGCGACGATTCCCCGGGACACCAGGTGTCTCCGGGGTCGCAAAATCTGCAGTTCTCTCAGTTCGATTCCCTCGCGCACCATATATTCGTTCCACCCCTCATGGTGAGTATCGCGCATTTCGGGCGATGAATCTGTCCTACTTACCGGGGGTAGACGAAGCGGTCGGCAGCGACTACACAAGAGTGTCGACGAAACATGCGGGGATGCCCAGCGGATGTGCCCCGCGTAGAGTTGGCTCCGTGCACTCACGGGCCGTCCGCGAACGCGGCAACACAGCGAAGCGCCACCGGTTGCACCCGGCGCAGGTCGTCGTGTCAGGTTTTGCCCTGACCATTCTTATCGGCACGATGGTGCTGATGCTGCCCAACGCCCGGGTCGGGCCGGGCGGGGCATCTTTTCTGGAAGCGCTGTTCACCGCAACGAGTGCGGTGTGCGTCACGGGGCTCACCGTCGTCGACACCGCGGTGTACTGGACACCGTTTGGGCAGATCGTGATTCTGGTGCTGATTCAGATCGGCGGGTTCGGGATCATGTCGTTCGCCTCGGTCGTGGGGCTCCTGATCGCCCGCAAGCTCTCACTGCGCTCGCGCATCACCGCAGCCACCGAAACCAAAAGCGTTGGTCTCGCCGACGTCAAGGGGCTCGTAATCGGTGTAGTGCGCATTTCCCTCGCGATCGAGGTCACCGTGGCGGTGCTGCTCGCGCTGCGTTTCAGCCTCGGCTACGGCGAGTCGGTCGGCCGGGCACTCTGGCTCGGCATATTTCACTCGGTATCCAGTTTCAACAACGCCGGCTTCGCCCTGTTTAGCGACAGTCTCATGGGATACGCAACGGATGCCTGGATCGCCCTGCCGATCTGCGCCGCCATCATTCTCGGTGGCCTCGGATTTCCCGTGATTGTTCAGCTGCGGCGGCACCTGCGGGCGCAGGTTCGGCATCCGCTGCGCTGGTCGATTCGTGCCTGGACCATGAACACCCGCATCGTGGTCGCCGGCACGATCGTGCTGCTGATTCTCGGAACGGTATATATCACCGCCGTTGAATGGTCCAATCCGAATACGTTCGGTCCGCTGGACTGGCCGGGAAAGCTGTTGGCCGGCTTCTTCCAGGCGGTGCAGACCCGCACGGCTGGTTTCAACAGTGTCGACATTGGCCAGCTCGACTCGGCCACCCTGCTCGGGATGGACATTCTCATGCTGATCGGGGGAGGCCCCGCCGGAACCGCCGGCGGCATCAAAATCACGACTTTCGCTGTGTTGTTCTTCATTCTCTGGACCGAGGTGCGCGGTCAGGTCGCCGTGAACGTGTTCGGCAAGCGTCTCTCCCGGGCGGTGCACCGTGAGGCCATCACGATTGTCCTGCTCGCCGTCGGCGTTATTATTATCGCGACCGCGACCCTCATGCTCTTGACCGACATCTCCCTCGACGCGCTTTTGTTCGAGACGATCAGCGCCTTTTCCACAGTGGGGCTCTCGACTGGTATTACGGCAGGATTGCCCTGGGAAGGTCAGATCATCCTGGTTCTGCTCATGTTCGTGGGCCGGCTCGGCCCGATTACCTTTGCGTCCGCCATCGCCCTGCGGGAACGCCACACCACCTATGAACTCCCCAAAGAAAGGCCGATCATTGGCTAAATATTCGCTGTTCGGGCATCGCGATGCTTCTCGAATCGCCGAAGCGGAATCCGTCGTTGTCATCGGGCTCGGCCGGTTTGGAAGCGCCCTGGCCCTGGAGCTGATGAAGAGTGGTACCGAGGTGCTCGGTATCGACGGTGATGAAGAAGTGGTCCAGTCGCACAACCGGCTCCTCACGCACGTGGTGCGCGCCGACTCGACCAAGGAGGCGACGCTGCGGGAGCTGTCTGTGCCTGATTTCTCGAGCGTCGTCGTGGCGATCGGTGGGGACATTCAGGCGAATATTCTCACCGCATCACTGCTGCTGAAGCTCGGCATCCCCAATATCTGGGCCAAAGCAGTCAGCGATCCGCACGGCGAGATTCTCACTCAGCTCGGCGTCAACCACGTCATCTACCCGGAGAAAGATATGGGGGCCAGGGTCGCCCACCTGGTGCGCGGCGCCATGCAGGACTATATCGAGATCGGCGAGAACTTCGCGCTGGTCAAGACGGCTCCACCGCGCTCGCTGATCGGTACGCCGCTCGGCGAGGCCAAGGTGCGCGCCCGCTACGGCGTCACCGTCACGGCGTTCTATCGCCCCGGCCTGGGCTGGAGTTACACCTCGCTCGACACCGTGATCGAAGAAGGCGACATTATTCTCATCGCCGGAGAGTCAGCGCGGGTCGAAGAATACAGCCTCAGGCGATGAGCGATCCCTTCGCTTTCCTCGCGTACGCGCCGCTCGGCACCCGGATTGTCGTGCGCACCCGCATTGCCGGCGGGTTCACCGACGCGCTGGGTTTTCTGCGCGGCCGCAGCGCGGCATCCGTCTCGGTGGAAACCAAACGGGGACTGGTCACGCTTCAACTGGCCGACGTCGTGGCCGCGAAGGAAGTACCGCCCGCGCCGGAACCGCGGCCGCGGGGGCGCTAGTTCGGGCGGCTGCGGGCGTGGGGGCAGGCGAACGGCGCCTGGGCGTCGAGGCTGCATCCGCTCGTGCGCAGGCCAAGTCAGGCGGCAGCGACCGCGTCGACGAGGGCGCCGTCCACGAGGTGCACGGCACCGTGCATGCGGGCGAGATGCACCAGGTCGTGGGTGACGAGCAGCGTTGACGTGTTCAGTTCATCGGTGAGTCGCAGGATCAATTCGATGATGCTCGCCCCGCGTTCCTGATCGAGGGCGCTCGTGGGCTCATCAACCAGGAGCACACTCGGGTCGTTCATGAGGGCGCGAGCAATGTTCACGCGCTGGCGCTGCCCGCCGGACAGCTGGTGGGGACGCTTGCCTCGCTGGTCGCCGAGACCGACGGCGTCGAGGGGCAGGTCCGCCCGGGTGGTCGCCGCTGCCCGCTTCTGCCTGCTCTTTGGCCCGCCGAGTTCGTTCATCACGGTGAGCTGTTCCCGCGCGGTCAGAGAGGGCACGAGGTTCGGCTGTTGAAAGACGATGCCGATGCTGCTGCGCCGCAACTCTGTCGCTTCGCTGGCGGTCAACCGGGTGGCATCGATGTCATCGATGAGAACCTGGCCGGAGTCCGGGCGAATGAGCGTTGCGGCGACGGCGAGGCCGAGCACGATCATGATCGCTCCCGGAAGAACGGTGGTGAGGGGGCTGAGCATGAAGGGCAGGGCGCTGCCGGCCAGGGAACCCAGCACGAACACGATCCCCAGGCCGATTCCAATACCGAGGAGCAGCACGATCAGCGCCTGTCCGAGGGCATCACGAACGAGCGAAGCGGTGCTGGCGCCCAGGGCTTTCAGAACGACGATGTCTCCTTTTCTCTGCATGGTCCAGACGCTGAAGAACGCCCCGATCACGAGCCCGGAGATGCCGAACAGCATCACCACCATGAGGAGCAGGGAGCCGTTGCCGGCGATGGTTTCTACCGAGTAGGTTGTGCCGGCGATCGACACGTCGTCGCCAGTTCGCACGCCGAGGGCGGTGGCTGTCGGGTCGGAGAGGCCGAGGAGCCCGTTAGTCGTGGGGGCGGCGGAATTAGAGCCTGCGCGCACTCCGAAGATCGCGATGGCCGCGCGGGTGTCACCGGCTTCGGCGCGCGTGCACCAGCTCGGCGGAACCCTGTCTGTCGACGCCGCGCCCGGCCGCGGAACCACCGTCACCGTCGACCTGTCCCTCACGGAGACCCCATGATCAGGCTCGTCATTGCGGATGATCACCCCATCGTTCGCGCCGGCCTCAACGCTCTGTTCAGCATTGAGGACGACTTCGATGTTGTTGCCGAAGCAGCCACCCCCGATGATGCGGTGCAGGCTGCCGAGCGCGAGAGCCCAGATATTGTGTTGATGGACCTCCAATTCGGCGCCGGCGACGCATCCACCGGCGCTGATGCAATGCGCCGCGTCCGTGCCCTTGATGCGCCCCCATACGTGCTGGTGCTCACCAATTATGATTCGGATGCTGACATTCTGGGCGCGGTGGCGGCCGGCGCCAGCGGGTACCTCCTCAAGGACGCGCCCCCGCACGAGCTGATTGCCGGGGTGCGTGCCGCAGCCGCCGGTGAAAGCGCCATTGCGCCGGTGATTGTCTCTCGCCTGTTAGACCGGATGCGCGATCCCTATGCCAGTCTCAGCGCGCGCAAAATGCAGGTGCTGGAGTGTGTCGCCTCCGGCCGATCCAACACTGAGATTGCCTCCGAACTTTTCGTCAGTGAAACCACCGTCAAATCCCATCTGGCGCACATCTTCTCAAAAATTGAACGTCACCTCCCGCACCGCTGCGGTATCCGCCGCGCGGCATCCTGCGCTAAGCGTCGGGCTCAAGAGCACCGTGAACGAGTGTTTTCAGTTCTGGCAGCACGTCGGCGATGAACCACGGGTTCTTGGCATGCCATCGAAAGTTCAGCGGTGACGGATGCACCAGCGGAAACTGCTGGGGAACGAATCGACCATAGTTGTGCACGGTCGTGGTCAGCGTGTCACGGCGCGCGCCCGGCAGGTAGTGAATCTGCGCGTAGCGCCCGATCAGCAGGGTGAGCCCAATATCGGGCATCAGCGCCAGCAGCTGTGGATGCCACCGCTTCGCGAACCCTTTGCGTGGGGGCAGGTCGCCGCTGGTGCCGGTTCCGGGGTAGTAGAAATCCATCGGGAGCAGGGCGAACAGATCCGGATTCCGAAACTGCGCTTCACTGACACCCAGCCAGTCCACCAGGATCTTTCCGCTGGCATCATTCCACGGCACGCCACTGGTCTGCGCTTTGCGCCCGGGCGCCTGGCCGATCACCGCGATTCTGGCTCGGGCCGACGCCACATACAGCGGATGCCAGCCATTGTTTCGCATCAGCGCGTTGCTCTCGTCGTCGGTGATGGATGCTCTTAGCGTCTCGAACGCATCCATTAGGCCTCGTCGGGGTACGTGATCCGGGTGCCCTGAACCCGCGCGAACGCGGTGAGTTCTGCTTGCTTCGTCGACGAGGCCGACATGATGTTGAATACCTCGACCCCGGCAGCGATGAGCGCGTCTGTGATCAGCCGGCGATGGCACCGCCACGGCACGGCCTCGCTACACATGATGGCTGGCACCGACTCCGTTTCTATCTGCAGCAGTTCGGCGAGCCCGCTGGCAAACGAATCGGTCGCCATATAGTCGGCGTAGTCCTGAAACGCTTTCACTCTCCAGGCGTTGTTCACACTCCCCACCCCTTTTTTGGTGTGCCGACGGCCCCCGAGATCCTTCAGCCAGCGGTAGCCAATTGCTTCGGGCAGCGCGTGAATGATCGCGTCTTGGTTCCACTGGGGAAATTTGCGTGAAGAGGGAAAGGAGCGCACGTCCACCAGAGTGATTACCCCGTTGGCCTGCAGCATCGCGCAGACCTCATCGAAGGTGCGCGTGGAGTGACCGATGGTGAACACGCGCCGCAAGTCGGGCTGGTCGGGCACGTCAGACCTCCTCCGAACGGGAGACCAGGGTGTCGCAGCGCCAGCAGCGGGCGGGAAGCTCGCCCGAAACGAACCCGCCGCATTCAGGGCAGACCTGTTCCAGCCAGCAGGCGGGATCACCGCCGATTGGTTCTTGTTCGGTCATCGATGACCTCCTCCGGTCAGTATGGCCCCCGAGAGTGAAAAAATACCCGAGGCCCCGCTGGAGGAGAGGGGCCCCAGGTGGGAAGAGGGAGCGTTAGCTCGGGGTGGGGGCGCCGGGGCGTGCGTAGTAAAACCAGGCCAGGCCGGTGCAGAACACGCAGAACACCGCGCAGCCGAGAAACGTGAAAATAGCACCGCCGAAGCGGTCGCAGAGCGGCCCGCAGGCGGCACGCACCAGCGCCCCAACGACGGGACCGATGAAGGCGAAGGCGAGCGGATTAGGCGCATCGGCAAAGTCGCCGTAGACGTTGAGAATGATCAGGCCCATCTGAGCGGCCAGACCGCTGAAGGCACCGAAGCTCATGAGGTAGATGGCGGTCATGATCCAGGTGTGCTTGATCTTGAAGATGTCGAGCTGCTGCCTAAAGTTGGCCTTGATCGGCACGCGTCGCAGAAAGACGAGGGCGAGAATGATCGCGAGGATCACCCAGGGTACGAGCACGAGTCCGCCATTGTGCAGCCAGACCAGTTGACCGTTGGCGTCACTCTCCGGAGTGAGTACAGCGGTGCCGAGCAAACCGAAACCAACCACCCACGGTAGGAGCAACTGAATGAGGCCGATGCCGAAATTGCCAAGCCCGGCCTGCAGACCGAGGGCGGTTCCGGCGAGGCGCTTGGGAAAGAAGTAACTGGTCGAGGCCATGAAACCAGAGAAGCTGCCGCCGCCGATACCAGCAGCGAACGAGAGCGTGAGCAGCACCCAATACGGTGTGGAGGTGTCGCGCACGACGAGCGTCCAGCCGATCATCGGCAGCAGGAGCAGCGCACTGGCCAGCGCGACGAGGGTGCGGGTGCCGAGAATGGGCGGCAGAAACATGAAGACGAGCCGCAACAGCCCTGCGGCCAGGCCGGGCAGCGCAACTAGCCAGTACAGCTGGCTGATGCTGAGATTGAACCCAATGTCGTTCAGGCGCGGGGCGATGGCGCTGACCAGATACCAGGCCGCGAACGCGAGGGTCATGCTGAACGTGGTGATCCACAGGGTGCGCCAGGCGAGACGGGAATCCCATGTTTCGGCGTGTTCCGGATCCCAGTTGGACAGGTCCGGCTTCAGGGTGGAGACGACGCGTGGGGATGAGACGGTTGACATGATGTTTCTCGGCTGGTTGTCGGGCACACGGCCCGTGTGCTCGCTGGTCTACGTGGCCAGCTTGTTCGCATTTCGTGCGAGGTGCACCGAGCAAACACCGTGACAAATGATTGTCGTCATAGCGGATGCGCGCGTGGCGGCATCCGCTTCTCGACTGAGTCTCTGAGCGGCCAAGAGGGGCACGGCCGGTCGCGGTACTGTGGAACGGTGAAAACTCAGCTCAAGCTTGGCGCCGAACTCGGGGCCGTCGTGATCACCGTGTCTGATCGCTGCTCGCGCGGCGAACGCGAGGATCGGTCGGGCCCCGCCGCCGTCGATGCGCTCGGGGAGGTCGGCATTCCGTGCGGGCCCCCGCGGGTGGTGCCCGACGGTATCGAGAGTGTCGCCGGTGCGATTTCGGCTGCCCTCGGCGATGGCGCCCGCCTCGTGGTGACGACCGGCGGCACCGGTGTGTCGGTGCGGGACCTCACCCCGGAGGGCACGGCGACCGTGTTGCACACGACTCTGCCGGGTATTTCCGAGCGGATCCGCATGGTCAGCGTCGCGACGATTCCCACTGCGGTGCTGTCCCGTGGCATCGCCGGCATCGCCGATTCGGTGGGCAACAACGGAGCCCTGGTGGTGAACCTGCCGGGCTCGGTCGGCGCGGTGCTCGACGGAGTGGGTATTCTCGCGCCGCTTGTGCGGCACATAATCGATCAGCTCGACGGTGGTGACCACTGATGGTGGCGTCCTCGCTCGGATTCGCCCGCGTCACCGAGTCGCTTCTTGACGTGAATGAACACGTGGGGGCGGTGTCCGGCCGGGAGCACGGCGCCGTCGTCACGTTCATCGGGCAGGTGCGCGACCACGATCCGGATGCCATCGGCCGCGTCACGGGCCTCGACTACAGTGCGCACCCCGACGCGGGGCGCATCATTGGTGAGATCCGTGACCGGGTGCGGGCGCAGCATCCACTCGTGGTGTTGGCGGTCAGCCACCGTATCGGACGCCTTGAGGTTGGCGACCTCGCCCTTGTCGCGGCGGTCGCGAGTGCACACCGGGGTGACGCCTTTGCGGCCTGCGAAGCTCTCGTCGAGGCGGTGAAGGCCGAGGTCCCGATCTGGAAGAAACAATACGAGGTTGACGGAACCCACTCCTGGGTCGGTTTGTAACGCTTGCCGAGTGACTAGCCGCCAGCGAAAGGCGGGAGCACGTCGACCGCGTCGGTGGGGGCGAGCGTGACCGCGTCATCGGTGGCGCGCACGCCGTTGACGAGCAGGGAACACAGGCCGAGTACGCGCACGAACTCGCTGCCATAGCGCTCGCCGAGTTCAGCCCGCAGGTCGCCGATCGTGCCCGCGTCGAGGGTGGCCGTGTCGGTTTTGGCGGCTTCGGCGGCGCCGGCGAAGAATCGTAGGGTGGCCATCAGGGTGTCTCCGGTGCCCAGCCAAGAGCAAGTTTGCTCGCGGCGGCGCAGGCGGCTTCGATATCGGCGGCGGTTCCACCGTTTTTCGCAGCGGCGAGGCCAATCAGAAAGGTGCTGAGCGGTGCGGCGGGCCGGGCCACGTTGTGCGCAACGTCGCGGGCCACATCGAGCAGGTCGCCCACGGGGATGTCGGCGGGGTCGAGCTGTAGCCGATCGGCGAGGGCAGTGAGCCAGTCGTCGAGGGCTTCGGGGGGTAGTGGTACAGGGCTCATTCAGGTCGCTCCTCGGGTCGGGCCACATAGTCGCGTGCACCGGTCAGGCGAGCGGTGCTGCTCTCCACATCCTGCCATGTGTCCACGTCAATACCCGCTGTGGATTCGTCCAACAGCCCGGTGAGGTTCAGGCCCGTGAGCAGGTGGCGCATGCTGGCCCCGTCGACGTGGTCGCCGAGGCGGGCCACCGCTGTGCGCACGGCGGACGCCCGGTAGATCCCGGCAAGCCACTGCGCGTGGCCGCTGCGATCGACGAGGTGCACGCCGTCGACGGGGTCTTTTTCGCGAGCGGATGCCGCATCCACGAGCAGGCGGGCGGCATCGGCTCCCCAGGGCAGATCGCAGGCGAGGACGAGCAGCCAGCTGTCCGTTACCTCTGCATTCGGTTCGATCGCGCCGTGAGCATCGAGCGCGGCGAGCCCGGCGGCGACGGCGGCCACCGGACCGCCAAACGGCGGGTCTTCGAGCGTCCAGATCAGTGGCGGATGTGGTCGGTCGCCGGCGGCCGACTGGGCAGCATGTGGACCGACGACAACGGCGTGCCGGGCGACCGGGCGTGCATCGAGCACCCGGGCGAGCAGGGCGCGTCCGGCCACCTCGACCGCCGGTTTGAGGGCGCCGCCGAGTCGGCTGGCGCGGCCGCCCGCGAGCACGATGAGGTCGACCGGCAGCATCCGCTTAGTCTTCGGCGCGCAGCCAGTCGCCGCTCTTGCCGCCGCTCTTGGCAAGCAGGCGCACGTTCTCGATGGTGATGGATTTGTCGAGGCCCTTGACCATATCGACGACGGCGAGGGCGGCGACCGAGACCGCGGTGAATGCCTCCATTTCGACGCCGGTGCGGTCGGCGGTGCGCACGGTGGCGGTGATGCTGACGCCGTCATCCTCGACGTTCAGGTCGACGACGGCGCCGTGCACACCGATCACGTGGGCGAGGGGGAGCAGGTCGGCGGTCTTCTTCGCGCCCTGAATTCCGGCGATGCGGGCCACGGCGAGCACGTCGCCCTTGGGCGCGGTGCCGTCGCGGAGGGCCGCGATCACGGCGGGTCCGCAGCGCACAAAGCCCGCGGCGGTGGCGCTGCGCACGGTCGGAACCTTGTTGGTCACGTCGACCATGCGGGCCTTACCGGCCGAGTCGAGGTGCGTGAACAGCTGGGCGGGCACGGCCGCGCCGGGCGTGTCGGTGGTGTGCGTCATGATGTCAGCATGACAGTGATGAGGTCGCCGCCGCGAATGTGAGTCGTGTCTTCGGGCACGATGGCGAGCCCGTTGGCCTGGGCGAGGCCGGCGACGAGGTGCGAACCCGATCCCCCGCGGGAGGCCGGGCGCACCTCGGCGTGGGTGTCGTTGGTGTTGTCGTTGTCGTTGGCGTTGACGCTGGCGCTGGCGCTGGCGCTGGCGCTGGCGCTGGCTCCGGCTGAGTTGTGGTGCGTGACGATGACGGGCATGTACTGGGCGCGTCCGGCCGGGGAATTCCAGCCGTCGACGACGGTCGCCGTGACTGTGCGGCGGTGGAGGGCCGGGTGGTCGTAGGTTGGGTGGTCGAGCGAGGGGTCTGCGTGCGCCGGCTGGCTCTTGGTGTGTGCGGGATCATCGTGCGCCGGGTTCGTCGGGTCGAGTGGTTCAGCCATGCCGTGGCCGAGTAGCCGCCGTAGCGCGGGGCGCACGAACACCTCGAAGGACACGTAGGCGCTGACCGGGTTGCCGGGCAGGGCGAAAATGAGCGGTCCGGGCGCGTCTGCGCTGGCGGGCCAGCGTCCAAAACCCTGAGGCTTACCGGGCTGCATCTTGACCGGTCCGAAGTTCACGGTGCCGAGCGGTTTCAGCACGGCCTTGACCACGTCGTAGGCACCGACGCTCACGCCGCCGGAGAGTACGATCACGTCGACGCTGCTCGCCAGCTCCGCCAGACGGGCACGTAATACGTCGTCGTCATCCGGTACGGCGCCGATCCGCACGGGGATCCCACCGGCCTCGGCAACGGCCGCCGACAGGAGAAAGGAGTTGGAGTCAGGAATCTGGCCGCGACGGGTTGGGCTTCCCGGCGTGACGAGTTCGCTCCCGGTCGAGATCACCGCCACGCGCGGAGCGGGGTGCACGAGCACCGAACTGGTTCCGGCGCTGGCCGCAGCGGCGACCCGGGTGGGCCAGAGCACGCTGCCGGCGCGCAGCACGCGGTCGCCGGCGTGGGCATCTTCGCCGGCCCGGCGCACGTGCGCCGCCGGGTTGGGTGCCTGAAAAATGGTGACCAGTTCGGTGCCCAGGTCGGTGTCTTCGATCGGCACGACGGCATCCGCTCCGTCGGGAATCGGCGCGCCCGTCATGATGCGCGCGACCTGCCCGGCAACCAGGCGAGGATTCTCCGCGGTTCCGGCGGCGAGGTCGGCAATGACGACAAGTGTGATCGGGTTCTGCGCGGATGCGCCGATCAGATCAGAGCGGATGACGGCGTAACCGTCCATCGCGGAGTTATCGAAGGGAGGCGTGTCGGTCACGGTGAGCACGTCTTCGGCCAGTACCAGTCCGCGAGCCGCGTCGAGTTCCACGCGCACGGGGGGAAGGGGGGCAACGCTGCCGAGCACGACCGCGAGTTGCTCGGCAACAGTGCGAGCGGAGGCTACCGGGGCGCAGGCATCCGCTCGTTCGGGGTGCGTGTGGCCGCGACGGTGGTCGTGGTCGTGGTCGTGGTCGTGCTCGTGCTCGTGCCGCTCGGTCTCGGTCACCGGCTAGACCCGGCTGCCGCGCTCGGCACCACTGCCGGAGGGGCCCGTGCTGCCGGAGGGACCCGTGCTGCCGGAGGGGCCCGCACTGCCAAAGCGAACCGTGCTGTCGGCGTCAGCGTGCCCCGACGAGTGTCGCCCGATCGGGGCCGGCTCGAACGACGCCCAGCGGCTGCCAATCCCGGGAGCCTGACCAGCCGTGACGAGTTCATCCCAGGCGACGATTCCGCCGGTGAGCACCGAGACTTCGGTGAATCCGGCCTCGCGGAGGGCGTTCGCGGCCCGGGTGGCGCGGCTGCCGGTGTGGCAGTGCACGATCAGCGGGGTGTGCTGCGGCAGGGCCGCTCGGGCACTCTCCGAGAGCACGCCGTCGGTCAGAAGCTCACCGAGGGGCAGCAGTCGGGCGGTCGGAATCGAGCTTTCCGCGTATTCGCTCGGCTCCCGCACATCTACGACGACAAAATTGTCGGGACCCGCTCGCTTCGTGGCCAGCCAGTCTACGAGTTCGGCGCTCGAGACCTCGGTGGTGCTGGCGGCGGCGATGTGGGCGGCTTCCTCGGCCTGCGAGGCGGCTATCTCGGCGGCGGTCGGCTCGGCGGCAATGCCGGTTCCCAGCAGTGGAATCTCACTGAACCGACCAGAGAGCGCATCAATCACGAGCACGCGCCCGATCAGCGGCGAGCCGATTCCGGTGATGAGCTTGATCGTTTCGGTCGCCATGAGCGACCCGACCTGGCCGCATAGCGCGCCGAGCACGCCGGCGTCGGCGCAGTTGGGCACTTCGCCCTCGGCCGGCGGTGTCGGAAACAGGTCGCGCAGGTGCACCGGAACGATACCGCTGTCGGCCGGTGGAGTCGCCCAGAACACCGATAATTGGGCGTCGAATCGCAGCACAGAGGCCCAGACCAGCGGCAAACCGAGGGCGGCGCAGGTGTCGTTGACGAGAAACCGGGTGGGAAAATTGTCGGTGCCGTCGATGACCACGTCGTACTCGCCGATGATCTCGGCGGCGTTGGCGGCGACCAGACGTTCCGAGTGGCGCACGATACGAGCCTCCGGGGCGATCTCCGCGATGCGCTCGGCGGCGCTGTCTACCTTGGGGCGGCCGACATCCGCTTGGCCGTGCACGATCTGGCGCTGCAGGTTGCTCGGTTCCACGTCGTCACCGTCGACAATGCCGATCGTTCCCACGCCGGCCGCTGCCAGGTAGAGCAAGGCGGGGGAGCCGAGTCCGCCAGCGCCGAGCACGAGCACGCGGGCGTTGGCGAGGCGGCGCTGGCCGAGCTCGTTGAGCTGCGGGAGGCGACGCTGGCGGGCAGTACGCACGGATTCGGCGGCGCTGAGCCGTTCGACGGGCTCGACAAGAGGAGAAATGGCCATGGCTTAACGCTAGGCGGTGCGGGGCCTACCGGCGACCCGCATCCGTTGGAATCCGCACCGCACCCCGAAGCCGCCGATATCCCCGATCAGGCTGGCTCCCAAGAAGTTTCCACCAGGACTAGACGCACAACTCCTGCAATCTGACCGAGCTCCGCGAAAGTTGCGGGTGATTACGCGTCGGTAGCGCCTACCGGTTTCGAATTTGCAGGAGTTATGCAAAGTGATGACCGTAAACGACGGGGGGCTGGCCATGGCGCACGATACCTGGGACCGCAAGTGCGGTGCTATTGTCCTGAATATGACGCAATATCGGATCAGTGAGGCAGCGGAGCTGCTCGGGGTCAGCGATGACACCGTGCGCCGCTGGGTAGACGCGGGCCGCCTTGACGCCGTAGCCGACGCATCCGGTCGGCAGGTCGTTGCCGGAGCGGCACTCGCCGCCTTCGCGGCCCGGCAGGCCACCACCCCGGCCGACCCGTCGAGCGTTGGCCGTAGCGCTCGCAACCACTTCGTCGGCATCGTCACCGCCATCACCATGGACACGGTGATGGCCCAGGTCGAATTGCAGTGCGGGCCGCACCGCGTCGTCTCGCTCATGTCGAGTGAGGCCGTGCGCGAACTCGGTCTCGAGGTCGGCTCGCTCAGCGTTGCCGTCATCAAAGCCACCAATGTGATCGTCGAAACCCCGGGGCGGATGCCATGACTCGCTTTTCACGAACAGCCGATCAGAAGCGCCGTCGGTTCGGGGTGACCGCAGGTGTGGCCGCCGGCCTCGTTCTGCTCGCCGGGTGCGCTGCCCCGACCACGGCGACTTTGTCGACTGACGGTGCCACCAATAGCGCCGAGGCACCGCAAACCCTCACGATTTACGCCGCAGCCTCGCTGTCGAGCGTCTTCGACAAGGTGGCCGCCCAGCTGGAAGCGGACAACTCGTCGATCACCGTCGAGACCAATTACGACGGCTCGTCGACCCTGGTTACCCAGATCACCGAGGGCGCGCCGGCCGACGTTTTCGCGAGCGCCGACACCAAGAATATGGATGCCCTCACCGCCGCCGACCTCGTGGGCCCGGCCACGTTCTTCGCCTCGAATACGCTGCGCATCGCCGTCGCTCCCGGCAATCCGCTTGGAATCACAACCCTGGAAGACCTCGCCCGCCCCGACGTTCTCAGCGTGCTGTGCGCGCCCCAGGTGCCGTGCGGTGCGGCATCCGCTCAATTGCTCAGCAATGCCGGTGTCACGCTGTCGCCGGCCAGCGAAGAACAGAGTGTCACGGCCGTCGTGACCAAGGTGGCCGAAGGCATAGCGGATGCCGGCCTCGTCTACGCCACGGACGTGGCAGCGAACCCCGACCGCCTTGAGGGCATCGCTCCCGCCGGGGCAGCGGATGTCGTGGGTCACTACCCGATCGCCGTCGTGGCGGGAAGCCCACACGCCGACGCGGCCCAGGCCTTCATCGACCTCGTGCTCTCAGAAAAGGGTCAGGCGCTTCTCGCCGACGCCGGTTTTCTCGCGCCATGAGGGTTGTTCGCCGCCCGGGCCCACCTTGTGAACCCGGGCCCAGTTTAGAAACTGGGCCCGTGTTCCGGGCCCGGGCCCGGAAAGCAACGGCGCACCCGCGGGCCAGCGGCCGCGCATGATTCCGCGACTGCTGTACATTCCCGCGAGCATTGGCCTCGCCCTGCTCGTCGTGCCGCTCGCGGGGCTCCTGCTGCGCGTGGACTGGGCCGGCCTGCCGGGGCTGCTGCTCTCCAAGGAGGCGCTCGAGCCGCTGGGTCTCTCACTCGCCACCGCATCCGTTTCTACCGTGCTCTGCCTGCTTCTCGGCGTTCCCCTCGCGGTCGTGATCGCCCGGTCCACTCCGCGAGTGGCCGGCGTGCTGCGCGCGCTCGTGACCATTCCGCTCGTCCTGCCGCCACTCGTGGGCGGCATCGCACTGCTCTCGCTGCTCGGCCGCACCGGCGTGCTCGGCGAATACCTCGAACTGGTGGGGTTGCGAGTGCCCTTCACCACGGCCGCCGTCGTTATCGCGCAGACTTTCGTGGCGATGCCGTTTCTCGTGATCGCGGTCGAGGGCGCGCTGCGCACCGCCGGAACCCGGTTTGAACGCGTCGCTGCCACCCTTGGCGCGCACCGCGGAACCGTCTTTGCCCGCATTACCCTGCCGCTCGTGCTGCCGGGCCTGCTCGCCGGAACCGTTCTCAGCTTCGCCCGGGCGCTTGGCGAATTCGGCGCGACCGCCCTGTTCGCCGGCAACCAGGCCGGCGTCACCCGCACCATGCCGCTCGCCATCTACACCGCGTTCAACGGGTCGGGCGTGACCACCGACCAGGCCGTCGCTCTCTCGCTACTCCTCATCGCGGTGGCCGTGATCATTCTCGTGTTGGTCGGAACCCGGCGAGCGAGCGTGCTGTCATGACAGCGGATGCCCGTGGCGACGTCGCGTCATCGGCCTTCCGCACGCGAGTTCTCACAGTGGATGCTGACGGTCCATTCGCTCGCGCACCATGGCCAGCGCAAATGGTTCTCCCAGCGCCGGACGGCGGTCGAGGCTCTGGCAGAGTCGATCCCGTGTTGCCGGCGCGGAGCGGGTCATGACCCCGGCCCTCTGGAAGACGGCAGCGACCCCACTGCTCGCTGCCCGGCTCGCCCTGGCTCGCGGTGAGTTCACGCTCGAACTTGAATTGACGCTTGAGGCCGGCGATGTCCTCGCCCTGCTCGGCCCCAACGGGTCGGGCAAATCGACCGTGCTCGAGCTACTTGCCGGGCTCATCGCTCCCGACACCGGCACCGTCACCGTGGATGGTGCCCCCCTGACCGGCCCGAAACGGCTCGTTCCGCCCGAAAACCGCGGTATTGGGCTGCTCGGCCAGGATCCGCTGCTCTTTCCGCACCTCACCGCGCGCGCGAACGTGATGTTTGCTCTGCAGGTGGGCGAGGCATCCGCTCTCAACCGGGCCGAGGCGCGCCGCGTCGCCGACGACTGGCTCGACCGCGTGGGGCTGGCCGGGAGCGGCGACCGCAAACCGGGGCAGCTGTCGGGCGGACAGAAGCAGCGCGTAGCTCTGGCGCGGGCGCTCGCGGCCGGTCCGCGTGTGCTGCTGCTCGACGAGCCGCTCGCCGCCCTCGACGCCGAGACCGCCCCCCACATTCGCCAACTCATTCGGGAGCAGCTCGCGGCCACCCACACCAGCGCGATCGTCGTCACCCACGACGTCGTCGATGCCGTCGTGCTGGCCAATCGGGTGGCGGTTTTGCATCAGGGTCGCATTATCGATACGGGAACGACCTCCACCGTGCTGCAAGCTCCGCGCAACCCGTTCATCGCGGCCCTCGCCGGGGTGAATCTCGTGGTCGGCTCGGTGCGCGGCGACGCGGTGGAGGCCCCTGACGGTCGCATTTTTCGGGTTCGCCCAGCGGATGCCGCCGCGCTCGCCGAGCCGGCTGCCAGCACGGCGGCCGCCGTCTTTCGCCCGTCCGCGGTCGTGGTGCAGACCGAGCAGCCGCGGCATGCGAGCCCGCGCAACGTCTGGCGTGCCGAGGTGACCGGCATTGAGCCGGGCAACGGCGGAGTACGCGTGCGCACGAGCGGCTCGCCCGAGATCCTTGCCGAGCTGACCCCGGCATCCGTTGCCGAACTGAGCCTGCAGATCGGCTCCACCGTCTGGCTCTCCGTCAAGGCCACGGAGGTCACCGCCCACCTGCGCTAGTGTCGGCGCTGGCCGGTACCGTTGTCTAAG
>JBBRBV010000037.1:0-27118 GCA_038205545.1 Actinomycetales bacterium
GAGCTATCGGCCGGAAGAACTCTTCGATGAGCAGGGGCGATTGATACCAGAACTGGCAGAACTTGCCCCGGTGGGTGAACGACGGATGGGTTCGAATCCGCACGCCAACGGTGGGATGCTGCTTCGTGATTTGCGGATGCCAGACTTCCGGGACTATGCGGAGGATGTGCCCGCACCCGGATCACCCGGCTGTGGCGATACACATGTGCTTGGCCCGTTTTTACGGGACGTGGCGAAGCTGAATAGTCAGCAACGGAATTTCCGTGTCTTCGGCCCTGATGAGACGCTTTCCAACGGCCTCGAAGCGCTCTTCCAAGTGACAAGCCGGCAATGGGATGCAGCGACGTTGGCACACGACGAATTTTTAGCACCTTCCGGACGGGTCATGGAAATGCTGAGCGAACACCAGTGTGAGGGTTGGCTGGAAGGATACCTACTCACGGGAAGGCATGGACTTTTCAATTGTTATGAGGCGTTCATTCACATCGTCGATTCCATGTTCAACCAGCATGCAAAATGGCTCAAGGTAACCGCCGAGATCCCCTGGCGTGCGCCGATCGCGAGCCTGAATTACCTGCTCAGCTCGCACGTCTGGCGCCAGGATCATAACGGGTTCAGTCACCAGGATCCGGGGTTCATTGATCACGTCGTCAACAAGAGCGCCGACGTCGTGCGCGTCTACCTGCCCTTTGACGCCAACACCCTGCTGAGCACCTATGACCATTGCCTGCGCAGCGTCAACTATGTGAACGTCGTCGTGGCCGGAAAACAGCCGGCGCCGAACCTGCTCACCATGGAAGAGGCCGTCGCGCACTGCACCCGCGGCCTCGGTATTTTCGACTGGGCCGGCACCGAGGTGCCCGGCCTTGAGCCCGACGTCGTGCTTGCCGCCGCCGGCGACGTGCCGACGCTGGAGGTGCTGGCCGCCGCCGAAATTCTGCGCCGGAACCTGCCGAACCTCAAAGTACGGGTCGTGAACGTCGTCGACCTCATGCGCTTGCAGTCGGAGGACGACCATCCGCACGGCCTGAGCGACAGCGCGTTCGACGCCGTGTTCACGCCCGACAAGCCCATCATTTTTGCCTATCACGGCTACCCGTGGCTGATTCATCGCCTCACCTACAAGCGCCACGGCCATGAGAACCTGCATGCCCGCGGCTACAAGGAGATCGGTACCACGACGACACCGTTTGACATGGTCATGCTCAATGATCTGGACCGGTACCACCTCGTCATGGATGTCATCGACCGCACCCCCGGGCTCGCCGCCCGCGCCGGCCTGCTTCGGCAGCAGATGCAGGATGCGCGCCTGACCGCGCGGCAGTACACCCGCGACCACGGCGAAGACCTGCCCGAGGTCAACGACTGGTCCTGGTCACAAACGGATGCCGCACCCGCCGCCGCCGAGACCGGCAGCGACAACGTGTAGTGGCATCCGAACCCGTACCGATTTCGCCGAGACCTGGCTGACGCGTCAGACCTGCCCGGCACTCTCACAACCCGAATACGTTTGAATGGACATCGTGGCTCGAAGCATCTATATCACCAGCGCCGAAGGCAATACCGGCAAATCCTCGATCGCGCTCGGCGTGCTCGACACGCTCACTCACCTGGTCGAGCGGGTCGGTGTCTTTCGTCCGGTCGCCCGCACCGCGACCGAACCCGACTACGTCGTCGAGCTTCTGCTGCGCCATCTTCAGGCCAATGCCGGCCCGGGGGCCGCGGCCAGCCAAACCTACGAGCAGAGCATCGGTGTCAGCTACGACGACGTCAACACCGACCCCGATGCCGCCCTCGCCCGCATCGTGGCCCGCTACAAGGCGATTGAAGCCAACTGTGACACGGTCGTGGTCATTGGCAGCGACTACACCGACGTCGGCAGCCCCACCGAACTGGCCTTCAACGCCCGCATCGCCGCCAACCTCGGGGCTCCCGTGTTGCTCGTGCTCGGCGGCAGGGTGGGCCCCGGCGAGGGCGAACGTCTTGGTCAGAGCGATGCCCGCTCGGCCGCGGATATCGGCCAGCAGACCGACGTTGCGCTGGCGGAATTGCGTGATGAACACGCATCCGTTTTGGCGATCATTGTCAACCGTGCCGACGAACTGGCCCTGGCCGAGATCATCCATTCGGTGCGTGCCACGACCAACTCTCAGCCGGCGCGGTCGGGGGGAGCGTTTGGCGTACCGATCTGGGCCATTCCTGAAGACCCCTACCTCGTGGCTCCGAGCATGCAGAGCATCATGGAGGCCACCGGCGGCACCCTGATCAAGGGCGACCCGGCGCTCTTGGCCCGCGAGGCGCTCGGCGTTGTCGTGGCGGCGATGTCGATGGTCAACGTATTGCCGCGCCTCATTGAGGGCGCCGTCGTCGTCGTGCCGGGTGACCGCGAAGACGTGCTGTTGGCCGTGCTGCTGGCCAATGCTTCTGCGACGTTCCCGTCGATCGCCGGCATCGTGCTGAACGGCGGTTTTGAACTGCCCGAGTCGATCCAGCGCCTCATGGAGGGGCTGGCGCCCTCGCTGCCGATCATCATGACGCCGCTCGGCTCTTACGACACTGCCATGCGCATTACGCGCACCCGCGGGCGCCTCGCTGCCGACTCGCAACGCAAACACGACACCGCACTGGCCCTGTTCGAAACCCACGTCGACGCGGCCGCGCTGCTCGACCGGCTCGATGTGAGCCGGGCAGAGGTCGTCACCCCGCTCATGTTCGAGTACGCGCTGCTCGAACGGGCACGCAAGAACCGCCAGCACATCGTACTGCCCGAGGGTGACGACGACCGCGTACTGCGCGCCGCCGCTACCCTCCTGCGCCGCGACGTGGTCGAGCTGACCATTCTGGGTGAAGAGTTCGAGGTGCGCTCGCGCGCGATCGACCTGGGCCTCGACATCTCCCAGGCCCACGTCGTGAGCCCCTACGATGACCTGCTGCGCCTGAAGTTCGCCAAGGAGTACATGCATCTGCGCGCCCACAAGGGCATCACCCTCGACCAGGCCAACGAGACCGTCACCGACGTGAGCTACTTCGGCACCATGATGGTGCAGCTCGGGCTCGCCGACGGCATGGTCTCGGGCGCCACCCACACCACCGCGCACACCATTCGGCCCAGCTTCGAGATCATCAAGACGCAGGCCGGTGTTGGCGTGGTGTCGAGTGTGTTCCTCATGGCGCTCGCTGACCGCGTGCTCGTCTATGGCGACTGCGCCGTTATCCCGGTGCCGACGGCCGAGCAGCTCGCCGACATCGCTATTTCGGCCGCCGCCACAGCGGTGCAGTTCGGCATCGAGCCACGCATCGCCATGCTGTCCTACTCCACCGGAACCAGCGGAGAGGGCGCCGACGTGGAAAAGGTGCGCGCCGCCACCGCCCTGGTGCGCGAGCGTCGTCCGGACCTGCTCGTGGAAGGCCCGATTCAGTACGATGCAGCAGCGGATGCCGCCGTCGCGGCCACCAAGATGCCCGGTTCCAGCGTGGCGGGCCGCGCCACGGTGTTCATCTTTCCCGACCTCAACACCGGCAATAACACGTACAAGGCGGTGCAGCGCAGCGCTGGTGCCGTCGCGATCGGCCCCGTCTTGCAGGGCTTACGCAAGGCGATCAACGACCTGTCGCGTGGTGCCCTCGTGCAGGACATCGTGAACACCGTCGCCATCACCGCCATTCAGGCGGCTGGCCTCACGAGCGCTGCGTCCTCGGCACCGGGTGGGGCCCCGGCCCTTGATTCAACCCCGGCCGGGGTTACCCGATGACCGCTGTTCTGGTCGTCAACTCCGGCTCCAGCTCGTTCAAGTACCAGCTCATTGAGATGGACACCGAGACCACCCTCGCGAGCGGACTGGTCGAGCGGATCGGGGAGGTCGTCGGCGAGTCTGTGCACTCCATCGCGGGGGTAAAAGCTGCCACGTCGGCGGCCGAGGCCCAGGCGGAGACGCACGCTGCGGCATCCGCTGATCGTAAATGGAAGCGCGAACTGCCCATTGGCGATCACACGGCCGGCTTTGCCGTGATGCTCGAAGCGTTCGCGACCCATGGGCCGTCGCTGGCCATGCATGCGCCGGTCGCCGTTGGGCACCGCGTCGTGCACGGCGGCGCGCGCTTTCACCAGCCGACCCTGGTGACCCCGCAGGTGGAACGCGACATCGACGAGCTGTCCGGGCTGGCGCCGCTGCACAACCCGGGCGCGCTGCAGGGGATCGTCGCGGCCGTTGAGGCTTTTGCCGATGTGCCGCACGTGGCCATTTTTGACACCGCATTTCACCAGACGCTGCCGCCCGAGGCCTTCACCTACGCCATCAACGCGGATCTGGCCGAGCGCTTTCGCATTCGGCGCTACGGCTTTCACGGAACGAGCCACGGTTTTGTGTCGCGTGAGGCCGCCAACTTTCTGCAGCGCCCGGTTGAAGATCTCAACCAGATTGTGCTGCACCTCGGCAATGGTGCCTCGGCGTGTGCGGTCGAGGGCGGTCGGTCGGTCGAGACCAGCATGGGCATGACACCGCTCGAGGGGCTCGTCATGGGCACCCGATCTGGTGACATCGATCCGGGCGCTCTGTTTCACCTGCACCGTCGGGCTGGGCTCGACTTTGACGATCTCGACAAGCTGCTCAACCGGGGCAGCGGACTGCTCGGACTCACCGGGCGGGGCGATATGCGCGACGTCATGGTGGCCGCGTCGGCTGGCGACGGGCCGTCGCAGCTGGCCATCGACGTATACGTGCACCGAATCAAGGGCTATGTCGGCGCGTATTTTGCGCAGCTCGGCCGGGTTGACGTGATCTCGTTCACCGCCGGGGTCGGCGAGAACGCGCCCCTCGTGCGCGAGCGCTCCCTCGCCGGGTTGGAGGCGCTGGGCATCCGCATCGACCCCGCGCGCAACGAAGCCGATGACCGGGGCGCGCGGGTGATCAGCACCGATGACTCCGTGGTGACCGTGCTGGTCATTCCCACCGACGAGGAGCTGGAAATCGGTCGCCAGACCCTGGCGACCGTGCGGTAGCTGCTTCGGCCGCGCCGGTCGGCACGGGTAGGTCGTGCCGGCCATCGATTTTGAGTGCGACGCAATCCTCCACGACGAGATCCTCGTGGATCGCGGTTTGGCCCGAACCAATTCGTCCCTGTGCTGCGGGACCCAGGGATTCCGGTCAGTGTCCGGTATTTGTCGTCGATGCCGCCGTGGGGAAGGCGGCGGGCCCGAAATGACGGTGCCGGGGGTGTGCGCGAGCAGACGAGTGTCGGTGCGGGCAAGTACCATTGAGAACGTGGTTACCGCCCTGTATCGCCGCTACCGGCCAGAGACCTTTGCCGAGATGATCGGCCAGTCCCAAGTGACCGATCCCCTGATGACGGCGCTGCGCACCAACCGGGTGAATCACGCCTACCTGTTCAGTGGCCCGCGTGGCTGCGGCAAGACCACTTCGGCTCGCATTTTGGCCCGCTGTCTCAACTGCGCCGAAGGCCCCACCGATACTCCGTGCGGGGTCTGTGCCAGCTGTGTCGAACTCGCTCGTGACGGCGGTGGCTCCCTCGATGTCGTTGAGATCGACGCGGCCAGCCACAATGGCGTCGACGACGCCCGTGACATTCGCGAGCGCGCCATCTTTGCCCCGGCCCGGGACCGCTACAAAATATTCATCCTCGACGAGGCGCACATGGTCACGCCGCAGGGCTTCAACGCGCTGCTCAAGATTGTCGAAGAGCCACCGGAGCACGTGAAGTTCATCTTTGCGACGACCGAACCCGAAAAAGTAATCGGCACCATCCGTTCTCGCACCCACCACTATCCGTTCCGGCTGGTGCCACCGGGGCCGATGCTCGAATATGTGCAGCAGATGTGCGACACCGAGAAGATGGTCGTCGCCCCGGGAGTGCTGCCGCTCGTTGTGCGAGCCGGCGGAGGCTCGCCGCGTGACACCCTGTCGCTGCTTGACCAGCTCATGGCTGGGTCGGATGGGCAATCCATTGAATACGAGCGCGCGGTCGCGCTGCTCGGCTACACGAGCGCGTCCCTGCTCGATGAGGCCGTCGACGCCATCGGCGCCCGCGATTCCGCTGCTGCGTTCGACGCCGTAGACCGGGTTATTCAGACCGGGCAAGATCCGCGTCGATTCGTCGAAGATCTTCTGGAACGCCTGCGCGATCTCATCATCGTTGCAGCCACGAGCGTTGCGGGGGCTGCGGCCGTGCTACGTGGCGTGCCGCAAGACGAACTGGAGCGCATGAGCGCGCAGGCCGCCGCATTCGGGCCGGCCGAACTCTCCCGCACCGCCGACATTCTGAACGCCGCCCTCACCGAGATGAGTGGGGCCACGTCTCCGCGTTTGCACCTTGAACTCATGATCGCGCGGGCCCTGATTCCCGCGACGGACGACTCGACACGGGGCGCCCTCGCCCGAGTCGAACGCCTTGAGCGCCGCATCGGTGTTGACGGTGTTGACGGTGTTGGTGGCGCTGCAGGGACCACTGGTTCTGCCGCGCGGACGCTCGCTCCGGCCGCGACCGTCGGCGGTATGGCTCCTGTCGCCGGCGACGCAGCCCCCGCTGCTCCAGTCCCCGCTGCTCCAGCCCCCGGTGCTCCTGTCCCCGGTGCTCCTGTCCCCGCTGCTCCAGTCACCGCTGCCCCGACCTCGCCGTCGTCACCCTCGCCGTTGTCACCCTCGCCGTTGGTCGAGCCTGTCGAGACCACCACGAGTCACGACACCCCACCCGCCCGTCCGGCCGTCGTTCCCGGGGCTCCGGTCTCACTACAGCAGCTGAAAGACGCTTGGCCCGAGATTCTCGAGGCGGTCCGCACCGAGAAGACCACGGCCTGGCTCGTTGTCTACACGGCGCACGTGCTCGGGCTCAACGGTGATGTACTCGCGCTCTCCTTCCCGAGTCAAGCCGACGTCGACAGCTTTAAGCAGCAACATGTTCCGGGCATGGGAACGAGCGATTTTCTGCGCACCGCGATCGTCGCCGTACTCGGCCTTCGGGTGAAGTTCATTGCGCGCGTTGATACCGGCCGTGAGACCTCCTCGGCCAGCGCGTCGTCACGAAACGACTCACCGACCGTCGCCGCGGAGCCTGCGCCAGCGGCTTCCACTCTCGAACCATCTCAAGCAGCACCGGTGCCGACAGCTACGGTGCCGACAGCACCGGTGCCACCAGCGACTGTGCCACCAACGACTGTGCAACCAGCACCAGCACCACCACCAGCGGCTGTGCCGGTACCAGCGCCAACGACTGTGCCGGCAGCACCGGTACCAGCACCGGCCGCTTCGGCTTCCGCTTCCGCTGCCGTGCGCGAAGCCGCGTTGCCGACCGCTACAGCGGGCGCGTCGCCCGTAGCAGCGGCGACCAGCGGATGGGCCACCGTGGCCATTCCCGGCTCGGCCAACGGTCCGGCCGTGCCAGCCGAGGCAGACGATGCAACGGATGCGCCGCGTTCCGCCAACCACGAGGCCCCCCAGCCGAACTCTGCCGCGGCTCCGGCCACGTCGCACGGGTCTGTGTCGCCCGCTGTGTCGCCCGCAGTGTCGCCGTCAGCAGCGCCGTCCGCGGTGCTCGCCGCAGCGCCGTCAGCAGCGCCGCCAGCAGCGCCGTCCGCGGTGCTCCCCGCCGAGGCGCAGCGCGACGACGAGCCGCCGTTCGACGACCGACCTCCGCCGTTCGACGATGATGTGCCACCCGAGATGGATGCACCCGCCGACGAACGCGTGCCGAACTACGAGCTGAATGGCGCGGCATCCACCTCGTCGTTCGCTTCGCCGTCTGCATCTGGGGTGCCGCCCGCTTCGCCGTCTGCATCTGCGCCGTCGCCCGCGCCGTCGCCCGCGCCGTCGCCCGCGCCGTCGCCCCAGCGCCAGCAGTCGAACGGTTCCAGCCCGCGTGGCACCACGAAAGACTCGTCGCGTGCGCCGTCCTTCGCCGAGAAACAGCGTTACGGCGAAGCCGTCGTGCGCGAGATTCTCGGTGCCACCTTCATCGAAGAGCAGCCGTATACAGCGGTGCCCCGAACCAGAAACGACTACTAGACCATGTATGAAGGCATCGTTCAGGAGCTGATCGACGAGCTCGGACAGCTTCCCGGTATCGGCCCGAAATCGGCCCAGCGCATCGCGTTCCACATTCTGCAGACCGAGAAATTCGATGCGACCCGCCTTGCTAACGTGCTGCTGGAAGTGCGCGACAAGGTACGTTTCTGCGACATCTGCGGCAACGTGTCGGAACAGGCAACCTGCCTCATCTGCCGCGATCCGCGTCGGAATCCCGCCTCGATCTGTGTGGTGGAAGAGGCCAAGGACGTCGTCGCGATCGAGCGCACGCGCGAGTTCAAGGGCCTGTACCACGTGCTCGGCGGGGCGATCAGCCCGATTGACGGCGTCGGCCCCGACGACCTGCGTATCCGCCAACTGATGCAGCGCCTGGCCGATAACACCGTGCAGGAGGTCATTATCGCGACCGACCCCAACCTGGAGGGGGAAGCGACCGCCACCTACCTCGCGCGCCTGCTGACGACTCTCGAGATTAAGGTCACCCGCCTTGCCTCCGGTCTACCGGTCGGCGGTGATCTCGAGTACGCCGACGAGGTCACCCTGGGCCGCGCCTTCGAGGGCCGTCGCGAAGTCAACCACTAGCCGTCAGCCCGCTCGCCCACTTCCGGACGGGGCCCACCGCCTCCCACCACGAGTCGCCGGCCGCGCCCGCCCGCTCATACGTCCGGGGCCCGGGCCCGGAACGCGGGCCCAGTTTACAAACTGGGCCCGCGTTCATAAGCTGGGCCCGCAAGCGGATGCGTCGCTGCGCCAGCCCCGCCGCCCAACAGCGTCATATGGTGGGCACCGCGAGCACCAGCATTTAGGATGGGAACTTGGACGGGGCGCACACCCAGGCCCGACCATCCCCATCTCAGGAGTCATATGAGCTTGATCGTGCAGAAGTTTGGCGGGTCATCCGTCGCCGATGCCGAAAGTATCAAGCGGGTCGCCAAGCGCATCGTTGACACCCGCAAGGCCGGCAACGAGGTCGTCGTCGCCGTCTCGGCGATGGGCGACAGCACCGACGAACTGCTTGACCTCGCCCACCAGGTCACCCCGTTGCCCGCACCGCGCGAGCTCGACATGCTGTTGACCGCTGGCGAACGAATTTCGATGGCCTTGCTGGCGATGGCCATCAAGAGTCTCGGTTACGACGCCCGCTCTTTCACCGGCAGCCAGGCCGGCATGATCACGGATGCCCGCCACGGCTCCGCGCGCATCGTCGATGTCACGCCCGGGCGCATCCGCGCTGCCCTTGACGAGGGGGCCGTCGCCATCGTCGCCGGTTTTCAGGGCTTCAACCGTGACACCAAAGACATCACCACCCTCGGTCGCGGCGGCTCGGACACCACCGCCGTCGCGCTGGCTGCCGCCCTCGGCGCCGACATCTGCGAGATTTACACGGATGTCGATGGGATTTTCACCGCAGATCCGCGCGTCGTGCCGCGCGCCCGCAAACTCGAGCGCGTCACGAGCGAAGAGATGCTCGAACTTGCCGCCGCTGGAGCCAAGGTTCTGTATATTCGCGCCGTGGAATATGCCCGCCGCCACGGCGTAACGCTGCACGTGCGCTCGTCGTTCACCAACAGCAGCGGCACCATCGTGTACAACGCCGCGACAGCGCGAGAAAATGGAGAAACCGTGGAAGAGCCAATCATCGCCGGTATTGCCGCTGACCTGAGCGAGGCAAAGGTCACCGTGGTCGGCGTACCCGACATTCCCGGCAAGGCCGCGCTCATCTTTAAGATCGTCGCGCGCACCAATGCCAACGTCGACATGATCGTGCAGAATGTTTCGGCGGCCGCCACCGGGCTCACCGACATCTCGTTCACCCTGCCCAAGTCGGAAGGCCAACAGGTGCTCACCGCGCTGACCAACGAGAAGGAGACCATCGGTTTCACGAGCCTGCAGTACGACGACCAGATCGCCAAACTCGCCCTGGTCGGTGGCGGGATGCGCACCAACACGGGCGTCTCGGCGAAGTTGTTCGAGTGCCTCTACGAGGCCGGCATCAACATCGAGATGATTTCGACGAGCGAGATTCGCATCTCGGTCGTCACCCGTGCCGACACCATCAACGACGCCCTCCGCGTGGTGCACACGGCGTTCGACCTCGACGGCGAGATCGACGCCGTCGTGCACGGCGGCTCCGGCCGCTAGCCACACCCACACCGCCGACCCGTGAGTTTTGACCTGTTTCAGGCTGAAACGGGGGTAAAACTCACTGGTCGGCGAACGGATGCCCGCCCCCACCTCGTCACCCCTCCTCCCGGGGGCTAACTCAGGACATCGGCCCCGAATATTCGCCGGGAGCCGAAATATTGGTAAATGTGCCCACTTTTTTCCTGAATTGGCCACGAGGGATAGCCCAGAACGACGTTAGGAATCACACGTGACCACCTCAGCAAACACTTCCGGCATTAACATCGGCGTCGTCGGAGCCACCGGACAGGTTGGCGCCGTGGTGCGGCGCCTGCTCGAGGAGCGCGACTTTCCGGTCAAGAGCATTCGCTTCTTCGCGTCGGCCCGCTCAGCCGGTACCAGCCTCCCCTTCCGGGGCGAGCAGATCACGATCGAAGACGCGTCGCTGGCCGACCCGACCGGGCTCGACGTGGCCATCTTTTCGGCCGGTGCCACGCTCTCCAAGGCGCAGGCACCGCGTTTCGCCGCGGCCGGCGTGCTCGTCGTCGATAATTCCTCGGGCTGGCGCATGGACCCGGATGTTCCCCTTGTCGTCAGCGAGGTCAACCCGGAAGCCATCACGCAGGCCGTCAAGGGCATCATCGCCAACCCGAACTGCACCACCATGGCAGCGATGCCCGTGCTCAAGGTCCTGCACGATGAGGCCGGACTGAAAAGGCTCATCGTCAGCACCTACCAGGCTGTTTCCGGCAGTGGTCTGGCCGGCGCGTTTGAACTGGCCAGCCAGGTGCGCGTCGCCGCCCAGGACGAGAACCTGTTCCAGCTCGTGCATGACGGCAGCGCGGTCACCCTTCCCGAGCCCACCATCTACGCTCGCCCGATCGCTTTCGACGTGATCCCGCTGGCCGGCTCCATCGTTGACGACGGTCAGTTCGAAACCGACGAGGAGAAGAAGCTGCGCAACGAAAGCCGCAAGATTCTCGGACTGCCCGACCTGCTCGTCTCCGGAACCTGCGTGCGCGTACCCGTATTCACCGGTCACTCCCTGTCGATCAACGTGGAGTTTGCCACGCCGATCAGCGTCGCCCGCGCAGAGGCGCTGCTGAAGACAGCCCCTGGCGTCGAACTCACCGACATCCCCACCCCGCTCCAGGCCGCCGGGCAAGACGCAAGCTTTGTCGGTCGCATCCGACAGGACGAAGGGGTAGCGGATGGCCGCGGCCTCGCCCTCTTCATCAGCAACGACAATCTGCGCAAGGGTGCCGCACTGAACGCCGTGCAGATCGCCGAGCTCATCGCCGCCGACCTCGTAGTCGCCTGACGTGAGTGCGTCGCGCGGTCGCGCCAGAATGCGGCCGGGCGCCGCCACTGGCGGTTAGTCGCGTAGGCTATGTCCGCGTGAGCCGAATTGGGGTAAGGGGCGCGCTGCAGCGCATCGGTTTCGGCGTGTGCGGGGCGCTAGGCTTGGCTTTTATTCCCGTCGCCGTCGCCATGATTCTCGCGGATCCGGGCGGCCAACTAGTCCTCGCGCTGGTCGGATTAATCTGCGTGGTGGCACTCGAAATAGCCTGGGTTCGAGTGGGCAGCGTGGCGCACCGGTCGCCGGCTATGAGTGTGTCGGTCTTGGCCGTGCCTGCCCTGACACCGGTTCTCCCCGACCCGGTCATCATCGGCATCGTCATGTTCGGGGTCTTCGGGGCCATCCTGGTGGAGTCTCGCCGCATGGACGTCTCCGTGTACAGTGCGGGACTGGCCGGTCTGGGCAGCCTGCTCTTTCTTCTGATCCTGTGGCTGCTTGGCCGGGTCGCCATGCCAGCGCTGCCAGCGGTCGCGGTCGCATCCGTTGGTTACGTCGTCTTTGTGCTGACCGTTGAAGTGGTGCGCATGCGGTTGATCGATGCTCCATCCGATCGTGGGGGACTCCCCCTGATCTCCGCCGTGCGCCTGTCCCTGCTGATGGTGGGCCTGGCTGGCTTGGCGATGGCATCGGCGCACTGGGCCGACGTGGGCCTGCCGACTCCGGGTTCGGGGCGCACATCGCTCCAAACTGCAGGAGGCACCCTGCTGGGAAGTTTCGGCGTGGCGGTGACGGTCATCGTGGTGCGCACCATGTCGCATATGCGGCGTCGGCTGAACGGTCTGGTGACCGGCAGCACTATTCTCAGTGCCACCCGCAGCGGCGACCCAACGGCTGACGTCGCCGAGGCGCTGGGTGAGGCCGTGGCCGGCGCGGTCGGCGTGCAGTCCATCGTGTTTCAATCGGTACCGGCCGAGGCCGGTGCGATCGGCGTCAAGGTCAGCTTCACGTCCGATGAAGCGAGATACGCCGTCGCCCGTCGCGATCCGATGGACGGCGCCTTCTCCGGAGTCGATCGCCGTACGCTTGAAGCCCTCGCGGCCACAGCGGAGCTCGTGATCCAGTCCCGGCAGTATCTGGATGGCGTCACCATGCGGGCCAACACTGATCCGCTCACCGGACTGCCCAACTACCGTGCCTTCCAGGAGACACTGGATGGCATCAACGCCACCCGCAGTGACGCGGAAGCCATCGCCGTTTTGTTCCTGGACCTCGACGGCTTCAAACGCCTGAACGACACCTACGGCCACCAGACCGGCGACGAAGTGCTTCGAGTGCTCGGCCGGCGGCTCAGCCAAGCGGTGCGTCCGCACGACTTCGTTGCGCGGGTTGGCGGTGACGAATTCGTCATCATCCTCACCCGGTTGGCGACCCTGGCCGAAGCCCAAGCCATCGCTGAGACGGTGCTGGAGGCATCCGTTGCCCCGCTCGCCGTCGGGACGGACACCATCAGCCCCAGACTCAGCATCGGCCTGGCCTATTCCGCGATTGTAGAAACGGATGTCGCATCTCTCGTTCACGACGCTGACCACAGCATGCTTATGGTCAAGAAAAACCGCCGCCGTGGCAATAGCGACGGTGAGGCGAGCATCAAGGTGTCGACGCACGGCTCCTCCAAATTTAACGAGTCTGTCGCCCTCGCCATCGACGAGAACCAGCTGCAACTGGCGTATCAGCCCATAGTCAGCCTCATCACCGGCCGAATCTGGGCGTTCGAGGCGCTGCTGCGCTACGTCGACCCGGAACTCGGCGCGATCTCACCGCCGTCGCTGGTCGAGAAGGCGAAGAGCCTCGGCCGGTTCGACAAGCTGACCCGCCAGATCGCCGAAAAGGCCCTGGCCGCGGCAGCCGAATTCCGTCTCGTCGAACCGGGCATCGTGTGTGTGACCATCAATGTGGAGGCGGGGCAACTGGCACCCGACCGACTGGGCACGTTTTTGGAAGACCTTAACAGTTCTTATCCCGAGATCACCCTCTGCCTTGAGCTCAATGAGCGTTCGGCTGCGCGGGTGTCAGCGCAGATTCGGGAGCAGACCGAGTGCTTGCGTGATGCTGGCATTCTGATCGCCCTCGATGACTATGGTTCCGAAGATTCCTCGGTTGATTCCCTGGTTCGAGTGCCGATGGACATCCTTAAGATCGACCGCAGCCTGGTTGACGACCTCAGCGACGTTCGCCAGCGTGAGGTGCTCACCGCGCTGCAGGGTTTCGGCGACAAGCTCGAGTACTCGATGATTGTTGAGGGGGTCGAGAGCGAGCACATGGCGGGAGAACTAGCCCGGCTCGGCATTCGAAGCGCCCAGGGTTTTCACTTCGGAGTGCCGCAGGGCTTCACCGAGACCATTGACCGACTTGATGAATTCGGGGCGATCGCCGTGCTGCCCGCCCACACGGCGCACGTAGCGGTGACGCTACTATGATTCATCCTCGCCAGGAAACCGATCGGCAGGGTCAGTATCGCCTTGACCGATCCGTCTTTCTCTCCCAGCTGCTGGTGGGGTCGGCGACCCTGGTGCTGGTCGCGGTGTCGGGCGTGCTCGACCGGTCCCTCTTCACCAATGAGCTGTTTCTGGCCGGAATTCTCATTGTCTTCGCAGTCACCGCGGTTGCGGCGGGGGTGCCGTGGCGGCACTTCGACAAGAACTGGGTCATCGTTCTGCCCATAGTTGATCTGGTCGGGCTGGTCATCGCCAGGGAGGGGGAGCCGCTGCTAGGCACGTCCTTTCTGCTCGTGTTTCCCGTCATCTGGCTATCGACGCACTTCGGCGGTCGAGGTGCCGTCGGTTCGGTGGTACTCACCTCGGTGCTGCTCTGGACGGCCGCTGTGTTGCGCGCCGAACCGGTGTCGGACACCGAGATACCGCGACTGGCCATTGTGCCCGTCATGCTGGCGTTCGTCGCCACAACGACCTACCTGACAACGAAGCGGGCAGCGGCGCAGAGGGTGCTGCTCACCCAGCAGTCGGTCTTGTTCGAAGGGGCGCTGCGCCGTTCCCGCCGGGAGGAGCGCACCCTCGACGAGATCTTCAACACCGTCGACTTCGGTGTCGTCGGGTTCAGCCGTGAGGCTGAGCCGAATGTCATCAACCGGGCCCAACGCGAAATGTTCTCCCGGTTCGGCGTAAAAGATGGCCAGCTTGCCTCCATCGTCGTGTACCACGAAGATCAGGTCACCCCGTATGTCGCCGAGGATCGGCCGTTCCAGCGCGCCATGCGCGGCGAAACCGTTGACGGGGTGACTATTTGGGTGGGGGAGCAGGGCCAGCAGCAGGCCGCCGTGCTGGTCTCCGCCCGGCCCATTCACGACGACGATGACAATTACGATGGCGGTGTCATGGTGTCGAGGGACGTCACCACAGAGCTGCGCGCGATCAAGGCGCGGGACGACCTCGTCGCATCCGTTTCTCACGAATTGCGCACCCCGCTCACCTCGATCATGGGGTACCTGGAGCTGTCCCTCGACGACGATGCCCTCGACCCGTCCACCCGCCGCATGCTCGAGGTGGCCTCAAAGAACTCCGACCGGCTGTTGGCACTGGTCGCCGATCTGCTCAGCACCGCGGCCGCGACCAAGCACGAGCTGGCCATCACATTCGCTCCCTGCGACCTGTCGGTGATCGTGATCGACGCAATCGAATCGCTGCGCCCGGCCGCGGAGCAGCGCGACATCTCGTTTGTGCTGGTGGCGCTGCCCACCGTGCGGCTGCAAGCGGATGCCTTTCGCCTGCGTCAGGTGGTCGACAACCTGTTCTCCAACGCGGTGAAATACAACGTTGCCGGCGGCCGCATTGAGGTGACGTTGATCGATTCCGTCACCCAGGTTGAGTTGCGCGTGAGTGATACCGGACGGGGCATGACCCCTGGCGAGCAGGTGAACCTGTTCGACCGATTTTATCGGGCCGATTCGGTACGCGGGTCGAGCATTCATGGCACCGGCCTCGGTCTGAACATTAGCCGAGAGATCTGCCGCCAGCACGGAGGAGAACTGAGACTCGAATCCGCTTCGGGTAAGGGCACCACGGCGATCGCGACGCTGCCGCGCACCCCATGATGAACAAGCAAAGGTAGACGCATGCCACTGGATATACTGACCCTGCTCGTGCTCAACGGAGTCGTCGTGGCGCTGTGCGGGGTGTCGTTCATTCTGAACACGGCGTTCAATCGCAACGATTCCGTCGGTCGCATCTGGAGCCTGGCCTTCATCGCGGCGATCATGGCCACGATCGCGCACGGCGCCGCGCAGAACGGGCCGATGGTCTGGTGGGCGATCGTGGTGGCCAACGTCACGCTGACCTTCGCCGTGGGGGCGCTTTGGGCCGGGCTTCGTCGCTACAACGGCCGTCGGGGCGTCTTGTGGGTAGTCACCGTGCTCAGTGTTCTTGTGTTCGCCGCCACGGTGCTGCATGGTGAACCGGCCGGTCGCTGGGCCGGCGTCGCCGAATTATGGCTTGTCCTCGCCGTCTTGGCGGCACTCGGAGCAGTCGAAGCGGTCCGTGGTCGATTACGGCGCAACCTGAGCGGTCGCATTCTGGCCGTCACCCTCTGGATCGCGGCTGCGGCAGCGGTAATTCGCAGCGTCGTCTTCATCGTCGACGGTACAACCGGGTTGGTTTTTATCACCTACTTCAATACCGGCAATTTTTTGGTGCTCAGCCTCTGTCTCATTGTGCTCATGACCATTGCCATTTCGACGCTGCGCGCCGAGCAATCATCGGGCAGCGCCGTCGGCGATCTGACCGACGGCATCCACTCGGCGGCGGGGGTGCTCTCAGCCGCCGCATTTGTTCAGGCAGCAAGCGATCACCTGGAGCGAGCGAACCAGGCCGGGGTTGGACTCGCCCTGATCGGGGCCGATATCGACAACCTGCCCGAAATTAATGTTGTTTTCGGCCGAGTAGCCGGAGATGAGGCGATCGCCCGGTTTGCCACACAGCTGCGCTCGAGCGCCCCGGTGCTCTCGATCATCGGACACCGATCGAGCGGGCGGTTCCTGATGCTCGCCGGCGTCGCCTCGACGCGCGAAGCGCGGGCTCTCGCGGAACGAATCCAGGCCACCCTCGTCGATGAACCGTTAAAGGAAGCCTCGCGGATCCGGCTGACGGCGAGTTTTGGCATCGCCGACACCTTCGACCACGGTTATGCCCTGACCGCGCTGAGCGTCGCGGTCAACACCGCCGTCGAGGCTGTCCGTGCCGGTGGCGGCAACGACATAGCTGTGGAACTTGTCGCGCCCGGTCGCGCCGGATCTTGATCAGATCCTGGGCCGAATCAGGCCCAATCCGCTCCCGCAACGGGGCGACCTGTCAGAGTGACCCTGCCGATTCCTGACGCCACAGCGACCAGCGGATGCCGGGCCCGAGTTCGCTCGTTGACCCGGCCCGGCTGCATGGTCTGAGCGGGCGCCTTACTCAGGGGCAGTCAGGCGGTAGCCCCCTCCGCGCACGGTCTCAAGCCAGCGTGGGGTCGCGCTGCTGTCGCCGAGCTTGCGTCGCAGATCACCCATATGCGCGTCGACTGCCTCGTTCACCAGGGCTACGCTGGCGTATTCTTCACTGCGCACCAGCACGGCGAGATCGTTCGTGCTGCGCACTCGCCGCTTCGATCCGAGGAGCGCGGCGAGCAGGTCGAACTCGGTGCGGGTGAGTTCGAGCCGCGTGCCGGCGAGTTGCACGAGGCGTTCCGCCGGGTTTAACCGCAGTTCGTTGTGTTCAAACCAGCCGCCCACCGGTGTGGCGCGGGTCGCAACGCTCCCGGCATCGGTCGCCGCCACGAAAGTCGGAGCGGAGGCGACGGGTGCCTGCCGAAAAACCGGCGACGCTACAGCCTGTATCGGCATCAAGTTGAGGGGAGCGACGCCCATTGGCCCAGAGCTCGTCGACGGGGTGCCCATTGGCGCGGCACTGGGCGGATCCGTGTTGATCTGCGCGGCGACCGGCCGTTCGACGGGCACAGCTGCGGCGGGCGCGGTGACCGTCCGCTGCGCGACCGGCACAGCGACGGCATCCGCTGCGACGGGATGACGAGGGCGTCGCAGCATGGCATCGATACGGGCGCGCAGCTCCCGCGGACGAAACGGCTTGGTCAGGTAGTCGTCAGCGCCAGCATCCAGGCCCTGCAGGGTATCGATTTCGTCGTCGCGTGCGGTGAGCATGACGAGGTAGGTGGGGCTGAACGCCCGAATGCGTCTAGCGGTTTCGAAACCGTCTATGCCGGGCATGCTCACGTCGAGCGTCGTGACGATGGGGTCGTAGGCGCGCACCGCGGCGATGCCGTCGAGGCCGTTGCTCGTGGCGACCGTCTCGAACCCGCCTTGAGTGAGCACGGCATCCAGAAGGTTGCGAATGTCGGGGTCATCTTCGATGATGACGGCGACGCGCCGCTCGGCGTTTTCGGAAGGCATAGGCCTCAGTATTCCTTAGTCATGAGATCAGCGCTCGGGTGCGGGGCTCTGTAACGGGATGCCGGCCGAAATCGAACCCGGTGCAGGGCGGAGGGGCTCGCATTCGCTGACCGCGCAGGCGACGTGCCGCAAAGACCGCGGTCGGGCACATCCGCTCACAGCGATACACTCGAGAGTGTGAATTCTCAGGGAACCGTTGACGTAGTCCTCATTGGTGGCGGCATCATGAGTGCCACCCTCGGCACTCTCCTCAAGGAGCTGCAGCCTGACTGGCGCATCGAGGTGTACGAGCGACTGGGCGAACTGGCTCAGGAGAGCTCGAACCCGTGGAACAACGCCGGAACCGGCCACGCCGGACTCTGCGAGCTCAACTACATGCCGCAGGCGCCCGACGGGTCGGTCACCGCCGACAAGGCCGTCGTCATCAACGAGCAGTTCCAGATCAGCCGGCAGCTGTGGGCGCACCTGGTGAGCGTGGGTGCTCTGCCGGAACCGAACAAGTTCATCAACTCCACCCCGCACATGACGTTCGTGCACGGCAAAGCCAATGTGGAGTACCTGCGCAAGCGTCACGCCGTGCTGGCTGGCGAGCCCCTGTTTGCCGGCATGGAATTTAGCGACAACGTCGAGAAGATTGGCACCTGGACGCCGCTGCTCACCCGCAAGCGTCCCGCCGGCCAGAAAATCGCCGCCACGCGAATCGTCAGTGGCACCGACGTCGACTTCGGCGCCCTCACCAGCCTTCTGTTCGAGAACCTCGAAAAGCACGGGGTCACGATGCACATGAACGAGCAGGTTGTCGGCCTGAAGCACAAAGCGGATGGCTCGTGGAACCTGAAGCTGCTGCGTCAGGTCGGGCAGACCCGCAGCACGATCAACGCCCGTTTCGTCTTCGTCGGTGCCGGTGGTGGTGCCCTCGCGCTGCTGCAGCAGAGCGGAATCCCCGAAATCAAGGGATTCGGTGGTTTTCCAATCAGCGGCCAGTTTCTACGCACAACAAACCCCAAGCTCGTCGCCCAACACCAGGCCAAGGTGTACGGCAAGGCCGCCAAGGGCGCCCCGCCCATGTCGGTGCCGCACCTTGACACCCGGGTGGTCGACGGCGAGATGTCGCTCCTGTTCGGCCCCTACGCCGGATTCAGCCCGAAGTTCTTGAAGACCAGCACCTGGTTCGACCTGCCGTTCTCCATTCGCGCGCACAACCTCGGCCCGATGCTCGCGGTCGCCCGCCACAACTTTGACCTGATGAAGTACCTGGTCGGCGAGGTGTTCGCATCGCGCAACGCCAAGCTCAAGGCCCTGCGCGAATTCATACCCGCGGCGGTCTCCGAGGACTGGGAACTCATCACAGCCGGTCAGCGCGTGCAGGTCATGAAGAAAGACGCCAAGCTCGGAGGATCGCTCCAGTTCGGCACCGAGGTCATCACCGCCTCTGACGGCTCGATCGCAGGCCTGCTCGGCGCCTCGCCGGGAGCATCGACGGCCGCACCGATTATGGTCGACCTCCTGGCCCGTTGCTTCCCGGACCGGATCGAGGGCTGGAAGCCGCGCATCCGCCAGATGATCCCGAGCTACGGCACCAGGCTGTCCGACGACCCGGCCGCCGCGGCTGCCTCTCTGGCCGCCACCGCCGAGGTCTTGCACCTCAGCAACTAGGACGCTGCTGAATTATGCGTATCTGCGCTGACTAGCATGCGGTCTCATCAGGCATTTTGATCTGCCAAAGGCCACATTTTTGCCTTTGTTCAGCGGGCTCCCAGCTTCTGGGGCTCCGCTTTCGGCGCTTGGGCGTTGGGTCTCTTTCTGGGCTCCGGCGTTGGGTCTCGGCGTCGGGTTTGGGCGCCCTGTTTTTGGGGTCGCGCGTGGCTCCCTCACGGAATTTGCCGAGTGCGGGCGTTTGTGGTGCGCACACGGGCGGCTCGGATACGGCGGTCCGCCGGATTTCCTGAATTAGCCCCCAGTGGTGCGGATTAGTTCTACTGCCCGGCACAACTCCTGCAATTCGCAGCACGCCTCCGCGTGTGCCCAGGGGCCCCCTGCTGCCTGGACCGAATTGCAGGAGTTATGCGCCGCCTGGCGCGCCTGCCCGACCTCACGTGTGGCAAATTTAGAAAATCTGCCGGGTAGGGGCCGGTGTCGGCCCGAGATTATCCGGCGCTGGCACGGTCGAGCGCCGGTTTTTGCTGAATTAGCCCCCGGTTGGGCCGGCAACTGGTGGATGCGCGAGATAGCGGCACAGCTCGGCATGCTGTACGTGCCGTCGAATGCCGTGGCAAGTAGGCGGGAGTGCCCTGTCAACCCCTTGAATGAGGGAGATTTCGGATGTGTACTTAAGGACCAAAGCGGCCAGGAGGCGGCAAATGAACCCGAACAATGGCGTTTCGGATGCGGAAAACCTGCGCGTAGCGCAGCTCGGCATCCTCCAGCTCACACCCACCGAATGGCTGGTGCGAGATTCCCACTTTCTTGACGGCGACCCGGCCGCGCTGCTTGGAATCATCCAGCAGGCTGAGGATGCCTACGAGGTCACGAAGCTCGGTGTGCTCAGGACAAGGTGGTTCTACTCGTCGTTCGACCGGGCGCAAGCGAGCTTCCTTGGGCGCGGTACTTCGGCACTCCGCTCGCCACGGCGGCCGAGTAGCTTGGCTGCATCACGCGTCACGCGTCACGAACTAGCCGTCACACCGCTGTCCTGACCCCGCAGACGAGTCCCATGCCGGATGCGCTGCGCCGTGCCGTGCCGAACACGAGGCGTGCCAAACGGGCGCCGTGCCGGATGCGCTGCGCCATACCGAACACGAGGCGTGCCAAACGGGCGCCATGCCGGATGCGCTGCGCCGTGCCGTGCCGAACACGAGGCGTGCCCAACGGGCGGCGTACCGAACACGAGGCGTGCCAAACGGGCGCCGTGCCGGATATCTGACCGCCCGGTGCAATCGCACTCGCGCCGGCATTCGCCGGCGCCGCATCGACGACCGACACCCCCGCGACAAGGTCTGCGGCGGGGCGTCGGTTTGCGTTCGCGGAATTACACGTCGGGGCTGTCGGCATCCGTCGCCCGGTTGGTTTGGTGTTCTTCCTTCTTGACGGATGCCTCGGTGCGGTCCAACAGATCAGTTACCTTGGTCTGGGCAACGGCTGCGGCGTCGCGAGCGATGGCCTCCGCCTGCGAGATGACCCTCTGCGTGGTCGGGTCGCCCCACAGCTCGTGGGCTCGCGCGCTGAGGCGGTCGTAGGCCTGGCGGCCGGCTTTGGATCCGAGCACGAAGCCCGTCGCGGTGCCGGCGAGGAACAGAATTTTACCTTTCATAGGGACTCCTGGTGTTTGTGGTGGCGGTTATGCGGTCGGTTCGGCGCGAGCGGGGTCCTCTTCGGCCACGTCGTGGCCGACCAAATCGGGATTCGACGGGTTGTCGGCGGGGTCGATGTCGTCGACGTTCGCCTCGTTGTCGCGATTGTCCTGCTCGTCTTCGGCATCGCCGTCTCGATCGGGCGCAATCGCCGCGGCAGCTTCCCCGGCAGCCCCGCCATCCTCGCTCGGCGCCGGACCGTCAGGACCGGTGCTCGCGCTCGGGGCCGGAACGGCTGAGCCGCCGACGCTTCCCTCGGAACTTTTCTCGGTGCTTTCTTCGCGAGGTCCGTCAGGACCGTCGGGTCCGACGAGCTGGTCCGGATTGGTGGGGGAGTTCGGCGACCCCGGCGTGGAGCCGGTATCTGGAGCGTCGAGAGGAGGTTCATTCACGGGATCAGATTTCTGGGACACGGTCTTACCTTTCTGAGCGGCGACGGAACGCTGCGGCTGGGCCGCATTCAAGTTATACCCCGAACGGGTGACATTCACCCAGAAATCATGTGCCGTCGCCGAGCAGCCGTGCGCGTAGTACCGTTTCGACCGAAACTCGGCCCACGGGCTCGATGGTTTCACCCGCGCGAAACAGGTCGATAATTCGCGGATCAACGCAACTCGTGCGCACAATGACCGGTGTATTGCCGAGTACATCGGCAGCCTGCCGCATAGCTTCGGCCACAGCACGGCCACAGCACGGCCACAGCACGGCCACAGCACGGCCACAGCACGGTCGTCGGCGCGTCGGCTGCGCCTTGCCGTACGTGGCGGCTGAGCAGCGGATGCCGCCCGCGCAGCAGACGAGACCACCTCCGCGCCAGATGCCCGTGCACCGCACGAGCGAGCGGATGCCACCGGCTGTGTTCCGCCCGCCAAAGATTGCGCCAGGCTCTGCGCGGCAGCAACCGTGCCCCGCAGGGTGCGGAAGTCCTCGGCCGTAAATTCGCTCCCGGTGCGTTCCTTGATGAAGTCATTGATGTCGGTGTCCGATACGGTGTCCTCCACCTCATCCAGCCCGCAGGACAATAGCGGTGCAGCGGGCCCGTCGCCGCACCGGCCTGGAGCTCGCGGCACTCATTAGCGATCATGGCACTCGGTGCTAGGGGTGCCCGCTTCTGGAAGGAGTGCCGCGAGCGGCAGGCTTGCAATCGACTCGAAGTTGTGTTCGACTAGAAGCATGCGGTGGAGCGGACAGGAACTACAGACGGAACGGGTGGGCGCCCTGCCCGGACTGGCCCGCCTGAATAACCTCGTGCGCAGCGTGCAGACACCCGAGTTCGCCGGAATTACATTTCATGAGATCCTCGCCAAGTCGGCCCTCAACCATGTGCCCGGGCAGAGTGCGCTGCCGTTCGGCTACACGATCAACCCCTACCGGGGCTGCTCGCACGCCTGCACCTACTGCTTCGCACGGCCCACGCACCAATACCTCGAGCTCGACGCCGGCAAAGATTTCGACAGCGAGATCATCGTGAAGGTCAATGTGGCCGAGGTGCTCCGAAAAGAGCTCGCCAAACCCACATGGGGCAGGCATCCGGTGGCGCTCGGCACCAACACCGACCCGTATCAGCGCGCCGAGGGACGTTACCGGCTCATGCCCGGCATTATCGCGGCGCTCGCCGATAGCAAAACGCCCATCTCAATTCTCACCAAGGGCACCCTGCTACGCCGCGACCTGGACCTGCTCGTGGAGGCAAGCGCGCACGTTCCGGTCGATCTGGCCCTGTCCATCGCGATTTATGACGACGACCTGCAGCAGTCGATCGAGCCCGGCACCCCTACGACGAAGGCCCGCTTGGCCACGGTCACCGCGGTGCGCGAACGCGGACTCGACTGCGGCGTTTTCCTCATGCCGATCCTGCCGTTTCTCACCGACACTCGAGCCCACCTCGACGAGGCCCTGCGGCAAGCCAAGGAGGCCGGCGCCACGAGCGTGCTGTACTCCGGACTCAACCTCAAGCCCGCCGTCAAAGACTGGTACCTGCAGTGGCTGGCCCGCGACCACCCTGAGCTCGTCGGCCGCTACCGTGAGCTGTACGCCCGTGGCCAATACGCACCCCAGGAGTACCGCAGCTGGCTTGCTGCCCGCATCAGACCGCTCATTCGCGCGCATGGCCTTGAGCGTGGAATCGTCGACCCGGCAACGGGCGGCCTGCGGTCAAGCGCCCTGCCGGCCTCCCCAGAACGGATGCCCGCGTCCACCTCCCGCGCTACCCCCACGTTCGCCTCCGCGCCGGCACACGCCTCGGCTGGCAGCGCGGAGCCACCCCGGTCCCTGATCGCCACCGAGCTCCCGCCCGACCTGGCCCCCACCCTGTTCTGACCGAACCCGCCAGACCGGTCGCAGCGCGAAAAATACTCGCACAGCACGGGTCGACGAGCGGATGCCGCCCCCTGCCGCGCTGCGCCAACATCCATCTCACACGCCGGTGTCATACTTATCCAGGGGGAAAATATGTCTCTAGGGTTACCCGGTCATTTGGTGCAGTTGACGCTCGCGCGCGCCCTCGCACGGGCCGCTCACTGGTTCGCGCTCACCTGCCTCATGGCGGCGGCGGTGGCGGTTTCTATCCTCAGTCTCGATCGCAGTCCGGAACTCTGGGTGGCCGTGCTGGTCGTGATGGCCATGGGCGCGCTGCTCGTCCTCTTCACCCGGCACCGCCGCATCGCGTTGGCCGTTGCCTACCTGCTGGTGGGAACCCTCGGCGTGTACGTCTTTACCAAAGCCGTGCTCGGCGTGCCCGACGTATTCCCCGCGTCGAATATGTACCTCGTCGCCCTGCCGAAGATGGCACTCGTGATGGTGGGCGGTGCCGGATCGACGGCCCTGGCCGGTGTGCTCTGGAGTACCACCGCCTTCGTTCTGGCCGAAACTGCCGCGCTTCTGGCCATTCTCGACACCGCTGTGCCCTACCGTGCCGACCTGTTCACCCTCTCGACCTACGTCATACTGGTCGGCGTCATGGTGCTCGCCGGCATCGATCGCCGTTCCAGTAACGCCGCCCAGCCCGCGATCCACCGTGCCGTACAAGACGGTGCCAACCGGCAGCTGCGAGACGCCCTGGACACCCGCGCCATCGCCCTGCTCAATGACACCACTGTCGCCCAGCTCGTCGCTCTGTCCCTCGCCGAACCCGCAGCGCTATCCCCGGGACTGCGCGCAAGCCTGAAGTACACCCTGACCACCCTGCACAACACCAACTGGCTCACCAACATTGACGACCGCACAGCCCCCGCCCTGCAGCCAACCGCACTGCAGCCAACCGCCGCGACCCAGCCTGCAGGCCCGGTCCAGGTGACCACCCCTGCCGGTTACGACTGGCAGTCCAGTGCTGTGTACACCGCCATCGAACGGTGCCGCGACCGTGGACTGCACGTTGACGTCACCGGCGACCGCGAGGCACTCGTGCGCCTCGACGCCGAAAACGACCGCGACGTCGGCCTCGCCGTGCAACAGTGCCTCGTCAACGTCATCCTCCACGCCGGAATCGATTCTGCCGAAGTTGCCATCGAATCCGACCCGACCGCCATCTCTTTACTCATAACGGATGCCGGCCGCGGGTTCACCGAATCGGATTCGGCAGCCGACCGCCTGGGGCTCCGGCAGTCCGTGCGGCGTCGCATCGAACAGCTCGGCGGATCCGTTCTGATCTGGAGCCGCCCGGGCGCCGGCACGAGGGTGCGCCTCATTGTGCCCGCCGCAACCCAGTCAATCGCGCTTCCCCCGGCGCTAGCTTCGCGCCGTTCCGGATCAAACCGGGCGAACCGCTCGAGCTCCCGGAAGCCCCAATGATCCGCGCCACTCCCACGCCGCGGAGGCCGCGGGCGCCGGCATCCGCTTCGCAGCAGCGGCTCGACCCGATCGGAGGCCTCGCCGCGTGGCCGATCGCCCCGGTCATGGCACTGATCATGGTCACCTACGCCATCATCGCCACGGTGTCGCGCCCGCACGAAATTGCGATCGTGGAGTTGGCCGCGGCCGCCGTTACCGCGCTCACAATCGCGGCCGCCGTGCTCGTCTGGTCGGCCCGGCCTGATCTGGCCCCCTTTACCCGCACTCGCGCGGTCGTGATCGTGGGGCTCGGCATTGCGGCGCACCTGCTCGCAGCGGCGAGCACCTGGCAGCTCAACGAAATGGTCCAGGACGACTTCGCGCCCATCGGTCTCGGTCTGCTGCTGCTCGCTCTTGCCCCCTTTCGACCATGGAAAGAAATCCTCCTGCTCGGCGCCTCCGCCGCGCTCGTCGTCGGCGTGACGGCACTCGCCCAGTCGCCATTCCCGGGAATCCAGGTACCGCCCGTGCTGTTCTCTATTGTTTCGATGACCCAGGTATTCGCGCCGACCCTGGCCGCCGCCGCCTACTCCCGCCAGGTCGTCAACTCCATTCACCGCTGGCAAACGGATGCCCGCCGCGGCATCCGTGCACGCACCGAAGAGAGCCGGGGTGTCCTCGCGCAATCCGTGGTCGAGAATCGTCTGACCAATCTCGGTGCTGATGTGCTGCCCTTTCTGGCCGACGTGTTGGGGCGGAATACCCTCACCGCCGCCGATACGAAGCGCGCGCGTTCCCTGGCCTTTCAGGTGCGTCGAGTGCTCGTCGCTGAGGTCGATCACACTTGGCTGGACGATCTCATCGACCGTGAGCGTGTCGCTCTCACCGAGCGCGGCCTCAACCCGCTCTGTGTCATCGCCGACCCCGAGCGCCGCGCGACCGGCTTCGATTCCGACCAACGCGCCGCCGTCGGCGCCCTGATTGTGGCCCTCTGCACCCTGAAGGGATTCGACCCCACCAGCCTCGTCGTGCAGATCGACGGGTCTGGCGCGGCGCCCGCCGACACCGAACACATCACCCAGGCTTTCGGCCATCGCGGAGCCCGCCCCACGCCGGCTACCGACACCACGACCGTGGCTATCGTCACCGAGGCGCAAGCGCAGGCCGCAACCAAGGCCCGAGCCCAGGCGCGCGCGCAGGCGCAGGTGAACGCCGCCACCATGCCGCGAGCGCGCCAGCAGACGACCGACCACGGCTCCCGTGCCACCGACACCATTACTATCCAGGCCGGAATTTCCCTGCCGCCGTTTCAGCGTCGTCGCGCCCTGCGCCCGTACCTCAGCGTGCTGCGCGCGGTGTTCACCCAGGTGCGGGTGACCAGCCGGCATCCGCTGCTCACGCTAGAATTTGACGCTGAACGCGGCCCCATGAATACGACCAAAGGCATTCGATAATGGCGAAACTGTACTTTCGATACGGCGCCATGAACAGTGGTAAAAGCACGTCCATGCTGCAAGCGGCCTACAACTATGAAGAACGCGGCCACCATGTGCTGCTGGCCAAGCCCTCGGTCGACACCAAGGGAGACCGCGGCATTCTCTCCCGTCTCGGCGTCACCCGAACCGTGGATTTTCTGCTCACCCCTGAAACGGATGCCTACGCTGTGTTCCAGCAGCACCGCGCCGAAGTACACCATCGGTCCGGCCGGGACGTGAGTGCTCTGCTGCTCGATGAAGCCCAGTTCCTGACCGAAACCCAGGTTGACGACCTGCTGCGCATCGCGATTCTGCAGAGCGTTCCCGTGCTGGCTTACGGTATTCGCACCGACTTTCAGACCGTCGCCTTTCCCGGAAGCCGGCGGCTTCTCGAAGTGGCCCACAGCCTGGAAGAGCTCAAAACCATCTGCCGCTGCGGACGTAAGGCCGTCTTCAACGGGCGCAAGATCGATGGTGTCTATGTGTTCGACGGCGACCAGGTGGCCATCGACGGCGAAGAGGTCACCTACGAGTCGCTCTGCGGCAGCTGCTACCTCGACGAGAGTCACGGCGTGCTCAACAACCGCAGCCGACCAGCACCCGAATAA
>JBBRBV010000038.1:0-27023 GCA_038205545.1 Actinomycetales bacterium
GAGGCTGTCAATCGTAGACGGAGGATGTTAGACCCTGCGTCTGAAAATAATTTTGAACACCCTCCTGCGGATGACTTGACCTAGTTATCGATAGTCGTTACGTTAACGATTGTCGTTCTTATCGATTATCGTTGGGAGTCAGGATGATCAAACGCACCGAACAACTGAGCGGGCCGGGCTGGAGCGCGCGAACGGCGCGCGCCATCGTGTGGTTGATCTTCGCCGCATCCGCGCTCGGGGGGATCGCGATTCTCGTTTTCGGCACCCTGTCCACCATCGGTGCCCTAGTGAGCGGGCGCCTGGCGATGACACTGACGGTCGCCGGACAGCTGCCCGACGAGGCGGATGCCGGCACCGCACGGATCGTCCTGGGATCGTACGAGAGCGCCACGCTGGTGCTCGAAAACCTCTCGGGCGGCACCGTCGCCGTCGCCACCATCGCGGCCGTGGTCGGGATGCTCACCCAGGCCGCGGTGGCCGGAGCAATCGCGCTGCTCGCGTGGCGGCTGGTGCGCCCGGGCACCTTCACCCGCAGCCTGAGCCTGGGCGTGGCCCTTGCCGGTGGCGTGATACTGATCGGCGGGATCATCTCCGTCGGCCTCGGCGCGTTCGCCTCGTGGATGGCCGCGGGTGAGCTCAACGCCCCCGGTTCCGGGCTCGAGGGGTACTGGCCGATCATGGCGTCGGTCGACCCCGGCTCGCTCGGCATCGGGTTCGTTCTGCTTCTCGTCGGGCTCGCGTTCGAGACCGGGGAGAAGCTGCAGGAGGACAACGCGCGACTGAACCACGAAACCGAGGGACTCGTCTGATGGCGGCGAGCGCGCGGGAGCCGGTGGAGGTCGCGCAAGACGATGCCCCCGGCATCCACTGCCGGCTTGACGAGCTGCTCGAGGCGCGCGGCATGACGCTCACGCGGCTGAGCGAGCTGGTCGGGCTGAGCATCGTGAACCTGTCGGTGCTGAAGAACGACCGGGCCAGGGCGATCCGGTTCTCGACGCTGCGGTCGATCTGCGACGCCCTCGAGTGCGACGTCGGCGACTTGCTCACCGCGGAGCCGGCCACCTCGGCCTAGATGGGCGAGTCGTATTAGGCGGTTGCCGCGTGGAGGCTGTTAATCGTAGACGGAGGGTGTTAGACCCTGTGTCTGAAAACACATTTGAACACCCTCCTGACCACACTTTACGTGCAGCTTGCCGATCGAATCCTGCCCGGACTCGGCTTTTCGCGGGACCGTCACCCTGGGCGAAAACCGATTAGGACTCACTCATCTAGGCCCTGACCTGATCGCTCGCCACACTTTGAGTTGGCTTGCCGGTCCATCAACGACAGATCAACGACGACAGCGGTGGCACCCCCAACCGGGGATGCCACCGCTGTCTGCCAGGGATTTCTACACGATGCGCTGCGTGATGCGCCTGCTCGTGCGAGCGTTGAAATCGTCGCTACCGCTATAGACGGCGATCACCGTGTGCCGACCGGCTGTGAGCGTACTCGTCGCGTACGCTGCCTGTCCGCTGGGGTTCAACGCCACCGGAGCGCCGACGTTGACGCCGTCGATTCGGAATTGCACGCTTCCCGTAGGAACACCCGACGCCGGCGCCGCTGGCGTCACCGTGGCGGTGAACACCACCGTGGCGCCACTCGCCGCGGTGAGCCCGCTGGAGGTGACAACCGCCCGGGTAGAGCCCTTCGCAACCGACTGCGTCAGCGAACCGCTCGAACTCGGCAGATAGTTCACGTTTCCGCTCGAAGCGACCGACACGGTGTGGCTACCCACCGTGAGGTTACTGGTCACCAGGGTTGCGCGACCGGTCGCATCCAGCACGACCGGGCCACCGACAACGGCCCCGTCGATCGTGAATTGCACTGTGCCCGCAGCCGCAAGCGGCGTGACGCGTGCGGTGAAGGTCACAGATTGCCCAAACACTGACGTGCTCCGACTCCTTGTGAGCGTTGTCCTCGACGTAGCCTGGTCGACCACTTGGGTCAGGGCCGCGCTACCTCCCCCGGCAAAGGTTGCCGAACCTCGATAGGTCGAGATGACAACGTGCGATCCGCCAGCGAGTGCCGCCGTGGAATACGTCGCCCGGCCTTGAGCGTTCAACGTTTGAACTCCGACGACATTGACGCCGTCGATGTTGAACTGCACACTGCCCGTCGGCGTTCCCGTTCCGCTAACCGGTTGAACCGTGGCCGTAAACGTCACGGTCCGCCCGAACGTCGACGGCGCTCGATTACTGGTCACCGTCGTTGTTGTCTGGCGAAGAGCACCACCCACAGTTTGCGTGATGCCGGGAGCCACGCTGCCGAGATAGGCCGCGTCACCGCCGTAACTAGCCGAGACCACGTGCGCCCCGACGGCGAGCGAACCCACGGCGTAGGCGGCTCCACCCGCGGCGAGCGCGACCGGTGCACCGACCGGTGCACCATCCACGATGAACTGCACGGTGCCGGTCGCAGCAGACGGACTAACCGTTGTTGTGAAGGTCACGTCAGAGCCAAACGTGGACGGATTCGCACTACTAACCAGAACGGCCGTGCTAGCGATCTTGTTCACGGTCTGGGTTGTAGTCGCCGAGCTGGCCAGGAACACCGTGTCGCCGCCGTACGAAGCAGTGACGGGGTGGTCTCCGGCTGGCAGCGCCAAGGTGGCGTAGCTGGCAACCCCGACGGCATCCAGAGCAACAGATGTCGTCGTTCCGTTTACGGTGAAGTCCACCGCTCCGGTCGGCGTTCCGCTGGCCAGTACTCCGCTCACCGTCGCCGTGAAGGTCACATTCTCACCGACGAGCGAGGGGTTCGGAGCATTCAGCACAACGGTGGTCGAACCGGGCTTGGCGACATCCACTGTTACCGGACCGGCATAGGCGGATGCCCCAATCGGGTTGACCGCCTGCACGCGGTAGGCGTAACTGCCCGGTAGCACCGTGGAGTCGACGAAACTCGTTGCGGTCGGCGCCAGGGTGGCAAGAACACTAAACGGATCGGTTCCAGCCGCTCGTTCGAGCACCACCGCGGTGGCGTTCAGGGCGTTGTTGGTCCAGGCGAGCGCAACTTGAGCTCCGGCCGGCAATGCCGGCGCAGACTCGACAACTGCACTGAGCCCGGTGGGAGCAGCGGGCAAGCCCACCACCCGGATCACGTTCGATACCGAGTCACCGGCGGCGTTGTAGGCCGTCACCCGATAGTCGTACGTCCCCGTGGCGTCCGGTGGAGCTGGTATGTAACTCGTGAGGTTAGCCAACACGTTGGTTTCGTTGCTGAAAGCACCCGCCGTGTCGTTGATCACCTCAGCTCGTTCCACGCGATAGCCGATTTCAGCAGTGCCCGGATTAGTCCAGGTCGTCGGCTGGGTGTAGTCCACCGGCGTGCCGTCGGTCCAGTCCAGCGCGCCGGTAGCGCCCAGACCGAGCACCGGGGCATCCGCCAGAGCTCGATTGGCGTACACGGATACCGGTCGCATCATGTCCATTTCTTCGTGGCTGAGAATGTGGCAGTGCCACACATACTCCCAGCCGAAGTTGGCTACGACGTTTTCGATCGGCGCTATCGGGTTTCCCGCCGTGTCGGTGTTGTTGAATCCGGCCTGGCTTCCATTCACCCCGTTCACGGCTCCCTTCGCACCGATCGGCATCATCGGGTTGAGCGGCCGCATGCTGTCCGGCACTCCGAATGGCAACGTCGGCACGATCGGTCGCACGGCCACCAGCGTGTCTTCCAGGGGGCTGACCCGCACGGTGTCCTTCCAACCAAGCTCGGTCGGTTCGGGCGGAATAATGATGTTGTCCCAGGTCACCCTATTTATCACCTGCACGTCGTACAGATGGAAATGGATTGGATGGGTATCGACCCCGTTATGGGTGATCTTCCAAATCTGGGTCCCATCATCGGATGTCGATATCGGCGTGACGTCCAAGCTGCTCGGCATCCCGGTGGAATCCAGGATCTCCGTCGCCGGATTCACGAAAGGATACAGAATGATGTTCTGCAGAAGTGGTGTCGCTCCGGGGGCTTCCAACCCCATATTGGCCGTCATCCTCCCCCATTCATCGAAGTTGGCCGAGTTCATTTCATCGTGTAATCCCTTTCCTTGTAGGGGTAGCGAAACCTGATTGCCCGACAAGGTGTCGAACTTGAACTGGTCTCCGCCCTGTTCCTGAATGCGCGCGAAACCGTCGCACTTGGCCGAGGGGGTCTTGGGCGCATTGCACCAGCCGCTGCTGGCGAAATTCGTTCCATAGGCCGAGTTGTAGGCCGACTGGCCGACAATCAACGGGTTCTGTCCGGACTCGAACACACCGGCCGGGTTCCCGGCGGCATCGAGGTGATGGGCGAAGGCTGCATTGAGCGCGCCCATCCGGTCAGCCGTGGTGTTCGGCCGGTCGAAGGCAACCTCCGGGGCTTTGCTCGACACCGTGACCTGCATGATGGTGCGGGTATTCGGCCCATAACCGGCCAGGGTGCTGGGAGCACCAGCCGGCGAAAGGTCGGGATTGCCGGTGTAGTAGTCATAACCAGGTACGCGTGCCGGGAAGGCAGCGGGCGCGTCGTTGTACAGGATGAGAGTCTTGCCGCGGTACTTGGAGAAGTCCACCACGACATCGGCCCGTTCGGCTGGTGCCAGCAGCAGGGAGTGCTCATCGACGTTGCCGACGTCGAATCGGGTCGGGTCCGTGATCCACGTCGTGTCGTGCGCGGGAACCACAACCGGAGCGGGCAAGAACCCGCCCTCAGAGCCGATCTGAATCCAGTCCGGGCCCGCGGGGCTCTTTGTCGTATCGACGGTCGGGGTGACCACGGGATCGGTTTGCGCTGCCAGCACCTCGGCTGGCTTCAGGGCGACCTCGCTCAAAGTGCCCGTCGTCGGGTCTGCGACGTACCAGGACAGGTTCCAGAACCGGTCGTTGGCGTCGTTGATGATGCGATACCGGTAGGACTTCGGGTCAACCGTGGTCTTCGGGTAGGCCGTGCCATTGACGATCGGTGTGTCGTTGAAAGCCTCCATACCGACCGAGACGTTGGGGGTCGCCGGAATCAGGGCTGGCTCACAGAATGGCTGCACATCAGCGTCACAGGTCGCGTCGTAGTACGGATTTGCGATGGGCGGATACTTGGCGTCTTTCGCCGGCGGCCAGAACCAGGGGCCGTACATCCAGCGTCCGAATGCGCTCATACCCGAGGGGTCCCCGGGGTTTTGCGCCGGCATGTAGACGTGAGGAGTCCACAGGCTCCCGGTGCCGCCCCACTTGGCGGAATTCCAGGTGGGGTCGACCTTGGCGAGAGTTGCGGCATCCGGAACAAAGGTCTTGTCCTGAATGTTCAGGGGCATACCGAGGCCCATACCGGCGAGCGGGCCGTCCGGAGCGATCAGCTTCTGCTCGGTCGCGTCGGTGATCAGGTAGTCGGCAGCTTCACCGGCATACACGTTGAGCCGGGTGATCCCCCAGGCATGGTCGTGATAAAACATCAGGCGTGCACTTTGCTGGTTCGTGTAGAAGAAGGTTTCCGCACCGGGGCCCGGGTCAGCCATGTCCGGCACATTGCTGACACTGACACCTTTGGGGTACGCGGTCTGCTCGCCGGACGGTGTGACCCACTGGTGTGGGGTACCGTCACTGATCCACGGGGTGATGCCGCCGTGCAGGTGCAGGGTGGCCCGGTTTTCTGAATAGCACGTGTCGGGCTTCGGAGTGGCACCGCACATCGGGTTACGAACCCCGTCGAGAACGCTGCCCTCATCGGCGGTCATGTCCATCGGCACGCCGTTGGCATCAAGCTGCATCATTTCTGGTCCGGCACCGGAACCCATCATCGAGGTATCGACGGGGAGGAACAGGTCACCGTCTACGCCCGTGGGCAGCAGGTTGCGGAACAGAATGCGAACAGGCTTGTCCTTGGTCGCCACAATTGTCGGGCCAAGGTAGTGCGGACCGTCAACACCGGTGAAACCCGCAATGGGAGAATCGGCCATGGTCGGGTCCAGGTTGGCGTTGGTCAGCGCAACGCGGTCGCCCGGCACAACGTTGGTGGACAACTGCACGTAGCCGCGCAGCAGCGTGGCCGGCAGATCGCTGTGAAACTTCATTCGGTATTGCACGACGGCAATTTCGTAATAGTCGGTGCCCGGGTAGGTTGTGGTGTCCGGGACCGCCGTGGGAATGTACTGGCCGAGGTTGTTCTTCTGCTCGGGGCCCATTCCGGGCAGGGTGTCGACGAACTTCTTGAGACCCGGGGTGAGGTAGCCGGCGCCCGGACTCGTTACCCTGATTCCGGTGACAGCGCCCTTGACAGCGACAATCGCCGTAGCGCTGGCACCCTTGTCGGCGGTACCGACCGTGTCGGCGATGGTCACGACGGGAGCGGAATCGTAGCCTTCTCCACCGGATGTCAGGTCGACTGCGGCAATACCGATCGTGGCCGTGACAGACGCAGCGGTGGGGTTGATCTGATCGGCATCACGAATGGTCACCGTCGGGGCACTGGAGTATCCGGAACCGGGCGTTACGACCGTAACGCCGATCACGACACCGGCGGCATCCATATCGGCTGTTGCGGTGGGAAGTATTCCGTTCGGCTGATCGGGCAGAGTGAACTCAACGATCGGCTGGATGGTATAGCCGCTGCCGCCATCAATGATCGCGAGGTCGTCCACACCGCCGCTGGCGATGGCGGTCGCCTCCAGTCCGGGGGTCGGGTTGCCGCCGGTGATGGTTACGGTCGGGGCCGTGAAACCGAATCCGGCTTCAGCGACGTCGATTCGAGTCAGAACTCCCAGAGAAATGTCGGCCACGGCGCTCGCCGGGGTTGTCGAGACACCGGCGGCATCCACCGACACTGTGGGGGCACTGGTGTAGCCCGTGCCGGGCTGAGTTACCGTGATCGATTCGATGGCACCGGTCTTGGGGACCACTGTTGCCACGGCTTCGGCGCCCGTTCCCCCACCGCCGGAAATCGTCACCATGGCGTTGGCCAGAACCTGCGGGCTATTCGCCCAGTTCGGATAGGGGCCGAAGTAGTGCGGCACCTTCGTTTCGTCGGTCGCGCTGGTCGGTCCGTTGTCGACCATGCCCGGCATTCCCGCCGCTTTTACTGCCGCTGGAACAGCTGCGGCGGCCGGCAACGCGGTCATTACCGTGCCCAAACTTGCTACGAGCACAGCGACGAGGGCCATGCCGACCGCTCCCCCCGCTCGCTTCCGGATCGCTCGATGCTCTATACCCCTCGTTGCTGTCATGACTTCCTCTTTAGCCTGTGAAAAAACTGAGAAATTCCCAGTTAGCAGGTTAGTTATACCGGAGCGATGACCGAGTCTCATGCCCCCTTTCGGGGGGGTGGGCATACCCCCCAAATAGGCGTACTTTTTCCGCTCACGATTCGCACGCACATCCTCGCTTCCACCGCGGGCGTGCCGTGAGCCATCGGCAGCCCGCATAGTCTGACTTGCATGGACGTGCTTCTCGACCTCTGGCAACGCATCACGACACCGCATGCCACGCTGGAGCCCCTCACCGCGTGGCTGACCGTGGCCGCGGCCGGAGCGGTCGTGCTGATAACGCCCGCGTGGCGCGTCGCCCGCCACGCCATCACGATCGTGCACGAGGGCGGACACGGAGTTGTCGCGGTACTGAGCGGGCGGCGGCTGGGCGGCATCCGCCTGCATTCGGACACATCCGGGCTCACCGTGAGCCGGGGGCGCCCGAGCGGACCGGGCATGATCGTCACCCTTTTGGCCGGGTACTCGGCTGCCGCGCTGCTCGGCCTCGGCGCGGCCTGGCTGCTGAGCCGAGGCTATGACGTAGGCCTGCTGTGGGCACTGCTCGCCGCGCTGGCCCTGCTACTCGTGCAGATTCGGAACTGGTACGGGCTCTGGTCGGTGGCCGTCACCGGCGCCGTCGTGTTCGGAGTCTCCTGGTTCGGGTCGATGCGGGTGCAGGGAGTATTCGCCCTGCTGGTTACCGCCTTTTTCCTGTTCGGTGCTGTGCGTACGTCTCTCGAGCTGCAGCAATCGCGATATCGACGAGCCGGCTCCTCGTCCGACGCCGAACAGCTGGCCCGGCTCACGCACGTTCCAGGTATCTTCTGGGTAGCCGTCTTTCTTGTCGTTCAACTTGTCTGCGTGACGGTCAGCGCCCGACTGCTCGGATTGGTGTGATCGCACAAGTCTGAGTACCGCACGCAGCCGAGCGTGACAGAGTTATTGACATGACAAAAATTGCGATCATCGGCGGACACGGAAAAGTTGCCCTCCACCTGGCCCGCTTACTTACCGCTGACGGACACGAGGTCAGCTCCCTCATTCGAAAGCCCGAGCAGAGCGCCGACATCATGGCAACCGGTGCAACACCGGTGCTCGCCGACGTCGAGAACCTGTCTACCGACGAGCTCGCGGCCGTACTGGCCGGACAGGACGCCGTCGTCTGGTCGGCTGGCGCTGGTGGAGGAAGCGCGGACCGCACTTACGCGGTGGACCGGGACGCCGCCATCCGCTCAATGGATGCCGCGGCGCAAGCCGGTATCTATCGCTATGTGATGGTGTCGTACCTGGGGTCACGTGCCGACCACGGCGCCTCTGCCGACGACCCCATGTTCGCCTACTATGAGGCTAAGGCAGCGGCCGACAACTATCTGCGGGCCACCTCACTGAACTGGACCATTCTCGGACCGAGCGCTTTGACCATGGCTACCGCAACCGGATCCATCGCCGTTGGCTCCAGTGGGGCACGCGGGGATACCTCACGGGAGAACGTTGCTCTCGTCGCCGCCGCCGTTCTGGCGAACGACAATACCGCGGGGAAGTTCATCGAGTTCACCGACGGCGATGAGTCCATCGACGTGGCCATCGCCGCAATTCACTAACCGAACAGGGCGGCTCAGGTGCCGCGGCCGAACCAGGTCGTGACCCCCGGAGAGTAGAGCACGGAATCCGGCGCGCGCTGGGCGAGGCCGACAAATCCGGCAGCGTCCAGCAGCGTGTCGTCGATGCTCACGAGCTCGGCGTTAAACAGCGGCCACGGCTCGTGGTGATTGCGAAGGTGCGTGGTGCGCCCGCGGATGCTCGTAAACAGCGCCCAGCGTGCTGTCAGAAAGTCTGCCAACGGGTTGTTGTCTACCACGGTGGAACCCGGTCGCGCCACGATGTCGGTGTGCCTGGTGCGATCCCGGTGGCGCGTCGAGGTGTACCGGTACTCTCCGCCCTCGACCGACAGGCGTGTGCTCGACCAGATATAGGGCAGCGAGAACAACGCGCGAGCGGCCAGCACGGCCGCGAGGCGACTGGCCTCCAGCGACACGAACACAACGCCGCGGCGCCCCTTCGAGTCGACGGCATAGAGGCGAACGTTCACTTCCACAAAGGTGCCAAAGTATGGAATCGGCGGGCTTCCGAGGATTGTCGCGCGATCAAGGACAAACGGAATCAGGCCAACCCAACTCGACCCGTCATATTCGTCGGGTACCAAGCCTTCGGGCAGGAGCGGCGCGACCAGCGCTGCGTCCACTCTCCAATGCAGGAATACCAGGTTCGACCATCGTTGGCTCGCGGAGGCTCGACCGGCCAACGGGGGCGCTATTGCCGAAATGGGATAGGCCTCGGCGTTTGTCACAGCATCCTTTCGCGGGAAGGGTTCACGGGAGAACTTTCGCTCACTCTGGCTCACGGTACTCCCTGGGGCACCACCACGCCTGTTGATCACCCGGGAATGCGAACCGGGCGCACCGACTGCTCAGCAATCGCGGAGGCGCCCTGTGTAACGATGAGACAGGCGAAATTGTCCCGAACAGCCATCAGATGAAGCAAGATAAAGGAGACGGATGTCAGGCTCGACCGTTCTCGACCTTCTGCTGATACTGGTCTTGTTCGTCGCCCTCGTCAACGGCTACCGGAGCGGGCTGTTACGCAGTCTCACCGGCGTCGTGGGCGCTGTGCTCGGCGGAGTCGCCGCTTTCTTCGTGGTTCCCCTAGTGGGCGGTTGGGTGCCGGCAGCCGAATGGCGCACCCCAGCAACCATCGCTGTGGCAATTCTGCTCGTACTCATCGGGCATTCGCTCGGCGCGTCGGTGGGCGGAATGGTCAGCCCCAAGAAGCGACGTTCCTCGCTCGGCGCACTCAATCGCGTGCTCGGCGCGGCCTTTGCCGCCGTGGCGTCGGCCCTCGTGGCATCGATGGTGGCGTTCAGCATAGGCGCCCTCGGCATTCCTTTCCTCTCTCCTTCCATCGCCTCGTCCACCGTTGTCTCTGGTATTGACTCGCTGACGCCGGACCCGGTCAAGGCGCTCATGGCCGAGCTTCGCTCGGTCGCCGTGACTCAGGGCCTGCCGCGCATCGTCGACGCTTTCACCGGGCCGACACCGGATGCCGCCCAGGCCGATACGAGCAGCCCCGCGCTGGCCGTGGCCGCGCAGTCGGTCGTGCGCATCACCGGCACGGCCTACGCCTGCGGCCAGAGCCAGTCCGGCAGCGGCTTTGTCGTCTCGGATGGCCGCGTCATCACCAACGCGCATGTGGTTGCGGGAGTAGGCCAGCCCGTCGTGGAAACGCCGGCGGGCCAGGCCCTGGCCGGGGAAATCGTGTACTTTGACCCGGTCGACGACCTGGCCATTATTTCTGTGCCGGGCCTGCCCACCGCGCCGCTCAGTATCGGCGCGAATCTCGCTGTGGGCAGCGGCGCGGTCGCCGACGGCTATCCTTTCGGCGGACCGTACGTCTCCGACCCGGCGCAGGTCATCTCGGTCGGCACCATCAGCGTCGCTGACATTTATGGCCAGGATCCGACGCCGCGTGAGGTATATACCCTGGCATCGGACGTTCAGCAGGGCGAATCCGGCGGACCTCTGCTCAGCGAATCCGGACTGGTGGTCGGCGTTATCTTCGCCAAGGCGTCCAACACCGAAAACGTGGGTTACGCCCTCGCCCTCGAGGAAGTTCAGCCCGTGATCAGCCAGGCGCCCGTGCTGTCGGACCCGGTGTCCTCCGGCACCTGCGTTCGCGGCTGAGTCGCGGCATCCGCTGCCCGTTCGCGATCTGGGCAGAACGAAAAGAGCGGCGAGGACGCTTTGGCTGGATCGCCGCTGCCTACTCGCCGCCCCGCGGGACCGCCGCGCGATGCTAATTCGGCTGGGGGTTAGACACGCTCGAGGGCGTAGCCCTCTTCGCCATGCACGCTCGTGTCGATTCCGGCCAGTTCGTCTTCGTTCTTGATGCGGAAGCCAATGGTCTTCTCAATCACGAGGCCCAGGACATAGGCAACGACGAAGGAGTAAACGAGAACCGAGAAGGCGGCGATCGCCTGCACAGTGAGCTGGCCGAGGTTGCCACCGGTAAACAGACCGGTGTCGACGGCGAAGAAGCCAAGGTACACGGTTCCGATGACGCCACCGACGAGGTGGATGCCGACGACGTCGAGCGAGTCATCGAAGCCGAGCTTGAACTTGAGCTCGACGGCCAGGGCGCACACAGCACCGGCAACGGCACCGAGCAGAAGCGCCCAGCCGGGCTCAAGGTTGGCGCAGGCCGGGGTAATGGCCACGAGGCCAGCGACGGCACCGGATGCGGCGCCGACCGACGTAGCCTTGCCGTCTTTGAATTTCTCCACGACCATCCAGCCGAGAATAGCCGCAGCGGTTGCACCCAGGGTGTTGACCATGATCAGGCCGACGTTGCCGAGTTCGTTGAACATCTCAGCTCCAGCGTTGAAACCGAACCAACCGAACCACAGGATCGAAGCCCCGAGCAGCACCAACGGCACGTTGTGCGGCTTGGAGATGCCCTTCTGGAAGCCGATGCGCTTACCGAGAACAAGAGCCAGGGCGAGGGCTGCCGCCCCGGCGTTGATGTGCACTGCGGTACCACCGGCATAGTCAATGACACCGGGGAGCCCGAGTGTGTCGCCGAGGCTCATGATCCAGCCCCCGCCCCAGACCCAGGCTGCGACCGGGAAGTACACCAGGGTGGCCCAGATTCCCACAAAGATCATCCAGGAGCCGAACTTGGCACGGTCGGCGACAGCACCGCTGATCAGGGCAACGGTGATAATGGCGAAGGTCGCTCCGAAAGTGGCGCCCAGCAGGTCGATGCTGCCGGTCTCCCCCATCGCGAGCTGGCCCAGGCCGAAGTCGGAGAACGGGTTGCCGGAGAATTCCATGGGGCTTCCCACGGCACTCATGTTGAAACCGTAGAGAATCCACAAGACGCTGATGAGTCCCAGCGCGCCGAAACTCATCATCATCATGCTTATGACGCTTTTGGCTTTGACCAGTCCCCCGTAGAAGAAGGCGACACCCGGTGTCATGAACAACACCAGTGCGGTGGCGGTCAGCCCCCATGCAATGCTTCCGGTATCCATAGATAGTCCTAACGCGTCTCGAATATGCAGCCTGTGCAGAGGCTGGTGGGTAAGGGAATGACTACAGCGAGGATCAATCCCGTCCTCGACTGGCATTAGTATTACCGCTCGACGTTTCAGAAAACGGACCGACGTGTTTCGCGCAGGTAACGGATCGGAAAGTAGTCAGCCAGCATCGAGCCCACACGCCTCTGGCCAATGGAGTCGGCGAAAGACCGTCGAGGGCCGACCTGTCAGTGTTGGCTACCCTTACTGTGGCCTGAAAACATTCTGACGGTTTGCTTCAGCCGCCGGCCGGAAGGTTTCCGGCAGGTAACAGCGGCCGTCTCTTCGGTTCGTGTTTTGTGGTGCATGGTGCATGGTGCGTGGTGTGTGACGGGAAACGAGCGCGGTCAGTCGGTGTGCGGCGGCAACTCTCCCGTGGTGAGCGCGACCATGCGTGACTGACACCGCTGGTACTTCTTGCGATACCCGCCCGCCATCATCTCATCGTCGAATACCTCGTTGAGCGGGCGTCCGCTGGCGACGATCGGAATCTCGGCGTCGTATACCCGGTCGATGAACGCCACCAGGCGCAGGGCATCGGACTGATCGGTGAGCAGAAAAACGCCACGCAGGCAAATGACCTCCACGTCGCGAATGACCTTGACGTACTTCGACGGATGCACCGTACCCAGGTGGCGGATCAAGGCGCTGAAGTCATCTTCGGTGACCTTCGAACCACGCCCCAAAAGTGTATTGACCAGGTGCTCACGGGCATCGGGCTCGACAGTCACGGCCTGACCGGTGACATTGCGGCGACGGTAGTCGAGACCATCGATGCGCAGGGTATCGAAGTTGGCGCTCATGGCGGAGATCTCGCGCAGAAAGTCCTGCGCGGCGAAGCGGCCCTCGCCGAGCGAGTTGGGCGGGGTGTTTGATGTGGCGGCGACGCGCGTACCGGTGGCGACGAGTTCGCCAAGCAGCCGGGTCATCACCATCGTGTCGCCCGGATCGTCGAGCTCGAACTCGTCGATGCAGATGAGCTTCGCGCTGCGCAGCTCCTTGATGGTCTCCTGATAGCCGAGCGCTCCCACCAGAGCGGTGTACTCAATAAAGGTCCCGAAATATTTCGGGCCGGTCGCGGCATGCCAGAGGGCTGCGAGCAGGTGCGTCTTGCCCACACCAAAGCCACCGTCGAGATACACCCCGGGCAGATCATCTTTGGCCTGACGGCGGCGCGAGAAGAATCCAGCCGGGCGCGGATTGACGAACTCCTGCAGCTTCTCGACGGCCGCCATCTGGGACGGATAGTCATGGTCGGGTCGATAGTTTTCGAACGACGCGTGTTCAAACTGGGGAGGCGGCACGAGTTCGGCCACGATTTCCCGGCCCGTGATGGTCGGAGTGCGGTCGGCCAGTTGAGGAACCGTGTGTTGTGCCTTCTGATGAGCCTCTGGTGCCATGCTGAAACGCCCGTTCTCGTGCTTCGTGCAGCGAATGCGCTGGGTGTCGGCACCGCGTAGGTTTAAGTGGTGGACCAGTCAAGCCTAATCCGCGGTCAACCCAAATCCGTATGCATCCGCTGCCCACCTGGAGGTTTCATGAACGCCCCGTTCGACCCGACCGAAAAATTTGCCGCCTACGCTCACCCCTCCAAACTAGTGTCGACCGAGTGGCTAGCCGATCACCATGGTGACGCCGGCCTCGTCGTGGTCGAATCCGACGAAGACGTCCTGCTCTATGAAGTGGGACACATCAGTGGCGCCGTAAAGATCGACTGGCACACCGACCTCAACGACACGGTCAACCGCGACTACATCGACGGCAGCGCTTTCGCCGCCCTCATGAGCGGCAAGGGCATCGCCCGAGACAGCACGGTTATCATCTACGGCGACAAGAGCAACTGGTGGGCCGCTTACGCTCTCTGGGTGTTCACCCTGTTTGGCCATGATGATGTTCGTCTGCTCGACGGCGGACGCACGAAGTGGCTCGCCGAGGACCGCAAAGTGACCACGGATGCCTCCCCCGTCACCCTCACGGATTACCCCGTGATTGAACGTAACGATGCACCGATCCGCGCGTTCAAGGATGACGTTCTCGCCCACTTCGGCAACCCGCTCATCGACGTGCGCTCCGACGAGGAGTACAGCGGCGCCCGCACGACGATGCCCTCCTACCCGGAAGAAGGCGCCCTCCGCGGCGGCCACATTCCCACAGCTGCCTCGGTTCCGTGGGCCCGTGCCGCCGACACCGACTCCACGTTTCGCTCGCGCGCTGAACTGGATGACATCTACCGCGGTGAGGCCGGTCTGACCGATGGCGACGACGTGATCGCGTACTGCCGCATCGGCGAGCGGTCGAGCCACACCTGGTTCGTGCTGACTCATCTGCTCGGCTTCGAGAATGTGCGTAACTACGACGGTTCCTGGACCGAGTGGGGCAACGCTGTCGCCGTGCCGATCGCGGTCGGCACGGAGCCCGGCAGCATACCGGAACCGCGTCGATGACCGCACTTCCGGCCCAGCTGGCCGAGATTCAAGAGGATTTTCTCGCCCTCGAGCAAAAAGACCGTTTGCTCCTTCTGCTCGAGTTCGCAAACGACTTGCCCGAACTGCCGCAGAAATTTCAGGATCACCCCGATCTGCTCGAACGCGTCGTTGAATGCCAATCGCCGGTCTTCATCTTCGTCGATGTGGATGCCAACAGCGCGTTCCACCTGCATGCAACGGCGCCGCGCGAGTCGCCGACCACGCGCGGTTTCGCGTCGATTCTCGCGCACGGTCTCGAGGGCCTGAGCACGGACCAGGTTTTGGCAGTTCCGGATGACTATCCGCAGTCGATCGGACTGAGCGAAGCCGTCTCTCCGTTGCGCCTCCGGGGCATGAGCGCCATGCTCGGCCGAGCCAAGCGTCAGCTTCGAGAACGCCTGGCCTGACCAGCTTATGCTGAGCGCTGGGACAGCAGCGCCAGCCAGGCGCTGATCTCGGCGTTCCACCGGTCGGGGTCGTAGTTCCACAGTTTGGTGTGCCGCGCTTCGGTGAAAGCAATGAAGGTCACGATGTCGGGCCGCCGGTCGGCGAGTCGGCGCGACCCGGCGGCCGGTACGAAACCGTCATCGTCGCTGTGCATAATCAGAATCGGCCGTTTCAGGTCGCGGGCGCGGGCGACGAAATTCAGCCGCTCGAAATTTATCGGGTGGGCCTGTCCCGTGAAGCGTGCACCCCATCCAGATCCCATGACCATCAGCGCCCCGCGCGCGATCATGCGGGGCAGTCGGCGATCGGCCGCCTGGGCGACCACCACCTCGGCCCAGTCGATCACCGGAGAGTCCAGCACGACACCCTTGATCAGTCCCTGGTGCGGGCTGCGCGTGAGAGCCTGCAACACCACGGCACCGCCCATTGACCAGCCCATCAGCACGATGCTCGTGGCACCGTGGCCCACAGCGTACTCAATCGCGGCTTCCACGTCGGGCCATTCGGTGTCGCCCAGACCGTAGCGCCCGTCAGCGCTGGCCGGGCCGTCCCCATCATTGCGATAGGACACGAGCAAGGAGGTGTATCCGGCCGCATGGAACACCGGCACGGCCCGCAAAGCCTCTTGACGGCGCACGCCCCGGCCGTGCACCTGGATGACCCACTGTCCAGCGAATGCTGCAGCATCCGCTGGAACGAGCCAGGCCGGCGCCATACCGACCGGGGTGGACACGCTGACCTCGGTCCACGGCACGCCAAGATCATCGGGGCTCCTGTAGAGCCAGCCGCTGAACCGTCCGTGACGGGCGGCTGGGAGATCGCCATAGTCGATGCCCAGAATGCGCCGTGTGACCGTGGTCGCCGTGCGCGAGGTGATCTCCCCGACCCGCGCATGGCCGGTGCCGCCGCTGAAAAAGAAACTGTATTCACCCGGCAGCACCGAATCACTGTGTCGTTGCAGGGTGACCGTGCCGCGCGGCAGATCAAGAGCAACGACTCGAGTATCGTCCTCGCGCTCTGCCACCGGCGTGACAATGGTTTTGGCCATAACCGCCGCGAGGACACCCGTCGCACCGACGAGTGCGATCGCCGATCCGGTAGCAACGATGCCGGTAACGCCCATAATCGCTCGCACACGATCGGGTTGGCGTCTCTCTGGCGGCTGTGGGTCGCGCACGTGCACCTCCGGTTGGTCGGCGTGCCTCACGGACAACACCCAGAAAAAACTCTAGTCTGCACACGTGCCCGAAACAGATCGATCGCTCCCCGCGGAGTTCGCCGCGGCATTGACCGCCATTCGTCGCGCCAGGAGCCGGGCGGAATTAGTAGTCACCGAGATTGCCGCGCCCGCCCAGCTCGCGCCCTATTCGATCGCGCTGGCGGCCAATATCCGGCCAGTGAGCCACGGCAGCGACTCCGCATTGGGCACTGGTCGCTTCATTTTGCTCTACGACCCGGAGGAGCCCGAAGGCTGGAACGGAGCCTTCCGCGTTGTGTGCTTCGCCCAGGCGCCGCTCGAAGTAGAGATCGGGCTCGATCCGTTTCTGGCGGAGGTCACCTGGGCGTGGCTCGTCGATGCCCTGAAATCCCGCAAGGCCAGATACACCGCGGCCTCCGGAACGGCGACTAAAATAGTCTCGTCAGGCTTTGGCGAACTCGCCAAACAGGGAGATGGCGCGCAAATTGAACTTCGCGCGTCGTGGACTCCCCTGAATCACAATCTCACCGCCCACGTCGAGGGGTGGGGCGAGCTGCTCTGCATGCTAGCCGGCCTCCCTCCCGCTGGGGAAGGAGTCAGCATGTTGTCAGCACGCCGAGCAGCCCGTGGTTGAAGCGCACCACCTGGTCATTGATACCCGCGAGGCCTACCTCGTTGCAACGGCTGCCCTGGCCGCCGGCGACGGGCCGATCGGGATCGACGCGGAACGGGCATCCGGTTTCACGTACTCCCAACGCGCGTACTTGATTCAGATCTATCGCCGCGGTGCGGGAACCTTTCTGTTCGACCCCCCGCCGATCGGCGACTTCAGCGAGCTGAATAACGCCCTCGCTGACGCGGAGTGGATTTTGCACGCCGCGAGCCAGGACCTTGCCTGCCTGCGAGAGGTTGGACTCGACCCGGCACACATCTTCGATACCGAGCTTGCTGCCCGGCTGCTCGGTATTCCGCGCGTTGGCCTCGGCACTGTGGTGGAAGGCCTGCTGGGAATCCACCTGGCCAAGGAGCACTCCGCTGCGAACTGGTCGACTCGGCCGTTGCCCGAATCCTGGCTGGTCTACGCCGCCCTCGACGTGGAACTTCTGCCAGATCTGCGCGATCGCATGGTCGATCTGTTGGTCGAGTCCGACAAGACCGACATTGCCGATCAGGAATTCGCGGCGACCCTGGCCAAAGAGGCCAAGGCGGCTCGGGTGGACCCGTGGCGGCGCTTGTCGGGCATCCACTCGCTGCACGGCCAGCGCAATCTCGCCGTGGCCCGGGAACTCTGGCTCGCCCGTGACGAATTCGCCCGCGCGGTCGATGTCTCCCCCGGTCGGCTCGTTCCGGATGCCTCCTTGCTCGCCGCAGCACGAGTGCTACCGGCGACCCGCCAAGCCCTCTCCAACCTGCGCGAGTTCAATGGCCGGGCGAGCCGCAACGAACTGGACCGCTGGTGGGCTGCCATTCAGCGTGGCCGCGCCACCGCCGACCTGCCCGCGCTCAAGGCGAGCAACGACGCCCTGCCACCGCCGCGGGCGTGGGCAGACCGCAATCCTGAAGCGGATGTGCGCTACAAGGCAGCACGCGCCGCACTGCAGACCGTCACGGACGAGCGTGAGATTCCACTAGAGAATCTACTGACTCCGGACTACCTGCGTCGGGTGGCATGGTCTCCGCCGGAGCCGGCGGATGCGGAATCCGTCGGAGAGGCCCTCGCGAATTTAGGGGCCCGACGCTGGCAAGTTGACGTGACCGCACAATTAATTGCTCATGCTTTTATAGAAGTCCTACAAAGTGTTGACCCGACGTCTGATCCGGGGTCGTAGAAACCGGCAAACGATTCGGGCAGCTATTTGTGCCGCCCTAGGATCGGACCAGACCTTACAGACCGATTCAGTTTGAGTAAAACACCTACGGAGGCATTGTGGCCGAGAGAGCAGAAGTCGTTTTTGTGGACGGAGTTCGAACCCCGTTCGGACGCGCCGGCGAAAAAGGGATGTACTGGAATACCCGAGCCGATGATCTCGTGGTCAAGGCGATGATCGGGCTGATGGAACGTAACCCTGGTGTACCGCCGGAACGTATCGATGACGTCGCGATCGCGGCCACGACCCAGACCGGTGATCAAGGTTTGACCCTGGGCCGGACTGCCGCCTTGCTGGCCGGTCTGCCGAAATCGGTGCCCGGTTTCGCGATCGACCGCATGTGCGCCGGGGCGATGACCGCGGTCACCACGATGGGTGCATCGATCGGCTTCGGTGCCTACGACCTGGCCATCGCTGGCGGTGTCGAGCACATGGGACGTCACCCGATGGGCTTCAATGCCGACCCGAACCCGCGGTTTCTCTCCGAGCGGCTGGTCAGTGAAGATGCCCTCAACATGGGCGCGACTGCCGAACGCATTCACGACCGGTTCCCCGCCTACACCAAGGAACGCTCCGACCGGTTCGCGCTACGCAGCCAGCAGAAGGTGGCCGCGGCCTATGACGCCGGCAACATCCAGCCCGATCTGATTCCCGTCGCTACGCGCAGTGAGTCCGGCTGGGGCCTCGCCACGCGCGACGAAGCACCCCGTCCCGAAACCACGCTCGAGGGGCTCGCCACCCTGCGCACCCCCTTCCGTTCGCACGGTCGTGTCACGGCCGGCAACGCTTCCGGCCTCAACGATGGCGCTACCGCCTGCCTTCTTGCCAGCGGCGCCACAGCCAAGGAACTCGGGCTCGGTGTAAAGATGACCATGGTGAGCTTCGCTTTCGCCGGCGTCGAACCGGAGGTCATGGGCCTCGGTCCGGTGCCCTCCACCGAGAAGGCGCTGCGCAAGGCCGGCCTGTCGATCACCGACATCGGCCTGTTCGAACTCAATGAAGCCTTCGCCGTTCAGGTCATTTCCTTTCTCGACCACTTCGGCATCGATGACGAAGACCCCCGCGTGAACGAATACGGCGGGGCGATCGCGATCGGGCATCCACTCGCTTCCTCGGGCGTTCGCCTGATGAACCAGCTCGCCCATCAATTCGAGTCGCACCCCGAGGTGCGCTACGGTCTCACCGCCATGTGCATCGGCCTCGGCCAGGGTGGCTCCGTGATTTGGGAAAACCCGCACTTCAACAAGAAGGCAGCCAAGCGATGACGACCACTGACTACAATTCCCTCGACTTCAGCTCGCTTGTCGCGATCTCCAGCGACGAGGTGGTGACGCACTCCCTCGTGCGCGACGTGCCGCTGAGCTCTGGCCGCACGCTCGCCCTGGTCACCCTCGACAACGGGCGTGACCACACCCGTCCGAATACCCTCGGCCCGGTCACCCTGCTGGAATTCGCAGCCACCATGGATAAGCTGACCAGCCGTGCCGAGCGCGGTGAGATTCACGGCGTTGCCGTCACCGGCAAACCGTTCATTCTCGCCGCCGGCGCGGATCTCAGCAAGGTTGCCGAGATTCCCTCGCTCGAGGCAGGCAAGCTGCTCAGCCAGCTCGGCCACCACGCGCTGGGCAAGCTCGATACGCTCGGCGTACCGTCGTTCGTCTTCATCAACGGGCTCGCACTTGGCGGAGGGCTTGAGGTCGGACTGAATGCCGGTTACCGCACGGTCGACGCGTCCGTGCCCGCGATCGCGCTGCCCGAGGTCTTTCTGGGCCTGATCCCTGGCTGGGGCGGCTCCTACCTGCTGCCCAACCTGATCGGCATCGAAAACGCCCTCAAAGTCATCATCGAGAACCCGCTAAAGAACAACCGCACCCTCACCGGAGCGGATGCACTCGAGCTCGGCATCGCCGACGTGATGTTCACGTCGGCGCGGTTCCTCGAAGATTCCATTGCCTGGGCCGACGGTGTAATTGCGGGAACCGAGAAGGTGTCCCGTTCGAATGCTCCCGGCAAGATCGAGCGTCTGGTCAAGTGGGATGTCGCTATCGGCATTGCCCGCAAGATGCTCGTGAATCGCATCGGTGAGGTTGCGAAGTCGCCGTACGTCGCGCTCGACCTGCTGCAGGCCGCGAAGAGCGGCAGCCGCGCCGAGGGCTTCCAGCGCGAAGACGAGGCCCTCGCTGGCCTCATCGCCGGCGACCAGCTGCAGGCAAGCATTTACGCTTTCAACCTCGTACAGAAGCGCGCTAAGCGCCCCGCGGGAGCGCCCGACAAGAAGCTGGCCCGCCCGATCACCAAGGTCGGCGTGATCGGCGCTGGCCTCATGGCCAGCCAGTTCGCCCTGCTCTTCGTGCGGCGCCTCCGGGTACCGGTTGTCATCACCGACCTCGACCAGGCGCGTGTTGACAAGGGTGTGGCCTACATTCACGATGAGATTGAGGCGCTGCAGACCAAGAATCGCATCTCGCGCGACGAAGCCAACCGACTGCGTGCTCTGGTCACCGGAACAACCGACAAGTCATTGTTCTCCGATGCCGACTGGGTTATCGAGGCGGTCTTCGAAGAACTCGGCGTGAAGCAGTTCGTGTTCGCCGAGATCGAGAAGTTCATTTCGCCGGAGGCCATCCTCGCCACCAACACCTCATCGCTCTCGGTCGAGCAGATCGGGTCCAAGCTCGAACACCCGGAACGCCTGGTCGGGTTCCACTTCTTCAACCCGGTTGCAGTCATGCCGCTCATCGAAGTCGTCAACACCCCGCAAACCGACGAGGTCACGCTCTCGACCGCTATGGTCATTGCCGGCAAGCTGCGCAAGAACGCGGTGATCACTCGGGACACCCCCGGTTTCGTGGTCAACCGGGTGCTCGCCAAGCTGCTCGGTGAAGCGATGCACGCTGTCGACACCGGTACACCGTTCGAGGTCGTCGAAGCCGCTGTAGCCCCGTTCGGACTGCCGATGACCCCGTTCGAGCTGCTTGAGCTGGTCGGGCTCACCGTGGGCGCTCACGTGCTCGACACCCACCACGCGGCGTTCCCCGACCGGTTCTTCGAGAGTACGAACCTGCACAAACTCGCCGAGCACGGCACGATACTCGAGCGCGACGCCAAGGGTCGCCGTACCGGCTTCGACAAGGCCGCACTCAAGATCGTCGCCGGAGGCACCACTCCGATGACGGCCGAGCAGATTCTGCAACGCGTCGAAGACGGCCTGGTCGACGAAATCAAGCGGATGCTCGACGACAACGTTGTGCACGCGGCCGAAGATATAGACCTCTGCATGCTCCTCGGCGCCGGCTGGCCATTCCAGATGGGTGGAATCACCCCGTACCTCGACCGGGTGGGCGCGAGCGAGCGAGTGTTCGGCGGCACGTTCCACACGCCACCGCTCCGCGGCATCGCCGCAACAATACCCGTCTAACCGTGTTGGTTGGTCGAGATTGTCGAGGCCAGATAGCCTCGACAAGCTCGACCAGCAACGTCAGCTAGTCGCGGCGGGTTACCTGGATGGCACCGGTGTCGGTGTGATCGGCCGGCAGCGGCCGGGCGTTCGGAATTTTGCTGCCGAGTACCATCGCGACGACGTCGCGGGCGATCGTCTGCGGGGTCAGCCCGACCCGCTTAAGAATCTCCGCGCGGGTGCCGTGATCGAGGAACTGGTCGGGCAGACCGAGTTCGGTCACCGCCGTATCCACGCCTGCTTCGCGCATATCCTGACGGATCCGGGTGCCGATACCGCCGACGCGAATACCGTCCTCGATCGTTACGACGATTCGGTGCGCGGCCGACAGGGTGATGATGCTCCGAGGCACGGGCACGACCCAGCGGGGATCGACAACCGTGGCGCCGATACCCTGTGCTGCCAGCCGGTCGGCCACGTCGAGGCCCATCGCCGCCATCGGTCCGACGGCGACGATGAGAACGTCCTGCTGGGTCGATTCCTGGAGCACGTCAACGCCGTCGTCAAGACGACGAATCGCCTCGAACTCCTGCCCAACGCTTCCCTTCGGGAAGCGCAGCACGGTCGGGCCGTCGTCGACGACGACAGCCTCGGCCAGTTCTTCGCGCAGGCGCACGGAGTCACGCGGCGCGGCCAGACGGATATTGGGCACCACCTGGAGAATAGCCAGGTCCCACATACCGTGGTGGCTGGGGCCGTCGGGGCCGGTGACCCCGGCCCGGTCCAACACGAAGGTGACTCCGGCTTTGTGCAGGGCAACGTCCATGAGCACTTGGTCGAAGGCCCGATTGATGAAAGTCGCATAGAGCGCAACGACGGGGTGCAGACCGCCGAAAGCAAGCCCGGCCGCGCTGGTCACCGCATGCTGTTCGGCGATTCCCACATCGTGCACGCGAGACGGAAACCGCTCGGCCATCTTGTTCAGCCCGGTCGGCCGCAGCATGGCGGCGGTGATAGCCACAATGCGCTCGTTCTCGACGGCGAGTCGCAGCAGTTCGTCGGCGAACACCGAGGTCCACGACGCCGCGCCCGGACCTTCGACGGATTCGCCGGTCTCCGGGTCGATCTGCCCCACCGCATGGAACTGGTCGGCAACGTCCTGCACGGCGGGGTCGTAGCCTCGGCCCTTCTGGGTGATGGCATGCACGATAACGGGCGCGCCGTATCCCTTGGCTTGGGCGAGGGCTTCCTCCATCGCGTGCACGTCGTGTCCGTCGATGGGGCCGATGTATTTGATTTCGAGGTTGGAGTACAGGGCCTCGTTGTTGGTGACACGGGACAGGAAACCGTGCATACCGCCGCGCACACCGCGCCAGACCGCCCGTCCGGGAGCACCGAGCCGGTCGAACACGTCCTTGCTGGTGAGGTACGCGTCCCGGTAGCTGGCCCGCGTACGGATCGTGTTGAGAAAACGGGCCATACCACCGATGGTCGGTGCGTACGAACGACCGTTGTCGTTAACCACGATGATGAGCTTGCGCGTATTGTCATCGCTGATGTTGTTGAGCGCTTCCCACGTCATTCCCCCGGTCAGCGCTCCGTCGCCGACGACGGCAACGACGTGCCGGTCGGTCTGGGCCGTGATTTCGAAAGCCCGGGAGATGCCGTCGGCCCAGGACAGGGAACTCGAAGCGTGCGAACTCTCCACGATGTCGTGCTCGGACTCGGAGCGCTGCGGGTAACCAGCGAGTCCATCGAATTGGCGGAGCCTGCTGAAGTCCTGGCGGCCCGTGAGCAGCTTGTGCACGTAGGACTGGTGCCCGGTATCAAAGACAATCGCATCGGTCGGCGAATGAAAAACCCGGTGGATGGCAATGGTCATTTCGACGACGCCGAGGTTGGGCCCGAGATGCCCGCCGGTCTTAGAAACCTCCCGCACCAGGAAGGATCGAATCTCATCGGCAAGCTGGGGCAGTTGCTCTTTCGAGAGATTATCGAGGTCCCTCGGACCGTGAATTGTCTCCAGAAGGATCATCCGTCACACCTTTCAGGTCGCTATACAGATCAAGCCAAAGCGGCGCGTAGACCCGACTGAATCGAGTCTACGCGCCGGTGTCGTACTGACGCCGCGCGGCGCGAGCTTAGACGAGTGAGCGCAATACGTACTGAAGGATACCGCCGTTGCGGTAGTACTCAGCCTCACCCGGAGTGTCGATGCGCACGACAGCGTCGAACTCGACCGGAGCCTTACCGGCAGCCGAGAATTCACTCGCAGCGCAGGTTACGTGCACGGTCTTCGGGGTCGAGCCGTTGTTCAGCTCCGTGATGCCGGAGATCGAGACGATCTCGGTGCCATCGAGCCCAAGCGAGTCGGCACTCTGGCCCACGGGGAACTGCAGGGGCACAACGCCCATGCCGATGAGGTTCGAGCGGTGGATGCGCTCGAAGCTCTCCACGATGACGGCCTTGACGCCGAGAAGGCTCGTGCCCTTGGCTGCCCAGTCACGACTGGATCCCGAACCGTATTCCTTGCCACCGAAGATGACGAGGGGGGTTCCAGCAGCCTGGTAGTTCTGGCTGGCATCGTAGATGTCCGCCTTCGGCCCCCCGGCAACGGTGAAGTCGCGGGTGAACCCACCCTCGACGTTGTCCAGGAGCTGGTTACGAAGCCGAATGTTCGCGAACGTTCCACGAATCATGACCTCGTGGTTGCCACGTCGCGAGCCATAGGAGTTGTAGTCGCCACGTTCGATGCCGTGCTCGGCCAGGTAACGACCGGCGGGACCGTCGGCCTTGATCGAACCGGCGGGGCTGATGTGGTCCGTGGTGACGGAGTCGCCGAGCTTGGCGAGGACGCGCGCACCAGAGATGTCGACAACCGGGCTGGTCTCCAGGGTCATGCCGTCGAAGTACGGGGGCTTACGCACGTAAGTGGAATCGGCATCCCAGGCGAAGGTGTCACCGACGGGAGTTTCGAGCGACTGCCAGCGCTCGTCGCCGTCAAAAACGCCGGCGTACTGGGTCTCGAACATGTTCGAGTCAATCGACTCGTCAATGGTCTTCTGCACCTCGTCCGCGTCGGGCCAGATGTCCTTGAGGAACACGTCGTTACCCTCGGTGTCGGTACCAAGCGAATCAGTTTCGAAGTCGAAGTTCATCGTGCCGGCGAGAGCGTAGGCAATGACGAGGGGCGGGCTGGCCAGGTAGTTCATCTTCACGTCGGGGTTGATGCGTCCCTCGAAGTTTCGGTTGCCGGAAAGCACTGCCGTGACAGCGAGGTCGTTCTCCTGCACGGCGGTGGAGATTTCGTCCGCAAGCGGTCCCGAGTTACCGATGCACGTGGTGCACCCATAACCCACCAGGTAGAAGCCGAGGTCTTCAAGGTACCCGTTCAGGCCAGCCTTGGCGTAATAATCGGTAACGACCTTGGAGCCGGGCGCGAGGGTGGTCTTGACCCACGGCTTGCTCTTGAGGCCCTTGAGGCTGGCATTGCGGGCCAGCAGACCCGCCGCGAGCATAACGCTCGGGTTCGACGTGTTGGTGCAAGAGGTGATGGCCGCGATCGCGACAGAACCGTTGTCAATCGTGAATTCACGGCCGTCGGCCAGGGTGATGTCGGTTGGCTGTGGGTGCGACTCGGTCGGCGTGCTGGTGTGACGGTCGAGACCACTGTGGTACGCGAGCTCATGGGCGCTCTCTTCGTCCTGTGAGGTGAGCCCGAGGGGATCGGAAGCCGGGAAAGTACCCTCTATTGCCGCGTCCACGAGGGACACGGGAGCGTTGGCGTAGTTGTCCAGATCGCGTTCGAACTGGGTCTTCGCCTCAGAGAGGATGATGCGGTCCTGCGGGCGCTTTGGCCCGGCGATCGACGGAACGACCGTGGAGAGGTCCAGCTCGAGGTACTCGCTGAAAATCGGCTCCTGGTCGGGGTTGTGCCAGAGGCCCTGCATCTTCGAGTACGCCTCGACGAGCGCAACCTGCTCTTCGCTGCGGCCGGTGAGGCGCAGATAGCCGAGGGTGACGTCATCGATCGGGAACATGGCGGCAGTCGAGCCGAATTCGGGGCTCATATTGCCGATCGTGGCGCGATTGGCGAGCGGCACGGAGGCAACACCCGAACCGTAGAACTCGACGAACTTACCGACAACACCGTGCTTGCGGAGCATCTGCGTGATTGTGAGCACGACATCCGTTGCGGTGACGCCGGCCGGGATAACGCCGGAGAGCTTGAAGCCGACAACCTTGGGGATGAGCATGGACACCGACTGGCCGAGCATGGCTGCTTCGGCTTCGATTCCGCCCACGCCCCAGCCGAGCACGCCGAGGCCGTTGACCATGGTTGTGTGGGAGTCGGTGCCGACGCAGGTGTCGGGGTAGGCCTGAAGTACGGTGCCTTGTCCTGAGCCCGTCGAAGGAACCTCGCGGGTCATCGTGACGCGGGCGAGGTACTCGATGTTGACCTGGTGCACGATGCCGGTTCCCGGCGGAACGACCTTGAAGTCGTCGAATGCGGTCTGGCCCCAGCGGAGGAACTGGTAACGCTCACCGTTGCGCTCGTACTCGATCTCAACGTTTTTCTCGGCAGCGTCGGGGGTGCCGAACACGTCCGCGACGACGGAGTGGTCGATGACCATTTCGGTGGGCGCGAGCGGGTTGATCTTTTTCGCGTCGCCGCCAAGCTCAACGAGGGCTTCACGCATGGTGGCGAGGTCAACGATGCACGGAACACCGGTGAAGTCCTGCATGACGACGCGAGCCGGCGTGTACTGAATTTCGGTGTCGGGCTCCGCCGTGGGGACCCACGCGCCGAGGGCGCGGATGTGCTCGGCCGTGATATTGGCACCGTCCTCGGTGCGAAGGAGGTTCTCCAGCAGCACCTTGAGGCTGTAGGGCAGCTTCTCGTACCCCTCGACCGCATCGAGACGAAAGACCTCATAGTCCGTCGAACCGACGCGCAGGGTGTCCCGAGCTCCAAAACTATTTACAGCAGACACGATGTCCTCTCCTTCGTGGAAACCGACGGGATCCCGTCCGCAATCCTCAATCCTGACCAAGTGACGCCCGCTTCTGCCAGCAAGGGTAGCCTTACCGCCCGGTTTCAGCGGCGCAGCACGTGCCCACGGCTGAACCGGGCTGCCATCGCCGCCAAACTATCTTGACGTCGAGATAACTATAGCACCGAAGCCGGTGACGGCTCCGTCATTCGCGATGGCTCGGGCTCGAAACCAACGCCGGGACAGACGGCGAGGGTTCGGGCCAGCC
>JBBRBV010000039.1:0-25156 GCA_038205545.1 Actinomycetales bacterium
TCAGCCGATCTGGGCATATATGCGCGCACGATGGCACCGACGACGAGGACGACTAATACGAATGCGCTTATCGGGATGACGTACATCGCTCCAAAGCCGACGACCGCGGGCCACACTGGTTCAGGACCGTTCAGGCTGCTCCAGTTTTCACCACGAGCCCTGCCGATCGCCGTGTAGGCGACGACCCCCACAAACGCGGCAATGCTCAAAACGAGTGTGCTGGCCGCAGCTATGATCCAACGCTTCATGTTTCTCTTCCCCGAGTGGTTTGCTTGCTACGCTCGCATCGATCGATCGGGTTAGCAAGCGACATTGCGCCCTGCCGAAGTGCAGTTCTTGATCGCAGCGGAAGCGCACCGCCCGGTCAGGGCTGTTTGAATCCTGAAGCGCACGCTAGGTGTGCGCCTGAATGAACTGTCGGTTGCACCGTGCTCCGCTCAGGGTTCCCCGTGCGGGACGCGTTCTACGTGAGACTGTCCCGCATCCGCTCTTGGGAGGTAACTCGGCTCGGCTATACCTGAATCGCGGACAAGTCGACCAGTTCGATCCAATGTTTCCGGGAGCCGTCAGCTGCCCGGAGTGCAAGTACCGGTGCGAGTACGTCCGCCTCGGCCAGCTCGGGCATGGCAACTCCGGTAAGCCTGATGATGTCGGCTACGGGCACCTGATAGGTGCGGTAGGGGCCAAGGGGTGGAGGAGAGCCCTGGATGCGGGCCAGTGCCTGCGCCGTGTCCAGTTCTATTTCAGAGAGTTGGGCGCTCTGGTCGAGAACGAATCCGGCAGCGTGAAGAATGACAATGTTCTCTTCGAGTGATGTCCACGCGGCAATCTTCCAGAATGATTGCGGGATCTCCACACCGCGATATAACGGGTCCTCGGCGGTGAGGACGGGGGCGGTGAAGACGCTAATGCGGTTCTCGTTGGTACGCGCGTAGTTCAAAACATGGTCTTCCAGGCCGAGCCACAGCTGCTTGGACTGGTTGAATTCTGCCGCTTGGGGTGCGGCGTTCGTATATGCGAACGTATCCCTGTTCGCCTGACGTGCTGTGCTTTCAGCGCCCCAGACGGGGTCTCGGCGTCGCACGAGATGTCCACGATCGAGGTCATTACCGGCGTAGACGGCTTCTCCGGTCTGCTCATGAATAGGGACGCGCGCGTCCAAATGCCAATCGTCACCGCGAGCGACGTCGACGAGTTGGTCGCCGTCGATATTGACGCCCGTCACGACGGCCAGGCGTCGTGACGGGTCGAGGAGCACCGTGAAATGTGTGTACGCCAGCTCACGAACCGGTGTCCCCTCACCGGGAACGGGCAGCGGAACTGACCGCCCCAAAAAGTCCGTGGCGTAGCCGGCAGGTGACGATTCTGCGTCCATGTCGAACAGTAAAGCAGGTACGACAGTGGAAGCGCGAGCGGTAGGACCGTGAAGGTGAGCAGGGGCAATGTACCAGCTCGGGTGCGGATCGGTGGAGAGACCTCCTCGATAGAGTGTGGGCATGACGCCCAACACTGAACCCCTCGTCCATATTCAGAACTTTCGGATGGATTTCGGGAGCACCACGGTCGTAGAAGATCTCTCGTTTGATGTGCGGCAGGGCGAAACCTTCGGCTTTCTCGGGTCCAACGGTTCAGGAAAGACGACCACCCTGCGCGCGCTATTGGGGATCTACGCTCCAACCGCGGGGATTCTCCACGTGGCCGGCCGGCCGTTCACGCCAGAGGCCGGCAGCCGCCTGGGGTATCTGCCGGAGGAGCGCGGGCTATACAAGAAGGAATCTGTCCTCACCGTGATGACCTACTTCGGCCAGCTCAAGGGCCTCAGCAAGAAGGCCGCATCGGCCTGGTCGTCGAACTACCTGGAGCGGGTGGGTTTGGGCGACAAGGCGAATTCGCGGGTGGACAAACTCTCCGGCGGGCAGCAGCAGAAAGTTCAGCTCGGAGTAACGATCATGAACGACCCGGAGTTGCTGATCCTGGACGAGCCGACCAAAGGGTTTGACCCGGTGAATCGGCGACTGCTGATGGACCTCATCGAGGAGCAGAAACGCGCCGGCGCCACGGTCCTGATGGTCACCCACCAGATGGAAGAAGTCGAACGGCTCTGCGACCGCGTCATCCTCCTCAAGGGCGGCCGGGCGGAGGCGTACGGGACGATACCCGAGGTGCAAAACCAGTACGGCGGGACGATGATCCGGGTCAGCTACTCGGGGGAGATCCCGGCGTCACCGCACTATGAGATCAGCACTCGGGACCGCAACTATGCCGAACTCACCCTCACCGACACCATCGACGAGGCAGTGATCCTCCGCGACCTGGTCCAGGCTGGAGTACTGGTCCGCAGCTTCACGACGAGCAAGCTGTCCATGGAGGAAATCTTCGTCACCGTCTATGGCGAGCAGAACGAAATGGTGGGTGCCTGAGATGGCCCAGCACAACCTCCGCACCGTCATCGGGTTTGAAGTATCCCGAACATTGGGAAAGAAACGGTTCTGGTTCATTACCTTGCTGGTGCCGATCGCGATCGGCATCGTCATGGCTCTCGTGATCCTCGGCAACGTGTCGGCCGCCGATAAGGCCGCCAGCCAGGCCGACGCGAAGATCACGTTCACCTACAGCGACGCGTCCGGGTATGTGGACCCGGCCGTGGCTACCGCGCTGGGCGGGACAGCCGTCACTGACGATGCTGCAGCGATCGCCGCCGTGAAATCCGGGAAGGAAGAGGCCCACTTTGCGTACCCGGCCGATCCAGCGACGACCGCGGTGGAGGTGTACGGCGCCGACAAGGGATTGTTCGGCAATGGCGCCTACACCGGCGTCGCCACCCAGATCTTGATCACCAGCGCTCAGGATCGCATCGGCGATCCCTCCCTGACCGCCCTGGCGCAAGGCAACGTGCCAGTCACGACCACGACCTACACGAACGGTGTCGAGGCGGCCGGATTCCTGGGCATGATCCCGCCGCTGATCTTTGTCGTAATCTTCTTCCTCGTCTTCGCGCTGCTCTCCAACCAGATGCTCACCAGCACGTTGGAGGAGAAGGAGAACCGGGTAACGGAGATGATCTTGACGACGTTGAATCCCACAGTGCTGATCAGCGGCAAGGTCATCTCCCTCTTCATCGTCGGGTTCGTTCAAGTCCTCGTATTTCTGCTTCCCGTCCTGGTTGCGTATGTGTTCTTCCGCACGTCACTGAACATCCCCGAACTGGATCTGTCGAGCTTGACGATTGAGCCTGGGCAGATGATCGTTGGAGCGCTGCTGGCGATCGGTGGGTTTGCATTGTTTACCGGCACGCTGGTCGCGATCGGTGCGGTCATGCCGACCGCGAAAGATGCCGGCAGCTGGTTTTCCGGACTGATCGTGCTCACGATCGTCCCGCTCTACTCGCTGTCATTAGTCCTGTCAGACCCACACAGTCCCGTCGTACAGATCTTCACGTACTTCCCGTACTCGGCACCGATCACCGCGATGCTGCGCAACGCGTTCGGCTCCCTCTCCGGCTGGGAAGCCGCCATCGTCATCATCGAACTCTTCCTCCTTGCCGCGGTCGTGCTGCAAGTCGCCGCACGCCTCTTCCGATACGGATCCATCTCCTACACCAGCAAGGTCTCCATCCGGACGGTCTTCGCGCGACCTACTGGGAGCGGCACCCGTAAGTAGTTCACGGGGATCAACAAAAATTGTGGACTTGTGCGGTCCCTCCTGCACGGCCGGGGCGGGGCGAGCGTCGCCCACGACGGTTAAGTCGGCTCGAGTGCGTCGACCGCTACCGCCCATGGGTGGGCCTGGATCGCTTCCTCGAATGTGGGAGCTTCGCTTTGGGCGGGTAGATCCTCCAACTCCTTACTCACCAACAGAACAGCGCACAGATCGGTCGCGGATTCGGTGAGGAAGTCCAGATGCACGAAATGGCCGTCGATCGTCTCGAATACCACCGAGCTGAACGGGCCAGTGGGCTCCGACATGCCAGGCACAAACTCGGCGCCGATCAGCGCGAGCTCTCCATTGACGAGCTCAACCAAGGGTTCCGTGCCGAGGGCTGTTATCTCACCTGCTCGAGGTGACTCGGCGACGACAGCTGCACGAGCCTCGGCGTCAGCTGCGCGCTCGACGGCAGAGGCCCAGACCCACACTCGATGGATGCCCCGAGCTTCCCACTCAACGTACACAGCGCGTTGCGTCCACGCCAAGGCTACGCCGCGCACGCACTCGGCCACGGCTGGGTATCTCACTCAAGCACGCACCGGAGTGGGGTCCTTCGCCACGGTGACAGGGAGCTCACCCAGCTCATCCGGCATGAGGCTGAACGACCGCGGCACGAACTCGTTCCCGTAGTCCGGTTCAACCTGGACCAGCGACTCTGTCGACATCGCGCCTACCTACGGACTAGGTTGCTGGGCGCCAGAATATGAGCCAACGTGGATTCCATCAAGTCACGAGTGCGGAGTGCAAGGTCCGAGAGCATGAGCCAATTATCTGCCCTCGGACGGCCATCCGGAGGGCGGAACCCGTGACCGAGAATTGACTGAGCAAGGCAGATGTTGCGGAATCACGTAAAGCCTTGCGTTTCACGTTGGACCTCATCAAGCCCTTCATGGTGGAAACCTTCTCGGTCGAGCACGCCCGGAACGCCAGCGCCGAGCCAATTAGGTCCGTCACGGTGCTTCAGGTGTCTCATAACCGTTGATTGGTTCCGAAAGCCTTCCCCTTGGTTCCGATACATAGTTGTCGGACTCCCCAACCCGATGAATGGGTTTAATTCCGGCAAGCTCGGAAATCGCTGGCGAGACGTCTCGTAACTATAGGGTTACGAGACGATTGGAAGCGTCGAGTTGGAGTCGCGCTTGGAGATACCCGTGCTCGAATTTTCAACAGGGTAAACAAGAATCTACAGTCCGGCCGCTTCACCGTTGCCAGTGACGGAAGGGGAGTGTCCTCTCAAATAGTTCGCGCGGCGACGAGCAAGCGTGCCACTATTCTCAGGTGAGCGCGATGAATATTTTGGAGCTTCTACGGCTGAGGTCAGCGCCGTGGTTCACGCTCATCATCTCTGTTGTTGCCTGGTTTGCTCTATGGGCGATCCTGCATGGCGTGACGGTCACGAGTGCGGTCACCACTTTCCTTCTGGCGCTCGGGTTGCCCACTGGGGTCGCCAATGGGCCTATGACCGTTCATGAATGGCTCCTGGCTGCACCCCGCATTACATGGGCCTCGTGGAGTGCGGTGATCTTGGCCGTGGCGGTCGGCGCTCGCTATGTGCGCGCTGTCTACAACCAACGGGAGTCATCGAACGAGCTGATGCACGCGGGCCGTCGAGTCAGTAGTGAAAAATCTCGCCCATTGAATGACGAGACGCGTCGCACGACTGACGAGATGTACGCACAGATGGTGAAGTTCGCCGAGGCGGACTTTGAGAAAACCGCGAAATACGATAAGAAGCTGCAGAGCTTCGAACAAGCGTCACAGCTGCGCTGTGCAGCTGTGACTTGGTTGATTGCCACCACCGTTGTCGAACTGAACGGCAGCGCATTGCCAGACCTGATCGTCGCCGGGTTGGCGACAACGCTTACCACCGTTCTGATCGTTGTCGGGGTGGCGGCGCTCATAGCTGTTCTGATCGCCTGTGCGATGGAGGAGTTCTACGATGCCTTCGAGGTCCCGACCACCGCTGAGCGTTTTAAGGATACGGTTCAGAACTTTGCAGGGGAGGTCTTCTTCATCGCGTTGCGCCTGGCGTTGGTGCTGCTTGCACTCCCACTATTTGTGCTCGGAATCTTCCTGTACCCTGCCTCCTCCAGTAGAGATTGAGGTGGCGGTTGTCGGGAGCTAGCCCACGCCCTGGCGATAGACCCGCTTGAGGTTCCATTTGCGCGCTCTACGGGCGTGACCGCTGTTTCAGAACGCGAGTGTCTCGAATCCCATGGGTTACGAGGCGCTGAGGATATGCAGCCATGCGACACCAAGCGAAGCGTGGGTGTCGCCCGCCGAGAAGGTCCACACCCTACAGGTCGCAGCCACGCATGGTCTGCCCTACCGTCAGGGTTGGGTGAAGCCAGTAGCTAAGAGCAAGTCCGCCATTTAATGTAGGGCGCGGCTGATTTGACGAGCTGAAGCCCGCCATCAAACCCATACAGTTCCGGCCAGTGGGCTAACTTTTCAGTCCCGTGGTGGATGCTGTGGTAACCAGGGTACAAACACGAATCGCACCCCCTGCTCTCGGAATCGTGAGCCATGATGGCATCCTACGGAATCTCATTTTTCGGCTTGGAGGATTGTGATGGCGACAATCGAGTCCTATTTAACCGCCAGCGGCAAAATGTACCGCGTGCGGTATCGCACGCCCGATCGTCGCCAGACAAGCAAACGCGGATTCAGCACGAAGCGAGACGCAGAAAGATTTCTTGCTCGCGTCGAAGTGTCAAAGGATCGCGGCGAATGGGTCGATCCCACCAAATCGCGAATCACAGTCAAGGAATGGGCTGAGAAGTGGTTCAGCGCCCAGGTGCAGCTGAAGCCAACGACTCGTTCTGGATACCGGCATAGCCTCGACAAGCACGTTCTTCCCCGATGGGGGCAAACTCGCTTGGGTGCTGTCAGTCACGGCGATGTGCAGGAGTGGGTGAACAGCCTTTCGGTGAATCTCGCGCCGTCAACGGTCCGGCAGATTCATCTCGTGCTGTCTGGCATTATGAAGTTCGCAATTGCGGACAGGCGAATCTCCACGAATCCGTCGGATGACATTCGTCTGCCTCGAATCGGCAAGAAGTCTCGTGGGTACTTGAGCCACAACCAAGTGGACCGTCTTGCGGGCGAGTGCGGGAAAGACGCTGATGTCGTGCTGCTTCTCGCTTACACAGGGCTACGGTGGGGCGAGCTCGCGGGCCTTAAGGTTGGGCGGGTCGACCGCCAGCGGCGCCGTATTGAAGTTGCCGAAGCCGTGTCGGACCCGCGTGGCCAAGTCATCTGGGGCACGCCCAAATCACACGAACGGCGCTCGGTGCCTTTCCCTGAGTTCCTGGATGCATCGCTGGAGTCGCGGTGCCAGGATCGCCGAGAAGATGACCTTGTCTTCACGGCACCGGACGGGGGAGTCCTTCGAAATGGAAACTTCCGCACTCGAACGTTCAACCCCGCCCTGGCGCGAGTTCAAGTTGATGATCCGGGGTTTCCCAAGGTGACCCCGCACGACCTGAGACACACGGCTGCGAGCCTTGCGGTCTCCGTGGGCGCGAATGTCAAAGCCGTTCAGCGCATGCTCGGCCACGCATCAGCTGCGATGACGTTGGACGTCTACGCAGACCTCTTCGATGACGACTTGGACGCCGTTGCAACAGCCCTCAACGAGAGCAAAATGATTTCAATTGTGTCCAAAATGTGGCCACGGGGAGAAAACGGGGCGGATTTGGAGCCCGAAAATGGGCAGAAAAAAAGGCCACTCCCCAGTGTTTCCTAGGGAGTGGCGGTGGTGGCCCCGACCGGCGTCGATCCGGTGACCTTTCGAGTTTCAGTCGAACGCTCTACCAACTGAGCTACAGGGCCCCAAAGTTGCGTCAAAAACGCATCTTCTAAGGAAAAAAGCCCTTCCTTTCGAAAGGGCGATTGCCTTTGCGACCCTGACCGGACTTGAACCGGCGACCTCCGCCGTGACAGGGCGGCGCGCTAACCAACTGCGCTACAGGGCCTCGATGTAAAACTGTGAATCTGTGTGCGAGGCACTTGGTAAGACTATTCTATTTTTTTGCTGCTAGTTATTCATTTACGACTGTGCACGTGCGGTTTGCGTAGCCCCAACGGGATTCGAACCCGTGTTAACGCCGTGAAAGGGCGCCGTCCTAGGCCGCTAAACGATGGGGCCGTGAGCCACAAAATTCATGGCTGCCGAAAAGTAAGCATACGGACTTGTAAGACGAAGGCCAAATCGGCGCGCGTAGCATCCGCTGCAAAGATGCTAATTCTGATCCGTCTGTTCACACCGGGCCGACAAATGTGCGGGCCCGCGAGAAGGTCGCGGGTGAGATTCACCGGTAAGAGTGCTTAAATCGTGCCCACCTTGTTACTCTGAAGAGCCGGCTTCGGTGTAAATGGCTGCGCAACAAGCCTGTTGGGAAACAATGATTCGTAATAATACCGTGACCGGCAGCGGAGCTGACCTGTCCGGCAGCCGCATACGCACGACCAATCGGTGGCCGCGACACACCCTGGCGCTGACCAGCATCATGGCGGCGATGACCCTTCTGGTCACCCTCGTGAGCCCGGTCGCGCCGGCCCGCGCCGTTGACTACCCGTCGTGGCAAGACCTGCAAAACGCCAAGGCCAACACTGCGTCGGCCGCCGCGCAGGTGACTGCCATTGAAAACCTTATTACCGGCCTGCAGGTGCAGGTGAAAGAGACCGAGGCCGCTGCGGAGAAGAGCGCCAGCGAACTCGAGGTTGCTCAGCAGGAGTTCGACGACGCCACCCGACGTGCCGAAGACATTCAGACGCAGGCTGACGCCAGCAAGGCCACAGCGGATACCGCTACCACGCAGGCCGGCCAGCTCGCCGCTCAGCTCTACCGCACCGGCGGGACGGATCTCAGCGTCAATCTTTTTCTCGAAGGAGACGGTGACGGCGCCGATGCCGACCTCTTGCTGTCGAAACTGGGCAGCATGAGCAAGCTCGTTGAGCGCAGCTCCGACGTCTACGAATCGGCGCAGGCCGCCACGAACAACGCCCAGTCGCTCGGCGATCAGGCCAAGGTCGCCCAGGCTGAAAGAGAAACCCTGCGCGTCGCCGCCGAAGCAGCCCTCGAAGCAGCCCAGACCGCAGCCGAGGCGGCCGCGGGCGCCCTGGCCGAGTCTGAAGCCAAGAGTGTCGAGCTGGAACAGCAGCTGAAGTTCATGCGCGACGCCCAGGCCACCACGACAGCCGGGTATGAAGCCGGTGTGGCCGAACGTGCGCGACTGGAAGCAATTCGTGTCGCGGCTGAGGCTGAGGCTGCAGCGGCCAGGGCGGCCGCCGCCGCCGCCGCCGCATCCGCGAGTAGCGGCGGATCCGGTGGGTCGGTGAACACGTCCGGCTGGGCGGTGCCGGCCAACGGACGCATTACCGGCGGCTATGGTCCCCGGGCGACTATCTGCCAGGGCGGCCAATGCAGCGGCAGCTTTCACTACGCCACCGACGTCGGCACCGGTTGTGGCGCGCCCATCTACGCCGCCAAGGCCGGCGTCGTCACGTGGGCCGGGCGCCTTGGCACCTACGGCAACTTCGTGAAGATCAGCCACGGAGGCAATGTTTCGACGGGCTACGCACACATTCGAGACGGCGGCTACAACGTCCGCTCGGGCCAGTCAGTATCGGCTGGGCAACTCATCGCCTATTCCGGCGAGACGGGGGCGGCCAACGGCTGTCACCTGCACTTCGAAGTGTGGATTGGTGGAAATCGCATCAATCCCGCTCCATTCATGGCCGAACGGGGAGCATCACTTGGCTAAGAGCGTTACAACAACTCCAGCAGCAACGGGGCGCGCGTGGGCACGCACGAAATCCAAACGACTGCTCTCTGCCGTGGCGATCGGTGCGGTCTCGGCGGTGACCGCATCCGTTGCTGGCGCGGGTGGATCCGCCTTCGCAGCACCCGATTATCCGAGCTGGAACGATGTCGAAAAGGCCAAGCAGAACGAGTCGACCAAGCAAGCCGAGATTGCAACTCTCGGCGAATTGCTCGACGGCCTGGCAAGCCAGGCTGAGACCGCCGTCACGACCGCGCAGATAGCGGCTGAGGCCTACCGCGTGACGCAAGACGCCCTGGACGCCGCCACCCTGCGGGAAACCAGCCTCAGGGATCAGGCGGAAGCAGCCGAAGCCGTCGCGGCAACGTCCAAGATGCGAGCCGGCCTCATCGCCGCGCACCTGGCAAAGTCCGGGGCGAACGGTCTCTCGCTCAACCTGTTTCTGAACGGAAATAGCGCGGACGACCTGCTGAATCAGCTCGGCACAGCCAGCAAACTCAGCGAACAGTCGGAACAGATTTACACCGAAGCCGTCGAGGATAAGAACGCGGCCGAGTCTCTCGGTGAGCAGGCCGCATCGGCGACCAAGGAACGAGTGCGTCTCACGGAGGAGTCCAAGACCACCTTTGATGCAGCCGCGGCCAGTTCCACCGCTGCCCAGAACGCCTACGACACCCAGCAGCGCAAGTCGAGCGAACTGTTTGAACAGCTCGCCCTGCTCAAGGACACCTCGGCCGAGGCCGAACGCAGCTTTCATGCCGGCGAGGCTGCGGCCGCTGCGGCCAAGGCATTCGCACAGGCGCAGGCATCCGCCGCTACGGTAGCGGATGCTGCGGCCGCCCAGTCCGCCCGGGCCGCAGCGGGTTCGGGATCTGGTGTGCGCTCCAGTGCGGGCTCGGGCTCAGGCGCGGAATCGAGTTCCGGTTCGGTCACCCCACCCCGGGTCGCCGCGCCCGCAGCTCCCGCGCCGGCAGCTCCTGCTCCGGCGCGGCCTGCTCCGGCGCGGCCTGCTCCGGCGCGGCCTGCGCCGGCGCGGCCTGCTCCGGCTCCTGCTCCGGCCCCTGCCCCTGCCCCCAATGTGGGCGTCGTCGACACGGCGCTCGGGTTCGCACGGGCCCAGCTGGGCGATCGCTACGTCTTTGGCGGCTCCGGCCCCGACTCGTGGGACTGCTCTGGCCTGACCAAGGCTGCCTACGCCGCTTCTGGTGTGTACATCGGCAGCCACTCGGCGACGAACCAATACAACACCATGGCGAAGCAGGGCAAGCTGGTCTCCTTCGCCCAGGTGCAGGTGGGCGACCTGGTGTTCTGGGGCAGCCCGGGTAACTACTACCACGTCGCGATTTACGTGGGTAACGGCCAGGTTCTTGAAGCTCCCAACCCCTCGGCCCGCGTGCGCGTGCACAGCATTTGGTCGTCCTGGGCCGTCGCGCCCTACGTGGGCCGGCCGGCCGCTTGACTCGAAAAATAACGGGCGTTTCCCGCAGGTGAACCCGCGGGAGACGCCCGTTATCCGTCACACCTGACGGCTAGTGGCCTTCGTCGGCCAGTTTTTTCAGGCCATCAACCACGATCTGGTTGGCCTCGGCGGCGTCACCCCAGCCCTCCGTCTTGACCCACTTGTTCGGTTCGAGGTCTTTGTAGTGCTCAAAGAAGTGCTCGATTTCCTTGCGGGTGTACTCCGGAATGTCCAGCACATCCTGGATGTGCTCCCAGCGCGGGTCACCGGCGGGAACGGCGATGACCTTGGCGTCGGAACCGCCGTCATCGGTCATATTGAAGACGCCGACCGGTCGCACGGAGACGCCCACCCCCGGAAAAAGCGGATAGTCGAGCAGCACGAGAACGTCAACGGGGTCGCCGTCCAGGCCGAGCGTGTTCTCGAAGTAGCCATAGTCGGTGGGGTACATGAAGCTCGTGTACAGCACCCGGTCGAGATAAACTCGCCCGGTTTCATGGTCTACCTCGTACTTGTTGCGGCTCCCGCGGGGGATTTCGATGACTGCGTCGTATTCGGCCATGGCCTTGTTTCTCCCTTGATCTAAGTCTGCGGATAACGTTACTGGATGGAATCCACCCGCCGCCCGCGCCTCAGCCCTGCCATCGCTGATATCCGCCGGGCCGTGCGCCTGCTGCTTCCTGCCGAGGGGCTCGTTCTGGTCGGACTCAGCGGCGGTGCCGATTCTCTCGCGCTCGCCGCGGCGACCGCTTTCGAGGCCGAACGGGCAGGCATCCGCGCCGGAGCGGTCATCGTTGACCACAAGCTGCAAAGTGGGTCAGCGGATGTCGCGGCGACGGCCGCCGAGGCAGCGCGCCAGCTCGGCCTTGACCCGGTCCTAGTGCTGAGTGTGACGGTCGAGCAGGGCGGCGCTGGCCCGGAGGCAGCGGCCCGCACGAGTCGATATGCGGCCTTTGCCGAGGCCCTGGAGCGGACCGGGGCGAACGGCGTGCTGCTCGGACATACCCTCGACGATCAGGCCGAAACCGTGTTGCTTGGCCTCGCCCGTGGCTCAGGACCGACGAGCCTGCGCGGTATGGCGGCGCGCACGGGGGCTCTTCTGCGACCCTTGCTGGGCATCCGTCGCGCGACCACCCGGCAATTCTGCGCCGATGCGGGCCTGACACCGTGGACCGACCCGCAGAATTTCGATCGACGTTACGCGCGGGTGCGCGTGCGCGAAACGGTGCTGCCGCTGCTGGAGAACGAGCTGGGCCCAGGAATCGGCGTGGCACTGGCCCGCACGGCAGCGGCGTTGCGGGAGGATTCTGATGCCCTCGATGACCTGGCGCGCCTGGCGCTTCAGGCACACTGGGCCGGTGGCAGGATCACGGCGGTCGCACTCGCGGCGCAGCCAGCGGCGGTTCGGCAGCGGCTGATTCGCTTCGGAGTCGAAGAACAGTGTGGGGTATCGCTCAATCGCGTTCAGACCCTGGCCGTGGCCGCGCTCGTGACGGATTGGCACGGGCAGGGAGCGCTCAGCCTGCCAGGTATTAGAGTTAGACGGCAGGACGGGATAGTAATTTTCTCTGCGCCTGGACCGACTTGACACAAAGGAATGCTTCTCCACTATGGAATCTCGCGACATTGACGGCGACCTCACCGAGATCCTGATTAGCGAGGAGCAGATTCGAGTTCGTCTGGCCGAAATGTCACGGCAGATCGAAATCGACTATGCGGGCACCGACCTGCTGTTGGTCGGTGTGCTCAAGGGCGCGGTAATGGTTATGGCCGATCTGGCCCGCGAACTGCATCACCCGGTCACCATGGACTGGATGGCCGTCAGCTCCTACGGCTCCGGCACTCAGTCGAGCGGCGTCGTGCGCATTCTGAAGGACCTTGACACCGACCTTTCCGGGCGTAACGTGCTCATCGTTGAGGACATCATCGACAGCGGGCTGACCCTGTCCTGGCTGCTGGCAAACCTGAAAACTCGCGGTCCGGCATCCATCGAAATTTGCGCGCTACTGCGCAAACCGGATGCCGCGCGCGTCGACATCGACGTTAAATATGCCGGATTCAACATCCCCAACAAGTTCGTGGTCGGCTATGGCCTTGACTACGACGAGAAGTATCGCAACCTGCGCTCGGTCGGAATTCTGGCCCCCCACGTGTACTCCACCGTCGCAGCAGCCGCGCTGTAGACACAGCCTACGCACCCGTGCCGAGTTTTCCTTTGGGCGAACACACGGCTTTTCCTTGTAATCCAGCGCTAGCCTGAGGTCACCATGAACGTCAAAAAGCTTCTCCGCGGCCCCATTCTGTATATTGTGCTCGCCGTCATCGCCGTCTGGGTGGGGTCAAGCCTCATCACCATGAGCGGATTCCGCGAGGTCAGCACGCAAGAGGGCCTCGCCTATCTGAAATCGGGCAACGTCGCCGAGGTGACCATCGTCGACGGCGAACAGCGCGTCGACCTCACGCTGACCAAGGCCAGCGGCGACAACGGAACGCAGGTGCAGTTCTATTACGTCGCCCCACGTGGCGAAGAGATCATCACGGCGGTGACCGCAGCGAACCCGAAAGACGGTTTCACCGACGAGGTGCCGCAGCCCAACTGGGTGCTCTCCGTTCTCAGCTTTTTGCTTCCGGTTCTGCTCATCGGGGCCTTTTTCTGGCTCATGATCTCGATGCAGGGCGGTGGCGGCAAGGTCATGAAGTTTGGCAAGTCGAAAGCCAAGCTCGTCTCCAAGGAAAGCCCACAGGTCACCTTCGCAGACGTCGCCGGCGCCGACGAGGCCATCGAAGAACTCGAAGAAATCAAAGACTTCCTGAAGGAACCGGCCAAGTTTCAGGCTGTCGGCGCCCGAATCCCGAAGGGCGTGCTGCTGTACGGCCCTCCCGGAACCGGCAAGACGCTACTCGCGCGCGCGGTGGCCGGCGAGGCCAACGTACCCTTCTACGCCATTAGCGGCTCAGACTTCGTCGAAATGTTCGTCGGTGTCGGCGCCAGTCGCGTGCGTGACCTGTTCAGTCAGGCCAAAGAAAACGCTCCCGCCATCATTTTCATCGACGAGATCGACGCCGTCGGCCGTCACCGTGGTGCGGGCATGGGTGGCGGTCACGACGAACGCGAGCAGACCCTCAACCAGTTGCTGGTCGAGATGGATGGCTTCGACGTGAAGGCCAACGTCATTCTTATCGCTGCCACCAACCGCCCCGACATTCTCGACCCCGCGCTGTTGCGCCCGGGACGGTTCGACCGTCAAATCGGCGTTGACGCACCCGACATGCTCGGTCGTAAACGCATCCTTGAGGTGCACTCCAAGGGAAAGCCGATGGCGGAGGGCGTCGACCTCGAAGTGCTGGCCCGCAAGACGCCCGGATTCACCGGCGCCGACCTGGCCAACGTTCTCAACGAAGCCGCCCTGCTTACCGCTCGGTCCAACGCCCAACTCATCGACAACCGCGCGCTCGACGAGGCCGTCGACCGCGTGATGGCCGGACCGCAACGCCGCACCCGCGTCATGCGTGACAAAGAAAAGCTCATCACGGCCTACCACGAGGGTGGTCACGCCCTCGTCGCGACCGCGATGAACTTCACCGACCCGGTCACCAAAATCACCATCTTGCCGCGCGGCCGGGCACTCGGCTACACGATGGTCATGCCGCTCGAAGACCGTTACTCGGTCACGCGCAACGAACTGCTCGACCAGCTGGCGTATGCCATGGGTGGCCGCGTCGCTGAGGAGATTATCTTCCACGACCCGACCAGTGGTGCGTCCAACGACATTGAGAAGGCCACGGCGACCGCCCGCAAGATGGTCACCGAGTTCGGCATGAGCAGTGTCGTCGGCCCGCTCAAGCTCGGTCAGGGCTCCGGCGAGGTGTTCCTTGGTCGCGATATGGGCCACGGGCGCGACTATTCTGAGCGCGTCGCCGAGAGCGTCGACCGCGAGGTACGTCAGCTGCTCGAAGATGCCCACGACGAGGCGTACAAGGTTCTGATCAAGAACCGTGAAATTCTCGACAATCTCGCCGCCGCCCTGCTCGAGCACGAAACTCTCGACCAGACGGCCCTCGCCCTGATCTTTGCCAATGTCGAACAGCTCCCGCCCCGTCCGCAATGGCTGTCGAGTGACAAGCGCCCGGTCTCGGACGTGCCGCCGATCGCGATGCCCACTCCCAGGGCGCCCATTGACGGCGCAGCCGTCGATGGCGGCATCTCCAGCGGCGACCCCGCCCCCGCCAAGCCACAGCGTGCGCCAGCGCGTAGCCCTCGCCCCGCTACCGCCTAGGCGTTCATGGCAGTGGACAGTGCGCGCATCCAAGCGGCCGTCATGGAGATGCTCGCTGCAATCGGTGAAGACCCCGAGCGGGTCGGGCTGGAGAGCACCCCGCGACGGGTAGCGGATGCCTACACCGAGTTCTTCGCGGGACTCGACCAGGACCCGCAGGACCTGCTGCGGGACTTCGTGCCCGTGGGCGAGCGCACTGGGGAACTCGTGCTGCTGCGCGATATCGCTTTCCGTTCAATGTGCGAGCATCATCTGCTGCCCTTCCTCGGCATCGCCCACGTGGCATACCTGCCCAGGGACCGCATCGTCGGCCTCGGCCGCCTGCCGGACGTGGTCGAGACCATCGCCGCCCGACCCCAGCTTCAGGAACGGCTTACCGAGGAGATTGCCGATGCCCTGCAGGAGGGCCTGGACCCGCTCGGCGTGCTCGTCGTGCTCGATGCAGTCCATGGCTGTGTGGGCGCCCGCGGCCCGCGCCAGACCGCGAGCTCGACCGTGACCATGGCCTCCCGCGGCACGCTCACCGAACCGACGGCTCGTGCCGAAATCATGGCGTTGATTGCGGCCGGCGGGTGACGCTCATCATGGGCGTGCTCAACGTCACCCCCGACTCGTTCAGCGACGGCGGGCAGTGGGCATCAACGGATGCCGCCATCGCGCACGGCCTGCTGCTGCGTGCCCGGGGCGCCGACCTCATCGACATTGGCGGCGAATCGACCCGGCCCGGCGCCGCCCGCGTCGCGCCGGAAGAGGAACAGCGCCGCATCCTTCCGGTGGTCAGGGAGCTTTCCCGGCAGGGCCTGCGGCTGAGCATCGACACCCTCAATGCTTCCACGGCGCGCGCAGCCGCGAAAGCCGGCGCGACCATCATCAACGATGTGTCGGGCGGACTCGCCGATCCCGGCATGGCCGCGGTCGCCGCCGACACCGATCTGACCTATGTGGCCATGCACTGGCGCGCTCACGCCCAGAAAATGGACGCCCATGCCGATTACGGCGACGTTGTCACCGACGTGATCGACGAACTGCGCGCCCGCGTCGCTGCATTGACCCGGGCCGGAGTGCTGCGGGAGCGGATCGTGCTCGACCCCGGCCTCGGCTTCGCCAAGAAAGCCGAACACAACTGGCAGCTCATCAACCGGCTCGACGCTTTCGCCGAACTGGGCCTCCCGGTCATGGTCGGAGCGTCGCGCAAACGGTTTCTCGCCGATGTGCTGCCTGACGGCGCATCGATCATCGACCGTGACCTCCCCAGCGCCGTGGTGAGCGTACTGGCCGCCCAGGCCAGCGCGTGGGCGGTGCGCGTGCATGACGTTGCGGCGACCCGCACGGCGCTCAACGTGCTGGCCAGCGTGCGGCAGTCGGCACCCCGCGTCGCTACGGAATTGCCGCACGCGCCGCCTCGTCCGTCACAATGGACCCATGACTGATTCGATCACCCTCACCGGACTCCGGGTGAACGCCCACCACGGCGTGTATGACTTTGAGAGGGAGAACGGTCAGGACTTCATCATCGACGTGACCGTCTGGCTGGATCTGGTGGTGGCAGCGGCGAGCGATGACGTGACCCAGACCATCCACTATGGTGAGCTGGCGGAAGAAGTCACCGACGCGGCCCGGCACAACCCGGTCGACCTCATCGAAACCGTCGCCGAACGCATTGCCAAGGTCGTGCTCGCCCACCCGCCGGCAGTGCGCGTGCAGGTGACGGTGCACAAACCGAATGCTCCGATCTCGGTGCCGTTCGCCGACGTGGCCGTGCAGATCACCCGGTCCCGTTCATGACAGGGTCCGAAATGCGGGTTGTACTGGCCCTCGGGAGCAATCTTGGCGACAGGGAAGCCACCCTGGCCGGTGCTGTCAGCGATCTCACGGCCCTGCCGGGTGCGGCGAACGTTGTGTTCTCGCCGGTCTACGAATCCGCCGCCGTAAAACTCGACGGTGTCGACGACAATGCTCCGAGTTATCTCAACGCGGTGCTGATCCTCGACTACACGGGTGACCCCTACGACCTGCTCGACGCTGTGAACGCTATCGAAGCGCAGTATGGCCGGGTGCGCGCCGAACGTTGGGGCGACCGCACTCTCGACATCGACCTCATCACGTTCGGTCCGCTCGTGCTCGACGACGATCGCCTGACCCTGCCGCACCCGCGTGCGGCGCAGCGCGACTTCGTACTCGCGCCCTGGCTCGACCTCGACACAGAGGCCGCCATCCCCGGCTATGGGCGGGCGCGCGACCTGCTTTCCGCGACCGGCAGCACGGTGCGCCGGGTAGTGGATGCCGCGCCGCCACGGGGAGCGCAGCGATGAAGCGCTCGCACGCGACCGGGTTACTCGCAGTGCTCCTCATCGGGCTGGTGATGGGCTTTCTGCTGGAGATCGCTTTCGCGGCCTCCGGTGCCCCGATTGTCGTTCCGCCGGTCACCCTGCCCGTGACACTGATCCTGCTGGGCGCGGTTGTCCTGAGCCTGGCCCGGCAAGTGCGTCAGAGCAGCCGCCGCAAGTCGCTGCGCCGCATCGACCCCTTTTGGGCCATGCGGGTCGCCGTATTGTCGAAGGCCACCTCGCTGGCGGCCTCGCTGCTGCTCGGCGGAGCCCTCGGTATCGTGCTGTACATCCTCACCCGATCGGTGGTTCCCGCAGTCACGTCGTTGTGGCTCGCGATCGGCACAGCCATTGGCGCAGCCCTCATGCTCACGGCCGGTCTCGTGGCCGAACACTTCTGCACCCTGCCGCCCGACGATGACACCGATGAGTCCGGAGGTATGCGTGCCTGATAGCGAACTGCCCGAAGTGAACTCGCCCGAGCCTGCCAGCACTGAGCCTGCCAGCACTGAGCCTGGGCCCGAACCGTCCGAACGGCTTGACCTTGCCGAGGTAGGGGAGTGGCAGAGAGTCTCTCCGAAGTACGTACTGGTGGAGATTGTCGGCACGATCGTCAACGCTGTCGTCGTCTGCGGCGGCGCGACCCTGCTCTGGCTGCTGCTTGACCAGACGTGGGCGATGTGGGTCGGCATCGTGGTCCTCGTCGGATCGATCATCAACCTCGTGTTTGAACCGCGCCGGGTACGCGCAATCGGGTACCAGCTGCGAGGCGACGACCTGCTCTTTCGCCGCGGCATCCTCTTTCAACGCTTTGTCGCGGTGCCCTACGGGCGCATGCAGCTGATCGACATGAACCGCGGCCCGGTCGCCCGCTGGCTCGGCCTGGCTGATCTGAAGTTCGTCACCGCCGCCGCGACCGCTACGGTGGCTATTCCCGGGCTGGCCGAGGCGGATGCCGAGAGCCTGCGCGACCAGCTGGTGGAACTCGCAGAGAGCCGCCGGGCGGGGCTGTGAGCGAGCCGGCTTCGCCGGTTCCGGCGCCAAGCTCGGTGCTGCGCACCGACCTCACCGACGGCGAATGGCATCACCTGCACCCGGCGACACCGCTGCTACGTGGCGGCATCTTTATGGTCGCCATTCTCGGCTTCATTATTGCCAACCTGCGTGAACGGCTGATCGACCTGTTCACCGGCGGGGAGAACTACGCCGGTGACCCGATCGACGCCATCTACGAAAGCGGAGCCACGGGCTGGGCGCTGCTCATCATCGCCGGTGTTCTGTTGATCATTCTCGTGGCCTTCTACCTCTCGTGGCGCATGCACACTTTTCGCGTGAACGGCGAGATCGTCGAAGTGCGCAGCGGCCTCCTATTTCGCAGCAACAGGAAGGCTCGCCTCGACCGGGTGCAGGGAGTGAGTCTTAGCCGTCCGCTCATCCCCCGCCTCTTCGGTGCGGCCCGGCTTGAAATCACAGTTGCCGGGCAAGACGGCAACGTGCAGCTGGACTATCTCGGCTCGAAATTAGCAGATGACCTGCGGCGAGATATTCTGCACCTCGCCTCCGGTCTGCGGCAGGCCCAGCAAACCGACGACGGGCTTGCCGCGTCGCCCGAGTCTCGACCGGCCCTACCCGCTGCGGACGGTGACGAAGCCGCCTCGAATCTGGCCGATTCGAACCTGTCGGCATCGACCCTGATCGGCCCGGCCAACGAGCACCCGGCCAACGAGCACCCGGCCAACGAGCACCAGGCCAACGCGCATTTCGCGCTCGGCGATTTTGCCACGGCGCGTTACAAGGAGTTTCGAGCCCCCGAACTTGACCCCGATGCCGCCCCGCCCGAATCCGTGGTGCGCATTCCCGTGGGCCGCCTGATCGGGTCGATCGTGCTCAGTGGCTTCACCGTTTTTTTGCTTCTGGCGGGTATCGGACTCGTTGTCAGCGTCATCGCCGGGAGTAGCGGCTGGGTGCTCGTGGCCGTCTTGCCAGGACTCATCGGCAGCTTCGGATACTACTTCTCCCGCATCACCAAGTCGCTGCGGTTCAGCATCGCCGGCACCCCAGACGGAGTGCGAGTCGGCTTCGGTTTGCTCTCGACGAGCAGTCAGACCCTGCCGCCGGGGCGCATCCACGCCATCAAGGTATCGCAGCCCATTCTCTGGCGACGGTTCGGCTGGTGGCAGATGAGCATCAACACGGCCGGGCAAGCCTCCGGCCGCAGTTCGCCGCTGGCGACAATTCTGCCCGTCGGCAGCCTCGCCGACGTCGAAAAAGTGCTCGAACTGGCGCTGCCCGGGTTTGACACGAAAACTCATAGCGCCCTGATCGAAAATGGCATGCTCGGCGGGCGCAAGCGTGATGCCGGGGTCGCCGATTTCTACAGCAATGCCCCCGCCCGGGCCGTCTGGCTGCGCCCTTTCTCGTGGTGGCGCACCGGCTGGGCCGTTTCGGGCCAGGTTGCTCTGATTCGCCGCGGCGTGCTCTCGCGCGACCTGGTTCTGGTGCCTTTGGCCCGCATGCAGGGTGTGCGCATCAGCCAGGGCCCCCTTCTGCGGCGGCTGCGCCTGGCATCGGCCGATCTGCACACGGTCGCCGGGCCGGTCGACGCCTCGCTCAGCGTCCTGGACGTCGACGAAGCTCTTGTTCTGTTCGAGTGGATGTCCACGGGGGCGGTGCGGTCGGCGCTGGCCGATACGAGCCATCACTGGAGCCGGACTGCGGCCCCAACACCAGCTACGGAAGCAGCGGAATGAATGTCAAACCGGGACGCCTCGGCGTCGGAATCATCGGTGCCGGCCATGTTGGCCCCGTTCTCGGTGCCGCGCTCGCGGGCGCCGGCCATGCGTTGGTCGGCATCTCCGCGATCTCGCAGGCCAGCCGCGACCGCGCTGAAGCCATCCTGCCGTTGGTGCCGATTCTGACCGTGCCCGGGGTCGTTGAACGCAGCGAACTGGTCATCATCGCGGTTCCCGACGCCCAGCTGGAGAGCCTCGTCCAGGGACTCGCCGCCACGAACACCTGGCGGCCAGGCCAGCTTGTGCTGCACACCTCTGCCCGTTACGGCACCGCGGTGCTCGCCCCGGCACAGGCCGCCGGCGCGATCCCGCTCGCTGTCCATCCGGCCATGGCCTTCACCGGCACCAGCCTGGACCTGGCCCGGCTCGCCGACTGCTACTTCGCCGTAACCGCGCAGGGCCCGGTGCTGCCGATTGGGCAGGCGCTCGCCGTGGAGATGGGCGGCGAACCGCTCATCGTCGCGGAGGCTGACCGCGCCAGCTACGCTGAAGCCATCCAGATCGCCACGGCTTTCTCCTCCTCGATCGTCGAGCAGGCTACCGGTTTGCTTGCGGGGATCGGCCTTGAGCATCCGGGTGCCATTCTTGGTCCGCTGTTGCGCTCCGCGATGGAAAATGCCCTCGGGCACACGGGCCCAGCACATTTGGACCTCGCGGGTTTCGACGAGGTGGAGAACCACCTGCATCCGCTTGACGACGACCGGTCGGGCGAATGAGTAGCATCGCAGTCCTGAGTACCATCGCCCTGCTGCACGATCGTCTCGGCCAGGCCCGCGACCGCGCGGCATTGACCGGTGGTGACACTCGAATTGTTCTCGTGCCGACCATGGGAGCACTCCACGCCGGCCACCTCGAGCTCGTGCGGCGGGCACACGCCCTTGGGAGCATAGTGGTGGTGTCAATTTTCGTGAACCCGTTGCAGTTCGGCGCCAACGAAGACCTCGACAGCTACCCGCGTACCCTCGACGCCGACCTCGCCGTCCTCGCCACCGAGAACGTCTCCTTCGTGTTCGCGCCGAGTCCCCGCGAGATGTATCCGGGCGGTGCGAGCGACACCCGGGTCACTGCCGGTCCGGTCGGCTCCCTCTACGAGGGTGCCGCGCGCCCTGGCCACTTCGACGGCATGCTCACGGTCGTGGCGAAATTGCTGAACATTGTCGCACCGGATACTGCGGTGTTCGGGCAAAAAGATGGCCAGCAGGCCTTTCTGGTGCAGCGCATGGTCGCCGATCTCAATGTGTCGAGTGCCATCGAGGTCGTTGATACCGTGCGAGAATCGAGCGGACTCGCCCTGTCCAGCCGTAACCGCTACCTCGACGAAGCGCAGCACACGGCGGCGCAGTCCCTGTTCGCGGGGCTCTCCATGGCCGCCGAGATCGCGGGGTCCGGCCCCGCCGCCGCGCTCGCCGCGGCGCACGCGCGCATTGCCGCGCAGCCGCTGGTTAAACTGGACTATCTCGTGATCGTGCACCCGCAGACTTTTCTGGCAGTGCCCGAGGACCATCGCGGGCCGGCCCGGATGCTCGTGGCCGCGTGGGTCGGCGCCACCCGGCTGATCGACAACGTGTCGATCCGTGTTGGGCCACCCGCAGCATCCGCTCTTATCTGAATTGACAGCACCAACGGAGAACCACATGAGCCAGAATCCCACACCCGCCTCGAACGACGATGCCGAGGGCCTCTCCGACGCGGAGATGAACGAGCAGAAGACCGTACGCCTGGGCAAACGCGACCGCCTGAACGCGGCCGCCGCCGGCCCGGCCGGTGGCGCCTACCCGGTATCGGTTCCGGTCACCCACACCATTCCGGCTGTGCGCGCAGAATACGGCGAGCTCGAGGCGGATGCCACCACCGGCGTCACCGTGGGACTGGCCGGCCGCATCGTGCACCTGCGCAACACTGGGAAGCTGTGCTTCGCGAGCTTGCAGAGCGGCGACGGCACCCGCATTCAGGCCATGGTCTCGCTCGCCGCCGTCGGTGCGGAGTCTCTCGCGGCCTGGAAAGACCTCATCGACCTCGGCGACCATGTGTTTGTCACCGGCGAGGTCATCTCGAGTCGGCGCGGCGAGCTGTCGATCATGGTCACCGACTGGCAGATCGCCGCGAAGGCGCTGCTGCCGCTGCCCAACCTCCACTCAGAGCTCAATGAAGAGACGCGGGTGCGCAGCCGCTACCTCGACCTGATCAGTCGTGAGCAGGCGCGCACCAACGTGCTCTCCCGTTCGAAAGCCGTCGCGAGCCTGCGCAAGACGTTCACCGATCTTGAATTCATCGAGATCGAGACCCCGATGCTGCAGGTGATGCACGGCGGAGCATCCGCCCGCCCGTTCCAGACCCACAGCAACGCCTTCGATACCGAGCTGTTTCTGCGCATCGCACCCGAGCTCTTTCTGAAACGAGCCGTCGTTGGCGGCATCGACCGCGTCTACGAGATCAACCGCAACTTTCGCAACGAGGGTGCCGACTCTACTCACTCACCCGAATTCGCGATGCTCGAGGCCTATGAGGCGTACGGGGACTACAATTCGATCGCCGATCTCACGCAGAAGCTGATTCAGGATGCGGCGTTGGCTATCGCCGGGTCGCACGTGGTGACCTGGGCCGATGGAACCCTGTTCGACCTCGGCGGAGACTGGGATCGCATCGGCATGTACGACAGCCTGTCGGCGGCCGCCGGCCTGCAGATCACGCCCGACACCTCGCTGGACGACCTCGTTGCGCTGGCTGACCGCGAAGGTATCGAGATCGACCACCCCCTTCACGGCAAGTACGTCGAGGAACTGTGGGAGCACTTCGTCAAGGGTGACCTGGTGCGCCCGACCTTCGTGATGGACTTTCCAGTGGACACGAGTCCGCTCGTGCGTGGCCACCGTTCCGTGGCCGGCGTCGTCGAAAAATGGGACCTCTACGTGCGCGGGTTCGAGCTGGCTACCGGCTACTCCGAGCTGGTCGACCCGGTCGTGCAGCGCGAGCGCTTCATTGAACAGGCGAGCCTGGCCGCGGGGGGAGATCCCGAGGCCATGCGCCTCGACGAAGAATTTCTGCGGGCGCTGGAGTACGGCATGCCACCGACCGGGGGTATGGGTATGGGCATAGACCGTATGCTGATGGCACTGACCGGCCTTGGCATTCGTGAAACGATCCTCTTTCCCCTGGTGAAATAGTGAGCTTCCCGCCCGACGACGAGTTGACGCCCGATAAAAGCGGGCGCAAGCGGCCATCAATGAACCGCATTGCCCTGTGGGTGATCGTCGGCGGCGTCGGCGTGTATTTTCTGGGAAGCGGCATCATCGGCCTGCTCAGCACGTAGCCGGTATCTCAGCCTTTACGCGTAGGCTGTCAGTGTGATTGAGAACTTCTGGGGTAACGCGGTCTATTCTGTTGTGCCCACCATCGCGCTGGGCCTGATTTTCTGGTTTGTCCTGCGTGCAATTTTGCGCGCCGACCGCACCGAACGCAGGGTGTACGCCGAAATCGAAACCGAAGAACGCGCCCGGCTCGGTCTTGACAAACCGGTCACCTAAGCACCTGTGTTTGGTATCGACGGACTGACCATCACCGTTCTGCTGGCCCTGATCGTCGATTTTTCGGTGCGCGTTGTGGCGATCATCGTGGTCCCGCGAAACCGGCGTCCGATGTCGGGCATGTCCTGGTTGCTGACCATTTTCTTCATTCCGTACTTCGGTGTGGTTCTGTTTCTCCTGATCGGCTATCGCACGCTCCCGAAGAAGCGCCTCGCGAGGCAAGCGGCCATCAACCAGTTCATTTTGGAGAGCACCGAAGGTATCGAGCGTGTGCGGCGCGACACACCCTGGCCGACCTGGCTGGAGTCGGTCGTCAAGCTCAACCGCAACCTCGGATCGATGCCGCTCGTCGGAGACAACACCGCGAGCCTGATCGGGGAGTATCAGGTCAGCTTTGACACGATGATCGCGGACATCGACCGGGCCAAGAAATACGTGCACGTCGAGTTCTACATTCTTTCGCTCGACCCAACCACCGCTCCCTTTTTCGACGCTCTTGAAAATGCGCACCAGCGCGGCGTCCGCGTGCGGGTGCTCATGGACCACATTCAGTCCATGCGCAAGCCCGGTTTTCGACAGACCAAGAAACGCCTGACGGATGCCGGTATCTCCTGGCAGCTCATGCTGCCGGTACAACCCTTCAAGGGCAAATGGCAGCGGCCTGATCTGCGCAATCACCGCAAATTGCTCATCGTCGACGGTTTAGTCGGCTTTATGGGATCGCAGAACATCATTGATCGCTCGTACAACATGCGCAGGAATATTCGCCGAGGATTGCAGTGGAAAGACCTCATGGTGCGCTTGGAGGGCCCGATCGTCGCGGGGATTAATGCTATTTTCATCACCGACTGGTATAGCGAGACCAACGATCTGCTGACCCGTGACATTGAGCCGGTGCATCCGCGTGCCGTGACCGATGCCATTGACTGCCAAGTGGTGCCCAGCGGGCCGGGTTTCACGGGGGAGAACAACCTGCGCCTCTTTCTCGCGCTGCTGTATTACGCGCAGGACCGCATCATTATTACGAGCCCATATTTTGTGCCGGACGAATCGATCATGTACGCGATCACGACCGCTGTGCAGCGTGGCCTCCACGTCGAGCTGTTCGTGTCGGAGATCGGCGACCAAGCCATCGTGTACCACGCCCAACGCTCCTACTATGAGGAATTGTTAACTGCCGGCGTGCGCATCTACATGTACAAGGCGCCGTACATCTTGCACGCCAAGCACTTCACCATTGACGACGACGTGGCCGTCGTGGGTTCAAGCAATATGGACATGCGATC
>JBBRBV010000040.1:0-24824 GCA_038205545.1 Actinomycetales bacterium
CCCACCGGCGAGCCACTGTTTGATCTGGTTCGGACCCAGGATGCCCATGCCGGCTCGCTGATCCGGGTGGCCTACGGGGAGCGGTTCTGGACGCCCGAGACGATGGCCGTGGCGGATGTGGTGACGATGGGGGTGGGAAGCCTCTAGCCGCGGCGGTCACGCCGCGGGATCCGGACGGACGTCACGGGATTCTCCAGCCGCGGCGGTCACGCCGCGGGATCTCCGCGTATTCCTCCGGCACCGTGACGTTCATCGGCATCCCGCGGCGTGACCGCCGCGGCTGGAATCGGCTAGATTCCACTGATGACCACGATCTACCTCGATCACGCCGCCACCACGCCCGTTCGCGCCGAGGTGCTCGACGCGATGCTGCCGTACTTCAGGGAGGCGTGGGGGAACCCCTCCTCCGCCCACTGCATGGGCCGCGGCGCCCGAGCCGGCCTCGAGCAGGCCAAGCGCGAACTCGCCGCCGCCGTCGGGGTCCAGCCCAATCAGGTGATCTTCACCTCGGGCGGGACCGAGGCCGACAATCTCGCCATCATCGGCGCCGCAATGGCCGCCAAGGCCGCCGGCCGCGAGATGCATGTGGTGACCACCGCGATCGAACACAAGGCCGCCCTCGCGTCGGCCCACGCCGTCAGTCGGCTGGGTGGCCGCGAGACGATCCTGCCGGTCGACAGTCACGGCATCGTCGACCTGGATGCCCTCGACCGGGTGCTCGCGGAGAAGCCCTGCCTCGTGTCGGTGATGTGGGTCAACAACGAGACCGGCGTGGTCCAACCGATGGCGGAGATCGGCGCGCGATGTCGCGCCGCCGACGTGCCGCTCCACACCGATGCCGTCCAGGCGTTCGGCAAGGTTCCGATCGACCTCGAAGCGATCAACGCCGACCTCTGTTCACTGAGCGGCCACAAGATCGGTGCACCGAAGGGTGTCGGCGCCCTGATCGTCCGCAACCGCAAGATCGTCGAGGCGATCATCCACGGCGGCGGCCAGCAGTTCGGGATCCGTCCCGGCACCGAGAATGTCGCCGGCGCCGTTGCGATGGGTCGCGCCGCACAGATCGCCCGCGCCGAACTCGACAATCACATCGCCCGCATCTGCACGCTCCGCGATCGGCTGGCGAGTGAGTTGCAAGCCGCCGTCGACGACATCCACATCAATGCCGCCGAGTCGCCGCGTGCGCCACATGTGCTCTCGGTGTGCGTGCACGGGACTGATGCGGAGTCGCTGCTGATGCATCTCGATCTCGCCGGCATCTGCTGCTCGGGTGGGTCGGCCTGCTCGACCGGCGCCGTCGAGCCGTCGCATGTGCTGATGGCGATGGGTGTCGACCGTCCGATGGCGCTCGCGACGATCCGGTTCTCGATGGGGCATGAGACCACCGACGCCGATATCGATCGCGTGGTCGAGGTGTTCCCCGCCATCGCCCTGAAGGTGCGCTCACTCAGCGCGGCACTCGGACGTGCGTGACACGGGACGGGTCCTCGTCGCGATGAGCGGCGGGGTGGATTCCTCGCTGGCCGCGGCACTGCTGGTCGAACAGGGGTACGACGTCATCGGTGCGACGATGAAGCTCTTCTGTCACGGCGAGGATGTGCCCGACCGGCCGTGCTGCTCGCTCGATTCGATCTTCGATGCGCAGAGCGTCGCCCACAAGCTCGGCATCCCACACTACGTCCTCAACCTCGAGGACCGCTTCTCCGACCGCGTGATCCGCGACTTCGTCGAGGAGTATTCGAGCGGCCGCACACCGATCCCCTGCGTCCGCTGCAACTCGTTCACCAAGTTCCGTGACCTGCTGGCCCACGCCAACGCGCTCGGCTGCGAGATGATCGCGACCGGTCACTACGCGCGCGCCGAAAGCGGTCAACTGTTTCGCGGCGACGACGCGAACAAGGACCAGAGCTACTTCTTGTGGGGCATCGACAAGGCGGTGGTCGCCCGCATGCTGACACCGGTTGGCACGATGACCAAGCGTCAGACACGTGATGCCGCGCGAGCGCTCGGATTGGTGACGGCCGACAAGCCCGAGAGCGTCGAGATCTGCTTCGTGCCCGACGGCGACTACGTCGAAGTGCTCAAGCAGCACCTGCCCGCCGACGCCCCTGCCCTCTCGCGTGGCAATCTGGTCACCGCGAGCGGCGAAATCGTGGGCGAGCACGAGGGCTTCGCGGGATACACCGTTGGCCAACGCCGCGGTCTGCCCGGCGGCCGGAGCCGCCCGCTGTACGTGCTCGGCGTTCGCCCGGAGAGTCGCGAGGTCGTGGTCGGTGATGCCGATGCGTTGTTGGGTGACGAGGTGACACTCGAGGAGTGCAATTGGCTGGGCACGCCCCTCGCGGCAGGCGACGAGTGCGAGGTGCAGCTCCGCTACCGGAGCCAGGCCGTCCCCGCGACAGTGCGACAGGTGCGTGACGATACCGTGACATTCGATCTGCATGTTCCCTTCCGTGCGATCGCGCCAGGACAGTCCGGCGTCTGCTACGGCGCCGGCGGATTGGTGTTGGGCGGCGGCGTGATCGCAAGCGCGGCATGACAACATCGATGCCCGGGCGCCCCGGCGATCGGCACGTCACAGCGGAGATGACCACGACACCCACGACCGCGGAACCGCGTACGCCCGACCTGCACGATCCGTTGCTCTACCAGAATCGCGAGTTGTCGTGGCTGGAGTTCAATCGTCGCGTGCTGCACGAGGCGCTCGATCCGCGTACCCCGCTCCTCGAGCGTATCAAGTTCCTGGCGATCTTCTCGGGCAACCTCGATGAGTTCTTCCAGGTGCGAGTGGCAGGCATCCGCGAGCAGGTCGCCGCCAAGGTGAGCGAGCAGGTCGCCGACAACATGCCGCCGGCTCAACAGCTGCTCGCGATCCGCGAGACGGTACGGAGCATGGTGGCGCAGCACGGCCGCTGCCTGACGCTCGACCTCGTGCCCGCGATGGCCAGCCACGACATTGTGTTGCATGACAGTTGGGCCGCGCTGCCAGACCGCGATCGCGTGCATCTCTCTGCGTATTTCCTCGCCAACGTTTATCCCGTGCTCACGCCGCTCGCGGTCGACCCGGCCCATCCGTTCCCGCACATCTCGAACCTCTCGCTCTCGCTGGCCGTGTCGCTGCTCGACGAGCAGGGTGAGCCGCGATTCGCGCGGGTCAAGGTCCCCGAGCTACTGCCACGCTGGGTGCCGCTGCTCACGGCCAACCAGTTCCTGCCCCTCGAACTGCTGATCGAGGCACATCTCGACGCGCTCTTCCCCGGCATCACGATTTTGGGCAGTCACTTCTTCCGGATCACCCGGAACACCGACCTCAGTCTCGAGGTCGGTCAGGGTGACAACGACGAAGCCGACGACCTGCTCGAGTTGATCCAGGAAGAGGTCCGCAACCGGAAGTTCGGCGAGGTGGTGCGTATCGAGGTGCAACCGGTGATGCCCGAGTCGATGCGCCAGTTGCTGCTCGAGGAGTTCAACGAGGCGCATGCCGGCGAGGGGTTGGCGCTCACCAGCGACGACATCTTCGAGGTCGAGGGGCTGCTCGACGCCACGGCGCTGCACACCATCGCGGCACTCGACGTGCCGGCGCTCAAGGATCCGCCGTTCGTGCCCGGCGTGCCGCGGCGTCTGGCGGAGCAGCGCGACATCTTCGAGGCGATCCGCGAGGGCGACCTGCTGTTGCACCATCCGTACGACTCGTTCGGTGCCTCGGTCGAGCGGTTGATTGCGGTGGCATCCGACGACCCCGACGTGTTGGCGATCAAGATCACGCTCTACCGGACCGGTGGCGAGATCGCGCGGTTGCTGGCGCATGCCGCCGAGCGGGGGAAGCAGGTTGCGGTCCTGATCGAACTGCAGGCGCGGTTTGACGAGGAGAACAACATCTCGTGGGCCAAGCGCTTTGAAGAGATCGGCGTGCATGTGAGCTACGGTGACGCCGGTCTCAAGACGCATGCAAAGATATTGCTGATTGTCAGGCGCGAGGGGACCGCGATCCGTCGGTATGTCCATATCGGCACCGGCAACTACAACCCGAAGACCGCTCGGCTGTACACCGATTGGGGCTTGCTCACGTGTGACGAGGACATCGGTGCCGATGTCTCCGGGTTGTTCAATGTGTTGACGGGTTTCGCGATTCCGGGTGAGTTCCGGAAGCTGGTGGTCGCCCCAAGGTGGCTCAAGCAGAAGGTGCTGGCCGCGATCCGGCGCGAGACCGCGCATGCCAAGGCGGGACGACAAGGCCGAATCCTGGCGAAGATGAACTCACTCGTCGACCACGACGTGATTCATGCGTTGTACGAGGCATCGCAGGCGGGGGTCAAGATCGACATGATCATCCGCGGTATTTGCTGCTTGCGCCCCGGCATTGCGGGGGTGAGCGACAACATCCGGGTGATCTCGATCGTGGGGCGATTCCTCGAGCATTCGCGTGCTGCGGTGTTCCGGAATGGTGGCCGCGAGGAGGTCTACATCTCGTCCGCCGACTGGATGCCGCGGAACCTGGAGCGTCGGGTCGAGGTGGCGGTGCCGATCGAAGACCCGCGCCATCGGGCGGAGGTGCGCCGGTTGCTCGAGCTGATGCTCAAGGACAACCGTCAGGCGTGGGACCTGCAGCCCGACGGCAGCTACCATCAGCGCCGACCAGCAACTGGCGAACCCGACCGCGGCACGCATGGAGTGTTGATCGGACGGGTGTAGGGGGGGGAATCGGCCTCACGCGAGGCTGGCTCCCATCCTCAACACCAGAGAGCCAGCTCGTGTGGGCGCGAACAAGAACGGCGCTTTGTTCGATTCCGTATCAGGAAATCCGATTGTGCGACCTAGATGAGAATCGATTCCAAGCCAGTGGTTCCGGTCGGGGACGCGGCCCCACGCAGAACGACCCTGCCTTGGCAATCCCAAAGGCTGCCTGCTTCCGAGGTCAGACTGCTCGCGGCCAGCTGAAGGGATGACTGGGCAGCAGAGCCATCAAGGGCCGTGAAGAAGGGGCTGCCACAGAGCGAACCCATGAGCTCACAGGTCGACCCGCCCCCATTGTACACCGTCTTGCACTTCAGTGCGCCCTGGCCGAAGCTCCAGTTCGAATGGTAGAAGCATTCGGTCGGATTGAAGCCCCATTGATCGCCGCAGACCCAACACTTCCCTTGGTCCTGCGCGTTGGTGCTCGCTTGCGCCGCCAAGGAGCTCCCGCCGACCGTTCCGAGCGCGACGGCGGTGATTAACACAGCAATGAAGCGTGACATGATTGGTACTCCTTCAATGGAAGTTGCCTACGGAATCTGAAGCTCGTACTCCATCACGACCCCACCCTCATCGGTGGGTAGCCAACCCTGGACGCGTGCCCCGTTGGACGACTGAAGCTTCACCTTGGCTGGCGCAAGGACCGATACTGGCGGCCGGCCATCCTCTGAGACGACGAGCCACCGTCGCTCAGACCCGGCGCCAGGCAGATCGAATCCTCCACCCACTTCGATCCATTGCCTCCCCGCCGCGTCGATGAACGCCGCAGAAAACAGCGGTGCAATGAATCGACCACTCACCCGCGCAGTCTGACGTACGGCATCATCGATCTCATCCTCAAGGCTCACCTCGGTGCGACGCCGTGGGCTGAGGCGCGTGTTGTAGATTGCCGATACGTCGGCACGAGACAGTTCTCGCGGTGTGGCTGCGAGCGTCCGCGTATGGACCGGTTGTCGACACGGGTCCTTGGCGCTGTGGATCACGATTCCGGTCCCAGAAACGAGCGCCTCGATGATCGCGAACCCGCGGCCATCAGGGGCGATCGCGAGGACGGGTGGATTCGCAGTGGCACTCGGCACTCGATTCGCCGACAACTCGCCTAGCGGACGAATATGCAGCCCGGTGTTCGTGCGCGTGAAGACACTATCCACGGAAGTCTTGTCTCCCGCCTCGTGAACGACCACCAGGATCTCCACGGTCTCGACCGACCCATCCTCACCTCGGCGTGGGGTGGCCCGCGTCGTGGTCCCGAGCCAGCAGCTCCTGTCGAATGAGACGAGCGGGCGGACCAATCCGGAACCCAACTTGGTGTCCTGGCCCACCGGCCAGGTGCCCAGGAGTTTTCCATTGCTCACGTTGAAGATGGAGGTGCGACGTAGTCCGGTATCAGTCGTCAGCAAGGTGTCGGCCCTGATCCATATTCCCGCAATCGCTCGATATTCACCCGGGCCTTCGCCTACACGCCCGATGGGACGCACGGGACTCCCCGTCGCTGACATGGCGTAAAGTTGATGGTCCTTCCCATCGCGCACCACGACGCCCGACAGCCCGAAGGGTCGGATCGGCGGGTTCACGAAACCGATCTCGAAGCCGGGCGGGGGAAACACGGACCGCGGATTCTGCAGTCGCATCCCAGCCTGCCCGAGGCAGGGAACGGTGGCGACAACCATTGCCACCACCAAGGGTAGCGCTCGTACACTGTCTCGGGCAGGCCAGGACATCAGATTGTCAATTCGCCGAGTTCGGCACTAGCGCTTCGATCACTTCCCCACGCGAGCACCGCCCCGCGGCAGTTGTGCAGTTCACCGTCTGCTTCCGCCACCACCCCGAGCCCACCACCGGGAAGCCCAGTACCCGTGAGTGCGGCGATGGGCATGAGCCACCAACACACGTCACCCGAACTCTCGCAGGTTGTCCCACCCCCCTGATTGCCGTATGTGGTGCACGTGACAGTGCCGTAGTCGAAGAACCACTCGGTGTTGACCTGCTCGCACTCCGAGTTCGGATTGTTCAGATTGCCGTTGAATTGGCACTTGTAGCACGGGTAGGTTGGTACTGGCACAACAGCATCGGCACTGGTTGCGCTTCCAATGGTGACTCCGGCCAGCACAGCAATCACACCCGCAAAGCGGAATCCTTCCAGCATGACATCCCCCCAAGGTTTGTATTGGTTACCGACTACGGGACCTGCAACAGTTTCAATTCTGGCACATCGTCCTTGTCGTTTTCGTACGCCAGAGCCGAGCCACAATCGACCGACAGGAGTCGCACGCTTCGTGGGATGGACACAGTGGGCAATCGATCACCCGCGAATGTCCATCGGTCGTAGACCCGAGTCTTTCCCCAGTCGGGTACACCGATGTCGGTCCGCTCGAGCCAGACGCAGTGGTCATCGGAGACTTCGATGCTCTCATATGGCGGCGCAAGGGGGCCCAGACTCCAACCGCGCCGGAGTGCAGTCGCGAACTCTGCTCGTTGAGTCAACAACTGGGGGCGGAAGTTCCCAAGGTCTTCGACCATTCGCGAGACCAGTCCGCGCCGTTCTTCCGACGACACGGCCTTCGCAGGATCGATCCGCTTCATACGCTTCACCTGTCCGTCAGCAACGGACCACATCGAGACCGTGACCCTTGCCCGTCCATCGACTGCGACCTGTCCGAGGGTCACAAACTCCTTGCCGTTCCTGCTGCCCCCCGACCGGTTGGCCCACGTGTAGGGACGCGGAACGAAGAGTACCCCGCCCGCCGAAACGAGGCGGGCGACGTAGGCCGTGTCGGGGGTTGATTGGATATTCCTGAGCTCGTAACCCGTCGTATCAACGCGGAACCAGTTCGCAATGATCGTGTTCATTCCGGTGCCTGGGACTCCGAGAGTTGTCTCCTCGCACAGGCCAGTGCTTGAGAGCAGGATTACGATCCGGCATTGCGTGCCGAGCGGAGTCCCGACCATGAGTCTCGATTCGCCAATGCCAGTGCCGAGGCTGATCGCTTCTCTCCGACCCAAGCGCGACTCATGGATCACAACCGAGTCACCCTTCAAAAACCCGACCTTCGGGTCACGGTACTCGCCTGGCCCCTCACCTTGTGCCCCAAGGATCTGGGTCGTCCCAGCCGAATCTCGGACATAAACGAGTCGAGCCTTGGCGTCCGCAAAGACGATTAGACCGTTGTTCGCACGCAATGCCCAGCCGATTGCCGACAATTCGACGTCGACCGGCAGCGGCTCGATCCGCAGTGCCTGAACCGAGGAGCCCTGTGCAGCAGAACGTCCCGGAATTGCACAGACCATGCACACGCCCAGAATCGCGGTACAGATGCGGGACGCGGCGACATCATGCCCTAGCTCTGGCACGTCGCCGCCTCCGTCTTGTAGGCTTTCCCCGCTCCAACTTCGTACAGCAAGACGTGCCCACCGCGATCCCAGAGCCCTGCGAGTGCAAATCGTCCACCCCGGCTGCTCGCGACGATGGCATAGGGTGCCGAAACAACCCGGCACGCCAACAACTTCCAGTCATCGCTGTAGCGTGCCAACACGCGCCTGTCTGACTTCAGGTCTGCAAGCGTAAGCAAGACCCCTCCGTTGAGATCGACCGCTCCCGAAATGTTCCACTGTCGTGCCGTGTCCTCCACGAGATCCGTCATCGGTCCCGTCAGCCCAACTGTTCCAAGATCGGCTGCGCGCGAGCCCCCGATCGCGAGCACCGGATCATGCACGCTTCGTGGCACGAGGAGTGGATCAGCACGGCCCTCGCGGACCACAAGGAGAGGGAACAGCCCTGTTGTCCCGTCCGGCCGAGGCCACGCGAACGAGCTCTTCGGTCCCCGAATCTGGAGTTCGCCATCGGCCTGAATGAGCATGACCGGACCGTCAGTACCTCCCAGAGCGGCGATGACTCGCCCTCCGCTGAGTGCGTTCGGCGACGAGAGCGGAGACAACCGACGGAATGCGGTGGCCCGGATGACCACACCGGTCGGAATGACAACGGTACTTCCGAGGCTGTCGACTGCGACGAACTCGCCCGAAGCGGCATCGGAGAATGCCCCGACGGTCCCGGCCCAGCCTTCGGGCTCGAGATACCGCCACCCCTGATCCGGAAGCTCAGGCTCCCAGCTCCAGTAGCCAAGGTAGTCCGGTCCCCATGCCGTGATCACACGAGCGAGGGAGTCAACGGCGACCCCGGTGAACTGGAGACTATCCGGAATCGGGATCCGTGCCTTCTCGGACAGCGCGATTTCTGTCGCGTCACGGGGCGAGATGCGCTCGGCAGCGGCGTTACATGCAGCCAAACCAACCAAGCCAAGGAGTATCGCTCGAACACCACCAGACAGACGGAACCCAGGCGGGCATTCCGAAGAGAGGTTGGGCATCAAACGAGAGAGCGAGGCAATTGGAACCTCAATCGCATTTGGTTTGGAAACGATCACCCCTGCCGATCCGCACAATCACCGAGTCATCGATCGCTGCTCAACGAAATCCGACTGCGGTACGGATGCTGACTGAACTCAGGATATGGCAGGTGCATATCCCCCGCCACCTTATTTCCCTAATTCTCACCCCGCGGCCTTCCCCGCCTGATCGTCTCCCACGGCGCGACCTCGTTGCGCTTCAGTCCGTACGCCTTTCGAATCCGGCTCACAATCCCCTCGATGGTCTTGACTCCACGGTCGAGGATCACGGCGATTTCCTTCTGCGTTCGGCCCTGCCACAACAGTTCGAGCACCTCCCATTCTCTGGCCATGAGCGGCTCAAGTGGCTTCGGGCGGGCAGCGTGGTTGTGGGCAGGTCGGCCGATGCCAGTTGGCCATGCGGTCCCATTCAGCGTTGTCCGGAGCACATCGACCACCTGCGCTGTGGTGCAGTCGTGCCCCAGCACACCGGCGACGCCAGCTACCAGTGCCCGTTCAACCACGACATCGCCCAGATCGGCCGTACAAAGAATGAACCGAGTCGAGGGGAACATGGTCACGGCCCGCCCAAGCTCTGGCAGCACCCGATCGCCACCGATCAGGATGTCAACCAGCGCGAGTGAGGGCGCCAAGGTCTCGAGCGACCCGTGGAAGGCGCTCCAGGATGCGGCCAGCCCAACGACCCGAAACGCCTTGGCGAGGGATTCAGCGAGCGTCGAAGCGAAGAGTTGGTCGTGGAGCCCCAGCAACACCGTGGGCACGCCGGACGACTGATGGGCGGGGGGGGGGGGGCACAAAAGACCTCCTGGGTCGGGAGCGGGGCATCTCGCTCGACAGGGAGACTGTCAACGTCTGACTTAGTCTACGGCGTGGAACCGGATCACGATAGGGTGACGGCCGGATTGGGCCACGGTGGGTATGGGGGATTCCCCTGACCGGTGTAACTTTTCTGCCCAATCGACCCTCTTTTCGAGGTACCGCGTGACCGCTCGCCGCCTGCTCACTGCAATTCTGCTCCTGCCGTCACTCGCCTGTGCCCAGGCGGCGACTCTTGATCGGCCCAATCCGGCCTTCGCCGAGCTCACGAGACCGATCGGGACGATCCTCTCGGGCGACCGAGCGTGGACCACGGTCGACTACGTCCAGCGGTTCTACCGTGACCCGGGGAGCCGCGGCTTCGATGCGGCGATCGATACCGTCGTCGGCCTGCTCGATGCGGCCGGTTACATCCGCGAGGATCGCGCGACGCCATCCGACCGACTGACCTATCGCGTCGAGTCGCGGCCGCTCCGCGGGTTGGCGTGGTCACCTCTCGATGCCTCGATCACGCTGGTGGGAGAATCCGCACCGCTCCAGCAGTGGTCGACCAACCACAACATGCTCGCGTCAAATTCGTGGCCCACCCCCGCCGGTGGCGTCACCGCGGAGATCGTCCCCGAGGGCACCGCCGACGCGCGCGGCAAGATCGTCTTCATCGATGTGCCAGCCTCAGGTGCGGGCGGCGGCCGTCGCGGACGGACAGTGATCCCGGCGGGCGCAATTGGCGTCCTGCAGGCCCAGACGTTGCCGGCCTACAACGAGCAGTCGAAGAACCGTACCGCGATCAACTTCCGGTCGATGGCATTAGACAGCACGACCAAGATCTGGACGATCTTCCTCTCGCTCGAGTCGAAGGAGCATCTCCTGGCGGCGATGAAGCGGGGACCGGTTCGGGCGCACGTGGAGGTGCAGTCGGTCTTCGAGGAGCGGCCGGAGCGCACCGTCGTCGCCGAGGTGCGGGGGGCGATTGCGCCGACGGAGCGGTTCGTCTATTCGGCCCATGTGCAGGAGCCGGGTGCCAACGACAACGCGACCGGCGTCGGGCTGCTCGCGGAGATGGCGCGGACGGCGGCGGTCATGCTCAAGGCCGGCCAGATCAATCCAGGCCGCACCATCACCATGCTCTGGGGTGTCGAGATCACCCAGACGCGGCGTTACATCGAAGAGGATTCGGTGCGGCGGCAGGGGATCAAGTGGGGGATGTCGCTCGACATGGTGGGTGAGAACACCGCGCTTACCGGCGGCACCTTCCTGATCGAGAAGATGCCCGACCCGTCGAAGATCTGGGTGCGCGGCGAGGATCAGCATACTGCGTGGGGCGAGGGCCAGACGATGGCGGCCAAGGATATCTGGCCGCACTACTTCAACGACTTCGTCAAGCAGCGTTGTGTCGATCGGTCACACGCCACCGGCGGCAGCTGGATCGTCAAGGCGAACCCGTACGAGGGTGGCAGCGATCACACGCCGTTCGTGTCGGCGGGGATTCCCGGGCTCTTGATGTGGCACTTCACCGATCAGTACTACCATGTCGACCTCGACCGGATCGAGATGGTCAGTGCCGGTGAGTTGGCGAACGTGGGCAATTGTGCGTTGTCGACGTCACTGATTCTCGCCGCGGGCGACAAGCCGGCGTATGCTCGTGCCGCGATCACCGAGATGGCGGCGATCGCCGAGCGGCGGATCAAGGCAGAAGGCGTGTTGTCGAAGGCCGTCGTCGCGGCGAGCCCCGACTCCGCGGGCGTGCAGGTGACGATCATCACCGCGTGGCGTGACTATTACCTCGGTGCAATCGCCAAGATTCCGGAGATGACGCTGCCGCACCTCGACCTGACGTCGGAAGTCGCCGCCGCAGAGGCGCGGGTCAGCAAGGTGGCGGCGGAGGTGTTGAAGGGGATCCCGGAGTAGCACGTGGCCCTCAGCGCGACGATTTACAACCTCGACATTCAGCTCGCCGACGTGGACCGTGGGGTCTACGAGGCGTTGGCGCTCCGGGTCGCGTGCCATCCCTCGGAATCGCCCGAATACATGATCACCCGCGTGCTGGCCTATTGCCTCGAATACACCGAGGGGATTGCTTTTGGCCGTGGCATCTCCGAGCCCGATGATCCGCCGATTGCCGTCCGCGATCTCACCGGCACGATCCAGGTGTGGATCGAGATCGGCTTCCCCGACGCGGCCCGCCTCCACAAGGCGAGCAAGGCGGCGCCGCGGGTGGCAGTGTACACGCACAAGGAGCCGCGCACCCTGCTGCGGCAACTCGAAGGGGAGAAGATCCACCGCGCTGATGCACTGGAGATCTATTCCTTCGATCGCGGGCTGATCGATGGCCTCGTGGAATTGCTGGATCGGCGCACCACGATGTCGCTCTCGATTTCCGACCGGGAGATGTACGTCACGATCGGCGAGGCGACCGTCTCAGGGGCGGTGGAGCGGCACGCGTTGGGTTCGTAGTGGGGTCGAGGTCCGGCGGGTCACCCCGAGCCGATCTCCTCAAGACTGACGCGCGGGAAGGCCGCAACGCTCGCCGCGCACTGTCACGCTGAGCAGGCGCAGCATGCGAAGGGGCGGAGCGAATTCAACGCTCCGCCCCTTCGCTTTGCTCAGGGTGACAGGTGCTCGAGACCCGGCTCCGCGCGAGCCCACAGGCTAAAGCCTGGGCTCGGCACTGAGGGAGGCTGAAGCCTCCTTGTTCCGCGAGTCAGATGCGCTAGGCGGGCTTACCCGCCCTCAGTGCCGAGCCCGGGTGGCCTGCCCTGAGCGAAGTCGAAGGGATGTTCCGCAAGCGAGCGAAGCGAGATTCGAAACCACCCGTGGGCCGAGCGGGACACGATCGCGCGACCCTCGTCCCTTCCCACCTGCCCCGTTCGGCACCATTCTGTAAGCACCATGCCCCCAGCAGCCCCCACGCGCTCCGTCGCCCAAGCGCAGGAAGCCCTGCGCACGCTCACGGATGGCATGATCTTGACATGGATTATATATGACTATATAGTTGTATAATACTAACAACGGGCTTGGACCTTGGACTGGGAAGACGAGCAATGCTCAAATCCATCATACTTTATGCCTTGGCCCTCGCGGTGACGACTCCGCTTCGCGCCCAGGCGCCGCTCGCCCTCGCCGAGGCCTTCCGGCGAGCCGATTCGTCCGCGTACGCCAACCGGATCGCCGTGGGGAATGCTCACGCCCGCGGCGCTCAGGTCACCGCCGCCTTGCAGGGCATCCTGCCGACCGTGCGGGCCGAGGCGGGGTACGTGCGGAGTAACAACCCGCTCGCGGTCTTCGGCTACACCCTGCAGCAGCGTGGGGTCTCGATGGCCTCCTTCGACCCGAACAGCCTCAACTTCCCGTCCGCGGCAACCAATTGGAACGGTGGACTGGTAGCCGAAGTGCCGCTCGTCAACGTGGATGCGTGGTTCGGACGTGCTGCGGCATCGAGCGCCGGCGCGGCGGCGGAGGCGAGCGCCGGCTGGACTCGTGAAACCACCCGGGTCGATGTGACGCGCGCCTTTTTCGGCGCGATCCTGGCCCGCGAGCAGGTGGGGATGCTCGAGGCCGCCGTCGTGGCCGGCCGGGCGCATGTGCGCCAAGCGGAATCGATGGTCACGAACGGCCTCGCCACCAAGTCCGATGCGCTTCTGGCTGCGGTGCAGGCCGGTCAACTCGAAGCGCAGCTCATCGGCGCCCGCGGAAACGCTCGCATCGCCGTGCGGCACCTGGCCCTCATGCTCGGCCAGCCTGGCGACACCTCGTTCATCCTGCCCGACAGCCTACCCTCTGCCGATCAGGTTCGGAGCCTGGCTGCCACACCTGGCCACGGCGCGTTGCGCGGCGACGTGGCCGCGGCACAGCTCGGCGAGGAAGCGGCCCAGCGTGATATGCGCCGCGCCGCCATGGTGTACATCCCGCGGCTCAACGGGTTTGGTCGGTACGACTGGAAAAGCCCCGACCAGCCGTTCGGCGGCGAGCGCAGTTACACAATCGGAGTGATGGTATCCTGGTCGCCGTTCTCTGGCGCGTCCCAGATCGCCGAACGTCGGGCGGCCGAGGCTCGGGTCTATGTGGCACGCGCCATGGCGGAGGCAGCGGAGGCGGGTGCCGCGGTCGAGCAGCGCGTCACCCGTACCCAGCTCGAGGTCGCGCTCGCGCGGCTCCGCATTGCAGAGGCCTCCGTCGAGCAGGGCGCCGAGGCGCATCGCATCGTCGGGAAGAAGTATGCCGGCGGCTTGGCCACCGTCGCCGAACTGCTCAGCGCCGCCGCGGTGGAGACACAGACCCGACTCGGGCTCGTTGACGCCCGTTTCCAGGCCATCATCGCAGATGCGGCCGTCCGGCAGGCAGTCGGCGCCGACCTGATGGCCCTGACCGCCTTGGAGAATTGACATGCGGAAACTAAGTCGCGTGGCCGGCACCCTGTTGGCGTTGCTCGCGCTCGGTGCCTGCGGTGATGACGAGACACCGACGCCGACGGAGCGCGCTCCGCTCGATGGCAGGCGTGTCGCGGTGATCGACACTGTCATCGTGGACGCCTTCGACGCCTCTGGGGTGGCGGAACCGATTCGTACTGCCACCCTCAGTACCAAATTGATGGCGTCAGTAACGGCGGTTCTGGTCCGCGAAGGCGATCAAGTCGCCGCAGGCCAGTTGCTGGTCCGGCTCGATGCGCGGGACCTCGACGCGAAACGCGACCAAGTGGACGCAGGCCTCGCGGAGGCGAGCGCGGTGTACGACGATGCCACCGTGCAAGCCGGCCGGATCCGTGCGCTCTACGCTGACAGCGCTGCCACGAGGGCGCAACTCGACCAGGCGGAAACCGGCCTCGCCCGCGCGGGCGCTGCCGTCGCGACAGCCAAGGCGATCGTTTCGGAACTTGCCGCCACCGCGTCGTACGCAGAGATCCGCGCGCCGTTCGCCGGGGTGGTCACGCAGCGGTTCGTCGATCCCGGGTCGTTCGCGGCACCCGGCGCGCCGATCATGACCGTGGAAGATGTCAGCGCGCTCCGGGTGACAGTCAGCGCGGCGCCCGAGGCGGTGCAGGGCGTACGCGCGGGCACCCAGATGCGTGCCACGGTCGGCGATTCCCAGGTGACCGCGACGGTGGAGGGGGTGGTGCCGTCAGGCCCGAACCTGTACACAGTCAACGCCGTGGTTGCGAATCCGAAGGGCGCCCTGCTCAGCGGCAGTTCGGCCACGCTTGTGATACCGCGCGGCAGCCGCCGTGCCATCCTCGTCCCGGCGACGGCGGTGGTCCGCCAAGGTGACCTGACCGGTGTGCGCACGGTGGTCGAAGGCCAGCCCACGCTGCGCTGGGTCAAGCTGGGGCGGACCATCGACGGCCGAGTCGAGGTGCTCTCCGGCCTCGCGCCGGGTGACACCATCGTGGTGGCCGGCGGGGAGCGCTGATCATGGGCATCGCCGGACGAATGGCGCAGACGTTTCTGCGATCGAAACTGACGCCGTTGATCACCATCGCCTCGCTCGGCGTGGGGGCGCTTGCCATCATCGCCACGCCGCGCGAGGAGGAACCCCAGATCTCCGTGCCGATGATTGATGTGATCGCGGTGATGCCGGGTGCCTCCCCGGAAGAAGTCGAAAATCTGCTCACGCGTCCGATTGAGAAGCTGATGTGGGACGTGCCCGCCGTGGAACACGTCTACGCGATGTCGACGGAGAGCATGACCCTGGTCACTGTCCGGTTCAAGGTCGGCACCAATCAGGACTTGGCCGTGAGCCGGGTGTTCACCAAGATGGGATCGGCGGCGGACGACGCACCGGCAGGCGCGATGCCGCCGATGATCAAGCCCCACTCGATCGACGATGTGCCGATCTTGGCGCTCACCCTTCACGGCGGCGGGTATGGGTCCGACGAGCTGCGCGCCATGGCGACGCACCTGGCCGACGAACTGGCCACGATACCGGACCTCGCGCGCATCGACCTCATCGGTGGCGCGCCGACGCAGCTGCGCGTGACGCTCGATCCGGTGAAACTCGCCGGGAGTGGCGTGACGTCTGGCGAGGTGATGCAGGCGCTCCGCGCCGCCAACGTGCGCCTGCCCGCCGGTGAGTTCACCAGCGCCAACGAGGTCGTCCTGGTCTCGGTCGGCGCGCCGATTCGCACGGCGGAGGACGCCGGCGAGGTGGTGATCGCCAACCGCAGCGGTCCGGTCTACCTCCGAAATGTCGCGACCATCGTCGAAGCGCCCGGCGAAGCGACCGACTACGTGACGCATGCGGCCCGCGGTGAGGACGGTGCGCAGGCAGTGACGATTGCGGTGGCAAAGCGACCCGGTGTCAACGCCACCGATATCGCGCACGCCGCGCTCCAGCGTGTGGACGAGGCCCGGAGTCGGCTCCTCCCCGCCAATGTCCACGTAGACATCACCCGCAATTACGGTGAGACCGCCAGTGAGAAGTCGAATGAATTGATGCTGCATCTACTCATCGCGACGCTCTCGGTGACGATCCTGATCGGTATCTTCCTCGGCTGGCGCGAGGCGCTGGTGGTGCTCGTGGCGGTGCCCGTCACGCTTGGCCTCACGCTCTTCGTCTACTATGCGCTCGGGTACTCGCTCAACCGCATCACGCTTTTCGCGCTGATCTTCTCGATCGGCATCCTGGTGGACGATGCCATCGTCGTGGTGGAGAACATCTACCGACACCTTCAGATGGGCGACCGCTCTCCCGACGTGGCGGCGGTGGACGGCGTGGACGAGGTCGGCAACCCTACCATCCTCGCGACCTTTGCGGTCATCGCGGCCATCCTGCCGATGGCGTTCGTGTCAGGGATGATGGGCCCCTATATGCGGCCGATTCCCGTCGGCGCGACTGCAGCGATGCTCGCGTCACTGGGCGTCGCATTCATCATCACCCCCTACCTCGCACTGCGCCTGCTCAAGGGCCACGTCGTGCCTGGGCCGTACATGCCGGACCGCGCGCATGAGCCCGAGGAGCTGTCGAAGTTCGCGAAGTTCTATCGCGGCATCATGTCACCGCTGATGGACCTCCCCAAGCGCCGCCTCGGCTTCTACGGCGGGGTGCTCGGACTCCTGCTGCTATCCATGGGCTTGCTGGCGGTCAAGTTGGTGGAAGTGAAGATGCTTCCCTTCGACAACAAGTCGGAGTTCCAGGTAGTACTCGACCTGCCTGAGGGCGCCACGCTGGAGACATCGAATGCCGCGGCCGGTGCCGTGGCGTCCTATCTCCGCCGCGTGCCCGAGGTCATCAGCACCGAGACATACGCCGGGACCGCGGCGCCGTTCAACTTCAATGGTTTGGTGCGTCACTACTTCATGCGTCGTGGTGCCAACGTCGCCGACGTGCAGGTCAACCTGCTGCCCAAGGGAGAACGGAGCCGACAGAGTCACAGCATCGCCGTCGCGGTCCGCCCGGGCGTGGACTCGATTGCTCGCAGCTTCGGCGCCAACGCCAAGATCGCCGAAATCCCGCCTGGCCCGCCGGTGCTCTCAACACTCGTGGCGGAGGTGTACGCCGCCGACGACAGCACCAGACTTGGCGCCGCTGCCCGGGTCAAAGAAGTGATGGAGCACACCCCCGGCGTGGTGGACGTGGACTGGACCGTGGAGGCCCCGCAGACGAACCAGTCTTTCCATGTTGACCGGGTCCGCGCCGCCGAGGCGGGGGTGTCGGTGGAACAGGTGGCGCAGGTGCTGACGATGGCGCTCTCCGGCGCCGAGGCCGGCCGGGCGAGCGTGCCGACTGCGCGTGAGGGGGTGGCGATCGTTCCCCGGCTGGGTCTGTCGAACCGCAGCAGCGTGGAAGCGCTGCTGGCGGTGCCGGTGGCCACCTCCCGGGGCCCGACGCCGCTGGGGCGCTTCGTGACGGTGGAGTCGACGACCCGGTCGCCCCTCCGGATGCGGAAGAATTTGCGCGAAGTCATCTATGTCACCGGTGACGTTGCCGGTAGGATCGAGTCGCCGGTTTACGCCATCCTCGCCATGAACAAGGCACTCGACAGCGTGCGCGTGGAGGGCGCGTCCATTGCGCGCTACAACGCGGTGGTCCCGGACCGGCTCGACGAGACGGCGCTGAAGTGGGACGGTGAGTGGCAGGTGACCATCGAAGTCTTCCGTGACCTCGGCCTCGCCTTTGCTGCGGTACTGGTGCTGATCTACGTGCTGGTGGTCGGGTGGTTCCGGTCGTTCAAAATTCCGCTGGTGATCATGGCACCGATCCCGCTCACGTTGATCGGCATCCTGCCGGGCCACGCGCTCACCGGCGCCTTCTTCACTGCCACGTCGATGATCGGGATGATCGCGCTGGCGGGGATCATCGTCCGCAACTCGATCTTGCTGGTGGATTTCATCCAATTGGCGGAGAAGCGGGGACGGCCGCTGCGCGAGGCGGTCCTGGAGGCGGGTGCGGTGCGGTTCCGGCCCATCGCCCTCACCGCCGCCGCCGTCATCATCGGCGGGCTGGTGATGGTGCTCGACCCGATCTTCCAGGGGCTCGCGGTCGCGCTGATGAGCGGCGCCATCGTTGCCACCCTGCTCACGATGGTCGTGGTGCCGCTCCTGTACTGGGAGCTGCGCCGCCGCGAAGGAGCCAGCGCATGAACACAGCTGAATGTGGCCGCGATGTCCGTCGAATCACTTGCTAGAGATTGGAGCAGACCATGTGTAGTGACGTGTTGATCCGGCGGATCGCCGGGCTCTTCGTGATGGGGTCGGTGGCGCTGGGCTACTGGGTACACCCCGGGTTCTTCGCCTTCACGGCGTTTGTCGGATTGAATCTTTTCCAGTCCAGCCTGACGGGCTTCTGCCCACTGGAGCGGATGCTGGGTGCCGCCCGCCTCTTCGGTTGTGCACCGAAAAAGGTGTGACGCTTACTTGCGGCGGCGGAGGAGCTCCCGCTTGCGGTCCAGGTCCTCTTCCAGCCCGCCGCACACCAGCTCGCACATGGTGAACACCTGCGGGTCGGTGATCCGGTACCAGCTGGTGGTCCCTGCCTTCCGCCGGTCGACGTAGCCCTGCTGCAACAGCACCTGCAGGTGCTTCGACACGTTCGCCTGGCCGCCGCCGGTCCGCTCGGTCAGCTCCCCGACCGAGCACTCCCCGCCACGCAGCGCCTGGAGCAGGCGCAGCCGCATCGGCTCGGCCAGCGCCTTGAAACGCTCGGCGATCGCGATGGCGTTGACCTCCGTGAGTTCCACCACGCCTCCTCCTGGAGAGATACTGTACAACTATGCGGTAATATAAAAATTCAGGTCGGTGCGCGCTACCCCTTCGTCCGCCGACCCTGAATGTGATCCTCGACAACGACGGGTAAAGGAGAGCCGACAGCGCTTCCGGACTCGCACCGGCGGCTCGCTACGGATACGTTGCCTGTTAATGCTCGACTTGGCGCTGGGATTCGACCTGTTGCTGGCTACTCTCGTGGGGCTCGCCGTGGGTCTCGAGCGCGAGTGGTCCGGGCACACGTCCGGACCTGACGCCCGATTTGCGGGCATCCGAACGTTTGCACTGCTTGGGACAGTCGGTGGGTTTGCGGGTTGGTTTGCCCGAACTGATCAACCGGCCTTGGGGGTGGCCGTCGCCGCCGGCGCGATGGTGTTTGTCGTTGCCGCATTCATGGCCGCCATGCGTCGCCACGGAACCACCGCGGACAGCACCACGGAAGTTGCCGGGTTGGTGGTTATCGTCATTGGCATCACGGCCGGCCTGGGTCACCGCGCCATTGCCAGCGCCGCCGCAACGCTCGTGGTGGTGTTGCTGACCGAGAAATCAGCGCTCCAGCGGGCGTCACAACGCTTAGATGCCAACGAACTTCGCGCCACGGTGCAGTTCGCCGTCATGGCGCTGGTCATTTTGCCACTGCTTCCCAATCGCACCTTTGGCCCGTACGACGCATTCAATCCGCGTCAACTGTGGTGGGTGGTCCTGTTGTTCAGCGGACTCAACTTTGCCGGGTACATCGCCCGGCGAGTGGTCGGGGAAACACGCGGCCTGGGGATTACCGGTCTTCTGGGTGGATTGGTGTCTTCCACAGCGGTCACATTCAATTTCAGCCGTCGGAGTCGGCACGATAATGCGCTGGCGCAACCGTTGGCGTTTGGTGTTGCCGCCGCCTGCACGGTATTGCTGCCGCGCCTGGTAGTTGTGGCAGCGGTGTTGCAACCGAGACTGCTGGGCGAGTTGGTGCCGCTCCTGGCACCGCCGTTTGTTGCTGGCACGGCGCTACTTGCCGGGGCGTTGTGGCGTGACCGCGACCGAGGTCGGACCCAAGCAGCCGAGGCGTCCACTACAACCCATGACCCACTGCAAAACCCGTTGGCCGTGTGGTCCTCCCTGCAAATGGCGGTTGCATTTCAAGTCGTCTTGTTTGCCGTTGCCTGGGTGCAAGCCAGTGTTGGCAATCCCGGTGTGCTCGCTTCGGCGGGCCTCCTCGGCCTGACGGACATGGATGCCCTCACCTTCGCCATGACGCAGTTGGCATCTGACAACGCGCAAACACATCTGGCCGCACTTGCCATTGCCATTGGAGTCATCTCCAACACCATCCTGAAATCAACCGTGGTATTAACCCTTGGCAGCGCACGGTTCCGCTACTTGGCCATCACTGCGCTGGCCGCTATTGGTGCAGCCAGCGCCGCCGCCTTGTGGTGGAGGTGGTAGCGCCCCCGCTCATCCCTCATCCTCCTCACTCAATGACGTAGTTCAGCATCATCCCCATGTCTTCATGCACCAAATTGTGGCAATGCATGAGGAAGAGTCCGCGGTGGTGGTTGAACTCCGCGATCACATCGATCGTCTCGCCGGGGAACAGCAGGGCGGTGTCCTTCCAGCCCGCTTCCCACGGGAAGAGCTGACCGCGCCCACCGGTACGTGACAGCATCTGGAAATGCACCTCGTGCATGTGCACCGGGTGTGGGAAGCTGGAGTCGTTCACGAAGCGCCAGATCTCCGTGCTGCCAAACGGTACGCGCTCGTCCACGCGCTCCATTTCCCACGCCTTGCCGTTGATGGTGTGATTCATCATGGCGCTCTGGAAGTGGAACTCTCTGGTACGCTGCGCACGCGCCGGAACCAGGCGGGGGATCGGCGGGAGTGCCGGCAGCACAAACGGACGCTCCGTGACCCCTCGCGTGACGACGAACTCGAGCAGGTCCATCGGGGCACCCTGTGGTTTCGCCCCCGTCATCGCGCGGCCCATCATCATCATCCCCATTCCGCCACTGTACGGGGGCTCGAACTCCTCCGAGACGAGCATCAGCCGAGTGCCGAGCGGAAGGCCCGAGAGGTCCACCACTAGGTCGGCGCGTTCGCCCGTGCCGAGGTCGAGGTGCGCCACCTGCACCGGATCGGCAAGGAGGCCGCCATCGCTGCCGATCAGAGTCATCGGTACGCCGGTGGAGAGGGCGATCCGGGTGATGCGCGAACCGGTCACGTTCACCACGCGCAACCTGTACAGCGCAGACTCCACCTCCAGCGTGGGGTTCGGTGTACCGTTGCCGAACGCGACGTCGCCGAAGAAGCCTTCCATCTGCTCGTGCATCACCGGATTGAAGACGAACTCGCCGCCGTCGGCAAGACGCCGGTCCTGGATGAGGACAGCGATCTCACGCGCCCCTCGCGGCAAGCCTAGCGCGTCCTCCTCGTCGTCTTCGATGATGAACAACCCGGCCATCCCGCGATAGACCTGCTCGCCGGTGCGGTGGTGCGGATGTGCATGGTACCAGTAGGTGCCTGCACGATCGGTCACCTCGAAGTCATAGACGTACGTCGCCCCCGGCGCGATGACGAGCCGTGGGTGGCCATCGGCTGCCTCTGGCACGCGCAGCCCGTGCCAGTGGAGGATGGTCTCCTCATCGAGGCCGTTCTCCAGAGAGATGCGGGCTCGGTCGCCGCGGCGCACGCGGATGGTCGGCCCGATCGCGCCGTCGTTGAGCGTCATTGCCGTGCCGGTGATACCGGCGCCGGAAGGAATCGCGTGGCTATTGGCATGGAGCGTGATGCCGTTGGGGCGGAGCTCTGGCGGCCGCCACAGCGGCATCCGGTCGGCGCGAGAAGTGGCGAACAGTCGGCGGGTGCCCGGAATGGCGGCGGACGCGGCGGCAGCGCCGAGGGCAAGAAGGTGTCGTCTCTGCATTCAGCAAGGTAGCGGGTCGCGACCCACGAGCCACGATTGAAAAGTCGCGTCGTAAATGAGCGACGGCGGTCATGACGACCGGGTATATTGCGAGGGCGCGGCGGCCACCGCCGCGCCGCGCGACACGGTTCCTCAGTGGGAGGTCGTCATGTCCGCTCGTCCGATCCCAACATTGTTTCGTGCAGGTATTCTCCTCGCGCTTGGCGCCATCCTCCTCGGGTTCGTATTGGGCGGGGCCTTCGGCGCGTTCGAGGATGTCGTCAAGGGGCGCCTCGCCGACTCTGGCAATGCGGCGCTCGCCACGGTCTATCACGGCGACGTGGCGGCGAAGGATGCCGTCGTCAACAAGTCGTGGACCTATCTGCAGCGCGCCCATATGCACGGTGGCGCGATCGGCACGGCTGCACTGGCCGCCATCGCGATCCTGCTGCTGACCACGCGCGCGGGACGGATCGCCCGATTCAGTGCGGTGGCCTTTGGCGCGGGCGCGCTGATCTACGCAGTCTTCTGGCTCGTGACGGGATTCTCGGCGCCGGGAATTGGTAGCACCGGTGCGGCCAAAGAAGCCTTCAAGTGGCTCGCGCTTCCCGGCGCAGGGCTCGCCATGATCGGGGTGCTGGGGACGATGGTGGCGGTGTGGGTGGAGCGCGAGGTGTAACGCGCCCAGCCCGCGCGGGGTGGTACGGAGCGCTGTGGCACACATCGGCGAATCGCCCGTCCGCGATTCGTACTCGCACATCAACGGGCCGCGTTTCGCAGTCCGCTCCCGGAATGGAGGTTGCCCATGACTGAGCACGCCACGTTAGGCCATCAGACTCGCCCGCGTGTCCGAGTTACCCTGCGCTGCGTTGCACTCGCCGCGCTGATCTCCGCCACGGGGGCAGGATGCGGCGGTACGCAGGACGTGCCGATCGGGCGCGCTGCAGCGGACTCAGTTCCGTCCGGTTCGATGGCGTCGGATCCGGATGTTCGGACTGCCATTGCATTGCCCGTCCAGGGGCGCCATCTGATCCTCACGGAAATGCGCGGGATGCTGACCTCCGTCCAGGGCTACGTCGCCGCGGCGGCGCGAGGTGACACGTCGGGGATGCGGGCCGCGGCGCAGGCGTCGGGTATGGCGGCGGCACGTGATTTGGATCCGGCCATGCAGCAGCGCCTCCCTGCTGAGTTCCTGCGCCTCGGGATGAGTACGCATGCCGCGTGGGATTCACTGGCTATGGATGTCGGCCGCGGCGCCCCAGGCGGCCAAGCGCTCGGCCGCCTGGGGACCATCATGAGCAATTGTGTGGCCTGCCATGCCCAGTTTCGGATCAACCTCGAACGCTAGGCTGTCGCTATCCCGACTTCCCCCACCCCTTGCCCCCACCCCACCCCGTCTACTACACTGAACCACATGGTTCAGTTACAGCGCCACCGCCTCGATGCCGCCTTTGGGGCCCTCGCCGATGCCACCCGACGCGGCATCCTCGAGCAGCTCGGCCACGCCGACGCGTCAATCACCGACCTCGCCGACTCCTTCCGCATGACCCTCACCGGTATCAAGAAACACGTCACCGTCCTCGAACAGGCCGGACTCGTCTCCACCGCCAAGGTCGGACGCGTCCGCACCTGCACACTCGGCGCGCGCCAACTCCAGGACGCCGCGACATGGATCGAGCAGTACCGCCAACTCTGGGACGCACGCTTCGATGAACTCGACCAGATCGTCCGGGAATCCAACCGGAAACACACCAGCCACGCTTCAAAGTCCAGAAAGTGAACCCCACCCCATGAAACACCCCACGACGGTCGAACGCACCTCCGACCTCGAACTGGTCGTCACCCGCACCTTCAACGGCCCCGCACACGCCGTGTTCGAGGCCTGGCGAGCCCACAGGCTAAAGCCTGGGCTCGGCACTGAGGGCGGGTAAACCCGCCTTGCTCCGTCAGCATCCCACCTCGGCGAGCTGTGCCACGCCTTCTCGAGAAGCAAGGGTGCGGCACCTGCCCCGCCCTCGAGCGAACCGAGAGCGGCGGGGGCTCCCAACAGCCGAGCCGCCGCTTTAGCGACGAGCTCGCGAGCGAAGCAAGAGGCGGAACCACACGTGGGCTCGCCGCGGGATAGCCGGCGCGTGCGAGACCAAGATTGGCCGAGTGGGATTTAGAACAGGTTCTAATGAGGAGGCCGCATGGATGGCGATCTTCATTCCGTACCGACGCGCGCGAGGGTTCGAGATCACTCCACCGTGGCTGATGGTCGGCCTCGGCGCCGTCGCGATCGCCGTCTATTCCGCGTGGTTGGCCACGGCCGACCGCCCGAGCACGACCCTCGGATGGGTGGGATTTGGCCTGATCGCAGCGGTACCGCTCTGCTTGCTTGTGATTGGCCTCCGACGAATCCGCCAACGAGCCCACAGGCTGAAGCCTGGGGTTGGCACTGAGGGCGGGTAAACCCGCCTTGCTCCGTGAGGAGCAAAGCTCAACGCACGGTACCAGATAGTATCGGGGAGCAAGGAGGCTTCAGCCTCCATCGCCGAGCCGTCGCTTTAGCGACGAGCTCCTGGGCTCGCCGCCACCGACTTGACGCACGCACAGAGGATCCATAGGTTCCATTACGGTACCACTACGGAGCCTATCGTATGCCGACGCTTACCATCAAGGGTCTGCCCGACCCGATCTACGAACGCCTCAAGGCCCAGGCCGACGCCCATCGGCGCAGTCTCAATGGCGAGATCATCAGGTGCCTCGAGCGCGCGGTCGGTGCGACGCGATTCGACGCCGAGG
>JBBRBV010000041.1:0-24787 GCA_038205545.1 Actinomycetales bacterium
GGCAAGTACAAGCTTCAGTACCGAATGATCATGTTGATCGAACGCCTCCGCAAACAGGGCCGACAAAATCGCGTGATGCTCAGGATCACGTCGGCCTGACCAGACGCACGGTCAGCGTTTGCTCATTGAGCGAAGTCCCGACCGTCGAGGGTGTTCGACGCAGGTGCACTTTCAAGGATGGGCTGTGCCAGCCAGCCGATGTTGACCTTCTGGTCGCGAGGGAGGATGCACGATCACCGTGTGGCGAAGTCGAGCTTCGCTTCGGCGACGGCGATGACCGACCATGTGCCGCCGTTAGCATCCGTGAATTCGTAGGCTGGGACCACGAGCGCGCCGCCGTCGGGCTGCCACTGCGTTGTGAGCCCGAGTCGTGAGCTGACGATGTCAACCTTGTTCACCGGCCACGATAGCGATGCACCCGCTGCGGGGGTCGCCGGCGGCTCGGTAGTGGGCGGCTCGGTAGCGGGCGGCACCGACTCGGTAGTCCCCGGTGTGGCCTCGGAACGCAGGGCGATCGGTACTCCGGTCATCTGGGTGCCGAACCGCGGGTCAGAGAGTCGTTCGAAGGCTGCCTGTTCACTGATGATGGCGTAGTCGCCAAGCGGAACGATGTCGGCTAGTGCGCCGGATGCGCTGTACACGCCAGTAGCGGTGAGCTCGAGTCCCCAGGGCGAGTCGATGCGCCGCCCATCAAGGACGGGCCAGGCCTGAGCGCTTCGCGTAAATGAGCCTTCCCCCGTGTCCGAGGTGTATTCGAATGACCCCGGGTCTCGTTCCGCCGACGTGATCAGCGCGCGCAACGCGTCGATCGCGGCGTCCGGGTTCGGAAGATCAGTGGGCGGATCGCATGCCTGGGTTGAGCTGGAATCCAGGCCGCACTGCCACGGGTTGATCTGCGGATCCGTGAAGTAGAAGCTGAGCATTCCGTCGAGACTTGCGGAGAGAAACGGCGCGGTGCCGTCTTGCGCACCCACGAGCCAGGAGCCGTCCATTTTTGCGGCGATTCCTTGGACGTTGAGCGCAGTGGCGAGCGCGGTCACCCGCTGCGCATTGGATGCGCTGCGCGCGTCGAAGGCGTACGCCGACGCCGTGCCCGCGGTCGTTGAAAGGCCCGGAGAACTAAAGCTGTTACGGCCGGATCCGAAGGGGTAAGCCATATCGGGGATACCGCCCGCCGAAATCCTCGACGGTGCGCCGGAAGGGTCGGCGAGGCGGCCGTCGGTGCCACCTCCCTCTGTCGCTGACCCGCCGCTGGCCGGGCCAGGCAGCGAAATGGCGGGGACTGCGCCGCCCGCGGCGTTCGTGGCCCGACCGGCCGCCGCGCCAATCCCGAATCCAGCACCGCCAACGATTGCGAGGGATGCGGCGACCGCGACGAACGGAATCCAGCGGGCGCGCTGGCGGGCACGCGCTTCGCTCAGATCAGAGACCGGGGCCGACTCAGCGGCGGGCTCGTGGAGAGTATGCGCGAGAGTGTCTGCGACAACGTCGTCGGCGAATCCGCGGCGGGGCTCGACGCCGGCTGCGGGATCTGCGGAGCGTAGCCGGTCGAGCGGGTCGAGCTCGTTGTCGTCCTGCATGTTGTTCCTCTCGTTCATGTCGTGCATTTCGTTCATCCTCCGCGAGTTCCTTCATCTACGGATATGTGCCGAAAGTCTCAAACCTTGCAGGCGCTCAGAAGGAAAGCCGTTCCGTCCATGCCTCTCGTAGCCGTTTGCGTGCCCGCGAGAGTGCAGCATCCGATCCGGAGCGAGAGATGCCGAGCACCTCGGCGAGTTCCTTGCCGTCAAGCCCTTCCCAGGCGTGCAGGAGCAGGATCTGACGGTCGCGTTCACCGACGCTCTCAAGTGCACCGCGGAGCTCTGCATCGAACAGCGCGCTCAATTCTGGATGTGAGCGCACTGGCACCGCGTCCGTTTCGGGGACCTCGTTGACCGGGATGTCCACGAGTTTGCGGCGATGGTTGGCAAGAGTAAATCCCGCAGTTCGATACAGCCAGGGGAGTACGGCCTCACGCGGAACGACGGTGCGTCGGCGCCAGGCGACCGTCAGGACTTCGGCTGCGAGATCTTCGGCATCTTGGCGTGGGCCGCGGCGCGCGAAGTAGCGCACGAGGGCGGTGGAATGATCGCGGACCACGCTGGTGAACCACGCCGCATCCGCACTCGTGTGGACGGCGGGCGGCGACACAGGCCCGTCGGTGCGTGGGGGCATCGCCATACCCTCATTTTCATCGGCGGCTGCTGTAGTGCTGTCGATTGTCACATACTGAATGTGTCAGATACGGTGCGAATCTTGCACGACTTTCGAAAATTTGCCGAGGAACAAGTGCAATTTCGAGGGAGGTGTCGGTTGCAGCTCGCCGGTACGGCAGCAAACTCACACCCAGGCTGCCTCTTCTCTGGTCGGCACCGATGCGCGCAGCAGATCAGCCGCCTTCTCGCCGATGATGATGGATGGAGCGTTCGTGTGCCCTCGGATGATCTCCGGCATGATGGAGGCGTCGGCGATGCGCAGTCCCTGCACACCGCGCACACGCAGCTCCGGGTCGACCACTGATCCAGCATCCGATCCCATGCGAGCGGTGCTCGTCGGGTGGTAGAGGGTCTGCGAGAACTCATCGATCACCGTTGCATCCCGCTCGGCCGGCGCCTGTGCATCCGACCCGACGGGTTGGATGAACTTGCCATCGCCCCGCGTTGACGCAAAGGCCGTGGCGGCCAGAATGCGCTCACACACGCCGAGGCCCGCGAGCAGTGTGGCGCGATCCTCCCCGTTCGTATCTCCCAGGTAGTTCGGATCGATCAGTGGCTTCGCGAGCGGATCGGCGGACGCGAGTCGCACGGTTCCGAGGCTTTTTGGCTGCAGCAGGATAGCGCCGACGCTCACGCCGTGCCGTGGTGCAGGCACGAGCCCCTCACCGATGTACGGCACAGCGGCGAAAAGCACCTCAATGTCTGGGTAGGCCAGCGCCGGGTCGGTCTTGACGAACCCGTATGCCTCCGCAACGTTGGAGGTGAGCATGCCGCGCTGCTGCGAGACGAAGTTATTGAGTTGCTCCTCGGTCTCGGCGCCGAAGAGGGTGTCATTGTCGGTGTCGACGGCGAGTGCGGCGAACAGGTGGTCGCGCATGTTTGAGCCGACCTCCGGAGCGTCAACGAGAACGGGGATTCCGAGGGAGCGCAAGTGCGAGGCGTCGCCGATGCCCGACAACATGAGCAGCTGCGGTGTATTCACCGCTCCGCCGCTCAGCACGATCTCGTGGCGCGCAGAGACTGAGATCGTGGTGCCCTCGGTGAGGTACTCAACGCCGACCGCGCGGGTTCCCTCGAAGAGCACGCGAGTGACGTGGGCGCCGGTGCGAACAACGAGGTTGGAGCGCTCAGCTGCCGGCACCAGGTAAGCCGCTGCGGTGTTGTGCCGCATGCCGCCACGCTGGCTGACCATCGTCTGGCTGACCCCTTCAGGGTTGGCCGAGTTCGGGGCGACAAGTGGCATGCCGGCCTCAACGGCAGCCTTGAGGAAGGTTGCGGTGTGCGATCGCGGACTGCGTTGGTGCGAAATCGAATTCGCTCCGTGTGTGCCCTGGTCGGGATCGGTGTTGCCCTCGACGGCCTCCGCCTTGCGGAAATACGGCAGGAGCGCCTCGTACGACCAGTCGGCACCGGCGAGCTGCGCCCAGTTGTCGTAATCGGCTGCGAATCCGCGCACCCACATCATGGCATTGAGGGAGGATGAGCCGCCGAGCACCTTCCCACGTGGCCAGTAGATCGACCGCCCCTCGAGTTCGCCCTGCGGTTCGGTCTGGTAGTTCCAATCGGCGTCGGACTTGAACAGCTTCGGGAATGCCGCCGGGATGACGATTTCCTGCTTATCGTCGACGCCGCCGGCTTCGAGCAGCAAAACGGTGATGCTCGCATCTTGGGTGAGTCGAGCGGCGACAGCGGCTCCGGCGGATCCGGCACCGACAACGATATAGTCGAATTCTTCCGTGCTGTTACTCATACGAGGGCTCCTTTTGATCGCAGATCCTTGCGCAGGATCTTGCCTGACGCCGACTTCGGGATGAAGTCGATCATTTCCACCTGTCGAACCTTCTTGTGCGGGGCCACCCGCTCAGCGACCCAAATCATGACGTCCTCCGCGCTGAGCGCTGCCTCTGGCTGCAGCCTCAGGAATGCTTTGGGCACCTCTTCACCGTCCGCGTCGATCACGCCGATGACAGCGGCATCGGCGATCTGGGGATGGCCCAACAACAACGCTTCGAGTTCCGCGGGCGCCACCTGATAGCCCTTGTACTTGATGAGTTCCTTGAGCCGGTCAACGATGGTGACGAACCCCTCGGCACTCACCGTCGCGATGTCGCCGGTGTGCAGGAATCCGTCCACGTCGAGAGTCGCCCGGGTGGCCTCATCGTTGCCGAGGTAGCCCACCATGATGTTCGGGCCACGACAGAGCAGTTCGCCGGGCTCACTCACGCCCACCGTCGGGATCGCTATGTCGCTTCCGGTGAGCGGGTCGACGATCCGGCACTGGATGTTGGGCACAGTGAGACCGACCGAGTTCAAGGGGATGTCGGTTCGACCTCGCGGCATGGCGTGCGACACCGGGCTCATCTCGGTCATTCCGTAGCCCTGGAGAACCTCGCAGTTCAGCCGCTCGGCAACAGCGCCACCGACACTGCCATCAAGGGGCGCGGCCCCAGAGAAGACCGTGCGAAGGCTCGACAGGTCAAATTCGGCGACCAGGGGATGCTTCGCCAGCGCGACCGCGATGGGCGGAGCGATAAAAACGTACGTGATGCGCTCAGACTGGATGAGGCCCAGGAAATCGGCCAAATCAAATCTCGCCATGGTCACCAGATTTGCCCGTTGCGCGAGCGATATGTTGAGCAACACCGTCATGCCATAGATGTGGAAGAACGGGAGAACAGCCAGAACGCGATCATCTTTCGTCACCCCGACGAGGGAAGCCGACTGCGCGACATTGGCCACGAGGTTGCGATGGGTGAGCATGACACCCTTTGCCTTGCCGGTCGTGCCCGAACTGTAGGGCAGCACCGCCAGGTGCGTAGCCGGATCGAAACTTACATCGATTGCGAGGTGAGTCTCGCCAACCAGGTCGGCGAGACTCATGCTCCCATCGACCTCCCCGAGGCTGATGATGCGCTCCGCTGCAACACCGGCCAACTTTCCCGCTTCCGAAGATACCGGGAACAGCGCATCCGCTGCGATGATGGCCACCGCCTTGGAGTCGGTCAGCTGCGTTGCCATCTCGCCCGCCGTCGACAGCGCGTTGACCGTCGTCGCCGTCGCGCCAGCTCGCAGAATGCCGTGGAACGCCACCGCGAAATCGGGTCGATTCGGGGAATGCAGTGCCACGACACTGCCCACGCCGATGCCACGAGCGGCGAGCGCCCGAGCTAGTGCATCGATCTGGCGCACCAGCTCGCCATACGTGGTCGTGTCACCGGTCGCCCCGTCGGTGAGGGCAACGCGGTCGGCGGATGCGGTGTCCGGCGATCCGAAGAGGTAGTCAAATACGCTGAGATCCGGGATTTCGACGTCGGGAAAGGGACTGTTGAACACGGCGGCTCGCCTTCTTGCTGGGGAGGATTGGTGGGGGAGCGTGCGGGATGACTTACGCTCAGGCCCGGAATGCCGCAAGGAAGATTGCGGGCATCTTCAGCCATGACGGCTTAGCCGCGAACCCGGCGAGACGTCGTCCGGTGGTCGCGGCGGACCGCGCCTGCACGAACCACGGCGGCTTCGGAAAAAGCGTGAACTCTCCATGTGCAAACGATCGTGGAAACGGCCGGAATGGGCCGCGTACGACGGTGCGCTCGGGTCGATCAATGAGCAGGGCGTTGTGCACAGTTCCGATGCCGCTCTGCACGTTGTCGATGGTGGCGCCGGGGAATGCGCCCCAGGATGCGGTCGCGGTGAGGAATCCGAGGCCGGTCCAGGCGTTGATGGCGATCGTGCCATAGCGCAGGCGGGCAATGGCGCCCAGGAACCCGGCCCCGAGCTGCCGGATGACCTTAGGTTCGACAATGAGGTTGGCGCCCAGGGTGCCAACGAACTCGTCGTTGGCCAGAGTGACGGCAGCGTCGAGGAAGGCCTGCCCCGTGCCCGGCACTTCGACAACACCCAGCACCGGGGAGAAATATTCCGTGGTGAGCACGGTTGATGCGTCCTCATCGGCCTGGACATCGATCAAAAGGCGGCAGCCGTTTTTGCCCATCCGCTCGGCACCTGGATAGGCGGCTGATGCAGCGCTGATTCGACCATCGCTACCGGGATACCAGGCTGGGCGTTGAGGGGCGGCCGCCAGGGCCCGTCGGAGTTCGGCGAGAAACGCTTTCTTCTGGGGCCAATTGCTGCTGACCACAACCACCTGGCCGGCAATGCAGTTGTAACCGCCATTGTGCAGGCGCTGGGTAACGACGTGCTCGGCCTGGTATCGCAGGTCTCGCTTCGTCCATGCGCTCGGAACGATGATGATGGGCGATACTCCGCCGAGTTCGCTGGTGATGGGCTTGGCGAGCAACGGGCTGCCGGCTGCCTTGCGGTGCGTTGCATCTTCGCCCGTGCCCCAAACAATGGCATCGTGAGTTGCCGCGCTACCGGTGATGTGCACATGAGCGATGCCATCGTGCTGCGTGAGATACGCCCCAACGTCGCCAGCGCCCTGCACAATTCGAAGCACCCCGAAGTTGATCAGGGGGGCGAGTGCCTTGTCGAAAACAGATTTCATTCCGGCCAGCACCGGATTGAGCTTGAGCAGCACCGACCGGTTGTTCGCGACGATCTCGTAGAGCACGTCGAGCGGTGGGATGGACGTGATATTACCGGCACCGAGCACGAGTCCCACTCCGCCAGACACCGACGGTGCGAGCTCACCCAGGCCGGCGCTGGCCCGCACCTCATCGGCGGAGCGGCCCGGAGCCAGCCAGACCTCAGCGCTGAATCCGTGTAGCAGCAACCACTCGTGCCCGTTGGTGGGAAGCACCGGAATGGTGATGCGACCGCCGGGCGCCGTTCCGAACCGGCTGGTGGCGAGGGGGCTGGTCCCCGCAGCGAGTGCCGCGACGGAATGAGCGAGGGTACCGGCGCCCGCAAGGCCCGCATACGGCCCGGCGATCCATTCTTCTCCGACGAGCTGGGATGAAGGATCCAGTCCCTTAATCGCAGCGGCCGTCTCCGCCCATTCTTGAGCGGCCCCGGTCATGGCCGCGTGCACGGCCCTCAGCAATCCGGTTCTTTTGGAAAGTGGAGTGCTCGCCCAGAGTTTGGCACCAGAGGCCAACTCAGTGATGGCGGTATCGAGATCATCGCGCTGCTGCTGGTCGAGGGCCGGAACGGCCTGTGTCCTCGACGTCGGATCGGTCGTGGTCATCAATCTCCTTTGATTGTTACCGGACGGCGACTGGACTTCAGCGTCGCTGTGTCAGCCCAGTCTCGGCTCCCGTGTCGGCGATAGCGATAGGCCGTCGCCGCGACTTCGGCTCCCCGCGTTGTGCAGCCGCACAACCAGTCGATCTCACCATCGCACTACACTGAACGCATGGAAAGCAATGGAGCGCCACACAGAGTGTCGACCCCGGAAGCCACGGCGGAGGGCGCTCGCGAGCTCTTCTCGGGCATGATCGACTCGGTCGACGAGCTGTCCGACAGCATCGTCGCCCAGATCATCAATGGCGAGCACGACTATGCTGAGAGCGTCCTCCCCGCGGGTGTGCTCGAAGGTATTGTGCACGATAACCTCGAGGCGATCCTACAGTGCCTGCTCGGCATCAACGACTCGCTCACCGCCCCGCGCCATGCTGGCCGCGTGAAGGCGGAGCACGGTATCCCCATGGCGAGCCTGCTGCACGCCTATCGGCTTGCCGGTCTACACCTGTGGGACGCGATGAGGGCGAAGGCCACGACACCGGAATACGCAACCGCGCTACTCACTGCGTCATCCGGAGTCTGGGGCATTATCGACCGGTACTCCAACGCCGCCGCGGAGACGTATAGAGAGGTCGTTGACGAACGCGAACGCAAGGACCAGCAGAGCAAGAACGTCATGTTGCTCACTATTCTGGAAGGCGAGTTCTCGGGCGACGCCGGTCGAGCGGTGCGCGCTCTGGGCCTTCCCAACCAAGCAACCTTCGTCGTTCTTGCCGTCGAGTTGCGGCACTCAGACGATGATCCGATTCCCGCTATCACCGACCGACTTCGAGGGTTGGGGGTCAGCTCGGCATGGGCCCCGTGGAAAGGTGAGTACCTGGGCCTGCTCGGAAGCGGGGCGGGTGCGCACCCATCTATCGCGGCGCAGGCACTTGACGGAACCGTCAGTTCACGAATCGGTGCGAGCCTGCCGCTGGAAGCTCTCGAGCGCGCGCCCGACGCTGTGCGTCAAGCGCTTCTCGCCATGCGCTGCATCGCCCCCACCGAGGTGGGAGTGCATCTCTACGGCGCAGCCCCGATCGACACCATGCTCGTCTCTCAACCCGCGTACGCTGCCGAACTGCGTGACGGCGTTCTCGGCGGGCTGGCCGACCTTGATCCGGATGACGCTCGGGTGCTGCTGAACACGCTGGAATGCTGGTTCACGACCGACGGCTCGACCGCCGAGTGTGGCAAGCAACTTCACTGCCACCGAAACACCGTCCTTCACCGCCTGGGTCGGATAACCGAGATGACCGGGCGCTCCGTAGCGAAACCCGGCCAGGCAGCCGAGCTCTTCACCGCCCTTCGAGCGGTGCGCCTGACCGGTTTATGGGCCACCCCCGTGCGTGCGCCCCTACGGGCAGCTCTCAGGAGCGCCTGAGCGCACGGTGACACCGGATAGTCCCAATCACGGCTTAGCCTGAATCCACCGGTCGGCCTGAGGTTATAACGGCGCGTTAAACCGAGAATGCCTCTCTGATCAGCTAAAATAGTTGTTACTAGACAAACTATTCAACGCTCAGGGAGACATCTCGTAGATGCAACTTTCTCACACTCACCGGTCCATATCTGCATCTTTTGACGACCCAAATCTCGTGTCGTCGGCCGGACTGGTCCCCACGATGGCGTTGGCGGCGAAAACGGGCCTTGGCGCTCTCGTTGATGACTGGGTGAAACTGCCGGGATACTTCGGTGCGAACGCGGGAATGAAAGCGCTGGCGTTGGTCGCGGGAATGCTCACCGGGGCAGATTCCATCGACGATATGGCGGTACTGCGGCATGGCGCGCTACGGAAACTGTTCACCGGAACCTACGCGCCTTCAACGCTGGGATCGTTTCTGCGTGCGTTCCTGTTCGGCCATGTCCGCCAACTCGACGCCGCCGCCTCCCGGTGGTTGGTGAACCTCGCCGCCGTAACACCGATCGTGGCCGGCATCGACGACCTCGCCTTGGTCGATATCGACGACACCATCAAGGAAGTACACGGGCACAAGAAGCAAGGCGCCGGCTTCGGCTATTCCGGAGTCCGAGGCCTCAACGCCCTGTTCGCCATCGTCAGCACTGGGCTGGCCGCACCGATCATCGTCGCCTGCCGGCTGCGGAAAGGCCCTACCAACTCCGCCCGCGGGGCGGCGAAGTTCGTCTCCGACACCCTTGCGACAGTGAAGCGCCTGCGCAGCCCCACCTCAACAGGGCTGCTCCTCCTCCGTGCCGACAGCGCCTACTACGTCAGTGCCGTCATCACGGCTGCCATTCGCGCCGGCGCAATGGTCTCGATCACCGCACGCCTGAATTCACTGGTGAAGGCTGCCATCAGCACGATCCCGGAGACCGCGTGGACCCCGATCAAATACACCAACGCGATCTTCGACGACACGACCGGGCGGTGGATCTCCGACGCGGAAGTCGCCGAGGTCCCCTTCACCGCTTTCGGCTCGAAGAAGAAAAGCGAGCAGGTCGCCGGACGCCTCGTCGTGCGGCGCATCCCAGAGCTGAACAAGACCGTTGACGCCGGGCAAGGCACCCTCTTTGACCTGTTTCGATTTCATGCGTTCTTCACCACCAGCACCCTGAACACCGTCGACGCGGACAAAACCCACCGCCAACATGCCGTCATAGAAAACCTAAATGCTGACATGAAAGCGTCAGCCCTGGCACACTTCCCGTCCGGCATTTTCACCGCCAACGCGGCCTGGCTCGTGCTCTCCTGCATCGCGTTCAACCTCACCCGCGCCGCCGGAACCCTCGCCAGCCCCACCCTCGGCAAAGCCGTCACCGCGACCGTCCGACGCAAACTCATCAACGTCGCCGCAAGAGTCTCCACCTCCGCACGCCGCATCACGCTGCACCTGCCCGAACACTGGCCCTGGGAAAAAGACTGGACCACGCTTTTCACCAGCGCCTGCGGACCGCCCGGCCGCACCGCCACCTAACCACCCAGCCCAACGGGCGCAACCAGGAACCCCAGTGGAACACTCACGGCACCGAGGCCAAGCACTCAACCGCGCCCGAAACCCAGAACCCCAATCAAACCGAAATCACAGTTCCATCCGCGGTCGACCGGTGGATTCAGGCTTATGAACCCTGGCCTAGTTTATAAACTGGGCCGGGGTTCCGGGCCCGGGCCCCGAACGCAAGAACGGGCGCACGATAGAGCACGGGCCACGTTTCCGGGTTCGGGCCCGGGCCTGGAACGCGGGGCGGTGCGGCTAGTAGCGGTAGTGGTCGACCTTGTAGGGACCCTCGACGGGGATGCCGAGGTAGCCGGCCTGCTCGGGCGTGAGTACCGTCAGCTCCACGCCGAGGGCGTCGAGGTGCAGGCGCGCGACCTTTTCGTCGAGCAGCTTCGGCAGCACATAGACGCCCACTGGGTACTTCTCCGGCGAGACATACAGCTCAATCTGCGCCAGCACCTGGTTGGTGAAGGAGTTGCTCATCACGAACGACGGGTGGCCGGTAGCGTTGCCGAGGTTCATGAGGCGCCCCTCCGAGAGAACGAGCACGCTGCGCCCGCTGGGCATCCGCCATTCGTCGACCTGCGGCTTGATCTGTACCTTGACGGCGCCCGGCAGCGACTCGAGCGCGGCCATGTCAATTTCATTGTCGAAGTGTCCGACGTTGGCGACGATCGCGAGGTGCTTCATGCGCAGCATGTGATCGACGCCGATGACATTGAAGTTTCCGGTGCCGCTAACGAAAATGTCGACCTGTTCAACGACGGATTCGAGGCGGGCGACCTGGTAGCCATCCATCGCGGCCTGCAGCGCGTTGATCGGGTCGATCTCGCTCACGATCACCCGGGCCCCCTGACCACGCAGCGCTTCGGCCGCCCCCTTGCCGACGTCACCATAGCCGGCGACGAAGACGACCTTGCCGCCGATCAGCACATCGGTGGCCCGGTTGAGCCCGTCAGGTAGTGAGTGGCGAATGCCGTACTTGTTATCGAACTTGCTTTTGGTGACCGAGTCGTTGACGTTGATGGCCGGAAACAGCAGCTCCTTGCTCGCGGCGAGCTCATAGAGTCGGTGCACTCCGGTGGTGGTTTCTTCGGTCACGCCCATGAGGTCGCCGGCGACCAGGGTCCAGCGGTCGGCCGACTCGGCGAGCGATCGACGGAGGGCAGCGAGGATGACGCCGTATTCGTGACTGTCACCGGCAGCATCCGCTGGCACGGCTCCAGTCGACTCGAATTCGCGACCCTTGTGCACGAGCATCGTGGCGTCGCCGCCGTCGTCGAGGATCATGTTCGGCCCGGTCCAGGTGGCTCCGGCGGCTGCCGCCTCGGCGCTCCAGTCAAAGATCTGCGCGGTGCACCACCAATATTCTTCGAGGGTTTCACCCTTCCAGGCGAAGACGGGAACGCCGGCAGGGGCATCCGCTGTGCCGGTGGGCCCGACAGCAATCGCGGCGGCCGCGTCGTCTTGGGTGGAGAAAATGTTGCAGCTGGCCCAACGCACCTGCGCGCCGAGGGCAACGAGGGTTTCGATCAGCACGGCGGTCTGCACGGTCATGTGCAGTGAACCGGCAATGCGGGCGCCGGTGAGCGGCTTCGACTCGCCGAATTCCGCCCGGAGAGCCATGAGGCCCGGCATCTCGTTCTCGGCCAGACGCAGCTGGTGGCGGCCCGCCTCGGCGAGCGAAAGATCGGCGATCTTGTAGGTGAAGGTGTGGGGCGCGGTGGGGGCGGCGAGAGTCATGAAACTATCTTGCCAGTTTCGCCTGAATGACCTCGATATTTCTTCGTGGGCCTGAGTTGTGCCGGCTTCAATGTTGTGCTGGCCCGTCTGCTGCTGGCTTGGTCAACGCCAGCGCTGGGGACGGGACTAGTGGTCGATGTCGCGCTCGTCTGTCACGAGACGGTGGCGCATCAGTTGCCATCCCTGAGGGGCACTCGTACGTTCTGCGTGCCGCGAGCACAAGTCAAAGCTGTGCGGTTCCTTGCGATCGGAGAGCGGGCCGAGCACGGCGAGGGACTCCCCGTAGTCAAAGGTGAGTGTGGCCACCGAGGGCTCGAGGCAAGCAACGCGAGAACACGGGCGGAATGTCATTGCCTCTAAGGCTACCGGCTGCTGGTCCACCGTAGGATGGCTGCATGGCCAGATCCCGTCGCTCCGCGCCCCCCGAACCGACTGTTCGCGGTCGCGGGCGGGACCGGCACGGCCGCGGAATCCGCAGTTCGGCGACCGGTCCTTTCTTGCCGCCCCTGCGCACCCGCATCGACCTCTTCGATATGACGATCGCCTCGACGATTGAGTATTTGCGCGGCGTCTGGCCCGAAGAACTGGGTGATTCTGTGTTCGAGGTGGCCTCCGGACCGCGCACGGTCGTGCCCGGCATCGGTGTGGAGCGCTGGAGGGTATCGCCGGAGACGAATCGTGTGGTGTTCTACCGGCTGCCGATCCAGCGATTGTCTCGCCTGCATGAGAACGATGAAATGCACCAGCGCATGATGATCGAGACCTGCGTTTTTCGCGGTGTCGCTGAGCTGCTGGGCAAAGACCCGTGGGATCTCGCGCCGGATCGTTTTCGCCACTTCTAAAAGACGTTTCTGTAGGGCGCTGCCGATGAGCGCGGTCCTGTCCCGGCGACCGCAGCGGCACCGTCGCGAGAAGTCGGCTCGCGTTCGAACCCGGGCGAGCTTCCTCGATGGGTGCCGCGAGCGGAATTCCGGTGAGGCGGGCATCCGTGGGGCCACGATGCGTGAGTCCCTTGCTGTGACTGGAATTACACCCCTTACCGGGGTCACCTGGCGCGTGTTTAAGCCTGGACGGTTGCTGTATTTGGTAACGGAAAGGTAACGGAATTGGGCAATTCCAAACCATTTCGGGGGTGGAGCCGAACACCATGCAGACCCCAACACCACCTGCACGATCTACAGAAAAGGATTCATCCCATGCGTTCATTCACCAAGGCCACCGTCGGATTCGCTGCTGCAGGAATTCTCATTGCCGGCCTCGCCGGCTGCTCTGCAACCGCCGAAACGACGACACCGGCACCCGCATCGAGCTCGTCCAGCTCGGCCTCCGCCGACCCGACGCCGCTCGCCTCAATCCCCAGCCTCTCCGGTGTCGACACCGCCGTGCTGCTCGACGCGGACTTCGCTGCCGCCCTCGAGAGCCTCGGCCTCACTGCCGGCACCGTCGGAACGGCCACCCTCGAAGAGGGAAGCCTCCACTTCCCGATCACCGGCGGCAACGTCGACTACTACGACCCGGCCGAGGACTACCGCCCCTTCGTGCAGGGCTCCATTGAGCACGAAGGTTCCGGCTTCTCGCTGACCGCCGGCGACACGGTGGTCGAGCTGACCAACTTCACCATCGACCCGGCCACCTCCGAGCTTTTCGGTGACGTCACGGTCAACGGCGAGTCTGCTGCGACCCAGGCCCTCTTGTTCGACCTCTACGGTGGAACCCTTGAGCCGCTCAAGATGGACGGCGACAACGCCATCCTCACCGGCACCACGCTTCACATCTCCTCCGTCGCTGCGGGCCTGCTGAACTCCACGTTCAACACCGAGGCCGTCGCTGACCAGCTGCTCGTTGGAATCGCGACCATCACCGCCGCGACCAAGTAGTCACTTCTTCACAGCACAAATCGGGGCTCGCCACGCGGCGGGCCCCGATTTCTGTGTGCCTGCCCGGGCGCCGCACGTGCCTGCCCGACTCGTGGCACGCGGTCAAACCGGTGCTGGCTTCGCCATCGGGGCCACGAGCCCGAGGGGGCGCCGTTTGCTAGGGTGACGCACGTGCGATGGTTTTCGGGCGAGGCGGGTGGTGCACGCGTTGTGCCGCCCTCTCCGGGGTTACCCCGGGGTACGCAGATTGATTCAGAACGAGCGCCGCAGGCGCGTCACTGCGCTTCGCGCAGCTGTGCGCCCGCACGTATGGACCGGTCGCCTGAGAGCCATCGCACGCTTCGCTTAGCGCGGCCCGCGGCATGACCAGGGCAAGCCCTGGCGCGCGCGCCACGGCGAACGTGGACGCTGGCGCCGCGGCGAGCGCCGGAACTGCGGCGAGCGCCGGAACGATGGTTCTGGCCCGCCGCCCCCACGCGAGCGAGGGCGCCCTGGCCACCACCCTCGCCAACGCTTTTCTTGCCAGCGATGAGTGGAGCCGCGCCGCCCTGTTCGAATCGGGCGCGAGGGTGCTCGGCGTCCGCCGACGCTGGCTCGGCCCGCTCATCACCGAGGTCCTCCGGGTCTATCCTCGGCCGCCGGTCGCATCTCCGCGCGAACTCACCTCGGTCATCGCACGGTCAGCCCCGCTTCTCGGAGCGCTCGAGCGGGCGGCGCGTCGACGGGTGCCGATCCGGATCGCGCACCACATCGTCGTGCCGACCACGGCACAGCCACGAGACGTTCGGGCGCACCCAATCAACACTCTCGCCGAGCTCAGCACCCTGCTTGAGCTGACCCTCGGCGAACTCGACTGGTTCGCCGATACGAAACAGTGGAACCGCCGGGCCGGCCCCGGTCCGCTGCACCACTACCGGTATGAGTGGCGCGCTCGCCCCGGGCGCGTGCCGCGGCTGCTCGAAGTGCCGCAGAGCCGCCTGCGGGCGGTGCAACGAACCGTCTTGGCGTCGATCCTTAGCCCTATTCCGACCCACGATGCCGCCCACGGATTTGTCCCCGGTCGCAGCGCGACCACCGGCGCTGCACACCACATCGGCTCCGAAATAGTCATTGCCCTTGACCTGGCGACGTTCTTTGCTCGCGTGACCGCCCGACGCGTCTATGCAACGTTGCGCCAGGCCGGGCATCCGGAGTCGGTTGCTCATTCCCTCACCGGACTGTGCACCAACGCGGTTCCGCACCGGGTGCTCAGTGCAATGCCGCCCGGTGGCACGCTGGAAGCTCGGTTTGCCCTGCGCCAGGCCCTCTCCAGGGCGCACCTCCCCCAGGGAGCGCCCACGTCACCGACGCTCGCCAATCTCGCTGTTCGCCGCCTCGATTCGCGCCTGAACGGATGGGCTGCAGCAAGTGGCGCTACCTACACGCGCTACGCCGATGACCTCGCGTTCAGCGGCAACGCTCACCAGCGCCAGAGAGCGGACGCCTTCGTGCACGGCGTGCAGCGCATCGTGGTCGCCGAAGGACACCAGCTCAATCCGCTGAAGACGCGGGTGCGCGTGCGCAGCGTGCGCCAGACCGTCACCGGAATCGTCGTCAACGAGCGCACCAATGTGACGCGCGCCGATTTCGATCTCCTCAGGGCCACGCTGCACAATTGTGGTCTGTACGGGCCGGCATCCCAGAACCGGGCCCGACACCCCGACTTTCGGGCGCACCTGCTCGGTCGCATTGTGTGGGTGGAGTCCCTGAACCCGTCGCGCGGCGCCCGGTTGCGCGCCGCATTCGCGCGTATCCGCTGGTAATGCGCAGCGAAGTTCGGAACGGCGCGGCTAGGTTCGGCGGGCCGGGGCGGGCTGGCGTTTGCGGGGCAGCATCCGTTTGAGGGCGCCCGGGCCGGCGCGGTGCAGCGAGACCGCGATGATCACAATGGCCGCGACTGCGATCGAAGCCCGGGTGAGCGGAACGCTCGGCACGAGCAGTCGCAGGGTGAGCGCCATCGGCACGAGTAGCCATTCCCACCGGCCGCTCAGCGCCACAAACGGCACCAGCAGCAGTGCATACCAGGGGTAGCGCGGGCTGAGTATGAGCAGGGTTGCACCGATCATGACGAGTTGGCCGACCCACGGCTGGTTCTGATCGGTCCTAATAATCACCAGCACGGCAACGACGGCCAGAATCACGCCGGCAACGATAACAGCGGATGCCCCCGGCGCAATTAGAGACACCAGCGCGAACCGAGACCCATCCTCATAGCCCTCCTCGGAGAGATAGCCCGGCAGATAACCCAGCACCCCGATGCCGGTGGCCAACACATACGGCACGTACAACAGCGCAAAACTGAGAACGGATGCGACGACCATGCGCCATCCACCGCGTCGCAGCATTGCCGGCGCCGCCAGCACCGGGATGAGTTTGGTGCCGATGGCGATTCCGAGCAGGAGTCCACCGCGCCAGACCTTTTTGGTCGACACGAGAAAAACAGCGGCGACGACAAAGACGACGCCGAGCATGTCGACGTGGGAGTTGGTGATGGCCTCGGTCGCCACGAGCGGGCACCAGGCCCAGAGCGCCGCGTTGCGGAGGTCAAGGCCGCGGCGGCGCATACCAATGAGCAGCATGACGGTTGTGCCGAGGCTGAGGAGCAGCCCGGCGAACTGAAGCGGCCAGTATTCCGGGCCGGGGCCGGTGAGAAACCGCACGCCGGCGAAGTAGATTTCGCTGGCGGGCGGGTAGATGGTGGGCACGGCCGTGCGGTTGAGGGCCGAGCAGAGGAGGTCGCCGGACTCGGTTTTGTGGGCGCGGGCGATACGTTCGCCGACACATACCTCGGTGCCTGCGGCGGTCGTCTGGGGCTCGGGAAACAGCCAGTCGGGTCTCAGGGAATCGAGGCGATCATCCGCTGGGGTGTAGGCGTAGGGACTAATGCCAGCGTTTTGCACGATGCCGTCCCAGGCGTAGCGGGCCGAGTCGGTGCTCGTGTTGGGCGGGCCGACCAGAGCCGCGCCGCCGATCAGGGCGGACCCGGCGAGGATCAGCGCGACCACCGCCCGGCCGTTTACGCGGCGCAGCAACCACCAGGCGAGGCCGAACAACAGCCACAGCGCGCTCGTGACGAGCACGAGTTGCCCCCTGTCTCGCCCCGGTTCGAACAGATCGAAGGCCAGCACGCTGAAGGCGGTGAGGGCAGCACTGAGCACCAGGAGCACCGAGATCAGAATGATTCGCACCCCTCCATCCTGACCTACGAGCGCTCAGCGATGCTCTTTTCTGGCCGTGCCGCGCCAGAAACCTGCAGACTGTAAGACTCCGCGTCGATTTTCACGACTGGTCAAGGGGCACGTTGGGCGAGCGAATGCGCTGGTCACGCGGCACGTTGGGCGAGCGTGTGGAGGCCGTTCGGCTCGCCAGCGCGGTCATTCGCTCAGTTCCACCCCTCGGGTTCTGCGAGCCGTACCAGCGAGTTCAGGCAACGACCGACGAGCGTGCCAGCGGGCAAACAGTCACCCAAATCGATCAATTCATCGACCACCTCGTCGATGGGGCGCGCCGTGCAACACGGGCACCAGCCCTTCGCGTCGAAACTGGCGCGCATGGCGTCGATGTAGTCGTCTCTCGTTAACCCCACAATGTCACTCACGACTGCAGTCGGTGTGCGACCATCTGAACTCAGTCCGGCGAATGTGCGCGCACAGTCGCAGGGACCATAGGGATTGCGCTGGCTGGCTGGGCAGGGATCAATCATCCACACCAGCTCGCCGGCGATACATCCATGCGGCTGGCCCGAATTGGCCTGCCGTGCCGCTCTGTTAAGTCTGGGCGGGATGATCTCCGCCGCGACCAATACCTTCATCGTGCTTCTCCTTGATCTCGGCACGAGTCTCAGCGAGTAGATACCAGTAACGGTAGCGGTATCCACCGACATTGCTGTGGCGGCACGAGAGCAGGATGCCGCGGCCGAGGGCCGGAATGGGGACGGTGAATTTGTGGTCTCGACAAGCTCGACCAACGAGTACGAGCTCGACCAACGAGTACGAGCTCGACCGGCGTGTGGAGGATCGACCGGCGCGGCCTGGTCGACCGCCGTTGTGCGTTGGGCACACCAAGCAGGACTTGTCTGGAACGTAAGGTTTTACGGGGTTAAAGCGGGACCTCAGATGGTGCAATAGAGGTATGCGCAGATTGATGTACGAGGCCCAGCGATCTCTAGCGTCGCCGGTGCGCAATCCGCGCATGGCGACCGTGATCGGCCGGCTCCTTGGAATCGCTTTTCTCCTCTGCTTCGGAACTGGCCTGTATAGCCATTTTCTGCAGGAACCGCTCGACTGGATGCGCTTTGCGACCAGGCCGGAATTTCTCTACCAGGTCACGCAGGGCACGCACATCATCGCCGGCATCGCCTGTTTTCCATTACTGCTGGCCAAGCTCTACATTGTCTTTCCTGCCCTCTTCGCGTATCCACCGGTGCGCGGATTCTGGAATTTTCTCGAGCGCGCCTCAATCGCCCTATTTGTGGGCGCCTCGCTCGTGCAAATCACGATCGGACTCCTCAACACCTATCAGTGGTACCCCTGGCCGTTTCCGTTTCGGCAGGTACATTTCGCGCTCGGCTGGGTGCTGATCGGATTGCTGGTCATTCATATCGGCGTGAAGCTTCCCATAATCGCCCGGTATTGGAACAAGTCTTCCGCTGAAGACGATGACGATGACGATGACGATCATCTCGTCGATGCGGTGTCTCCTAACCACGCCGAGAACGCGGAGGCCATGCGCCTGTGGGGCACGTCCCGCACCGGGGGCGTGACCGGGCGCGTGCTCGACTACATCGATACGACTCCGCGCAGCGCCAGCCGCCTCAGCCGGCGCGGATTCCTCACCACGGTCGGCGTCGCGACGACGGCCGTCGTCGGCCTCACGGCCGGGCAGACCTTCACCCCGCTGAACGCGGTCAACCTGTTCGGCCCGCGCAAAAAAGGCGTCGGCCCGCAGGGAGTTCCGGTGAATCGCACGAGCGAACAGGCCAGGGTAGCGGATGCCGCCATGGACCCTGCGTGGGCCCTCACCCTCGCGGTTTCTGGCACTGAACGCGCCTTCACCCGAGCGGAGTTGCTCGCGCTTCCCCAGACCGAGGTGACCCTGCCGATCGCCTGCGTCGAGGGCTGGAGCCAGATGGCCAAGTGGCGCGGGGTGCGACTGCGCGACCTTACCGACCTCATGAGCGCCGACCCGGAGACCTCATTTCGCCTGATCAGCCTGGAAGAACGCGGCAGTTTCAGCAAAACCCAGATGGGCCGCGAGTATGTGCGCGACCCACTCACGCTCGTGGCGCTCGAGCTGAATGGTGAAACCCTCCACCTGGAACACGGGTATCCAGCGCGCATGATCGCGCCCGGCCGGCCGGGCGTGCTGCAAACCAAATGGCTGAGTCGAATCGAGGCAATCGAATCATGAGAGCGGATGCGAACGGGTCCGGTGGCGAGGCTGCCGGAGTGGGATCCCCCTCGACCGGAGCCGTCGGACTGACCGGGCTGACGCCCCTTCCGCCGGCGGGAATCGCAGCGTCCACGAGCACACGGATGCGCCGCATCCGCTTGGTGCTGGTGGGTGGCGGCGTGCTGATGCTGGCCTGGGGAGCGTTCGTGATGTTCGATTCGGTACGGCTGACGCGGATTCCCGGGGTGGCGCTGTGGATCGGGGCGGCGATCCTGCTGCACGATGCGATTCTGGCGCCAATCGTGTTCGCACTCGGGATCGCACTCCGACGCGCTGGCCGCCGGGTGACCGGAACGGTCATTGCGATCGTGCAGGGCGGCATTATCGTCGGGTCGATCATGTCACTCATCGCCGTACCGACGATCGTGGCGAAAAACTTCGCGCCGGCAAATGCGACCGTGCTGCCGCTCAATTACGCACTGAATTTCGGAATCTTCTGGCTCGTGCTCGCCGCGCTGACCGCGGGCTTGTCGATCTGGGTGTTCCTGCGCGGGCGATACCCCGCCGTATCGATCCCCGATGACACCGGCCGCTGACCAAAGAGTGATGGCGGCCAGTGCGCGCTCGCGGGGTAGGGCTAGGCGCGGGCGAGGCGGGCGAAGGAGCGGTCGCCTCGGGTCCATTCAGCGACCTGCACGAGTCCGACTTTCGTGGCGCGGCGGCATAGGGCGCTGACCCCGATTTCGGCCCACGGAAAGGCGTCACTTTTGTTCCCGGCAGCGTCGTGCAGCGTGCCCACATAGCTGAGATCGTGCTCGGGGTCGCGGTGAACTTCGACGACGAGCACTCCGTCCGCAGCCAGCAGGGACGCGCAGCGCTCCAGCAGCGCCTCGGGGTCTCCGCCGATGCCGATGTTTCCGTCCACCAGAAGCACGGTGGCCCAGGTCCCCTCCAGCGGAATGTAGTCGAACACCGAACGGCGTAGCACTGCGAGTCCAGCCGCGAGTGCGATCCGCACAGCCGTCGGCGACACATCCACGCCGAGCGCGTCGTGCCCTTCGTCGATCGCGGCCTGGATCATGCGACCCGGTCCACAGCCGATGTCGAGCACCGGACCGGTAACCCCGGAAAGCAGGGAACGGTCAATCGCATCGGCTCCGGCACTCCAGCGTCCAGCGTGCATGGTGGAAACGCGCGCTGGAGTGCCGGGAGCGGCGTCGTCTCGATGGCCGTGGAGGAACAGCATGTTGTCGTCGCTCTGCAGTGCCTGCGCATAGGGTTCGGATCCGCCGGCACCGAACGTGGTCGGGTGTCGAAAGCGGTCGGGCCTCGTGAGATCGGACGCCGTTGGGTCCGACACCGTGAGGTCGGGCGTCGTTAGCTCTTGCGTCGTCACGTCTGCGGGCGTGGGATCCGACAGCTTCCGAGGTGGCGTCGTGGGGTTGACCAGCTCTTCCCAGTTCAGCGGCGACGTAATCGTCATGAGCGTGCCCCGCTCAGTCCGGCACGATCAGCAGCGCGTGGGTGAGCAGCGCTTAGCCCGGCGGATGCCCGCACTCCCGCGAAAGCGCGTGCGAAGCGCGTGTCGGGGGCGATCGAGGCGACGGTGTCGGCATCCGCTATGGTGTCGATGTCGGTGAGCGTGGGCAACAGGCGCACGCGGAGGCTGGCCTGGTCGAGGCGGTGCAGCTGGTGGGCGCCCGTGTCGGAGCGGCTCATCGGGATGCCCCGAAGCAGATCACCGGTGGGATTTTTCAGCGCGAGCGCCCAGAAGCCTCCGTCGTTGGCGGGGCCGAACCAGGCATCCGTCTCGTCGTTCCAGTCGGTGAACACGCACGCGAGGAGTTGCGCGCTAATCTGCGGGGTATCCATGCCGAGGAGTAGCATCGGCTCCTCGACGTGGTCGAAAATGTCGGCGAGGCGCTCATCCAGACCACCCGTGCACTGCGGCACAATCTGCCATCCGTCGGCCTCGGGCGGCGCTGTCACACCGTCGAACGCGAGAACGTGGCGGGTTGCGGGCAGCGAACCGGCGACCGTGAGCGTGTCAGCGAGGCTGGCCGCAGCCAGGTCGGCCGCCTGCTCGAGGGAGAGCGGGGGGTGCAGACGGGTCTTGACCTTACCGGGCAGGCACTCCTTGGCGATGACCACGATCGCGGTCATGATCGGGCCTCGCGGCGATCGGTGCTGGCGGTGGCAACGGTGGCGGTGGCGGTGCGGTCGATGCGCAGCAGCGCAGACATGTCGGAAATAGCGGCGAGGGTGCCGCGGAGTGTTCCGGTCACCTTGCTGCGTCCGACCCGCGGCGCATAGCCGGTATCAACTTCCCGAATGCGCCAGTTGTGTGCGGCTGCGCCGAGAAACATTTCGAGCGGATACCCGCTGCGACGGTCCTGTAGCTCGAGGGCGAGGAGGCGGTCACGGCGAGCCGCCCGCATGGGGCCGAGATCATGAATGTTCACACCCGTTATTCGGCGCAGTCGCCAAGAAAGATAGGTATTTGCTAAACGGGCATGCGGAGGCCAGGCACTGCGGGTCGTCGGCCGGCGTCGGCCCAGCACCAGATCGACCTCATCGGCGCTGACCGGGTCGACCACGAGCGGCAGGTCCTGCGGGTCCATCGAGGCATCTGCGTCGCAGAAAGCCACGATCGGGGCGGTCGCAGCGAGGAGCCCCGCGTGCGCGGCGGCGCCGAATCCGCGGCGGCTTTCCTGTACAACATGGGCGCCGAGGCTGCGGGCGAGGTCGGCAGATCCGTCCGTCGACCCGTTGTCGACGACGACCGCGCGGTAGCCGGCGGGCATGCGCTCGAGAATCCAGGGCAGGGCCTGAGCCTCGTTCAGGCAGGGGAGCACCACGTCGACCCGAATGTTCATCATTATTCGACTCTAAGCGGCAAGTCTGGCTCTTCGGGGTGAATGAGGTTACGAACCGCAGAAAATTTCTGCGAGGTCGGCGTCAGAGGTTCGGCTGCCACAGGATGCCGGCGGCCTGACGGGGCGGCTGCGAGTGGAGACGGTCCCGCTCCGCAACGCGGTTGCCCCGACCACTGACACGACGTGCGCGCTCCGCGCGGCGCGCCCGGTGCCCGCCTAGTCTGAGAGCGTGTCTCCCTCCCAATATTTTGCGCCGCCCCGACCGGATGCCCTCCTCGGCCTCCGCGTGCTCGTCATCGAGGATGACCCGACGGTGTCCGAGGTGGTCGGGCAATACCTGCGAGCCGCCGGCTTCGTCGTCGATCAGGCTATCGACGGTCTCGCTGGTTTGCGCCAGGCGGAGACCGTTCAGCCCGACCTCGTGGTGCTTGACCGCATGCTTCCGCTGCTCGATGGCATCGAGGTGTGCCGGCGCATTCGCGTGAAGTGGGGCACACTGCCGGTAATCATGCTGACCGCGCTCGGCGAAGAGAACCACCGCATCGAGGGCCTTGAAGTCGGTGCCGACGACTATTTGGTGAAGCCGTTCTCCCCGCGGGAACTCGTGCTGCGGGTGCAATCAGTGCTGCGACGCAGCGGCACCGAGTCGATTCCGGAGGGCATTCTCGACGTCGGCGAATTTTCCCTCAACCTGGCCGCGCACGAGATTCGGTTGCGCGGTGAGGCACTCGTGCTCACCGCTCGGGAGTTCGATCTGCTTGCCTTTCTCATCTGGCGGCCGTCGAAGGTGCTCACCCGCGAGGAGTTGCTCCGCTCGGTCTGGGGCTGGGAATTCGGCGACCTCTCCACGGTGACCGTGCACGTGCGGAGGTTGCGGGAGAAGATCGAGGCCGACCCGGCGCATCCGCTTCTGGTCACCACGGTGTGGGGGGTCGGGTACCGGTTTGATCCGGTGCCGCTCAAAGTCCACGCGGAGGATGCGGTTTCTACGCCGGGCGGCGCGAAATGAGTGCGGGCGGCTGGACTGCCCGGGCCAGGTTCGCAGTGGCTCGACGGGTCGGATCGTGGAGCGACTCCGTTATATGCCCGGATGGGCAGACGAGTCCGGCCCTGGAGTCACTCGCCGGGGATCTAGCCGCGACGACTGATCGGCTGGCCGAATTCAGCGAGCGGGAAGTGCGTCTGGAAAAAGCCCGACGAGAACTCGTGACCTGGATCTCGCACGATTTGCGCACTCCCCTCGCCGGAATTCGAGCCATGGCCGAGGCCCTCGAAGACGGTATGGCGCCCGACCCCAAACGATATTACGTGCAGATTCGCAGGCAGGTCGACCGCCTCACCAGCATGGTCGATGACCTCTTTGAGCTGTCCAGGCTCCACTCCGGGGCGCTGCACCGGCTGGCACCCTCGGTCACGGCTTTCCCCGGTGGCTAGTTCAGGACAATAGGTCGGAGACAGTTCACGCTGGTCCGAAATAACGCGGGAGCACAATCCAACCCCCGCGAATGTGCTGATTGGGCCCCCAGCAGCGTTCGCGGATCAGGGCTGCACGGCGGCGCGCAGGGGCGCCGTGGCGAACTCGCGCATGCCCTCCTCGAAGGAGATCTGGGCTGACCAGCCGAGTTCGTGGCGCAAGCGCTCGGAGGACGCGGTGATGTGCCGCACGTCGCCGAGCCGATACTGTCCGGTCACAATCGGGGTCGGGCCGTCCGCCGAAGCGGCGAGGGCGCTCGCCATGTCGCCGATGGTGTGTACGATTCCGCTGCCGACGTTAAACGCACGAAATTCTCCGGAATTGAGTGATTCACCGGCGGCGGCTGCGTCGCCGGGCGATGTGGCCTTCGTCGCCGTCACGTCTCGAGCAGTGAAATCGGCCGCCGTGAAATCCAGCGCCACAATGTTGGCCGCAGCGATATCGCGCACGTGCACGAAGTCCCGGCGCTGCCGACCGTCTTCATAGACCCGCGGAGCCTCACCGCGCTCGATCGCCGACCGAAACAGCGAGGCGACTCCGGCATACGGCGTGTTCTGCGGCATTCCCGGGCCATAGACGTTGTGATAGCGCAGGGCGGCGACGCGCCCGCCGGTGGAGCGAGCCCACGCCGTGGCGAGGTACTCCTGGCCCAGCTTGCTGCTCGCATAGACGTTGCGGGGGTCGAGCGGATCGGTTTCGCTCACCAGAACGGGCTCCAGCGCCTGCCCCGTCGCGGGGTCGAGCGGGTCGAAGCGTCCGGCGTCGAGGTCGCTCGCGAAGCGCGGTCCGGGTCGGGTGAATCCGTTCGTTCCACGGTAGCTGCCCTCGCCGTAGACGACCATGGACGATGCCAGAACCAGACGACGGATGCCTCGCTCGGCCATGGCGGCCAGCAGCACCGCGGTGCCGACTTCATTACTGTGCACGTAGTCGGGAGCGTCGGCGAAGTCGACCCCGAGCCCCACCTTGGCGGCCTGATGGCACACCAGGTCAATGT
>JBBRBV010000042.1:0-24533 GCA_038205545.1 Actinomycetales bacterium
CTCGTCATGGCTGATCGGGAGCAGAAAGTTCTCGCTGAAGGCGTACATGAACGAAAACGTGATCTCATTGTGGTGGTACGACCGGTACATGGGGTCAACCTGCATGTACTCGAGTGAATCGTGCATCCACCCCATGTTCCACTTGAGCCCGAAGCCCAGCCCGCCACCGCTGGTCGGCGCCGTCACCCCGCCCCAGTTGGTGGATTCCTCGGCGATCATGATCGTGCCGGGGTTGCGCTTGTAGGCGGTCGCGGTGATCTCCTGCAGCAGACTGATCGCCTCGAGGTTCTCGTTGCCGCCGTACTGGTTCGGCTCCCACTGGCCGTCTTCGCGGGAATAGTCCAAGTAGAGCATGGAGGCTACGGCATCGACGCGCAGGGCATCAATGTGAAACTCCTCCAGCCAGTACAGCGCGTTAGCGACCAGAAAGTTGCGCACCTGCATCTGACCGAAGTTAAAGACATAGGTGCCCCAGTCCAGCTGTTCGCCGCGACGTGGGTCGGGGTGCTCGTACAGCGCTTGACCGTCGAAGCGGGCCAGGGCGAAGTCGTCTTTGGGAAAATGGCCGGGCACCCAGTCCATGATCACTCCGATCCCGGCCTGATGCAGTCGGTCAATCAGGTAGCGCAGGTCGTCGGGAGAGCCGAACCGGCTGGTCGGCGCGTAGTAGCCGCTCACCTGGTAGCCCCAGGAACCGCCAAACGGATGCTCCGACAGGGGCATGAATTCCACGTGTGTGAAGCTCAGTTCCTGTAGATAGCCGACCAGCTCGTCGGCCAGGTCGTGGTAACCGAGGCCGGGTCGCCAGGAGCCGACGTGCATCTCGTACACGCTCATCGCCTGGTCGTGCGGATCGTTGGCCGCACGATTAGCCAGCCAGGCGTCATCTGCCCAGTCATAGTGCGATTGTGTGACGACCGACGCGGTCTGCGGCGGGATCTCAGCGAACCGGGCGAGCGGGTCTGCCTTCTCTACCCAGTCGCCGGACTGGGCGAGCAGCTGAAATTTATACCTGGCGCCGACGTCAACCCCGGGCACGAACAGCTCCCAGACCCCGGTGCTGCCCATATTGCGCATGGCATGAGTGAGCCCGTTCCACACGTTGAAGTCGCCGATCACGCGGACGGCTCGGGCGTGCGGCGCCCAGACCGCGAACGAGGTGCCGGCCTGAGCCGTTGTGACGCCCTGGTGCTGACGGTGATGTGCCCCCAGCACGTCCCAGAGGCGTTCGTGACGTCCCTCTCCGATCAGGTGCAGGTCGAGCTCGCCGAGCGTTGGACTGAAGCGGTACGGGTCGTCACTGGTCCAGACCGGTGCGTCCTGGTAGCGGGCTTCGATCGTGTAGTCAGAGAGACCGATGGTGCTTTCACCCTGCCAGATACCGTACGCGAGGTGGGCGAGTTCGACGTGTGCGCCGTTGGCGAGAATGGCGAAGACCTCGGTGGCCAGCGGTCGCAGCGTACGGATGACCACGAGAGGGTCCGAGACACCGGCCTGGCGGACGAGATGTTGACCGAGAATCTCATGCGGGTTGTAGTAAGTTCCGGTGGCGACGGCCTCGAGAACGTGGTCGTCGATCGCGGCCGGTTTGACCGGGGCCACTGGCTGCGTCGCGGTGGCCGGTGTTTTTGCGGCCGGTGTTTTTGCGGCCGGTGTTTTTGCGGCCGGTGTTTTTGCGGCCGATATCTTTGCGGCCGGTGCCTTCGCGGAACGTTTCTTCGGGGACTGAGCTTTCTTTCCGTCGCTGTTCATTCCCTGACCCTTTTCTTCTGTGCTCGAATTCATCTTGTTGTTTTTCTCGGGCTCTTCACGCTTTTCAGAACCCTCAGCATCGCCGCTCATGCGAGGTCCTGGCTGGGCTTGTGGGCCGTCACGTGCAGAATATGCACCGGCTCGGTGAAAGCGTCGAGGCGAACGAAGTTATCAGCCGACCAGGTCCAGGTGGCGCCCGACACGAGGTCGTGCACGTCAAAGGTATCGCCGCGGATGATGCCGAACCGGGTCACATCAAGGTGCACCACCGTTTGGCGCACCGAGTGCGGGTCGACATTGGCAACGATGATGAGGGCATCCGCTTGTCCGGTACCCGTGAAAGCCGCGTCGAGGTACTTGCTATAGACGAGAACGGAATCATCGTCGCTGGCGTGGATATCGAGGTTGCGCAGCTGGCCCAGTGCGGGATGCTCGGCGCGAATGCGGTTGAGCATCGTGAGATAGGGCGCCAGTGACTGGCCCTGCTCCTCGGCCTTGCTCCAATCACGCGGGCGGTACTCGTACTTCTCATTGTCGATGCTCTCTTCCGCACCGGGCCGGGCGACGTTCTCGAAGAGGTCGAATCCGGCGTAGACACCCCAGGTCGGCGCTGCCGTCGCGGCGAGCGCCGCCCGAATCTTGAACGCCGCCGGGCCGCCGAACTGCAGGTATTCGGTGAGAATATCGGGGGTGTTCACAAAAAGGTTCGGGCGCAGAAAATCGGGAGTCTCCGTTGCGAGACCGTCAAAGAACTCTTCAAGTTCGGTCTTGGTATTGCGCCAGGTGAAGTACGTGTATGACTGCTGAAACCCCACTTTGCCGAGCGCCTGCATCAGGGCCGGGCGGGTGAAGGCCTCGGCGAGAAAGACCACGTCGGGATCGGTGCGGTTGACCTCGGCGATGAGCCATTCCCAGAAGTCGAGCGGCTTGGTGTGGGGGTTGTCCACCCGAAAGATCCGCACGCCCCGGCTGATCCAATAGCGCAGCAGTCGAAGCGCCTCTAGCCGGATGCCAGCGGGATCGTTGTCGAAATTGATCGGGTAAATGTCCTGGTATTTCTTCGGAGGGTTTTCGGCGTAGGCGATGGTGCCATCGGGCAGAGTCGTGAACCATTCCGGGTGCTGCTGTACCCAGGGATGATCGGGAGAGGCCTGCAGCGCGAAGTCAAGAGCAATCTCAACGCCGAGGGAGGCGGCAGTATCCAGAAAGAAAGTGAAGTCGGCTACCGTGCCGAGGTCGGGGTGGATAGCGTCGTGGCCGCCGTCGGCCGAGCCGATGGCCCACGGTGAGCCGGGGTCGCCCGGAGCAACGGTGAGCGAATTGTTCGGCCCCTTGCGAAAAGCCTGCCCGATGGGGTGGATCGGCGGCAGATAGAGCACGTCAAAGCCCATAGCCGCCACGGCGGGCAGACGCGTGGCCGCGGTGCGGAACGTTCCGCTCTGCCAGCTGCCGTCGGCGCGCCGCGTGGCACCCTCTGAGCGCGGAAAGAACTCGTACCAGGAGCCCACCCCGGCCCGGGTGCGTTCGACGATGATCGTGCGTTCGGCGGACAAGGAGGTCAACCCGGCGAGAGGGTGGGCCGCAATGGCCTGCCGCAGGGCGGCATCGGCTACAGCGAGAAAACGCTCGGTGGCCGACTGACCGGTGTCGGCGAGGGTGGTTGCGGCCGCTTTAAGCAGGCGGCGGGCGGGCAGCGGGCGGGTCTTATCGACGCTCGCCTGCGTGAGGAGTGTGCTGCCGATGGTGAACATGAGTTCCACGTCGATGCCGGCCGGAATCTTAATCGCGGCGTTGTGTTCCCAGGTGGCGAAGTCGTCGGCGTAGGCGCGCACCCGATACAGCCAGTTTCCGGCAGCGTTAAGCTGCGCCTCGGTGCCGTAGCGGTCGGTACCGTCAGCCTGCAGCAGCATCGGATGCCGCGTCGTTGTGCCGTTCGGAGCGGTGAGCTGGAGATCGACACCGATGAGGTCGTGCCCCTCGCGAAACGCGGTTGCTCCGAACGGGACAACCTCACCGACGAAGGCCCTGGCTGGCCAGAGGTTGTCGTTGATCTGGGGAGAGAGATCGAGAACCGGGATGCGGCCGACGGCTGTGGCGGCCGTGGGGAGGCCGTGAGGTGCGGCGGCTCCTGGGGACACGCTCGTGGGGTCACTGCTCGATGCTGTCGGCAGGGTCATTTTTGTTGCTGCTGTCTTGGCCACATCTCGACCGTAGCGCGAAAGCGTGGCGATGGCGCCCGACTTTCTTGCCCGCCCGCCGAAGAAGGTGAATTTGGGTGGTGCATATTGCACGCCGGACACCTCTAAGGTTGACTCGTGAAGGCCATCCGCAAATTTACTGTCCGTGCCGTTCTCCCCGAGCCCCTCGCGGCTCTCGAGGAGCTTGCTGGCAATCTTCGCTGGTCGTGGCATGAGCCCACCCGGCAGCTGTTCGAGCGCATCGATCCGGAACTGTGGCGCGAGATCGGTACCGACCCGGTCGCCCTGCTCGGCGCCGTCGACCCGCATCGCCTCGAGGAGCTCGCGGCGGACCATGACTATGTGAGCGAGGTCAACGTCACCCGTGATGGGCTGCGCGACTATCTCGAACAGCCACGCTGGTACCAGGGTCTCGAGGGTGAGAAACCCGCTGCGATCGCCTACTTCTCACCGGAATTCGGTATCGCCGCCGCCCTGCCGCAGTATTCCGGCGGCCTCGGAATTCTGGCCGGCGACCACCTCAAGAGCGCCTCCGACCTCGGCCTGCCTCTCGTCGGTGTCGGCCTGTTCTATCGCGCCGGCTACTTCAGCCAAGCCATCTCGCCCGACGGCTGGCAGATGGAAAGCTATCCGCTGCTCGACCCCGACGGTCTGCCGCTCGCCGTTCTTCGCCGTGCCGATGGCTCGGCCGTGCAGGTCTCACTCGCGCTGCCGGATGATCGCACCCTGCACGCCCGGATCTGGCAGGCGAAGGTGGGCAGGGTACGCCTGCTGCTGCTCGACGCCGACATTCCCGAAAACGACGACGACCTGCGACTGGTGACCGACCGCCTGTATGGCGGTGGCGGCGAACACCGTCTTCTGCAGGAACTGCTGCTCGGCATCGGGGGCGCGCGCGCCGTCAAGCTGTGGAGCTCGCTGCACGGGTTCCCCGAGCCGGAGGTGTTCCACACCAACGAGGGTCACGCCGGTTTTCTCGGACTTGAACGCATTTCCAGCCTGATCGGTGAGGGCCTGAGCTTTCAGGAAGCCGTGCAGGTGGCCCGCGCCGGAACCGTCTTCACCACCCACACACCGGTCGCCGCCGGCATCGACAGGTTTGAACGCTCGCTCGTGCAACGCTACTTCGGTACCGACCTGCTGCCCGGCGTTGACGTGGAAGACCTGCTCGCGCTCGGTGCGGAGACCTACGACGGTGGTTCCTCCGACGTGTTCAATATGGCCGTCATGGGGCTGCGCCTCGGACAGCATGCCAACGGCGTCTCCACCCTGCACGGCGAGGTCAGCCGCCGCATGTTCAACGGCCTGTGGCCGGGATTTGATTCAGCGGATGTGCCCATCACCTCAATCACGAACGGGGTGCACGCCCAGAGCTGGACCGACCCCGCCCTCAAAAGCCTGGCGTACAACAAGCTCGGTACCAATGACACGTCCACGGCCAACTGGGCCTCCGGAGAGGTATCCGACCAGGACCTCTGGTCGGTGCGCGGTCAGATGCGCCTGCAATTCGTCGAGGATGCCCGTCGCCGGTTGCTGGCCGCCTGGCGCGACCAGAACCCGGGCGGCATGCCTCCGGCCTGGATCAACAGGGTGTTTGACCCGAACGTGCTGACCATCGGGTTTGCCCGCCGCGTCCCCACCTACAAGCGCCTGACCTTGATGCTGCACGACCCCGAGCGCTTGCGTGCCCTCCTGCTGCACCCGGATCATCCGATACAGATCGTGATCGCCGGCAAGTCACACCCCGCCGACGAAGAGGGCAAACGCCTGATCCAAAAGATCGTGCAGTTTGCAGCCGATCCGGCCTTGCGAACCCGCATCGCTTTTCTGCCCGACTACAACATCGCGATGGCCCAGTTGATGTATCCGGGAACGGATGTCTGGCTCAACAATCCGCTCCGCCCATTGGAGGCCTGCGGCACGAGTGGCATGAAAGCGGCACTGAACGGTGCCCTCAACCTGTCCATCCTCGACGGCTGGTGGCCGGAATACTACGACGGCAAGAACGGCTGGGCGATACCCTCGGCCGATTCGGCGGGCGATCCGGGCGAACGCGACCGGCTCGAGGCCGAAGCGCTCTACGACCTGATCGAGCACCAGGTGGCCCCGGCGTTCTACGAACGCAATAGCGACAACGTTCCCGAACGCTGGGTGTCCAACATCCGTCACACCCTGGCCACTCTGTCACCGCAGCTCTCTGCTGATCGCATGGTGAGCGAGTATGTGCAGCGCTTGTACCGTCCGGCCGGACACTACGCAGCGCTGATGTCGGCCGACAACTACCGGGCCGCCCGAGAGTTGGCGGCGTGGAAGGGCCGGATCGTCTCGGCCTGGCCGCAGGTCGCGGTGACCCACGTCGAATCGGGGGGCGTCTTATCGGTCCCCGAGGTGGGCGATGACCTGCACCTGCGCGCTCACGTGCACCTTGGCGGTCTGCAGGCCGCGGACGTGACCGTGGAGGTCGTCTACGGCAGAAGCCTCGGCACCGACGAATTGCGCGATGTGGCCATTCAGGCCCTCGAGCCGGCACCGCAGAAAGTCGCCCCGGTTGGCGGGGCCACTCTGTTCACCGGAACGGTCGAACTCGACCGGGCCGGCGCTTTCGGCTACACCGTGCGCGTCGTGCCTCGCAACGATCTGCTGATCAGCTCGGCCGAAATGGGGCTGGTGGCCGTCGCCAACTAGCCGAGGCGTCGGTCGGTCTATGAGACCTTCGGTTGCGAAGCCCGAACCCGGCCTAGGTGTTGTCCGCGCTGCGTGGAACGAATGCGTCGTGCGCGCGCAGGAGCTGCATCGAGGTTCCGGAGACCAGCAGGGGAGAGTCGGGCGCGTGCTCGAGGATCGAGTCGCGCAGGTCGTCCTGACCGGAATCCCAGAGCAGTTTGTAGGCACCCACTCCAGCATGAGCCGGCAGGGTGACCGTTTCGTCCCGCTCGTTGGCGTTCACCACGAGCAGGATGCGATTGAAGGCTTCGTGCTCGGGGGTGGACGCCGCCATGTATTGCAGGGTGCGTTCGGTTGGCGAGTTCCAGGCGTCCCCGGTCAGCGCCTCACCGGCGCCGTTGTACCAGTCGAGCTGGCTGGCGCTCGGCGTGGTCTGGCCGAATCGACCAAAATGCACGGGCCGCAACGCCGGGTTGTTCCGGCGCAACTGCAACAAGTGTCGGGTGACGCGGTGCAGGTCGTGCTGCCAGTCGTCGAAATGCCAGTTGAGCCAGGTGAGTTCGCTGTCCTGACAGTAGGCGTTGTTGTTGCCGCGCTGGCTGCGCCCGAACTCGTCGCCGGCGGTCAGCATGGGGATGCCGGCTGAGAGCAGCAGCGTGCCGAGCAGATTGCGCATGGCTCTGCGCCGCGTGGCCAGAATGTCCACGTCGCGGGTCGGCCCCTCGACACCGTGGTTGTAGGAGCGGTTATTGTCGGTGCCGTCCCGGTTCGACTCGCCGTTGCCGAGGTTGTGCTTCGTGTCGTAGGCGGTCAGGTCCGCGAGGGTGAACCCGTCGTGCGCGGTGATGAAGTTGAGTGAGGCGAGCGGGCCGCGCTGCTTCGAGAAGGTGTTCGACGAACCGGCGACGCGGGTCGCGAAGCGGCCGATGCCGCTGCCGCTGCCGCTGCCGGCCGAGCCGGTCACGCGCAGGCTCTTCATATCGGAGAGCCAGAAGTCCCGCACCCGGTCGCGGTAGCGGTCGTTCCATTCGGTCCAGCCGGGTGGAAAATTGCCGGTCTGCCAGCCACCCTGGCCGACGTCCCACGGCTCGGCAATGAGCTTCACTCCCGCTAGTTCCGGATCCTCACGAATTTCGGTGAGCAGTGGATGCTCTGGGTCGTAGACCGCGTCGGCGTCCCGGCCGAGCGTCGCGGCGAGATCAAAGCGGAACCCGTCGATCTGCACGTCGTTGGCCCAGTAGCGCAACGAGTCGAGCACGAGTCGCCGGGGCACGTCGTGACTGAAGTTGACCGTGTTGCCGCAGCCGGTGACATCAATGTAGGCGCCGGAATCGTCCTGCCGGTAGTACGCGGCATTGTCGATGCCCCGCAGACTCGTGACCGGGCCACCCCGACCCTCCTCAGCGGTGTGGTTGTAGACCACGTCGAGAATGACCTCGAGGCCCGCTTCGTGCAGCAGCTTGACCATGCCCTTGAACTCACGGAGAACGGCCTCAGGCCCGGCGGACTGGGCCGCCTGGCTGGCATAGTCCGCGTGCGGCGTGAAGAAGTTGAGAGTGTTGTAACCCCAATAGTTGGTTAGGCCCTGTTTGATCAGGCGCTGCTCCGAGACGAACGCCTGCACCGGCAGCAGCTCGACCGCCGTCACCCCGAGATCTTTCAGATAGGCGATGATCGATTCGTGTGCCAGACCGGCGTAGGTTCCGCGCAGGGCCGCCGGGACCAGCGGGTTGAGTCGGCTGAGGCCGCGCACGTGAGCCTCGTAGACGACGGTGTGATCTTGGGCGGTACCCGGTTTTGTCGTTCCGTTCCAGTCGAAGAAGTCATCGACCACTGAGGATCGCCACAGATCGGACCCAACCCGAACCAGACCCCGTGAATACGGTTCAATCAGGGTTTTCTCCGGGTTAAAGGAGTTCTTCGGGCCTGTTGGCCCCGACACGTGAATGCCGTAGCGGCGCCCTGCGGACAGGGTGCGCGAACGGCCAGACCAGACGCCGTGGCCATCTTGGGTCATCGGCACGCTCTTGACGATCCAGTTCGGATCGGTGTCGTCGAACAGGCACAGCTCCATGGCGTCGGCGTGTTCCGCCCAGACGCGTAGTTCACCGCCAGCGCTGGTTAGTCGTACACCGAGATTGCGCAGGGGATCGGTGGAACTCATGGGTTCAACAGTAATCAGTGCGGGGGAGGGCGCTGACCACCGGCATCCGCTGGTTCGTTCAGGGAAGCGTAAAATGAAGAAATGGTTGTCTATTTGGACCATGCGGCGACCACGCCCATGCTTCCCGCTGCTATCTCTGCCTATACCGAAGCGATGGGAGTCGTCGGCAACCCCGCCTCGGTACATAGCCAGGGTCAAAACGCGAAACGGATGCTCGAAGAGTCGCGTGAAATTGTGGCCGCCAGCCTCTACTGTGATCCCATCGAGGTGGTCTTCACCGGCAGCGGCACCGAGGCGATCAACCTCGGCATCAAGGGTCTGTATTGGGCGCGCGCCCCGCGCCGGCGCATTCTGGTGCCCGGCGGCGAACACCATGCCACCCTCGACACAGTCGAGTGGCTGGCGCAGCACGAGACGGCGATCGTGGAGTGGATTCCGCTCGACGATCAGGGCCACATCGATCTCGGCGCGCTAGCGGCCGCCATCGATCGTGACCCCCTTGATGTTGCCCTGATCAGCGTGATCATGGCCAATAACGAGGTCGGCACGCTCCAACCCATCATCGAGGTGGCCGCGCTCGCCGTCACCCACGACATTCCGGTGCACGTCGATGCTGTCTCGGCCTACGGCTACATTCCGGTCAACTTCCGAGCGCTGGCCACTGCCGGGGTGTCGGCACTGAGCGTCTCGGCGCACAAGATTGGCGGCCCGGTAGGCATCGGTGCGCTCGTGCTCGGTCGCGCGACCACGGTCGAGCCCCTCATCCACGGGGGCGGCCAACAGCGCAAGGTGCGCAGCGGCACGCAGGATGTCGCGGCGGCGGTCTCGTTCGCGGTGGCGGCATCCGCTGTCACGGCACAGCAATCTGTCGCTGCCGGCGACGCCGAGACCACGCGTCTGGCTGGTCTTCGCGACCGGGTTATCGATGGGGTTGCCTCGGTCGCTCCGACCGCGGTGCTTAACGGCGACCCCGAGCGTCGGCTGCCCGGCAACGCCCACTTCAGCTTTGCCGGCTGCGAGGGCGACTCACTGTTATTTCTCCTCGACGCTGCCGGGGTATCGGTGTCGACCGGGTCGGCCTGCCAGGCCGGGGTGCCCGAGCCCTCGCACGTATTGCGGGCCATGGGGCGCAGCGAGATCGAATCTCGCGGGGCGCTGCGCATCACGCTTGGCCATACATCGACCGATGCCGACGTTGATGCGCTCCTAAGAGCCCTGCCGGCCGCACACGCTCAGGCGCTCCGTGCAGGCATGGCCGATCGGGTACCCGGGCACTGACGCCTCTGAGCCGGCGAATCGGGCCGTGTGGTTGGTTCGCCGGCACGAATGGTTCCTGCTGCCCCACGTTGGTCGATCAGGCGCTGACGCGTACAATCGTCGGGTGAAGGTTTTAGCAGCAATGAGCGGTGGTGTTGATTCCGCCGTGGCAGCCGCGCGTGCGGTCGAAGCGGGGCATGAGGTGGTCGGCGTACATCTGGCCTTGAGCCGAATGCCGGGAACGCTGCGTACCGGCAGCCGCGGCTGCTGCACGGTGGAAGATTCCATGGACGCCCAGCGTGCCGCCAACATTATGGGCATTCCCTACTATGTCTGGGATTTCTCCGAACGCTTCAAGCTCGACGTCGTCGACGACTTCATTGCCGAGTATGCCGCCGGTCGCACCCCGAACCCCTGCATGCGCTGCAACGAGAAGATCAAGTTCGCCGCCCTGCTCGAAAAAGCCATTGCCCTGGGCTTCGATGCTGTCTGCACCGGCCACTATGCGAGCATTCTGACGGATGCCGATGGCAACAAAGAGCTGCACCGCTCGGCCGAGTGGGCGAAGGACCAGTCCTACGTGCTCGGCGTGCTGACCGCCGACCAGATCAACCACTCCATGTTTCCGCTCGGCGCCACGCCGACCAAGGCCGAAGTGCGGGCCGAAGCGGCCGAACGCGGCTTCTCGGTGGCGAACAAACCGGACTCCTACGACATCTGCTTCATTCCCGACGGCGACACCAAGGGGTGGCTCGGCGAACGGGTCGCTCCCGCCACCGGCGACATCCTCGATCGGGAGGGCAACACGCTTGGCCAGCACGACGGGGCCGTGGCGTTTACCGTCGGCCAGCGCAAGGGCCTGTCGATTGGTACCCCGGCCGCCGACGGCAAACCGCGCTTCGTGCTTGAGGTGCGCCCGATCACCAACACGGTCGTCGTCGGTCCGAAAGAGGCGCTCGCCATCAAGGAGATCGCGGGCACCTCGTATACCTGGGCCGGAGTTGCCCCCGAGCACCCCGAGGTTGAATTCGACTGCCACGTGCAGATTCGGGCCCACGCCGACCCGGTTCCCGCCGTAGCGCAGGTGGTGGTCTCGACAATGGTCTCGACAAGCTCGACCCACGCGACCCACGCGACCCACGCGACCCACGCGACCCACGCTAGTGACGCGGGTGTTGAACTCAGGATCATTCCGAACGAGCCGCTCGCCGGCGTCGCCCCCGGGCAGACCGCCGTTGTGTACGTCGGCACCCGGGTGCTCGGCCAGTGCACCATCGACCGCACGGTCAGCGCCGTTCCGAGCTCTTCGACTCCTTCTGAAATCCCCGCGTCGGCCATATCCGCCACGGTCAATGCCTGAGTCCGTCGCCGACTCTACCCCCGCGGGCCTCCGCGCCGCAGCCGCCGAGGCGGCCGATATCACCACACGCGTACTCGCGGCCCGCGACGCCTACTACGGGCGCGACACCGTCGTCATCTCCGATGCTGACTACGACCAGCTCGTGCAACGCCTGGGTGTTCTCGAACGACTCCATCCCGAGCTGCTGAGCCAGGACAGCCCGACCCAGACTGTCGGCGGTCGTGCCGAGGCCACCCTGTTCGACCCGGTAACGCACGCCGCACGCATGCTCAGCCTGGACAACGTGTTCTCCCTCGAAGAATTCGAGGGCTGGGCGCAGCGGGCCGCGGAGAACTCGGGTCGCGCTGTGCATTACCTGTGCGAACTCAAGATCGATGGGCTCGCCATCAACCTGCGGTACGCCAACGGAGTGCTCGTCTCCGCGGCCACAAGAGGTGACGGGGTGGTCGGCGAAGACGTTACGGAGAACATCGACCTGGTCCCGGGCATCCCATCGCACCTGACCGGCACCGGGCATCCGCCACTCATGGAGGTGCGCGGCGAGGTGTTCTTTCCCACCGCCTCGTTCGACGAACTGAACGCAGCCCAGTCCGCTGCCGGAGAACGGGTCTTCGCCAACGCCCGCAACGCGGCGGCCGGATCGCTGCGCCAGAAAGCCGCGGGCAAGAACGCCGACCAACTGCGTCTTATGAAAGCCCGGCTCGGCCGCCTGCGCATGCTCGTGCACGGCATCGGCGCCTGGGAGAATCCGCCGGTTCAGACCCAGTCCGAGGTCTACGGCCTGCTGGGGGGCTGGGGGTTGCCGACCAGCAGCTATTTTCGCGTGGTCTCTTCGGTCGCCGAAGCGGCCACGTTCATCGAATACTACGGGGCACACCGCGGCAGCGTCGTACACGAACTCGACGGCATCGTGATCAAGATCGACGAGCTCGCCCTGCACGCCGAACTCGGCGCTACCAACCGAGCACCTCGCTGGGCTATCGCCTACAAGTACCCGCCGGAGCAGGTCAACACAAAGTTGCTCGACATCGTCGTGAGCGTCGGCCGCACCGGCCGTGCCACCCCGTTCGCCGTCATGCAGAAGGTGCTCGTGGCCGGCTCCGAGGTGCGCCAGGCCACCCTGCACAACCAGGACGTCGTCAAGGCCAAGGGCGTATTGATCGGTGACACGATCGTGCTGCGTAAGGCCGGCGACGTCATTCCCGAGGTGCTCGGCCCGGTCGTTGAGTTGCGTGACGGCACAGAACGCGAATTCGTGATGCCCGTGGACTGCCCGGAATGCGGCACGCCGCTGGCTCCGGCAAAAGAGGGCGATATCGACCTGCGCTGCCCGAACGCGCGCAGCTGCCCCGCCCAGGTGCGCGGTCGCGTCGAACACATCGGCAGCCGCGGGGGCCTCGACATCGAGGTACTCGGCGAGGTCGCGGCGTCCGCGCTCACCCAGCCGACCGTTCCAGCCGACCCGCCACTGTCGACCGAGGCCGGCCTCTTCGACCTGCAACTCGCCGACCTGCTGCCGATCCAGATGATCGTGCGCGACACAGAAACCGGGCTGCCCAAAGAAGACGACGACGGCACCGTTCGCCAGCGGATGCCGTTTCAGCGCAATCCCACCGCCGCCGAAAAGAAGCAGGGGGTGGCGGGCCCGCAACCCTCATCGAGCGCACTCAAGCTGCTCGTCGAGATTGAGAAGGCCAAGACCAAACCGCTGTGGCGAATCCTGGTGAGCCTGAACATCCGTCACGTTGGGCCGGTCGCAGCCCGCGCCCTGGCCAACCATTTCGGCTCACTCGATGCCATTCGTGCCGCCAGTCGTGAGGAACTCGCCGAGGTCGCCGGCGTCGGAGGCATCATTGCCGACGCTGTGCTCGACTGGTTCCTGGTGGACTGGCACCGCTCCATCGTCACCCAGTGGGCGGCGGCCGGCGTGCAGTTCGCCACCCCGGGCCATCCAGGGCCTGGTGCGGCAGAGGCCGCAGGGGGAGTGCTCGCCGGGCTGACCGTCGTGGCGACCGGCTCGCTGGAGGGATTCACCCGTGAGGGCGCCCAGGAGGCCATCATCGCCGCGGGCGGTAAGAGTGCGGCGAGCGTGTCAAAGAATACCGATTTCGTCGCCGCCGGGCCGGGCGCGGGTTCCAAGCTCGGCAAGGCCGAAACGCTCGGCATTCGCATTGTCGATGCCGATGAGTTTCGCCTGCTGCTCGCCGAGGGTCCGGCCGGGCTGGCCCCCGTTCCCGAGCCTTCCGAAGAGTCGGCGTCCTGACATCTGGGGTGGCGCACAGAACGCAGCCACCCCGGGCGACGCCGGCACCGCGCACCGCGCCGCGCGTCACGGACGGCCTGCGTCGGTGGCGGCCTGCGTCACTGGCGGCCTGCGTCACTGATGGTGAAAAGGGCGGTTGGCGGCGTTCCAATAGAATTGACGTATCGATCACAATGCGTTTGGAGTTGCATGTCTGAAATCACGGCCGAGCAGGTGGCCCATTTGGCTTTCCTGGCCCGGATCGACCTCAGTCCCCGTGAGATCACCGATCTCACCCACGACCTCGGCCAGATTGTCGACTCGATCGCCAAGGTCTCTGAGGTAGCCACCGCGGACACCCCGGCGACAAGCCACCCGATGCCGCTGACCAACGTCTTTCGTGAGGATGTCGTCGTGCCCTCGCTGAGCGTCGAGCAGGCCCTGTCCGGTGCCCCCGACCGCGCCGGCGACAAATTCCGCGTGCCCGCCATTCTGGACGAGGAGTAACCATGACCGATCTCACCAAGCTTTCCGCCGCCGATCTCAGCGACCTGCTGGTGCGCACAGAGGTCAGTGCCGTCGAAGCGACCCGCGCCCACCTTGAGCACATCAAGGCCGTTGACACCGACCTGCACGCCTTTCTGCACGTCGCCGGCGATGCCGCCCTCGAGACGGCAGCCCAGATCGATGCCCGCCGCGCTGCCGGCGAAACGCTGGGCCCGCTCGCCGGTGTTCCGATCGCGATCAAGGACGTGCTCGCGACCTCGGACATGCCCACCACCGCCGGGTCCAGGATTCTCGAAGGCTGGGTTCCGCCCTATGACGCGACCGTCGTCGCTCGCCTGCGCGCAGCCGGACTGGTGCCGCTTGGTAAGACCAACATGGACGAATTCGCCATGGGCTCCTCCACCGAGCACTCCGCGTATGGCATCACCCGCAACCCCTGGGACCGCGACCGAATTCCCGGTGGCTCCGGCGGCGGCTCGGCCGCGGCCGTTGCATCCTTTCAGGCACCGCTTGCTCTCGGCAGCGACACCGGCGGATCCATCCGGCAGCCAGCCGCCGTCACCGGATCGGTCGGCGTCAAGCCCACCTACGGCGGAGTCTCCCGCTACGGCGCTATCGCACTCGCGTCGAGCCTCGACCAGGTCGGACCGGTCTCTCGCACCGTCTACGATGCCGCCCTGCTGCACGACGTCATCGGCGGTCACGACCCACTCGACTCCACCTCACTGACCGACAACTGGCCCTCGATGGCCGCCGCCGCACGGGCTGGCCTTGCGGATGGTGCCCTCAAGGGCCTCCGCGTCGGCGTCATCAAGGAACTTTCCGGCGACGGCTTCCAAGCCGGTGTCACCCAGCGCTTCGACGAAACCCTCGCGCTGCTCGTCGCCGCCGGCGCCGAAATCACCGAGATCTCCGCCCCCAACTTCGAATACGCCGTCGCGGCGTATTATCTGATTCTGCCAGCCGAAGCGTCCAGTAACCTGGCCCGCTTCGACTCGGTGCGGTTCGGCATCCGGGTCAACCCGGAGAGTGGCTCACTCACCAGCGAGCACGTCATGAGCGCCACCCGCGAAGCCGGTTTCGGCCCTGAGGTCAAACGCCGCATCATCCTCGGTACCTATGCCCTCAGCACAGGGTATTACGACGCCTATTATGGAAGCGCGCAGAAGGTGCGCACGCTCATCCAGCGAGATTTCGCCGCCGCATTCAGTCAGGTTGACGTGCTGGTCTCACCAAGCGCACCGACCACCGCCTTCAAATTCGGTGAAAAGCTCCACGACCCGATGGCCATGTACATCAACGACGTGACCACCATCCCGGCGAACCTCGCCGGGGTGCCGGGAATGAGCATCCCGATCGGCCTCGCTCCCGAGGACGGCCTGCCCGTGGGACTGCAGATCATGGCCCCCGCCAGAGCGGATGCCCGCCTCTACACCGTCGGTGCCGCCATCGAACAGCTGCTCGAGGCGAGCTGGGGGCAGACCATGCTCAGCCAGGCTCCGGCCCTGACGTCGACCGAAATGTTTGCCAGCGAAGAGGGAGCCGTCTGATGCCCAACGCAGAAAAAAAGAACCGGGCCGAATTGATGGACTTTGACCAAGCACTCAAACTGTTCGAGCCGGTGCTCGGCTTCGAGGTGCACGTCGAACTCAACACCAAAACCAAAATGTTCTGCGGCTGCGCCAACGAGTTTGGCTCTGGCGCCAACACCAATACCTGCCCGACCTGCCTGGGCCTGCCCGGCGGGCTGCCGCAGGTGAACCGGAAAGCGATCGAATCGAGCATTCGTTTGGGGCTCGCATTGGGATGTGACATCGCCGAACACTCACGGTTCGCCCGCAAGAACTACTTCTACCCCGACACGGCGAAGAACTTTCAGACCAGCCAGTACGACGACCCGATCTGTCACGACGGGTCGATCACGATCGAACTCGAAAGTGGACGTCTGGTCACGGTCGAGATTGAACGCGCGCACATGGAGGACGACGCCGGCAAGCTCACTCACATGGGTGGCGCTACCGGTCGCATCCAGGGTGCCGATTACTCGCTCGTCGACTACAACCGTGGTGGAGTACCCCTGGTGGAGATCGTCACGCAGATGATCGAGGGTGCCGAACACGACGCCCCCGAGATCGGCAAGACCTACGTTGCGGCGATTCGCGAGATCGCCAAGGCGCTCGGGGTCTCCAACGCCCGCATGGAGGAGGGCAACGTGCGCTGTGACGCGAACGTGTCCCTGCGCCCGCGCGGTTCGAACACGCTCGGCACCCGCACCGAGACCAAGAACGTGAACTCGCTGCGGTCGGTCGAACGAGCGGTGCGGTACGAGATCCAGCGCCAGGCGGCTGTGCTGCACGGCGGCGGCACCATCACGCAGGAGACCCGGCACTGGCACGAAGACACCGGCATTACCAGCGCCGGTCGGCCCAAGAGTGACGCCGACGACTATCGTTACTTTCCCGAGCCCGACCTGCTGCCCATGGCCCCGTCGCGCGAATGGGTGGAAGAACTGCGCCTGACCCTGCCCGAGCCGCCCGCGACGCGTCGCAAGCGACTGCAGGCAGCGTGGGGTTTTGTGAACCTTGAGTTTCAGGACGTCGTCAACTCCGATCTCCTCGACGCGGTCGAGGCGACCGTCGCCGCGGGGGCATCCGCTCAGGCCGCACGTAAGTGGTGGACCGGCGAAATTGCCCGACTCGCCAATCTGGCCGGGGTCGCCGCCGAGTCCCTGGTGACACCGATGCAGCTGGCCGCACTGATCGAACTGGTCGAATCCGGGACCCTCACCGACCGTCTGGCCCGTCAGGTGCTTGAGGGCGTCATCGCCGGCGAGGGAACCCCCGCTGAGGTGGTGGAGAGCCGTGGCCTTGCCGTGGTCTCCGACGACGGCGCCCTCATCGCGGCCATCGATGCGGCGTTGCTCGGCCAGCCCGACGTGCTCGCCAAGATTCAGGGCGGCAAGGTACAGGCCGCCGGAGCCGTTATCGGCGCGGTCATGAAAGCCATGCGAGGGCAGGCGGATGCCGCGCGTGTGCGTGAACTCGTGCTTGAACGCGCTGCAGCGATCGAGTAAGGCTGTGACAATGCAGGGCGCAATATTCGGGGTGGGCGTGCAGGTCATCGTGCACCTCGACCGCACCCGGTTTCCAGAGTCACTCATCGACGACCCGATCGGCGTCATAGTGGCGGCGGGCGAGGCCGAGGGAGCCGGGCTCTACGCGCCGACCGCGGTGCGGCAAAAAGTCTGGGTCGTCCGGTTCGAAGAGCCGTTCTTCGGTCTCGACGGGTCTGGTCCGCACGAGTCCGCGCGCATTCCGCAGAGTTTTCTGGAAGCGGCGCCGGAGGCGTGAACGCGGCCACTCCAGAGCAGGGCGAACGTACTCCGTCGCCCCGCGACATCCGTCGGTGGCGGCAGTATCTGGCTGATGAACAGGCCGAGGCCGCGGTGTATCGCGACCTCGCCGACCGTCGGGCCGGCGAGGAGCGCCAGATTCTGCTGGCCCTGGCCGACGCCGAGGGACGCCATGAAGAACACTGGCGCCACCTGCTTGGCAGCAACATCGGCTCGCCCAGGCGTGGCGCGCTGCGCACTCGATTTCTCGGGCTGCTCGCCCGCCGGTTCGGATCGGTCTTCGTGCTCGCCCTCGCCCAACGGGCCGAGAGTCGCTCGCCCTACGAGGCGGATGCCGACGCGACCAACGCAATGGCCGCCGACGAAACCGTGCACGAAGAGGTCGTGCGCGGTCTCGCTGCGCGCGGCCGCAAACGCCTGTCGGGTACTTTTCGGGCCGCCGTGTTCGGCATCAACGACGGACTCGTCAGCAACCTCGCCCTCGTGCTCGGTATTGGGGCGACGGGCGTGCCAGCCTCCACGATTCTGTTCACCGGCATCGCCGGTCTGCTGGCCGGAGCACTCTCGATGGGGGCCGGCGAATATGTGTCGGTGCGGTCGCAGCGAGAACTGCTCGAGGCATCCACGCCCGCCGCGCCGGCTACGAGCGTGCTCTCGCATCTCGATCTCGCCGCCAACGAACTGACCCTGGTCTATCGGGCCCGCGGCATGTCGGAAGAGGAAGCTGAGACTTACGCCCGCGGTGTGCTCGCCGCGGCTTACGCGGCGACCGGGCCGATCGTCGCGGTCGGCACGCAGTTGCACGAGCCCGACGAGCACGAGGCCATCGGTACCGGGACCGGGGCTGCGCTGTCGAGTTTCTGCTTCTTCGCGTCGGGAGCGCTACTGCCGGTGCTGCCCTACCTGTTTGGTATGAGCGGCTACGCCGCCATTGTGGTGGCAACCGTTCTGGTGGGGGTAGCGCTGCTCGCCACCGGCGCCGTGGTCGGCTTGCTCTCCGGTGGGCCTCCGTTCAAGCGTGCCCTGCGGCAGCTGGTGATCGGCCTCGGCGCGGCGGCCGTTACCTACCTGCTCGGTCTGGCCTTCGGCACCACGATCGGCTGACCCCGCGCACGATCGCATCGGTCAGGCGCTGCACTACGATTTCGGCGCGGCCCGCGCCGTCGAGAGGGGCGAACATAGTCGCGCGCACCGGTTTCGGCGCGGATGGACTGCAGCATGGACGACTCTGTGCAGGTTGTGACACGACCGTAACCTCCCGGCGTTCACCGAAGACATCTCACTCCATATGATTAGCCGGTGAGTGAGCAGGGAATTGTTGAATGAGCAGGCCAGCGGGGTGGGCGGTGCGTCGACTAGCAGGGAGAGATCGTGACCGGTGCACAGCCCGCTATCCGTTTGACCGGCCTGACCAAGAGGTTCGGCAGCGTTAATGCTGTCGACGGCGTCGACCTCGACATCGTCGAGGGGGAGTTCTTCTCCATGCTCGGCCCGTCCGGATCGGGCAAGACCACCGTGCTGCGCCTGATCGCCGGCTTCGAGCAACCGACCAGCGGAACGATCTCCCTGCTCGGGCAGGACGTCACGGACCGGGCGCCGTTCGACCGCGACGTCAACACGGTGTTCCAGGACTACGCGCTCTTTCCGCACATGAGCGTGCTCGACAACGTCGCCTACGGACTCCGGGTGCGCGGCGTCTCCAAACGGGCCAGGTACGAGCAAGCCAGACAGGCCCTTGAGACCGTGCGCCTGGGCGGTTTCGCCGATCGCAAACCGAGCCAGCTTTCCGGTGGGCAACGCCAACGGGTTGCCCTGGCGCGGGCCACGGTCGTGCAGCCCAAGGTGCTACTACTCGATGAACCACTCGGTGCCCTCGACCTGAAGCTGCGCGAGCAGATGCAGGTCGAACTCAAGGAACTGCAGCGCAACCTGGGCATCACGTTCATCTTTGTGACCCATGACCAGCAGGAAGCCCTCACGCTCAGCGACCGCATTGCGGTATTCAACGAGGGTAAGATCGAGCAGCTCGGTACCCCGGCCGAAATCTACGAGCGACCCTCCTCACCATTCGTGGCCGCGTTCGTGGGTACCTCCAACATCTTCGACGACACCGTATCGTGGGCGCTCCTGGGCCGGGGTGGCACCCACTCGGTACGCCCGGAAAAGGTCAGCGTCAGCTCCGAGGACCTGCCGCTCGCCGCCGATCGCACCGCTTCCGGCACGCTCGCCGAGGTCATCTACGTCGGCAGCAGCACTCAGCTCATCGTCGACCTCGACGCTGGCGCGCGGGTTGTTGTCCTCGAACAGAACGATGCGCATCGCGTAGCGACCAATGGACGCGGCGCGCGGGTCACCATCGGCTGGAATGACTCCGATATCGTCACCCTCGCAGCACCCACACCCATTGCTATACCCGCACCCGTTTTCCAACCCTGAAGGCTTCACGAATGGAGAAAGTCATGAAAAGCACCCCCGCACGCCGAACATCCGTCGTCCTGACCGGCGTTGCGATCGCGTCGGTGGCCCTCCTGTTGACCGCCTGTGGCACCAGCCAGGGTGGCGGCACGGCCGCACCGACGACGGCTCAGACCGAGCTCGGCGAGATGGAAGGCAGCGTCTCGCTGCTCGCCTGGCCTGGCTACGTCGAAGATGGCAGCAACGACCCCACGGTCGACTGGGTCAGCGCTTTTGAAGAGGAGACTGGTTGCACGGTTACGAGCAAGACCTACGGCACCTCCGACGAAGCGTTCAGCCTCATGAAAACCGGCGACTACGACGTCGTTGCGGCGTCCGGTGATGCCTCACTGCGACTCGTCGCCGCCGGTGACGTGGCCCCGGTCAACACCGACCTCATTGCCAACTACGACGGCATCTTCGACTTTCTCAAGATGCAGTCCTGGAACAGCGTCGACGGTGTCGCCTACGGCATTCCGCACGGCTACGGCGCCAACCTGCTCATGTACAACACGGAGGTGGTCACCCCGGCACCCACATCGTGGGATGTCGTCTTTGACCAGTCATCCCAGTACAAGGGCGCGGTGACCGCCTACGATTCGCCGATTTCACTAGCGGATGCCGGGGTGTATCTCATGACGCACCAGCCGGAACTAGGGATCACGAACCCGTACGCGCTCGATGAAACGCAGCTGGCGGCGGCGGTTGAATTGTTCAAGAATCAGCGCATCAACGTGGGTGAATATTGGTCGGACTATCTCAAGGCTGTGCAGGCCTTCGAAACCGGTGACACCGTCGTCGGCACCACCTGGCAGGTCATCCGCAACTCGCTCGCCGAGGGCACCCCGGCCGAGGTCGTTCTGCCCGATGAGGGTGCGACCGGATGGTCAGACACCTGGATGATCGCTGCCAACGCGAAGAGTCCCAACTGTGCCTACGCCTGGCTCGACTACATCGCGAGCCCCGAGGCCAACGCGCAGGCCACCGAGTACTTTGGCGAGGCACCATCCAACGCTGGAGCCTGCGACTTCACGGTCAACCCCGATCACTGTGCGAGCTACCACGCCGGTGACGCCGACTATGCGTCGCAGATCTGGTACTGGTCCACGCCGATCGCCGACTGCCTCGACGGGCGTACCGATGTCACGTGCACCGACTACTCCGACTGGACCACAGCCTGGCAAGAGATCAAGGGCTAAATCAGCCGTTCGAGTTCGACAGAAGGATAGAACATGACGGTTGACGCTTCCGCGCCACCCACTCGCCGGGCGGGGGTGCCCCCGCAACGGAACACCCTCGCCCGGCGGGGCTCGGTCTTGCTTAGTCGTCATCCGCACTTGCGGCTCTCGCTGCTGTTGAGTGCACCCCTGTTCTGGCTCGGTCTGGTCTACATTGTCGCCCTCGCCGCGCTGCTGGTCACCGCTCTGTGGACAGTCGACTCGTTCACCGGGCAGATTTCGCAGACCTGGACTCTCGATAACATCGTGGCCGTGGTGACCGGTTCGCTCTACCAAACCGTGACACTCCGCACGGTGGGCGTCGCGCTTCTGGTCACCATCATCGACGTCGTGATCGCCCTGCCGATCGCCTTCTACATGGCCAAAGTTGCGGGACCGCGGGCCCAGCGCATTCTCGTCATTGCCATTCTGATGCCGCTCTGGGCGAGCTACCTCGTCAAGGCGTACGCCTGGCGATCGGTGCTCTCCCAGGGCGGTATCTTCGAATGGCTGGTGTCACCGTTCGGGGGGCAGAGCCCCGGTTATGGTCTGCCCGCCACGATCATCACTCTGTCGTACCTGTGGTTGCCCTATGTCATTTTGCCGATCTATGCGGGACTGGAGCGGGTGCCGGATTCGCTGCTCGAGGCATCCGGTGACCTGGGTGGTGGCACGTGGTCGACCCTGCGCCTGGTGGTGCTTCCCCTGATCTGGCCGGCGATTATTGCCGGTTCGATTTTTAGTTTCTCGCTCTCGCTCGGTGACTACATCACCGTCAATATCGTTGGCGGGGCCAACCAGATGTTGGGCAACCTCGTCTATACCAATGTCGGGGCGGCAAACAACCTGCCGCTGGCGGCCGCGATTGCGCTTATTCCCATTCTGATCATTTTCGCCTACCTCGCCGCTGTGCGACGCACGGGCGCCCTCAACAACCTGTAGGAGTCCGACATGCGTTTGAGTCGCCCGGCCCGCGGCCTGCTTGCGGCCATCACGGCAGTGGTGTTGGCCTTGATCTATCTGCCGCTGTTCGTGGTGTTCGTGAACTCGTTCAGCACCAGCAAGAACCTCACCTGGCCGCCGCCTGGCTTGACCTTGGAATGGTGGGCGAAGGCGTTCCAGAGCGACGGCGCCCTTGACGCGGTGCTGACCAGCCTGCAGGTTGCGCTGGCTTCGACGGCGGTGGCACTCGTTCTCGGCACCCTCATCTCGCTCGGGCTGCAACGCTTCGAATTCTTTGGCCGGGACGCCATCAGCCTGCTGGTCATCCTGCCCATCGCGCTGCCCGGCATCGTGACCGGTATCGCCCTGAACAACGCCTTTCGCACCGGTCTCGGCGTGCAATTGTCGATTCTGACGCTCATTATCGCCCACGCAACTTTTTGCATCGTGACGGTGTTCAACAACGTGATTGCCCGGTTGCGACGACTCGGCACGAGCCTCGAAGACGCTTCCTCGGACCTCGGCGCCGGGATCTGGACAACGTTTCGTCTGGTCACTTTTCCGCAATTGCGCTCGGCGCTGTTCGCCGGAGGTCTGCTCGCCTTCGCCCTGAGCTTTGACGAGATCATCGTCACGACATTCACTGCGGGGTCGAGCGTGAAGACCCTGCCGCTATGGATTTTGGACAACCTGTTTCGGCCCAATCAGGCGCCGGTCGTGAACGTCATCGCCGTCGTGCTGGTATTCGTGTCGATCATTCCCATCTACTTTGCACAGCGAATCGCCGGCGCCGAGAAAGTCGTGCGCTAGCTTTTTCGTCCGTGGTCGTCCCGAGCGCTGGCAACGGGTTAGGGTTTTTCGGTGGGCAGACAGGACGGCAGCGAACGAAAGGTCTCGGCGCACGACGTCGATGACCGTTCGGCGACCGTGTTGCACATTGACCTCGACGCGTTCTTCGTGTCCGTCGAGCTGCTCTCGCACCCCGAATTCGTCGACCAGCCGGTGATCGTCGGCCACCGCGGGGGCCGTTCGGTCGTCACGGCGGCCAACTACATCGCCCGGCGCTACGGCGTGAACTCGGCCATGCCGATGGCACTCGCGCTGAGACAATGCCCCAACGCGATCGTGCTGGAGCCACACATGGGGCGCTATCGCGATTTCTCCACCCGGGTCATGAGCATCTTCGACGACGTCACCCCCTTGGTCGAACGACTCGGAATTGACGAGGCCTTTCTCGACGTATCCGGAGCGATCACTCTCTTCGGATCACCGGCCGTGATTGGCGAACTCATCCGCGCACGGGTGGTTGCCGAAACCGGGCTGGTCTGTTCGGTTGGTGCGGCCTCCACCAAGTTCGTCGCCAAACTCGCCTCCGGGCTGGCCAAACCCAACGGTCTGCTCGTCGTTCCGGCCGATACGACGATCGAGTTTCTGCATCCGCTGCCGGTGACCGCGCTCTGGGGCGTGGGAGCGGCCACCGAGGAGGCGCTGACCCGCCTCGGTTTGAAGCTCATCGGCGATATTGCGCGCACGCCGCTGTCGGTGTTGCAGAAGACGCTGGGGGAGGCATCCGCTCAGAAGCTATTGGATCTGTCGTGGGGGCGTGACCCGCGCGCGGTGACGATCGAGCGTCAGGAGAAGAGCGTCGGCCATGAGGTGACCTTTGAACACGACGTGACGGATACGGACCGGTTGCACAGCGAGCTGCTGCGGCAGTGCGACCTCGTAGCCGCACGGCTTCGTCGCAGCGATCTCGTCGCGCGTCGCGTGGCCCTCAAGTTGCGCTACACCGACTTCAGCACGGTCACGCGGTCGCGTACCCTCGCTGAACCGAGCAATGTCGGTCGCCGCCTCTACGAGGAGGCGGTTGCCGCGTTCGACGTGCTCGCCGCGTCGGGCATTCGTGTGCGACTGATCGGAGTGCGCGCCGAGCAGCTCGGTACGGCGTCGGGATCGGTGGGATTGTGGGATCCAGACGAAGACTGGCGAAGCGCCGAGCTGGCGGTGGATTCCGTCACCGAACGATTCGGGGCGGGAACGGTGCGTCCGGCCTCGTTCTTCAAGCCAGAGTCGCGCTAACCTATGGGAATGACCAGCCTCCCGGAAAAACTCGCAGATACTTTTCGTTCCGCCGGCGTGAAATCGGCCTACGGTGACCCCGTTCAGATCGATGGTGTCACCCTGGTGCCCGTAGCGCTCGCCTATTACGGTTTCGGCGGTGGCGACTCCGGGGATTCCAATGCCGGTTCCGGTGGCGGGGGTGGGGGAGCCACCCTGCCCATCGGCGCCTACGTGAAGTCGGGCGGCACCGCCCGGTTCGAGCCGAACGTGATCGCACTGCTCGCTGTCGGTGTGCCGTTCCTGATTGTGGCCGGCCGTGCCCTGGCCCGCGTGATCAAAGCCCTGAAAAAGTAGTCTCTCTCT
>JBBRBV010000043.1:0-24202 GCA_038205545.1 Actinomycetales bacterium
AGTGTGCTGCGGTTCCGTGAGTTGCCTGAGGTGAGTGAACGAGGTGCCGCGCTCGCAGCCCAGAGGCTGGGGGACCGCGCCACCGTGACGTCGCCCGACGCCGCTCGGCTGCTGTCCCTGACCAGCGAATTACTGGAGGACGGGTTGGCCGTCGACCTCAATTCCGTCGGCTCCCCGAGCGTGCTGCCGTTGACGTCGGCCCTGGACTTTAATCCGGTGACGACGTTCCAGATCCCGGCCTTCAAGGGACGAGCTCGGGTGACAAAAGCCTGGCAGCTGGTGGAGGCGTTCCGCGCCGTCCGGTCACTAAAGTCGCCGGTGACCGTCGCGGTGCTCGACGGAGGGTTTTGGATCGCAGGCCGGACGACGTTGTTAGGAGCCGGTCAATCGGGTTCGGATCTCGGCGGCGCCCCGATGCAAGTCAACCTGCTCGACGAGAGCGTGGGAGTCGGCGGAGCGGGCGGTAACAAGTGCGGCGGCAGCTACAGCTGTCCGTGGCACGGCAACGGCGTGGCGAGCGTGGCTGTCGCCAAACCAGATAACCGACTCGGCACCGCCGGTACAGGTGGCACGGTGGCACTGCCCGTGCTGTTCAAGACCGACATCACCAAGGACCAGACCTACCGCGCCCTCGCCCTCTGCGTCGCCTGGGGAATTGACGTTCTTAACATCTCCTGGGGGATGAGCGGAGGCAATTTCACGTGGGGTTCTGGCAGCTGGGAGGACTACTTCCGCTGGGCGACGAACAACGGGCTGATCGTGGTTTGCTCCGCCGGTAACGAAAATGAAAACATCCCTGACGAGTCCTCGGTGCGACCAGCGACCCGCACACCTGGGACCATCACCGTTGGCGCGCTCGACGACACCGACATCGCGGCTGGTTTCTCCAATCACGGGTCTTCGGTCGATATTTGGGCTCCGGGCACCTCCATCCCGACGATCCCAGATGGTGACTTTCCCTTCGGCTCTGCGGTCGACGGCACCTCGGTTGCGGCACCCTTCGTCGCCGGGGTGGTGGCCATGATGAGGGCGGTCAATCCGGATATCGACAGCGGCACAGCCAAGGACATCCTTCGACGGACCGCTTGGGCCGGGAAGCCCGGGAACCGGGCGACGTTGGGTCTCGACGCCTATGCAGCTGTACTTGACGCCATGGGGTCGAGGCTCCCTCCGGACCTGTCGGAGGCCAACGACACCCCGGAGTCTGCCCGTCCACTCCTACGACGTGGACCAACGAACCAATTCGGCACCAGTGGGCAAGCACTCAGCGTGCTCTCGGCTAGCGATGACGTCGATTGGCATCGCTTCCAGCTCGACAGCTTCGCTACGGTTGACATCCAAACTGCGTCTTACCCGCTGCTCGGCAAGGTCAAGGTCGAGCTCGTCCCCGACGACCCCGATAGCAGGGCGGCCGCCGAGCTGATCGTCACCACCAGCCCGGGATTGATCCAAATGACTGCGCTGATTGCGCCGGGAGTTTACCGATTGCGGGTTTCCGGCGGGCTTAACCTATACGAGCTCACTGCCACGATCACGCCAGTCTCCCTTCCCGTGGATGAGTTCGAGCCCAACGACAGCGTTGATACCGCGACCCGCTTCACCCTGAGGTCGACACCACCGGGGGGAGAGGTGACGCTCGGTCCAATCGCGGGCATCTTTGATGTCCCTGCGGGAACCTACGATCTCACCATCCACGCCGCAGATAACCGCGATTTTTTTGGAGTGAGGACAGGTCCTGCTCGCGAGGCAACGAGGCCGATCCTACGGATCGGTAAGACCGACGCACCCGTGGACGTGACCCTCTACGACGGGAACCGCAACGAACTCAGCCGGCAGGTAGGGATCCGGCACCTTGAGCTGGTCCTGCCGGTGGCGACGGTGACCTTCGTCGAGATCGCCTCGACCACCGTTACGCGGTACCGCTTCACGACCAACCAGGAGTACGACAAGCGGCGGGTGCCCGAGGCGTACCAAGAGGAGCTGGTGTTCTCGGTACCCGTCCCCGGCGACCGGCCGAACTGGATGGGCGACCGTGTCAACTATCTGGCTTTCGAGGTGGACGAGCGGGCGTTGGAGCCCCGAATTATTCGGCTAGCCGCGATTGAGGGTCCGGCGTTGATCGCCGACATGCTCGACGCCAACCGGGAGGTGGTGCTCAGCGTGGAGCAGCGCCAGGAGTCCCGCCACGCGCCACTGAGTATCGACACAAGCGGACTCCCGCCCGGAGCGTACGTGGTGCGGCTCTCGGCCTTGAACCAACCCGACAACGCGCCGCCTGGGTTCGCACTCGAGGCCGTGCCCCGGTTCTAGAGATCGCGCGGGTTGGCCTTGGACGGTCGGCTGTCCCCGCGGTTATGGGTCCAGGAATAACGTCGCGCCATCCCCTTCGTCGAGGCGTAGTCAGCGACGATATCGAAAGCGCCCGAGCAGTTGCTGCTAAGCCAGTCATGCTCCGAACTGATCGCCCCGCCGGTGTCGGCCGCCCTCTCGTGATGCACCACTGTCGCCAATACATCGTCACACGCGGTCGACGATTCGGACCGATTGATGCTTCCTCTATAGCTGCTACAGCTCATGAGGTGGGAGGCTAGCGTCAGCGTTGTCCGAAAGCCCAAAGAAATCCAGTACCTGCGCTCGCGGCCTTACGATGAGGCCGTACCCCAACCGACGAAGGGAAGGCGGCGGCCTGGGCTCTCGTTCCAATAGTCGACTTGGTCGACTTGGCCATCGTCGTGGAACCGCAAGACTGTTGTGCCCGAAAGCGTCAGCTCAAGGTCGTTCTTGCGCCAACTGGCCCACCATTCCACGACGGCACGGTTGCCGTTCGAGATTGGCGTCCCGAAGCGGCACTCGATGGCCTCCTATTCGGCGAAGGTCTTCGTTGTGTAGGCAAGAGCGCCCCCGACTCGGGATCACGGTGTGGGTGTGAGCGGTAAATCGCGTCCGGCGCGCACAGCGCGACGATTCGCTGCGCATCGCGGATCGGCCATGCCTGCTTCCCGGTTCGTGCTCAACGCTCGGCGGCTGCGGCGATTTTCACCCCTTCATCGTAGCAACGCCTCGACTCCGGATCGTTGGTGCTACGTGGTTGTGGGCCACGATCATAGGGCAGCGGTCGATCGGCTTTTCCTTGCGTACGACAGGCAGGAGCGCCCCGTATCCCCGCGTTTGGCTTGCATTGGTCATGTAACGATCTGAACTCGCCGGGAAGCGATCGGGAGCGTTTCCATAGCGACGTCAGCGTCGGGATCATCGCAGCGGAGATACATACTCTGCTAGGTGCTCGCGATTTTGGCGGCTATGCCGTGTGCGGCTCGGCGCAGCCACGGGTTACCATCGTGAGCCCATCGCCCGAGCGCTGCCTCCGCCCGTGTGCGGTTGGACCCGCTCAGCGCCTCGATCAGGGGGAGTACCACGTCGAAAGTGAGCGGATCGCTGATTTCTGGCAGCGTTGCACCGCGCAGAAATCCCTCGATTCTGGTCAGGTCGGTGTTGTCGAGCCGGGACAGGTTCGCCTGCAGCAGCACGATGGCCGCGAGGCGGCGTTCGAAGACCGGCACGTTCCACAGTTCGGTGCTCAGCGCGGTCACCTCGTCGTGCGTCATGTCCTTATACCGGCGGGTCAGGTCGCGAACGGTTCCCCGCACGGCGCCGACGGATGCGCCGTAGAACTCCAGTTTGTGTCCCCACCGGGCGTTCGCCTCCGCTGCACGCTCCCAGGTAGCTTCATTCTGCAGCGTGCGATCTACAAAATCACCGGCGTCGCTCATCCGTCTATTCTTCCGCTGTGGATCAACACCGCGATGACCGGTTCGAATTATCCCAGACTCGCGCTGGGACCGGCGGAAAGTCTGGTTGCGCGGCGCGCAGTGGTAATAATCAGAACGATCAGGGCGAGCAGAGCGGCCGCGCTCACCACATACAGCGCCACACCCCACGGGGCCTGATCCGCGCCTGAAATCATATAGGTGTCAGCGAGCGACATGCCGGGCCCGAAAGAAGCAAAAAAGTGCCCCGGAGCAGCGAACACGAGCAGCAGCAGATAGGCCGCGACCACCGGCCCGACCCGCCGGGGGCGCCGAACGACTGCCACGAGCAGAACCACGGTGGCGAGGACTATGCCAACGCCAGCCCAGGCGACAACTACGTTCGCGTTGAGGTGTTCATTGGCGCGAGCCATATCCGCGCGGATTTGCCCGAGCGTTGCACCGGGCACGGCGGCTAGCGGATTCCACACCAGGATCTGCAAAACCCCGACAATCGCATACATTGTCACGGCCGCAAAGCCCACGGAGGCTGCGGTGACGGCGCGGCGTGCGGGGCGTTTTTCGGTGTTACTCATCTCGCCAGCGTACCGACCGTCCACACCGTGGAAAGCGGATGGTGCGTTTGTCTGTGGGTCGATGGGCCGTCGGTACTTGAATCCGATGTGAGAACCGGTCAACCGCCGCGCAAATGCTCGCGATTAATAGCCTCTACATTTATTCCTGACGGCATATGCGACCGGCGATGGCTTCGCCCTCCGCGTTCAGGATCGAGAGGAGACTCCAATCGTCATGAAGCGTCCCGAAGAGGCGCCATGGCACCTGACTATGCCAGCGTCGGCTGCAACAGCCCTTCGAGGCGCTGGTAGCTCGTCTCCATGCCGTCGGTCATCCCGGTTGTCAGAACCGCGTCGCGCTGCTCGGCATTGGCGTAGGTGATGACGAGTGAGAGCAGAGTCCCTCCCTCGACAGCTGTGAGGGTCAGTTCGTTGAGCGTTGCCGGGAAGTCCATTCCGATCATCGCCTCGGTTGTGACCGCGCGGTAGGGCTTTTCCGACTCGAGCAGCTCGCCGGTGAAACCGAATCGCTCATCGCCGTCAGCCCGCTTCCACTCATAGCGGTAACTGTCGCCGACCGTGGTCGCCACCTCACAGACGGGCATGGACCATCCGTCGGGTCCGAGCAGCCACTGCTTCATAAGCGCGGCATCGGTATGTGCATGCCACACCTGGTCGACGGGACCGCGGATGATTCGTGCCACCCGTACCTGGGTATCCCTGAGCACCTGTGTCAAGGGCCACGGCGTCGTGCCGGAGGAATCGTGCCAGATAGGTCGGCGGTCCCCAGAACCGCTCGAGCTGGCGCGGATCGGTGTAGGCATCCCATAGCCGGCGGAGGGGCGCCACGAGCCTCGCGTCCTCCAAAACGGCAACATGTAGTGTGAATCGCCAAGAACGCACTTGAATGCGACGGGTCAAATTCGCGACAAGGTAATGCTGAGCGACCTGCCTTAACTTCCTCTCCGATCAGTTCGCCGGTTTCCACGGGATCATCGTTCCCCCAATAGCGCGGCGAGTTCCTCCAAAGCATCTTCTCCCGTCATGTCTCGAACCAGCAGCGGCAGTTCGATCAGTGGCACTGTATCGAGGTGCTCGCGGAGCGTCTGCAGACAGGCGTCTTCGCCTTTCCTGCGTGCGGCGAGGAAAGAGCCGGCGTCGTCAGGGGATCGGCGGTTGATAACAATAGACGAGACGTCGATCCCTAAACCGCGCAACTGTCTGACAATGTCAAGGGATTCGGCGACGGGCATCTTTTCAGCGAGAGTCACGATCACGAAGCCCGTCGTGGTGCTATCGGTGATCGTCTGCCGCATGCGGGCGAATCGGTCACGACGGGCGATCAACGTGCGCCTCAGTTCTGAGTCGGCAGCGGCCTCTTGGTCTTCACCGCCGACAATTCCACGTGCGGCTGCGGCGAATCGGTCCGATCTGGATCGGCTGGCGAGCAGCGATTCCGTCCACCCCGTCAACATTTTCGGCAGGGTGAGCAGGTGCAGCGTGTGGCCTGATGGCGCAGTGTCGAAGAGGACGAGGTCATATGTGTCGAGACCATGGTCGATGAGTTCGGCGATCCGTTCGAGGACGGCTGACTCGTGGCTGCCCGGTGCTGTCTTCGCGAGCTCGAGATGCTGCTTCGCCGAGCGGTGCAGCCGCTCGGGAAGGAGCTTCATCATCGTGGCGCTGACAGCCGTGAAATGACGCTCGATGGTGGTGTGCGGGTCGATCTCAACGGCATCCACATATCCATTGAATGCTGTGAAAACTCGTGCGGCAGAATCGGACAACGTCATGTCCCAGATATGGCCGAGGTTGTGTGCGGGGTCTGTTGAGACGAGCAGCACTCGTCCGCCGTTCCGGGCGCGAGCAAGAGCCAAGGCCGATGCGACGGACGTTTTACCTACTCCGCCCTTGCCTCCGACGAAGAGCACTCTCCGCTCGCCAGCGAGTGTCAGCAGCATCCGATATGGTCCAATGGTGAGCGGGGGATTCCGATGCGGCGATGCCAGGCGTGGAAGTTTTCCCAGACGGCGGGCAGGAGTTCGGCTGTGTAATATGCGGCCGGGTCGGGCACGCCGAGAGCTTCGCCCAAGACCGCGATCATGAACAGGTCGTCTTCGTCCTGCTTCTCCCGTTTGAACATCTGACGGTACGGCCCCACGTAAAACTCGTGCAGGCCCGCCTGAAAAGCTGACCAGCGCCGCAAGAACTCCTTCCGGCGCGGGTCAGTCGGTAACGGTCCCAGTCGGTTAGACATCTTCGCTGACCGCGGTCAGTTCCGCGTCCGCGTGCGCGTCTGCGTTCGCGCCCGCGTCTTCGTCTTCCGGCGGCAAGTTCCTGGCGTTGCGCATGGCGATGATTGCTTCGACGGCGACCCACACGCTGGTCACGATGATGATGACGTCAAGCGTGAAGAGCACCCAATCCGGGTCGCTCGGGTCAGTGAAACTGGAAAGCTGGTCGAGCGCCGCCCAGAATGCCATGACGAAAACGATCACGAGCGGAATCATCGCTGTGATGGGGTTGCGCCCCTTGCGGATCAGTATGACCGCGATGATTGCCAGGCTCAGCGATGCCATCAGCTGGTTGGTCGTTCCGAACAGCGGCCAGATGCGTAGACCGCCCTCGCCTCCGAGTCCCTGTGAGAACGTCAGGCCGAGGCCGAGTGCCAAGACGATGAGGGTCGCGGGGATCTTGCCGATCTTGAGTTTGAAGGCCTCGGCGGCTTCCTGGACCACAAAGCGCAGCAGCCGCATTCCGGTATCCATCGTGGTGGCGGCAAACAGCACGGCCATCGTCGCCAGTACCGTCGCGCTCAGCGATGCCGGAAGGCCGATGCCGTTCTGCATCAGGTTCGCCCCGCCTTGGACGAAGGCATTGACCCCACCGGCGCCGAACGAGCTGTAGATTTCGTTCCACTCGGCAGCCGACTTGAATCCACCGATGACGGCGAGGATCGTTCCCAGGGAGAGCAGCCCCTCACCGATAGCGCCGAAGTATCCGACGAAACGAGCATCCGTTTCCTTGTCGAGTTGCTTTGAGGTGGTGCCGGAGGCCACCATGCCGTGGAATCCCGAGATGGCACCACACGCAATGGTCACGAACAGCAGGGGAATCATGCTTGGCGTGCCCTCGGGAACGTTCATGTTGATGGCGGGGGCGACGATTTCCGGTGGTGTTGCGGAGAACAGCGTGGCCAGCAGGACGGACCCAAACAGCAGGATCAAGCCGACGAAAAGCTGCACCCCATTGATGTAATCACGTGGCTGGAGCAGGACCCACACCGGCAGCAGCGATGCGATCGCTCCATAGGCGAACAGGGCGACAATCCAGAACGTGGCCGGAGACATACCCAGTGTTGATTCCGGGAGCACCACCGGTATCTGGTCGCCGACCACGATGAGCGCGTAGAGCACGCTGACGCCGACGACGGTGACGGGCAGCAGGTGCCAGCGAAGCCGGTACACGGCCACACCCACCAGGAGGGCAACGACAATCGCGCCCCACACGGGGATGACCGCTCCCGGTGTGCTGATCAGGAGGTTCTTGATAACGACGGCGAATGCCGCGATCACCATGAGCAGGACAAGGAAAATCACGACCAGGAATAGGTTGGCCCCGCGCTTACCGATGTACCGGGCGGACAGGGAGCCGATGGAGCGTCCCTTGTTGCGCGTCGAGGCCCACAGCGTTCCCAAATCGTGCATCCCGGCGAAGAATACGGTACCGAGAGTGACCCAGAGCAGGGCTGGAAGCCAGCCCCAGATCACGGCAATGGCAGGACCAACGATGGGCGCAGCACCGGCAACGGAGGTGAAATGGTGGCCCCACAGAATGAACTTGTTCGTGGGCATGTAGTCCACGCCGTCTTTGAGCTCGTGCGCCGGGGTCACGAAAGCCTCGTTGAGCTTGTAGACCCTGCGCGCGAGGTACTTCGAGTAGACAAAATAGCCCGCGGCCATAACGCCCAGGCCAATGATCATGAGAATCAAGGAACCCATAAAGTTCTCCCCCTCCTTGTTGAGCCGCGCGAGTGAAACGGCACGACATTGTGCTGGTGAACAGAGTGACGCCAGTATTAACATCCAATACTACGTATCAGGTCTTGTAAACAACGGCTTCATTGCCCTGCGCTTCGGAGATGGTGCCGCTGCCTGAGCCTTTAGCAAAACCGTGCCGATAACCGAACGGATGCCGCCCTCGCAAGCGCGAAAGCGGAATCCGGTGATCAGTAGCCAGGTTCGACTAGTTGTACTGGTCCAACGTGCTGGGGCGTTACCGGGGTTGCGGGAGCGACAGGTGGGGCGTTCATCTTCACTTTTGGTGCGGGGAACGACTGATCATCGGTGACATTCCTTCGCTAGTACTAACTAGACAGGTTCAACGGGTCTTGATCTCAGCTCGCACACTATGTGGGGCACCCCGTGTCGATACCCAGCCAATACGCGAACACTCGCCGCCGTGCAGCCCAGGGTGATGTATTGCAGTTCACCGCGCCAACCGCGGTTCCGCGCGCCACCTGCGGTTCCGTGCGCCACCTGCGGTTCCGTGCGCCACCCAGAGCGGGCGCGCCAACCCGCATCGGGAGCGCCGACAGTGTCGCTGACCCGTGTGGTCTCTGACGAAATCCGAGGAGGGATCGTGGTGTACCGTGAACGCGGTGCCAGCGTTGGCGCCGGGAAAATATTCAGGGGAACAATGACTACCAGCGAAATGGCTTTCTCACTCCAAAAAGACGAAGCAGATCCGGTGCCAGCAACCGCCGTGAGCGGTCCCTCATCATTCGCCGATCCGGCCGGGCTTGGTCTCGCCGCCTTCGCCCTCACAACCTTCGTGCTCAGCTGCGTCAACGTGGGTCTGCTTCCCGGAACGGTCGAGCCGATCGTCTTCGGTTTGGCTCTCTTCTACGGTGGAATCGCTCAGTTCGCTGCCGGAATGTGGGAATTCGCGAAGGGCAATACTTTTGGAGCGACGGCCTTCACCTCGTTCGGTGCGTTCTGGATGTCGTTCTGGTACCTCACGACGGCAACCGACCTATCAGCCGCTGGCGCCGACGCTGGAAAGGGCGTGGGCGTATGGCTCTTCGCTTGGGGAATTTTCACTCTTTATATGACCTTCGCGGCCCGTAAAACGAACAGGTCGGTCTTCTTTGTCTTTGTCGCTTTGACCGTGACTTTCCTCTTTCTCTCCATTGGCGCCTATTCCGGCACCGTGGCGTTCACACGGGTTGGTGGCGGGCTGGGCCTGATCACGGCTTTTCTCGCGTGGTATGCCTCGTTCGCGGTCGTGGCCAACTCCACGTTTAAGCGAGCAGTGCTGCCGGTCGGTCCCGCCGCCTAGCAGCGGCCCGCCACTGAGTGCGGCTTTCCAGACACTCAGTCTCGCCGACCGGTGTCGAAACTCAGCCTCCGACGCAGTCGTCGCTTCCGCCGTACGGAGTCGCCTCAGAAACAGCTGGGGTCGTGGTTTCGATCTGGTCGGTCAGGGATCGGAATGCGGCACCATCGTCCGCGGCGGTGCCAGCCAGCGTGCTGGGTGCGCTACCGCGATCCCCGGCCGGGTTATGTGATCGTCGCGATCACGCTGCCCTGCACGACTTCGGCCTCCTCGGGGACGAGCAACGTTATTACGCCGCCCGTCTCCGGATACACCTCGGCGTCCACCTTGTCGACAGCGACCTCGGCGATCAGGGTGGTGGGCGTCACCGGGTCTCCGGAATCAACGAACCACGTGACAATCACGCCTGTCGCGCCGTCGGCCGCCGACATTTTGGGAAAAATCACCTCGCTCACGACGCGACTCCACCGCCCATGGCTTCACGCACGGCCGCCTCGATGCGCGCTGGCGTGGGCAACACCGCATACTCGAGTTGGCTCGCATACGGGATCGGCACATCCGGCAGACATACTCGTGACACGTGCGTCAACAGCCCGGGTGCCCGCTCGACGACCGAGGCGATCACCTCGCCGGAGAGACCGAACGACTGGTAGTCCTCGTCGACCACGATCAGGCGCCCGGTTTTTGACACTGATGCGACAATCGCGTCTCGGTCAAGCGGCACCAGGCTGCGCAGGTCGAGGACCTCGACGCTGATGCCCTCCTCCGCGAGTTTTTCGGCGACATCGAGCGAGTGGTGCACCGAGAGCGACAGGGTCACGATCGTTACATCCGTGCCCTCGCGCACCACCTTGGCCTTGCCGATCGGCACTTCGTACGGCTCTTCGGGAACGGCTCCGATAGAGCGCCGGTTCTTCTTCATCCAACCGAGCCCCATGACCCCCTTGTGGAACATGAAGACCACCGGGTCGTTCGACCGAATCGCCGCCGTCATGAGGCCCTTCGCGTCGTACGGGTTCGAGGGCACGACCACCTTCATTCCCGGTAGGTGCGCGAACGTGCCCCACAGGGTCTGGGAGTGCTGCGCGCCGTCGGAGTACCCGCCGCCGGTGGCCGTCATGAGCACCATGGGAACCTGCACGTTGCCCCCTGACTCGTAGTGGATCTTGGCCATGTGGTTGTAGATCTGGTCCATACAGACGCCGAAGAAGTCCGAGAACATGAGCTCGACCACCGGGCGCATTCCCTCGATCGCCGCCCCGATGCCCGTGCCGATGAAAGCCGTCTCTGAGATGGGGGTGTCGATGACGCGGGTGGGTCCGAATTCCTCGATCAGTCCGGTGGTGGAGGAAAAGATTCCGCCGTAGGGCCCGACATCCTCACCCATCACGAATACCGAATCGTCAGTGCGCATCTGCTGTGCAATGGCCTCCTGCATCGCCTTGGCCGTTGAGAGCTTGCGCGTGCCGGCGTCTGGCTCCACGGCCAGATTGGGGCCGACGGTGTGCAGCGGGGCAGTGGGCAGTGCAGCGGTCATGAGCGTGCTCCTTCTGCGAAAACGTAGTCCAGGGCGTTGGCGGGGCTGGGCGTCGGGGACGCCTTGGCGAAGTCGATGGCGTCTTCGACGAGTTCTGAAGCGGATGCCTCCATGGCGGCGAAATCAGAATCGGTCAACACACCCTGCGCCGTGAGCGTGTTGCGGTAGGTGGGCAGGGGGTCCCGGCCTGGCACTCCGTCCAGATCGGTGCGGTAGCCTTGGGCATCGCCCTCAAAGTGCCCCCAGAGCCGCAGGGTGTGAACCTCGATCAGTGAGGGCCCGTCTCCGGCGCGGGCGCGTGCGATCGCTTCGCCGGCGGCTTCGTACACGCCTTCCACCGAGTTATCTTCCACGCGGATTCCCGGCATTCCATAGGCCGCGCCGCGAACGGCATTCGACTGGACGGAGGTCGATTGGGCACGGGGAACGGAGATGCCCCAGTCGTTGTCTTCGATCACGAACACCACTGGTAGTTTCCACAGCGCCGCCAGATTGAGGGACTCATGGAATGCGCCCTGGTTCGCGGCGCCTTCGCCAGCGACGGCGACGGCCACGCGGTCGGTGCCGCGCCGTTGGAAGGCGAACGCCTGGCCCAGCGCCGGCGGGAGACCCTCGGCGATGATGCCGGAGCAGGAGAAATGCGTCTCGGGGTCGAACAGGTGCATGTGTCCACCGCGACCGCGACCGAGGCCGGTTTCTCGCCCGAAGATCTCCGCGGTCATCTCTCGCAAGCGCACGCCCTTGGCGATGGCGACGTGGTGCGGGCGGTGGGTGGCTGTCAGTGCGTCGTCCTTGGTCAAGTGGAGACCCAGGCCCGCCGCTACCGGTTCCTGCCCGGCGGACAGGTGCATCTCGCCGGGGATCAGCCCGGCGCCAATGTCAAAGCCGGGGCTCTTGTCGGCGTGATACTCCCGAAGGATCGCCTCTTCATAGGTGCGTATCAGCACCATTGTCTGCAACATCCCGCGACGCATATCGTCGGTCAGAGCGGGGTAGAGCGTCATTGCTTCTCCTCACGTGGGCCGCATGCGGCGAGGCGGTTGCCCCGGCACGCGGTTATGACGCTTACGCTATGTGCGGTGGAGCGACCGCGAAAGGGCGCGGATTTCAGATGGTGAACTGACCGAATCGGTCGGCCCCCAATTGGAGAGATAATTTGCCGGCGAATGTCTGCAGGTGCCGCACTAGAGACTCCGTGTCGACTGATTTCTGGTCTGAGGCCAGAGACACAGCCAGCGAGGCCACTACCCCGGGAGCCCGAACCGGAACCGCGATGCAGGTGTACCCGATGGCGTACTCCTCGGTGTCGATGGTCGAGGAGGCGTGGCGTTCCAGCTGATCCAGCAGGGTGGGCAGGTCGCTGATGGTGTGCCGGGTGAGCTGGGCGAGCGGATGCCGCGATAAATAGTCGAGGCGTTCGTCGGCGTCGAGTTCCGTGAGGATCTGTTTGCCAAGTGCCGTGGCGTGGGCGCTTTGGTTGATGCCGACGCAGAGTTCAACGCGCGGGTTCGTCGGGGCGTCGACGATGTCGATGACGTTCACTTCGCCCTCGCTGAATCGTGAGAGATAGGCCGTGGCGCCGAGTTCAGCGGTGACGCGGTGGAGGGTTCCTCGTACCCGGGCGAGAAAGACTCCCTCGTCGTCCCGCGAACGGAGGCTCGGAAAACGGTCGCCGAGCACAAGTCCGTCCGGTTCACGGGAAAGGTAGCCCTCGTGCACGAGGGTGCGCACAATGTTGTACGTGGTGCCCAAGCTGAGACCGGATGCCGCCGCCAGCGCCTTCGCCGGCGTCGGTCGCGCGGCGTTGGCGACGATGTCGACCAGTTGCACGGCGCGCTGAACCGACGCAATCAGGGTCTGGTCGTGCGATTCGGTCATTATTGACTCCAGCCACAGGATACCGTTCCGGTGGTTCGCCGCTACCCATGCGACACTCAACGGCCACCTACTTCACAGTGAAACGTCTGTACGGTCGTTTTCTAGACGTTGTCCCCAGCGACAGGCTGTTGCCGAAAGGGGGCGCCAGTGAGCGAATTTCAGAGGCGCATTCACGACGATGTCGTCTGCAGCAGTTCCTTTCGGAACCAGTGGTTCGCGTACGGGTCCTCATTGTGTGCTTCCCCCTCGATGAAGCCAAGCGATACATAAAGGCCCCGCGCCTCGAGGAGATCGGAGCGCGTGTCCAACCGCAGGGCAGTGAGTCCCAGTCCGCGTGACCTCCGTTCTAAATCCTCCATGAGGAGCCTTCCCACGCCGCGCCCTCGCGCCGTCGATGACACGAAAACTTTCGTCACCTCACCGATGTTGCCGGGGCGAACCCGTACTCCAGCGCAACCGAGAACGACGGTCCCGTGGCGAGCAAGGAGAAACAGACCGGTGGGCGCGGCCAGGTCATCACTGGGGTACCCGGCCTGGGCATCCAAGACCTCCTGCCGGGATGCGGGGCGCCCGTAGTAGCGACCCACGATATCTTCGTAGTAGCGAAGAGAAACCTCCTCGGCTTCCACGGAGATGGGCGACGTCACCGAGACAAGGACCGGCTCCAGACTGCTCATGCGGTAAACCCTACTGCGCGAGCGGCCGAACCCAGTCGATCCTCGGGGGTGCTGGAAGCGCAACCCCCACCGGACAATGTTTGGTTCGGTCCTAATTACGTCCGTTCGCAGTTGCCAAACTGACTCACCCTCTACGATCATCGTAGTTGGCGCGAGGCCGAGGCGACGAGCGACACGGGCTGAGGCGTGATGCTCGATGGTGGCGACCCGCACGCCCTCGATGGTCGGCAGCAGCACCCTGATGCCAGGGTAATAATCGAAAAGTACCTGCCTGTCACGCCCACAAGGTCCGACAACACCGCGCCGGTGATTACCAACAGCGACGATTGTCGTGATTCCTCGCCCACCGTTCGCCCGCGCCGAGCCCAGGGCAACCAGCTCGGCGCACGAACCGCCAGTGAAGTGGAACAGATTCACCCCAGCGAACATGCGGCCGTCGGCGCCACGAACAGCCGCGCCCATCGTATGCGCAATTCTGTGAGATCTTCGGTGGTGTGTGTCGCTTGCCAGCGATAGAGGACCACCCTGTTTACAGGACCATGGGGCCATCTGAACGTGTTGTTGATCATGGCTAACCTCCGTTTTGGTGTCAAGGGCGACGCGGTCGCGTTGCCGATATGAGGGCCCTTCGATGATGAGGTGGTGCGCTCCGGAGGTGAGCCGGTATTCTACGTACGACAATGGATGCCCGCATTATTGCCGGGGCTGCATCCGTTGCGGGAGTATTTGCTCGCATAAAATCATTTGTTTAGGAACACCATGCTGAATAGAGTTTTCTGGTCGGTTGCCGCGCTCCTTACGATTGTGTTTGGGATTGCCCTTTTCGCCAACCATTTGAATTCTTGGGTCGATGCGGTCATCTGTGTGGCTTACTATTTGGCAACAGGCCTCACCTTTAAGTTTCTCTACAACAAGCGGGTTCCCCGAGAGCCTTAGGCGAATCTGCAGCCCGAAGGGCTGCGTGCCACGGGCGCTCCGATAAAGAGCGTTCGGCCAGATTCACACGCGGCAAGGCAAATATTTTCTGCTGTGCGGGCTGGCCCATGCCGCCCACGAGTGGGTACCTCATCGTCGCTTGCCACACCTGATGGAGCTCCACAGGGTGTACGCCCGAGCTAGCCTGGCCGCGAACACCCCGCTGACGCCCAGGGTGGGAACCTAGTCCCCACATGGTCGCAACCTACTAGGACAGGCTTCTGCAGCGCACTCAGCCGACCTGCCCAGCAGGCTGACCTTGAGAGGGAACTGCCCAAAAATCTCTGGTGGTCGAACGGGATCGTAAAGTGTTCTTGCGCCGTCTCACGGGGGCCGCCACACGGGATCGGCGCTACGGTCGATTGTCTGGTGACGTCTTCTCCGGGTGTGAACGAGGTATCGGTTTTCGACTCGGTGCTGGATGGGCCACACGGTTCAGTCCCGACGCGTCCGTACCTCCTCAGGATGACCTCACTGTGGGCCCCGGGGCACCGCACGGTCGACCAATGCCGGTGCGCCTGGCGCACCGATCACCGTCATGACCATCCGCTCATACGGCAGACGGGGTGCGCCGCTGGCGATGGCCAGGGCAGCGCGGTCGAATGCCGCCGACAGAATGTCGGTGAGCGCGTCGAGGTCATCAGCCGCCAGGGCGGGGTAGAGGGTACTTAGACCGCTCTGCAATTCGGCGCCGCCGGTACCGCTGAGCAAAGCGGTCGCGGCTTGATATCCGAGGGCGGCGGGCGCTTGGACCAGCAAAAGTTCGCTGCGCCCGGAGATCGCGAGCGCGTCAAAGTAAGCCAGCGTACCTACTCTCATCGCCTCGTAAGCATCCGAGGCGACGGTCGTGGCATCGTCGATGGCCGCACTGATTGCCTCCGCCTCGCGTGCAGCGACCGCGTAGAAGAGGTCGGTCTTGTCGGTGAACTGGTGGTAGAGCGCCCCTCTGGTCACTCCCGCCGCGGTCACGATCTCCGGCGTTCCGGTAGCTGCAAAGCCTTTCTCGATGAACAATTCGCGTGCCGCGTTCAACAGGGCATCACGCGTCGCTGTGCGCCGCGCGGCCTGTGTTCGACGCGGGCGCGGGCCGTTCGAGGTGACGACTTTGGTCATTTGAATCCCTCTTGCATGTTCCTGATTATCATGATTACATACATCATGTACGCAAATGTGAGAGGAAGCAAATAGTGCGCACGACCCAGTACTACCCGGTTATTCAGACCGACGCCGCCGCCGGGACCGCCGCCTTTTACCAACAGCACTTCGACATCATCACGCCGACCCCTCCGGCACCAGACTTTGCGGCAGCCTATTCGGTCGAACCCCCGCGGCCCTGACATGGCAGCGCGCAAGCACAAGGACTGGTTCGACCGCGATGCCGGGCTTCGGCTGGGGGAGGCGATCGCCGGTGTTGATCCCCGGTTCGATGCCATGCAGTATGCCGACGCCGTGGAGAAGGCGGTCGCGGGAAAGGAGTTGAAAGCTCGTGTGCTGGCAATGGCCGAACTGCTGCGGCAGCACATGCCCGATGATTTCGCATCGGCGTCATTGATCCTAGAAGGCGCCCTCGGCGCGGAACTCGACGGCGAGTCCGGCATGTTTACCGATGGCTATTGGCTCATGCCTGTTGCACGTTTCGTAGAAGAATTCGGCACCAACGATTGGGAGGCGTCCATGCGCCTGTGCGAGGCCGTCACCAAGCGTCACACCGCCGAATACGCCGTGCGACCGTTCCTCGTTGACGAGACGGAGCGCACATTGGCACGGATGACCGAATGGGCAACATCAGCCAACGCGCACGTACGACGCCTCGCCAGCGAAGGCGCGCGCCCTCGCCTCCCATGGGCGACACTGCACCACGGCTTCGTGAAAGAACCCGAACCAATCCTGACACTCGTGGAACCCCTGAGAACCGATGCGTCAGCGTATGTGCGTAAATCCGTTGCTAACCTGCTCAATGACGTCTCCAAAGACCACCCTGCACGCATCGTTTCGCTGTGCCAGCGATGGAGCGCCGAAGGCGACGACCGAACCCAGTGGATAGTCCGCCACGGCCTGCGCAGCCTCACCAAAAGTGGCAATGACACAGCAATCGCTCTCTGCAGGTTGTGAAGCCCGGTCTGATGCGGCCGAGACCAGAACGTCCAGAGCTGCCGGGGCGATCCACGTGCTGCCACCATCCCGATGATCACTTCGCTATCGGTCTCCTAGCCGCGACTCTCATGTTCCGGGTTGCTACTCGCCGGCCGCGCCGTCGATCGCTTCGCGTAGCAAGTCCGCGTGGCCGGCGTGGCGGGCGGTCTCTTCGACAAGGTGTAGCAGCACCCATCGCAGCGAGAAATGACGCCCACGCCCACGCGTAGGCGGTCGCCGACGCGGACGCCGACGCCGCGAGCCGCACCGCCCTATGGGCGCCGGAGACGGCATGCTCGCGACGGGGAACGGCGCCGGATACGACGTCTATTACTTCTCTGCTGACGGGGTCACTGATAACAGCAGGAAAAGGTCGCAGTGGCTTGGAAAACGAAATCGAGTTATCCCAGGCTTGAGCCGAGCGCTCCGACGATGTACGGAACGAGCCAGATCATCCAGACGATGACCGAGAAACGGTGGAAGCTGTTTTTCTCGGTGTCGCGATTGCGCAGGAGCACGACAATCGCCCACGCGAGGTGCACAGCCATGAGAACGATCGCGATCAGCCCGGTCACGCCCATCAGCTGATTCAAGGCGCTCTGCTCGAAACCCGCAGCCCGGTTCTCGTTCGCGATCACGTTCATGAGAAAGGTGCCACTCGCGTCGGCCGCGAGCCCCAGCCCAAAGAATATGGCGTGCCACGGCTTGAGTACTTTCTGCACGCGTTCGCTCCATACCCCGATCGTGTAGAAGACGAGGGCGAACGTGATGAGAATGATTGCGGGTTGCAGCATGCTTCTATTGTCGTCGTTCACACCGTTACGGCGAGCGTTGCCTCAGACGGCGGAGTTCAGTGCTTTCTGGCGGCTTCTATGATCAGGCTTGGGGGCTGTCGCTGGCACGCGACGCCTTCCAGTCAGGAGCTCGAGGCCCATCACAATGCTGGCCACTAGTGCTCCTCAACGGACCCTGTGCGTTGCCTATTTCGTGGTCATTCCCAACTGTCGGTGAACGGTCCGGTAGACGGTTGATCGCGCGACGTTGAACACTTCCGCGAATTCTGCAGTGGAGTGGGTTGCAGCATTCATCGTGACAGGATCCGCGGCGCGATTGCACTTCTGGGCGAAGATCCGCGCCTATCAGGAGCGAAAGCCCTGCAGGGCCGACCTGGCTTTCGAGTTCGCGTTGGTGACTACCGCATCGTTTACACGATTCAAGATGACGTGCTGCTTGTGGTCGTCGTGGCTTTGGGCCATCGCCGCGAGGTCTACGGGCGGTAGTGCCACCGCAATACCGACGGCTGGGCCAATAACAAGACCATGGTGCTCATCCGGAACCTCGATCAACATTGTCCCGGGGTATTCCGCGGGAGATCGCCTCTGATGCAACGGCCGCACAAGAGTCGCGGTGGCCGATTAGCGATCCGTTGGCGGAAGAGTCTGCGCGCTGCCAGAATGGTCGAAATGACGATAACCAGCCACCCGTGGCACCACCCCGATCCCCTGCAGTCGCAGCTGCGACTCGTCCAAGTGCCTGGGCCAGTTCTTCACGCACTGGCGCAACGTGAAGCAGGGGACGCGCACTTGTACGCCGTAACGCCATACCTTGCGGGCGACGAGTGCTTCGGGCTCTGGCGCATGAGAAGCAAACAAGTTGCTGAAATCCCAACAGACGCACCTTGGGTGACGCGCTTTGTTGTTGTACCTGGCATCGAGGGCTCTGTCGGTATTGCCGGATTTCATGGGGCGCCTGATGGTGTCGGTATGGTCGAAGTTGGCTACCGGATCGACCCAGAGTACCGACGAAAGGGATACGCCAGGCAGGCTCTCGAGACGCTACTCGCCGTCGCTAGCGCCCATCCGAACGTGCACATCGTCCGTGCCACTATCAGCCCGGATAACCATGCGTCACGCTCCCTCGTTGAGCGTTACGGTTTCCAAGAGGTCGGCGAACAATGGGACGAGGAGGATGGCCGAGAAATTATTTTCGAGGTGGCGGCCACTGCGTAGTCGCCCGCAGTTAGTGTCCAGCATCCGGTCGGCCACCGAGCGCTGAATCGGGTCCCGTGTACCGCACAGTTCAACGACAGCCCGTCGAACACTGAAGAAAACGCTCGCTGGCTCCCGTGGTTTGTTGAAGTCAAGGCCAGTCTTTTCGCCACGGACATTGAAGCCTAGTGCTCCGGGTGAATGAACGCGCTGAAAATGTTGACACCTTGAAGCCCAAGCCAGGAGATCATTCCGCGAGCCGCTTCGGTGGCAGCACCTTGTCCTTGTGCTTCAGGCGCCACTACCCACGAAATGTCCGCGGTCAGACCGCTAGGTTGGCCGCGAACGGTGGCCTGCAGCAAACCGATCGGACGATCAGAGCGTTTACTCCGGACCACCCATCTGACGACAGACAGCGTTATCGAAGCTGACCTGAGCCGGGTTTCAGTGCCCGCATGTGATGCCCGCACGGGAACCATCAGCGGTCGGATTTTGAGAGAATTCCCGGGAACGGATCCGTAGGCCTCTTATGACCACAAAGCGTGCCCGCAGCGGAACGTCCTGGAAGTACTTGGCGGGAGATTATTTATTACTTCTTCCTCCGTGACTTCCGCGGAACAAAGATGATTCCTGCGTCAATTTGAGACGCCCTATTGATGGGGATGCCTGCATGCGCCCGGTGAGGTGCCGCTGCGAGAGCGCTCTTCACCGAGGTCGCGGAGATGGGTGATAGTCGTCGAGCCCCCGGGAAGCTTCTTGGTCCCGCTGTTCCTCCAGCGCTGCAAGATGCGCTGTCAAGGTCACTTCGGGCTTGTCGCCCGCCAAGATCTCGGCGATGTGGCCGAGAGGTAGATCAAGCGCCCGAAGAGAACGAATAATATCGGCTGCCCACAACTGCTCCAAGCGGTAGTACCTATAGCCGGGGTGGGGATCAACAAAGGCAGCTCGAAGCAATCCGGTCTCGTCGTAGTTGCGCAGCGATTTCACGGACAATCTCGAAGCCCGGGCGAACCTTCCAATCGGCATCAGCATCATGTACTGACTCTCCAGCCTCCCCGCGGGGGAGAGTCAAGCGCATCTAGCACTTGTTCTGGTTTTTTCGGCGAGCATACTCGCCGCAGTGGGCACCACCGTTACCGCGTCATGCTGCCGTCCACGAGCCAGTCGAGCAGGAGCTCGCTGGTTCCAGTGGCATTCGCGACGCTGAGAAGTTGGCGTCAGCGGAGGCCGTGCTGACCGCCTCGACAACAGCACTGCCGACAGTTCTTCATTTGCCCACTGATGTCGTCGTCAATGGTTCATTGGTCGACTTCATTCCGCAGGAGGTGCAGATTCTTCGGGTCCTTTATGGGGTGGTTCCCGTGGGCGTCTTGGTGGTGGCTTTCTCGCGACCGAGTACTGCAGATTCTGGGGCGATAATGAACGCCGCGCTTCCAGGACTCGCTGTCGCGTTGAAGAACTCTCTGAATCACGAGAACCTGCAGCGGGTCTCCGCGATGGACCCTCTAACAGGTCTCTACAACCGGCGGTCCGGCCTCCAACGACTTACCGAGGAATTCAGTCGCTCGACTCGCTCGGGTGATCCTCTGGGCTTGCTGATGCTGGACCTTGATCACTTCAAGACCGTGAACGACACGTACGGGCACTTGGTCGGCGGCCGGGTTTTGCAATCTGTAGTGCGTGCCGCACAACAAGTCCTTCGGAAGGGGGACGTGTTCATGCGCTACGACGGCGAGGAGTTCCTCATCGTGCTGCCAGGAGCGGGGCATGATGACTTAGTGAAGCTGGGCGAACGAGTCCGTCACGCCGTAGCCGAGACGGAAATAATTGAGTCCCATCAGCGTATCTCTGTCACCGTGAGCATCGGTGGATCGGGCATGCCCGACAAAAACGTCACCAACGCCCAGGACCTAATCGTGATGGCTGACGCGGCCATGTATTCCTCGAAGGAATCCGGACGCGACCGCTGCGTTTTCGTCTGACGACTCCCAACAGCCTGGCGTGCGTCCCGGCGCGACCGGCACCTGAATAGCGAGCTTGCTCCGCGCCGCGAGCGGACCCTCGACCTGCGTAACAGTCGAGTTCCACGACGGGATCGCGTCGGCATTCGTCAGCCGCGCCCACCCCGAAGCGGGCGCGGCGATGACGGCCTCGTCCGCGGAGGCGAGCCGGAACGTCGATGCACTGCGCTCGCTCATCGTTTCGCAGCCTCGACGGCGCGCACTCGGTTGTTGCGAGCGTTGTGCTCCAGCTCGACCAAGCCGAGTGCCTCGAGCAGCGGGGGGAGGTACACCCCGAACCGGCCGCGCAAACCCTTCTTTTGGCCGTACCAGCCATCAACCGGGTTCTTGGGCGACCGGCTCCACGCCTCGACGGTGCCGGGGGCGGCATCCTTCTGCTCGTCGGCGCCGCCAAGAGGCATCCAATCGCCCAGCGCGACGAGCATCGCGTATAGATCGTCGACGGCTTGTGCGAGATAGGTCAGGGTTGTCGAGCCGACCTTGCACACCAGCAGTGCCGGGTCAGCTGCGTCGTCGCGGTGGATCGTGTACTCGGAGGTCAGCGGCGCCGTCTTGAGCCGCCAGGGGTCGTCAGCCGTGCCGGATCCCGACCAGTGGACGTTCATCGAAGTTCCTTCCGGCGCGCGGGGAGGAGCGCTACGTGCTCAGTCTCGGGGCAGCGGCCGGCCCTCGTCTTGTACGAATACGACTACGTTGGGCGCGAAATCGGTCGCGGCTTCGGGCGGATAGTAGCCCCGGTACCCGCGAGGCACGCCGCCGCTGAACAGCCGGAAGTCTCGAATGAAGTGCGCCTGATCGTAGTAGCCCGCCGCCGCGGCAAGATCGGCGAGCGAGCACCCGGGGTCCGCCATGAGCGACTGCAGCGCACCCTGGAAGCGAACGATCCTTCCCACGGTCTTCGGCGGGATGCCGAGATATCGCGCAAAGAGCCGCTCTACCTGCCGTTCGGTTACGTCCGCAGCTTCCGCAATGCGGCCGACCGAGGAACGTCCGTCCTGCAGAGCGGCGAATGCCCGGTCGAACGTCGACCGCCCGGCATCGTCGGTGAGCTCCTTCAGGAAGAACGCGTCGAGCAATGCCGCGGCGGCATCGGGTCCGGGATCCTCGCGCAGCGCCGCCTCTACCTCGCGGACCCCCGGGCCGAGCACGAGCTCGGGGTCGGGCGTGAGGCCGGTCCACGGCGAGAGCGGCCCCCGCGAGAACGGCGCCAGGCCGCCGAGGCGGAAGCGCACCCCCGCGATCCGCACACGGCCCCGTTGCACGATGCGGATCGGCAGCAGGCGCTGGGCATCGAGATTCGAGTCAGTCAGTTCCACTGTCGTTGCGCCGATAACCTCCCGGCGGTACGGCGCGTCGAAGTTGAAAATGAGGTCGGCACGCGCATCCACGAATACGTCTACGCGTAGATCGACGATTTCGCCTGGGGCGTGGCTGACGAACCAGTAGTGCTCGATAAACCGGCGCAGCGGTTCGGCGGGTGCGCGGAGCACATACATGTCGCCACTCTAGCGATATCAGCAACCGCAAAGACCGCCGCTTGGCCGACATCTCCCGGCTCACCCAAGCACTTATCCGCGGTAAGACCTGGGAGATCCTAGACAAGGCAGTTGTTGCCAAGGTCTTCGCGCAGTTCGCAAAGGCATTCGGTTTTCGCCTAACGAAGCAGGGGCTCGGCAAGGTCGTCCCCGCGGTCGGTATCCTCGTTGGCGGCACCTCCAACTGGAGCACTTGGGAGGCGATCGTTGACGCTGCCAACGTTGCGTACCGAAGGCGTTTCCTCCTCGAGAAGTACCCATACCTCGCTGGCGGCGAAGGGCCGGCGTCGCTCCCCGATGACGGCACAGACGGTCAAGACGACGCCGAGATTATCAGCGGGCTTGGGGTGGCAGGAAGTGCTCTTTGAGCGGCAGACACCGCTCCAGTTAGAACTGTCACAATAACGAAGAAGAGGATTGAAATGATCGACGTCGACAAGGCATTCGCCACCGTCGAGAAACTCGCCGACTGGTCACAGTTGAGATCTTTCGCGGAAGTGACAGCAATCGCACCCACTTCACTTGGTCTCTACATGTTCAGTTCCCAGAAACGCACGATTTACGTCGGTGTCGGGGCCCCCGAGACGGTAGCGGTGCGAAGGAACCAACTGGCCTTCGCGGTCGTTTCGGCGTATATTTCGGTGGCCGCGTTACTGGATTTGGGCATGCCATCTTCGACGCGGCCGCTGTGCCGCCGTTCATCGCTGAGCTGTCCACGACCCTGCCGGCCGATCTCGTATCCGTGTCAGATGATGCTGGCCGAGAGCTAACTCGATTCGACGCCCAAGCTGGAACACTCGCCGCGCCATTTTCCTCCATCCTGCTGCGCGCAGAGAGCGTCTCGAGTTCTGAAGTGGAAAATCTTACCTCGAGCGCTCAGCAAGTAGCCCTTGCCGAAACCGGCCACGCCACCTCGGGTAACGCAAAGCTTGTCGTTGGGAACGTCGCCGCGATGAAGGCCGCCATTGCCCTTGCCGACGACCTAAACCATGAGGCGGTCCTCACGATGCACCGTGCCCTGTTAGAGAAGTCGAACCCCAGCATCGTAGGTCGCTGGCGGGACGAGCAGGTCTGGATCGGGGGCGGTTTCGTCTCTCCTCACAACGCGTCGTTTATTCCTCCTCACCAGGACCGCGTGCCGGAGTTGATGGATGATGTCACGAGCTTCTCGCGTCGCACCGATTTTCCTGTGACTGCACAGGTCGCGATTGCTCACGCTCAGTTCGAGACAATCCACCCGTTCCCCGGCAACGGCACCACTGTCACTAACCTGTCGGCTCAGTAGAGCTAGGTACCCGGGACGGGCATCGCAACAAGCGCTCTGATGAGCGCTGTCAGCCGATCCGCGGGGACGCCCGAGGTGACGACAACGAGGCTCTGGCGCGCCGAGTTTGCCAGGGCATGCAGTATTCGTGCAGCGTCGAGTCTCATCCCGGATGCAGGAGCAGAGCTAATCGTCCAGCCGCCGATCTCGTCAGCGGGATAGTCGAACGCGATCGAGAGCAGATTGTAGAGATCAGTGATGTCCTTTGGAACGTGGCGGGACTGGGCGGCATAGGCCTTGAAGATGAGGGCGAGCTCGACCGGGGGCACACGGACCACGAAATCAAGCGGGGTTCCGTCCGTCAACAACACGCCCACATCGAGGACGATCGGATCAACAGAGAATGCAAGCCTGAGACCTGGCACGGCATCAAATCCACGGCCCCCGACGGTGGCAGTCTCGAATCGCGCACCATCGGAAGGCACGAGAATGTCAATCTCGCGATCGCCCTTCACGTAGGGATTGCCGGACGTGTC
>JBBRBV010000044.1:0-24183 GCA_038205545.1 Actinomycetales bacterium
GTGAACAACCCGAAGGGTGAGATCATCCCTCGCCCGATCATCTCGAGCTACCGCGAAGGCCTGTCCGTCGCCGAGTACTTCATTGCTACTCACGGTGCTCGTAAGGGACTGGCTGACACCGCCCTGCGTACCGCTGACTCGGGATACCTCACCCGTCGTCTCGTGGACGTCTCGCAGGATGTTATCATCCGCGAAGACGACTGTGGAACACGCAAGGGTCTCGAATTGCCCATTGCCGGAACCGACGCCACCGGTGCGCTGTTGCGCGACGAAGACGGCGGCCTCCTGGTCGACTTCAACGTCGAGAACGCGGTGTACGCTCGCAGCCTGGCCGCAGCCGCGGTCAACGCTGCCGGTGAGGTCATCGCCGACGCCGGAGACGACGTCGGAGACGTGCTCATCGCCAAGCTCATCGCCGGTGGTGTGGAAACCATCAAGGTGCGCTCCGTACTCACCTGTGAGTCGTCCGTCGGCGTGTGTGCGGTCTGCTACGGCCGTTCGCTTGCCACGGGCCAGCTCGTTGACATCGGTGAGGCCGTCGGTATCATCGCCGCGCAGTCCATCGGTGAGCCCGGTACCCAGTTGACCATGCGTACCTTCCACACGGGTGGGTCGGCATCCGCTGACGACATCACCCAGGGTCTGCCGCGTGTTCAGGAGCTGTTCGAGGCGCGTACCCCCAAGGGTGCATCGCCGATCGTCGACTCCGCCGGACGCATCACGATCGAGGATTCGGACAAGGGCCGCAAGGTCATCCTGACCCCCGACAGTGGTGACGAAGCTATCGCTTACCCGGTGCTGAAGCGTTCGACCCTCCTCGTTGAGGACGGCCAGCACGTTGAGCTCGGTACGCAGATCATCATCGGCGCCGTCGACCCGAAGGAAGTTCTTCGCGTCAAGGGTGTTCGCGCGGTGCAGAAGCACCTCGTCTCCGGTGTGCAGGAGGTCTACCGTTCGCAGGGTGTACCGATTCACGACAAGCACATCGAGGTCATCGTTCGCCAGATGCTTCGCAAGGTGACCGTCGTTGAACACGGCGACACCGGGCTGCTTCCGGGTGAGCTCGTTGACCGGTTGAAGTATAACGACCTCAACCGCACCGCTCTCACCGAGGGCATGAAGACGGCATCTGCTCGCCAGGAGGTCATGGGTATCACCAAGGCTTCCCTCGCGACCGAGTCCTGGTTGAGCGCCGCTTCCTTCCAGGAGACCACCCGGGTTCTGACCCAGGCGGCCATGGAAGGCAAGAGCGACCCACTGATGGGCCTCAAGGAGAACGTCATCATCGGTAAGTTGATCCCCGCCGGCACCGGCCTTGCCCGCTACCGCGACGTCACCGTCGAGGCAACGGAAGAGGCCAAGGCGGAGCGTTACCCGAACCGCATCTTCACCGAAGATGCCACGTTCAACGAGGGTGACCTGAGTTTTGTTGACTTCGACAGCTTCTCGTCGGACGATGTGACTCCGGGAACGTATAACTAGCCTCACCGCATGAAACGAATGGCCCCTGCTTTGGCAGGGGCCATTCGTGGGTTAAGGCGGCAACGGATGCCGTGGAGCCGGGTGCCAGGGGCACCCCCATAATGGGGGTGCCCCATATCCCCCTGCGGGTGACGGCAGCGGGCGCTCTGGTTAGGCTTGAACCTGAGACCAGCTGAGTCTTTGCGAGTCACGACAAAGACGCACCGGGGTACTAACGCAAGTCGGGGGAGATATGGGCAGGAGACTCCCGTCAGCGCCGCCCATTCTCTCGGGGTATACCTACGTGCGCCCGCTCGGTACCGGCGGGTTCGCCGACGTTTTTCTGTTCGAACAGAATATGCCGCGCCGTTCCGTGGCGGTCAAGGTGCTGCTGAGCGACATCGTCGACGAGCACGTGTTGCGTTCGTTCAATGCCGAAGCGGATGTCATGGCGCGACTCAGCGCGCATCCGTCCATTCTTACCGTCTACAACGCGAGCATCTCGGCCGACGGTCGCCCCTACCTGGTGATGGAATTCTGCCCCGGCTCGTACTCCTCCCGCGAGCGCACGGTAGCGCTGCCGATAGCGAGCGTGCTCACTGTGGCTGTGAGAATCGCCGGCGCCCTCGAGACCGCGCACCGTTCCAAGGTGCTGCACCGTGATATCAAACCATCCAACATTCTCACCACCACCTTTAATGCTCCGGTGCTCGGCGATTTTGGTATTGCCGCCTCCATCGCCGGCGGCGGGCCCCATGAAGTGTTCGCTATGTCGCTGCCGTGGAGCGCTCCCGAGGTCGTCGACGAACGCACCACCGGCACGGTCGCGACCGAGGTCTGGTCGTTTGGTGCCACCGTTTACTCCCTGCTTGCCGACCGCGCACCGTTCGAACTGCCCGCAGGCGCAAGTGGCTCACGCGGGCAGCTGAAACAGCGCATCGACCGGGCGAAATATACCCCCATTGGGCGAGCGGATGTTCCCGCCTCTTTCGAGAGCGCCCTCGCCCGCATGATGAGTCGCGACCCGGCGGCACGCCAGTCGAGCCTGCTCGAATGCGCCCATGAACTGCAGCGCGTGGAACGGGAGCTCGGACTGCCGCTCACGGCGCTGGAGGTGGCCGATGAGGCCTGGGCGTCCGCCGGATCACCCGTCGATTTTGACAACCACCAGGCGCGCGGCCCCATCATCTCCGATGTGGTCATTCCCGCTCTGCGGGCCGGCCGATCCCACCGCCGTCAACTTTCCCCCGCCAGCGATGGGACCCTGACCGATCTCGGCGATGGCCGTAAGCCGCGGCTGTCTCGGATGGCCCTGGTTCTATTGCTGGCCGCAGCGGTCGTTGTCGGTGGCGGCGTCACCGTCGGCACGTTCATTCTCTCCGGGGTCATCTAATGGCCGATACACACGCTCGTCCTGTGCTCTCGACAGCACGCCGCAGCATCATTCGCATCGCCGCGGTTGCCGCGATCGGCGCGCTGATGGCAACCGTGGCCATCGTCGCCGATGGTTTCGATGTGAAGCAGACGCCGGTCAACGCGAGTTCGATCTGGGCGCTGCAGAGCGGCGCCGGCAACCGGTATGCCCGCATCAACACCGATCTCGGCGAACTCGACACCGTCAAGACCGTACCGGCACCGAGCGAACTGGTGCAGACCGATTCCACCGTGCTGCTCTACGCGCAGAACAACGAAAAGGTCGTCGACGTGAGTCTCGCGGCGCCGGTCGATCTCGGGGACGACGCGGCCGACTATGACAGCACGCCGGCCGGAACCCGAACCATCGTGTCGTCGAGCTCCTGGGTCGGTTACCTGACGAGCGCCGGAACGGTTTTTGCCGGTTCGGTGAGTGCGTCCGAGGCGCCCCGCCCGGTAAAGCCCGACGCCGAGGCACCGCTGGCGGAGGGTGGGGCCCCGCCCGCCTACCGCTCCGACACCATCGCCATCACTCCTGACGGAGTGCTCTACAGCTACTCCAGCGAGGCTCAGAGCGTGGTGGCCTATTCCATCGTCGACGACAGAATTCTGCATTCCGACGCCGTCCCCGGCGGTCCGGCGGAGCCCGGCAGCCAGCTGAGCGTCGTCGGCGATACGTGGGCGCTCCTCGGCGTGACCGGTGCTGAGCTGTGGCTGGCCGGCCAGAACGAGCCGGTCGAAACGAATCTGGGTGAAACAGCCGTGCTGCAACGGCCCAGTGCCACCGCCGACGATGTGCTCATCGCCGACCAGACCGGCCTGGTCGCCTTCGCGCTCGCCGACGGTGTTCGCACTCAGCGCGTCGGCGACTCCGAGCGGGTGCTCGGTTCCCCGGCCGCTCCGACCGAACATCGAGGAGAACGGTACGCGGCCTGGCTGCCCGCCTCCGGCGCTGGTGGCACCCTGTTCAGCGAGAGCGCCGGTGAATCGACTCTCAGCTACGGCGCGATCACCCCGACCGGCGATGCTGCCCCCACCTTTCGCGTCAACGAATCGCTCATGGTTCTCAACGACACCCAGAGCGGATGGGTGTGGACCATTCCCGACGGCGCTCTCGTCGCCGGTTCCCAAGATTGGACCCTCGCCGACGCCTCCGAGCCACAGCGCCAGGACGACGTGGAAGAGGCCTCGGAGGTCGTCGAGCCCAAAGCTCCCGTGGCCGTACCGGATGCCTTCGGCGTGCGCCTCGATCAGCTCGTGCTGCTGCCGGTACTGCTCAATGACTACGACGCCAACGACGATGTGCTGAGCGTGGTGCCCGCCTCGGTCACCGGGCTCGACTCGGCGTTCGGAACGGTTACCGTGACCGACGAGAACCAGGCGCTCGCTGTGCAGGTGGCCCCCGGCGCTCAGGGCAGGGCAACCTTCTCCTACGCCGTTACCGACGGCTCGCGCACCGATGGCCTCAATTCCACTTCAACCACCGTCACGCTCACCGTGCACGGTGACGACGTGAATTCTGCACCGGTCTGGTGCGGCACCGAGGGCTGTTTGCAGGATTGGCCGAGCCCCGAGGTGCAACCGGGCGGCACGGTGACCGTGCCGGTGCTGCCCGGCTGGGTCGATCCCGACGGCGATCCGATGTTCGTCTCCTCCGCTCTGAACACCACCGATATCGGCTCGGTCAGCGTGACGCCCGCCGGAGTGCTCGTCTTCAAGCACCCGAATGCGTCTGAGCAGGCCGCCCAATCGACCACGATTCTGGTGCGGGTCTCCGACATTCACGGAGCGCAGACCGAGAAGGTCCTCACGATCGCGGTCACGCCCACCCCCCGGCTCACGGCGCTGTCGTTTGCGCTGCTCGCCACGGTGAACGAGGGCCTCACGGTGAACCCGGCCGAGTACATCACGGGCGCCGCAGGCCTCTATCGCATCACCTCGGCCACGACACCGACCCGCGCCGAGGATTCTACGGTGAGCGTGACCGCGAACGGTACCGCCTTTGATTTTGTCGCGACCGTTGTCGGTAATTACACGGTCAGCCTCACGATCGCCGACGACGTGAGTGAGATCGTGTCGCTCGTGCGCATTTCGGTGGTGTCAGCGGATGCCCAGGCGCTCACGACCTCCCCGGTGACGGTTTTCGTGCGGCCCAAGGCCGACACCAGTGTTGACGTCTTCACCGCCGTCTCCAACCCGGCCGGACGGGTGCTGTTGCTCGGCGAAGCCATTCCTGAAACCGTTGTGGGCGCCTCACTGAGCGTCGACGTCGTCGGGCAGAATATTTTGCGCGTGCGTGGTTCGACCGCCGATGAGCGCCCGGGGAAGCTGGGCACCGTGCGCTACACCGTGTCGGACGGCACCGACAACCCGCTCTACACCGTGCGCGGTGAGGCCACCGTGTACCTGCTCGACGCCTCCGTTCCGCAGGCGCCGATCGCCCTGAACGACAGCGTATCGGTGCGGGTGGGGGCACAGATCGATATTCCGGTGCTTGACAACGATGTCGCGCCGGGAGGCAACATCGTGATGCTCAATGCCGAATCGGTGCACAACGGCCAGAATCAGGGTCTTGCTTTCGCGGCGGGCCCCCAACTGCGCTACCTCGCCCCCGACGAACCGGGCAGCTACGAGCTCGCCTACAGCGTGTACACCGCGGGCGCACCCGAACTCATCGACTCGGCCGTGGTCTCGGTCGAGGTGCTCGCCGATGGCGAAAACACAGCACCGCAGCCGCACACCCTGTACGGGCGGGTGCTGTCGGGCGAGTCCATTGAGATTCCCTTTGACAGCTTCGGCATCGACCCCGACGGCGATACCGTCATGCTCGATCGGGTGCTCACCCAGCCGGCACGGGGAACGGCCTCGATCAATGCCACCGGCGATGCCATCGTGTTCGCCAGCCCCCTCGATCATCACGGCGCCATCGAATTTCAGTATCGGGTGCGCGATACCGTCGGGGCCACCGGCCTCGCACTCGTGCGCATCGGCGTGCTGGACCAGCGCTCCAACCCGAGCCCGATCACATTCAGCGACTACGTCGAGGTTCAAGCCGGTGCCGACAACCAGGTGGTCGTTTTTCCCGGTGCCAACGACGTCGAGCCCGGTGGTGGCCGGCTGACCCTGACCGCCGTCACCCCCGACGCAGCGGTCGGCAGCAGTGAATACGACGCGCTGGCGCAACGCATCGATTCCGTGACCGGCGAACGCGTGGTGGTCACGGCCGGCACGGAGCCGGGTCTGCTCACCTTCGTGTACTCGGTGACCAACGCCAACGACGACGTCGGCCAGGGTCTCATCGTGGTCAAGGTTGTGCGCTCCTCTGTTCCCGACTATCCCATCGTGATCGACACGACGCTGGCCCTCGATGAACGCTCCGCGTTCCCGACGGGCGTCGATGTGGTCACCGACAAGGTGTCCTGGAACTCCGGTGATGTCTCCGACCTCACCCTCACCCTGTGGGGTAGCCATCCCGGCCTCGAGGTGTCGGGGTGGAAGATCCGCGGCGACGTTCCCGACGAGGGGCTTCTCACCCCGTTCGCCCTGACCGGACCGAACTTTCACGGTGTCGTCGTGACCACCTACGGGTTTCTCCGCATTCCGTCGAAGGATGCGATCATCGTCGCCCTCAAAAAGGGCACTAGTGACCAGAAAGTGCGCGAGGACGCCTCCGTCACCTTCGATCTGAAGAGCCTCGTGTCGATTCCGGCCGGAACGACGCTGGAACTGCAGCGCACGGGCATCCGCTCGTCGGGGGAGCGCGGTAACGCCACCTGTACGTTCGACTCCGGCACGCAGGTCACGTATCGGGCCGGGTCTGACGCGCCGTGGACCGACTCCTGCACGGTGCCGGCGCGCCTCGAGGGGCAGGAGGACTACACCCAGCTGGCGGTGCCGATCGTGGTCGAGCCACTCGACCCTCAGCCGGAACTGCGCCCGGCAGCCCTGACCCAGAGCCCCGGATCCGACCCCATTCGTTACGACCTCAGCCACATGATCGACTGGAAGGGCAAGGGCGCCGTGCCCAAATTGACCTTTGCGATCGCGTTCTCCTCCGACCAGTTCACGGTGACGCAAAACGGCGCGATTCTCACGATTGGTGTTGCCGACAACGCCGTGGAGGGCCGGGAGGCTGCCGTGACGGTGAGCCTGCCGAGCCACCGCCGTGCTGTTCCGGCGGTGCTCGCGCTCACGGTGGGCCCGGCACCGAGCGAACTGCCCAAGGGCGGCACCGTGGCGAAGACCTGCACCCAGTCGTCGGGTTCAAGTTGCTCCATTACGGTCGTCGCCGCCGCCGGTGAGGTCAACCTGTACCGCGGTACCCCCCTTGAACTCGTCTCCGTCGCCGCTCCGAGCACCTGTATCGGCGTCTCCTTCGCGGTCGAGAACTCCCGTAGCGTCAAGGCGACCTGGTCGGGCGACGCCGCCGGCGGCGTCTGTGAGGCGAGTTTTGTGGTGCGCGATGCGCAGGGCAAGCTCAGCGCCGGAAGTCGAAACGGGGCCATCACGGTAGACCTGCAGGGCTACCCGAAAGCACCCAATGCCGTCACTCAGATTGCCTACGGTAACCGCGCTGTCACCCTGTCGGTCAGCCCCGGCGGCGCAAACGCTGCCTACCCGGCGCTGACCGGATTCAACCTCTACCGCAACGGCACCTCCGTGGCGCGCTGCGACCCGTCGGGCAAGTGCGGTGTGATCCGCACGTCCGTGAACGGCGACAAGGCGCTCTACGAGGCCAAGGCCGTCAATGCCGTCGGCGAATCACGTAGCGCGGTCAGCGTCACGGCCTGGTCGTATGACACCCCGGGCATGGGTGATCTTACGGCCGAACCGGTTTTCACCAAGGGCACCACGAGTGCCAGCAGCGGCGTTGTCGCCGTCACCATCGAGAACAACGACCTCTCGACCAACCGCTACAGCGTCAACGGCACCGAGTACCCGGCCGGCACGCCCGGCATCGGAACGACCAAACTCACCCTCACCCTGGGGGTGGGATCCCAGACGGTCACCGTGACCCCCCTTAGCCGCGACGACCAGCCGGCGGGTACCGGACCAACCAAAGAGACGACGTCCCGAGCGGTGCTCGTAGCGGGATCGCCGGTGATCACGGGTACCGGTTCACTGAGTTCGCAGAATCGGTCCATCACCGTTGCGGATGCCCGGTTCGACTCGAACCACAGCAAACTGCCCGTTGAGGTGCTCTACGTGGCGTCGCTCACCGAGGGTGCAGCCTGCACGCTCACTCCGGCCGGCTTTAGCCCGGAGGGTGCGGCATCCTCGACGGGCCCCGCAATCGAGGGCCTGACCAAGCACACCAGGTACTACGTCACATTCTGCTATTCCAACGGCTTCGGGGTTACGAAGGCCAACGCCGGTGCGATCACGACGTGGGAACAGCCGGCCGCCCCGGGTGATGGCACCTACACCTACGGCATGGGGGCGCCGGCCAATGGTCAGTACCTTCTCACAACGCCCACGTCGTCGGCGCGGGTGCCCGCCGACTTTGAGATCAACTTCGAGAACTTTGACGTCGCTGCGGGCTCGCGCGTCTTCGGCGCCGACCCCGGAATCCGGGCGCGGTATTGCGCGAAGACTGACCCCACCCTGTGCAGCGGCTGGTCGTCGGTGGCGGCAGCCGATGCGGATCAAGCCTGGCAGGTCAGGTACGCGGTAACCGGCCTCAGTACCGCGGGGTGTGTGACCGGCAAAACGCTTGCCGTCGCCGTGGACGCGACGTCTGCCGGCCGCGCCCAGGCCGTGGTAACGCGCGCCGAGTACGACGTATCCGACGGGAATGGTGGCCGCATGTGGGCCTACCGTTCCGGCAGCACCGTTGCCGCTGATGCGACCCAGACCAGAAACGTGGACTGGACCATCAACTGGACCACCCCGCAGACATCCGGCCTTGCACCGGTCTCCGGCACCACCCAGACCTCGGCCATCGGCTGTTCTGCAGCTACCTCATGAACCCCGCCAGACTGAAAGAGCTACAGAAATGACAATCACCCCGGAACAGTCCGACTGGTTTGCCGCAACCTTCACGATGATGGTCGACAACGTGGAACAGGTTGTTCTCGGTAAGCGTCACGTGATTGAACTTGCCTTCACCGCGATGATCAGCGACGGCCACCTGCTGCTGGAAGACTATCCCGGTACCGGAAAGACCTCGCTCGCCCGCGCCATGTCCCAGACGGTACAGGGTGTTTCCACCCGCATTCAGTTCACCCCCGACCTGCTGCCCGGCGATGTGACCGGCATCACCGTCTACGACCAGAAGACCGGCGAGTTCGAGTTTCACAGCGGACCAATCTTCGCCAACGTCGTGCTCGCCGACGAGATCAACCGGGCCAGCCCGAAGACCCAATCGGCCCTGCTAGAAGCCATGGAAGAGGGCAACGTCACCATCGACGGGGTCACCCGCTCCACCGGTGTGCCGTTTCTGGTCATCGCCACACAGAACCCCATCGAGCAGGCCGGCACCTACCGGCTGCCCGAGGCCCAGCTCGACCGGTTCATGATGAAGGCGTCGCTCGGCTATCCCGACCTCGCGGCGACCATCCGCATTCTCGAAGGCACCGCCGACGTGCGCCACGAACTCGCCCCGGTCATCACCCCCCAGGCGCTCGTGAGCCTGAGCGATGTCGCCCGCGGCGTGTTCGTGAATCCGCTCGTCTATGACTACATCGGCCGACTGGTCGAAGCCACCCGCCATGCCCGCCAGGTGCGCATGGGCGTGAGCGTGCGCGGCGCCCGCGCTCTCACCAAGGCCGCCAAGACCTGGGCTGTCGCCCACGGCCGCACCTTCGTCACCCCCGACGATGTCAAGGCCCTCGCGGAACAGGTGCTCGCTCACCGCATGGTGCTCGACCCCGAGGCCGAGTTCGACGGGGTCACCGCGAGTGCCGTTATCGGCCAGATTCTGCTCGACGTCGTACCGCCCAGTCGGAGCGACCTGGCGTGAGCTTTCATACCGAATCGCGGCGCGCACTGACATCGACTCGGTCGCGCACGCCAACCCAGGCCCGGTCTGCAACGCACACCCGGTATGCGTCCACGCGCACGAGCACGTCACCGACGTTGACCCTCGTAGGCGCGGTTGTGCTGTGGATGCGCGTGTCGCGCCTGCTGCGACACGGTGCGCGGGCATCCGTCGAATGGGTCGGCGAAACGGTCACGCCGGCCGGCTGGGTGGTGGTCGCCTCGGCGATCGTCCTGTTGCCGCTTGGTCTCGTCTTCGGTTGGATGGAACTGATTGTGACCGGCTGTGTGGCGGTCACTCTCATTGTCATCTCGCTGCCGTTTCTGGCCGGTGGCCGCGCCTACAGCGTCGACTTCGTGCTGCCGGTGGACCGGGTCGTCGCCGGTTCCGAGGTGCTCGGCACCCTTACCGTCACCAACGTCTCCACGCGACTTCAGCTGCCGGGTCGCGTTGACGTTCCCATTGGCACCGGGCTGGCGGATGTCTACGTGCCACTCCTGCGCGCCGGGCAGGTTCACGAGGAGCACGTTCGGGTGCCCGCCTACCGGCGCGGCGTCATCGATGTCGGCCCGGTGACAACCGTGCGCAGCGACCCACTCGGAGTGCTCGGCCGGGAAGTGGCCTGGGCCGACGTGAATCGTCTGTTCGTGCACCCGATCACCGTGTCGATTCCGAGTACCAGCGCCGGTTTTGTGCGCGACCTCGAGGGCAATCCCACGAGCGATATCGTGGACTCCGATATCTCCTTTCACGCCATCCGCGAGTACGCCCCCGGCGATGGACAGCGGCACATCCACTGGAAATCCACGGCGAAGACCGGCACGCTCATGGTGCGCCAGTTCGAAGAAAGCCGGCGCTCCCGACTCGCCATCGTGCTGAGCCTGAACGCGGCGGAATATGCCTCCGACGACGAATTCGAGATGGCCGTCAGCGCCACCGGCTCGCTCGGGGTGCGCGCCATCCGCGACGGGCGAGACCTGGCCGTCGTGGCCAGCGCGGAGATCCCCGGCATTGTGCGCAGCAGCATCCGTTCGGTGCGCAGCCTCAGTGTTGTGTCGGCGCGCACCCTGCTCGACGACCTCAGCGCAATCAACACCAGCCCGCACGCCATGAACGTCGAAGACGTCTGCGCGCTGGCAGCGCAGGTGGTGCCCGATATGTCGATCGCGTTCGTGGTGTGCGGCTCCGCGATGACCCCCCGGCGCCTGCAGGCACTCACCCTCAAATTTGCCGGCAGCGTGCAGGTCGTCGCCGTTTTGTGCAATCCGAACGCACAACCGAGCTTTCGCGACCTCGCCGGCACGAGCGTGCTCACCATCGGCGTGCTCGATGACTTTCGTTCCCTGTTGAGTCGACGAGCCGCATGAGTGCGCCCGAAACACCCGCAGCTGGGAGCCCCCAGACCGCTTCGGTGCCCACGATCCGGCCGCGCCGTGCGCCCAGACGCCGCCGCCGGGTGCCGGTGATCAACGCCCTGTTCGTTGTGGCGATGATGCTCGTAGCCGTCTGGGCGGCCTGGCCGATCTACCAGGACACCAGCTTTCTGATCATGGCTGGTGGCGCCATCGTGGCCGGCCTGGTTCTGGCCGGGCTTGGCGCTCTTCGTGAGTGGTCGTGGTTCACCGTGCTGCTGACCACTCTCGGAACGTATCTGCTGCTGGGCGTTCCGCTCGCGGTGCCGACCGCACTCACGAGCGTGCCAGCCGCATTCGGCGGGTTGCTCGACCTCGTGTCCGCCACCGTGTTCAGCTGGAAAGGACTCGTCACCATTGCGCTGCCGGTCGGGCCGTACCAGACCCTGCTCGTACCGGCCTTTCTGCTGTTTCTGGGCGGCACCACGATCGCTCTGTCGCTGGTCTGGCGCGGTACAAAGCTCTACGCCCTGGCTGTGCCACTGACCTTTGCCGTTCAGCTGTTCGGTCTGTTCTTCGGCTCGAGCGCGGTGAGCATTCCGCTGACCGTCTTCGGGGTCAGCGTGCCGGCGCCCAGGGAAAGCCTGATCGGTCTCCTGGCACTGCTGCTCGCCTTCGGTTTTCTGGCCTGGCGCACCCACCTGACTCGTAGCGAAGCGCTCATTTTGGCCGTCCGCACGACCGGCGTGCGGCGCCGCCCCGGTGGCCTCGGCGGTCGTCTGCGCCGGGCCGTTCTCGCCGGGGGCGTGCTCGTGCTCGCCATCGGCGTCTCCCTGGGGGGACTGTCGATGAGCGCCGCGACGCCGGCTCGCGAGGTGCTGCGCAGCGGTATCGACCCGGCCGTGGCGCTGCGCGAGTACGTCAGCCCGCTCAGCCAATACCGCAGCTACTTCAGCGCCGAGCGGTACGACCGGCCACTGTTCACGATGACCGGTGATGCTGTCGACGACGGAACCGCGTCGCGGGTGCGGCTCGCCGTGCTCAGCTACTACGACGGGCAAACGTTTCAGGTCGTGGACCCCGCCGCGGGCACCAGTGACCAGTCCACCGCATTCGCCCGGGTGCCGCACGCGCTCCGGTCGACGGCGGATGGCGTGACGACCGTATTCGACGTGGCCGGATACACCGGCGCCTGGCTCCCGGCAATCGGTGAGCTGGCGAGCATCCGCTTTGGCGGTGGCCGCGCCGGTGCGCTGAACGACGGCTTCTTCTACAACGCGGCAACGGCAGCCGGCGTTCAGCTCAACGCCTTCGAAAACGGTGACCGCTTCACGACCGTCTCGAAGCGGCACGCGGAGGTGACGGACCTGGCGGCTCTCGCCCGCCCGGCCGGCGACGCCACCGACAAATCGCTCCTTCCCCACAGCCTCGTTCCCCACAGCCTCGGCGACTGGGTCGACGCCCAGGCGGTCACGCGTGACGGCGCTGGCCTGGCCGAACTGGTCACGCGGCTGCGTGAGCGCGGCTACCTCAGCCACGCCCTGACAGAGCCAGCGGGGGACTCCTGGACCGCCGACCTCGGCGACTATCAGTTTGCGCCGAGCCTGTCTGGACACTCGATGGACCGCATCGACGCCCTCTTCACGGCGTTGCTCAAAAAGCAGAACAGCACGACCGCCACGGAGAACTCCCAGCTCGTTGCCGCGATCGGCGACGACGAACAGTTCGCAGTGGCGACCGCGCTGCTCGCCCGCCACCTCGGATTCAACTCCCGCGTGGTCGTGGGCTTCAGCCTTGGTGGTTCCGCAGATTCGAGTGCGCCCGGCTCCTGCCTGCAGGGCGTCTGCGCGGGGCAGAACCTGGCGGCCTGGGTCGAAGTGGCCAGCGGGGACGACACCTGGGTCACCGTTGACGCGACGCCGCAGTTTCAGAACGCGCTCTCACCCATTGACGACCCGACCCGCGACCCGCAGTACAACACGGAGGTCATTATTGAGGGCGCTACCGAGCAACGCGCCCCCGAGGCGAACCCGACCAGCGGTGAAGACCAGCAGGAACAACAACCGGTCACCGGCCCCGATCTGGCCTGGTTGTTCAAGGTCCTAAAGATCGGCGGCATCAGCCTGGCCGCCTTGCTCGCAATCAGCACACCGTTCCTGGTCATTCTCGGTGCCAAACTCTGGCGTCGACGTGCCAGAGCGCGGGCCGTTGACGTGTCGGCACGATTCGCGGGTGGCTGGGACGAGTACATCGATGCCGCTGTTGACCGCGGCCTCGAGGACCAGGGCAACCTCACCCGGGTCGAGATAGCGTCGCACTATCAGTCGGCCGGCGGCGCGCAACTGGCGACCCTCGCCGATCGGGCCGTCTTTGGCCCGACCTCGCCGCAGCCCGCCGAGAGCGATGCCTTCTGGGCCCTCGTCACGGCCGAACGCGCCCGCCTGACCGCGAGCGGCACCCGGCGGCAACGCCTGCGCGCCGCCGTCTCCCTGCGCTCTTTTTCTCGGTTAGCGGATGCCGGCCGACTGTCTATTTTTCGACGACGCTCGTCACGTTACGACGTCATCACCGTGCGCCCGAACCGGCGCGACAGCAGCAGATTGGGGGAGCGGCCGCGCACCAGCGGCCGCGAATCATAAATGGATGAATCATCTGGAGCAGTGATCGCTGGAATCACGGTGACCGTGCTGGTCAGCCTCGGCGTGTACGTGTTCTCGTCGATCGCCCTCGGCAAGATCTTTGTAAAACTCGGCGAACAGGCCTGGAAGGGGTGGGTGCCGATCGTCAACACGATCACCCTGTTTGAGCTCGGTCGCTATTCGGCCGTGTGGGTGGTGGGCCTGTTCATTCCGGCGGCAAACCTCGTGGCCCTCGTCGTCTTCATCCTGGCGGTCAACAACGTCAACCGACGGTTGGGACGCGGCGCCGAGTTCACCCTGCTGCATCTGGTCTGTCTTCCCGTCTGGGCCGGCGTGCTGGGGTTCGGAAAGTGCGCCGACACTGGCTGGATGCCGGCGACAGGGTATGTGCCGTTCGCGCCGGTGACGCCGCTCTCGGTCACGCCGCGCTCGATGGCGCCACTGTCGGTTCCGCCGACGTCGATGGCACCGGTGCCGGCACCGGCAGCGGCAGCTGTTGCGCCAATCGCTGTTGCGCCAACCGCTATTGCTCCGGCAGCCGTGCCGGCGGACCAAAAGGCTGCGGTGCCTGCCCCGACCGCTCCTCCCGCTCCGCTCGCAACGCCCGAACCGCCAACACCCCTGACACGGGTGCCACCGGTCGCACCGCTGAAACCGCTCGCACCGCTGACACCGCTGACACCCCTGACACGCGTGGCACCGCCTGCCGCGCAGACTCTGCCGACCGGGCCACCGCCCTTCTACGTGAGCGCTCCGCCGGCACGGCCGATTGCTGAGGCACCGCCAGCACCGCCAGCACCGCCAGCACAGTCAGCACAGTCAGCACCGCCTGCACCGCTAGCACAGCCAGCACAGCCGACTGGTTCAGCACCGCCCGCGCGCGCAGCGGCAGCGACAGTCCCGCCGGCACCGGCACCGGTCGGTGCGACCCCGCCTGCCGAGGCAGACGACGACGACCTGGACGAAACCATGATCGTGGTGCGCCGTATGAAGCCGTGGACGCTCGAAACCGAACATGGCCTCAAGGTCTCGCTGACCAAACCGGCCGTGTTGCTCGGACGCAACCCCGCGCGCGGCAGCGCACATCCCGGTGCGCAGTTGGTTGTGCTGCACGACCCCGATAAGACGGTGTCGAAGACGCACGCTCGCCTGGATTATTTCGAGGGCATCTGGGGTATCCGCGACCTGCAGTCGACCAACGGCACCGTGCTTATTGATGGCGGCGGCAATGAGAACGAGCTCGATGCGGGTGCCAGCGCGGCCCTGACCGATCGATTTCTGCTGGGCGAACTCGCGGCGCGCATCTACCTGGAGGCCTAAGTCATGACCCCTTTTTTCGACCAGCGAGCAACGAGCGCGGGGGTCTCCCTGGAGTGTGGCTCGCGCACCGATGTTGGCCTCAGACGCGAAGAGAATGAAGACTCCGTGCTGGCGGCGTCTCCGGTGTTTATCGTCGCCGACGGAATGGGCGGGCTCGAGGCGGGCCACCGGGCCAGCGCCGCCGTGATTGCTGAATTTCAGACCTGCATCGGTGGCCCCGGCGTGGTGGCCGCCGACGTGGTGACCGCCGTCGAGCGCGCCCACACCGCCGTGCGCGTCGTATCGGATTCGACCCAGCGCGGCGCCGGAAGCACCCTCACCGGCCTGGTGCTCATCGACCACGAAGATACCCCGCACTGGCTCATCGTGAATGTGGGCGACTCTCGGGTCTATCGCCTGCACGCCGGTGAATTTCAGCAGCTCAGCATCGATCATTCCCTCGCCCAGCAACTCATCGACGAGGGCACCCTGCTTCCAGCGGATGTGGCGACCTTCGCCCGCAAAAACGTCATCACCCGTGCGATGGGCGCCGAGAGCAGCAGCGCGGACTACTGGCTGCGGCCGGTCGTCACCGGTGAACGGCTGCTGGTGTGCTCCGATGGGCTCACCGGTGAACTCTCCGACGAGAGCATCAAGGCCGGCCTGACCCTCGGCGGTACCACTCAGAAGACGGCCGACCTCCTGCTCGCCGGCGCCCTCGAACACGGGGGCCGCGACAATATTTCGGTGATCGTCATCGATGTCATCGCCGGCGGGGTCAGCTCGTGGCACGGCGTTGCGATCGATGATGACGACGATTCCGACACCATTAATACCCGCACCGACGACACCCGCCCGGTAAAAAAAGCAGCTCGCCATGCAGCCCGCTGAGCCCGAACAATCGGCTCCGAAGGACACTCCCGACGCACCCGACGATGATGACACGCGCATTGTGCAGCGCCCGACCGGTGACGGTGACGATGACGATGACGATGACGACACGCGTATCGTGCAGGGCCGCACCAATGACGATGACGATGACGATGATGACGATGACGACGACGACGACGACACGCGTATCGTGCAGGGCACCACCGGTGGCGCTGACCCGAGCGATGACGCCACCGTTCGTTCCTCTCGGGACAGCACGGCCAACGACACCCTCCTGAGCCGTCGGCGGGCATCCGCTCTAACCCAGGCGCCCGTCCTTGACCCGCTACAACGCCGCTATGAGCCGCCGCAGGTGCAGAGTGGAGCGAGCGTGCGCTACCCGGCGCGGCCGACACCGGCGATCGTCGAACCGACAGCACGGGCAACGGTGGCCGACGTGAAGTCCGATCCCTCTCGCATCCGTCTCGCCGACGCGGCCGCCGAGATTCGAGAGCGCGCCGGGGCAGCCTCTCGGCGCCGCCGCCGATTCACCCTGATCGCGATTATCTCAAGCGCCACTCTGGTCGTGCTCTCGGCGGCCTTCACCGTTTTCATTTTTCTCACGCGGTGATTTGGATTCGGTGGCCCGCATGCCCGAGCTGGCTCCCGGTACGAAAGAGGGCGATGGTGCGGTCGGACCCCGCTTTCCGCGTAAGCTTTGCAGACGGTCTGTACCTCTGACTGGGGTGGAGTGGGGGAGCATCATGCAGCGAGCGCGACGAGTCGGCGCGTTGTTCGTCGCGGCCGTCGGGCTCATTGTGTTGGTCGGGTGGTACACGCAGACCACCCCGCTCACGTCGGTGGTTCCGGGTCTCGTCTCGATGAAACCGACCACCGCGGTCGCCCTGATTCTGCTGTCGTTGTCCCTCGTGTTCACGCAGCGAAGGGCGGGCCTGAGCCTCGCCGCCGTCGCCATCGCGCTCGCTGCCGTGACCCTGGTCGGGTATGGGGTGGGGTCAACACTCGGCATCGCCGAATGGATGCCGGGGATCGATCTGAGCGGTGTGGAACCGCGGATGGCACCGAGCACGGCGGTAGCCATCGTTCTGGTCGGAGGGGCCGCCATCGCCGGTACCATGATGCGCACGACCGTGATGCAGGTCCTTGCCTATGGCCCGCTGGCGGTGAGCCTGATTGCCCTGCTCGGCTACGGCTATGGCGTCTCCTCGCTATACACGGTGGCCGGATTCACGAGCATCGCGTTGCACACGGCGTTGGGCATCGCCATCCTGTCGGTCGCGGTGCTCCTGCAGAACCCCACGGTCGGGCTCATCGGACTACTGCGCGACCGCGGCAGCGCGGGGGAGATGACGCGCCGGTTCGTGCCGTTCCTCTTCATCGCCCCCGTGCTCCTGGGTGGCCTGCGCGTCTGGAGCCAGCGTCAAGGGTGGTTCGATGGGTGGTTCGACGTGTGGTTCGACGGGGGTTCCGGCCTCGCCGTCCTGATCGCGAGCGTGACGGTCTTCGGTATCGTCCTGACCTGGCTCGCCGCCGTGAAATTGCGCGAGCTCGACGGGCAACGCGACCAGGCGATGGGCGCCCTGGCCATGCTCAATCAATCCCTGGAGTATGCCGTTGACGACCGCACCAAAGAACTCGGCGAGGCAGCCGACAAACTACAGACCCTCATCAAGATCGCCCCCGTCGGTATCGTGCAACTGGATGCTGGGGGAGGGCTCCTCACGGCGAACGACCAATGGTTGGCCCTCAGCGACCTGACCATCGCTGAATCGTTGGGAGACGGCTGGGCGCAGGCGATTCATCCCGACGACAGCGCCCGGGTGTCGACAGAGTGGGGCGTGGCCGTGGCCGCGGGGAGCGGCTACGAGACAGCCTTGCGCTTTCGCACCCCGCAGGGCCAGGTGAACTGGGTTCAGGTCAGCACCGCGCCGATCCGCGACGAGCATTCCTGCGTCGTGACCGGGCATCTGGGCACAGTGACCGACATCACCGAGCTTCGTAACGCCGAGGCGCGGGTGGAACACCTCGCCTTCCATGATCCGCTGACCAACCTGCCCAACCGTCTGTTGCTGCTCGACCGGCTCCATCGGGCCCTGCTGCAGTCAGCGGGTAACGGTCGTGGCGTCGCCGTATTCTTCATCGACCTGGACCGGTTCAAGTTCGTCAATGACACTCTGGGCCACCACTGCGGGGACGCCGTGCTGACCGAGGTCGGCATCCGGCTGCGTCTGAACGCCCGGTCCACCGACACCGTCTCTCGCATCGGGGGCGACGAGTTTGTCGTGATCTGCCCGGATGTCTGCAGCGACCGGGACGTGAACACGATCGCCGACGGCCTGCAGAAGGCCATTGCCGAGCCGATTCTGATTGGTGACCAGATCGCATCCGTCGACGCCAGCATCGGCATTGCTTTCGGCCTCGGCCACGACGGCGCCGAATCCCTGCTGCGCGACGCCGACCAGGCCATGTATCTGGCGAAGGACCGCGGTCGGGCACGGTACGAGGTGTTTGACGACGACCTGCGCGGCCGGATTGAACGCCGGCTCGACACCGAATTGGCTCTGCGCGACGCGGTGCAGGGCGGCGAGATCGAAACCTGGTTTCAGCCGATCGTGGACCTGCAGCGGCACACCGTCGTCGCCACGGAGGCACTCGCCCGCTGGCGTCGCCCAGAAAAGGGCCTCGTCTCCCCGGCAGAGTTCATCACAATCGCCGAGGAGGTCGGTCTGATTCAGGGGATCGGCACGACCGTTCTCGGCCAGGCCTGCCGGGCGGCGGTGTCTCTGCCCGGCCGCATGGCGGTGAGCGTGAATGTGTCCCCGCGGCAGTTCGTGCAAAACGACTTTGGCGTGATCGTGAAACGCATCCTCACCGAAACGGGCCTTCCTCCAGACCAACTGTGGCTTGAGCTCACCGAGAGCGCGGTGCTCGACGCCATCGGCTCCGCCGCGCGCACCTTCCAGGAGCTTCGGGCCCTCGGCGTGAGATTGGCGATCGACGACTTCGGTACCGGCTATTCCTCGTTCATGCACCTCAAGTCATTCACCGTGGATTTGCTCAAGATTGACCTCACCTTTACCCGGGACCTCGAGCGTTCGGCGCAGGACCGAGCCATCGTCGAGGGCATCGTTCGCCTGGGCGACTCCCTTCACCTGGACGTTGTCGCAGAGGGCATTGAATCAATCGGGCAACGAGACCTGCTCATGGCAATGGGGTGTCGCTACGGCCAGGGCTACCTTTTCTCGAAGCCCCAGCCGGATGCGTTCCCCGCTGTTGACTTCGGTGAACTCGTCGGCGCGTAGGGCGTCATGTGCTCGAAGACTTCCCACGCGCACGAGGCGGCGAAGTGGTGGCATCCTCAGGCCATTCAGCTCGGGCGAGTCGTGGGGTAAACCCCATAATGAGTAAACCCCCGATTGGGGGGTGGCCCTAGGGGGGATGCAGCGCGGCATGACGTTACTATTAGGCACACCGGGCCGGTTCATCGTTGGGGGGAACTTTATGGCTACCCTCACTGAAATTCTGATCCTGCACGGTCTGCTGCCGATCGAGGTGCTCGACAAGCTCATGGCGGGCGACCCGGCCGACGAGACCGCAGTGCGCGCCCTGGTCGACTCCGGAGTCATCACCGAAATCCAGTTCGCCAAGGCCCGCGCCGAACAGGCCGGTCTCTCCTTCGTGGAGCTTTTGGAATACCCGGTTGACCCCCTCGCCGTTTCCCTGGTCACGGCCGCCATGTCCAAACGCCATCAGGTGCTGCCGATCAAGATCGAGGTTGGCCGTCTTGTCGTCGCCATGGTCGACCCCGGCAACGTCTTCGCCATTGACGATGTGCGCGAGGCCGCGAAGATGCGCGTTATCCCGGTTGTCGCCGAACGCGGCGACCTCCTCGCCGCCATCGCCCGCTATCACCGCGCCGACGACGAGCTCAGCAACCTCACCACCACAATGGAGGAGGAGCAGGCCACGGTCGAGACCTCGGCCTTGGGTGTGTCTGACTCCCTCGACGATGACGCTCCCATCGTGCGGTTCGTCAACCTTCTGGTCAGCCAGGCCATCCAGGACAAGGCCTCCGACATTCATATCGAACCGGGTGAGCACAACCTTCGGGTGCGTTACCGCATCGACGGGGTGCTGCACGAGATGCAGCGCGCGCCGAAGAGCATCCAGAACGGTGTGATCTCCCGGCTCAAGATCATGAGCGACATCGACATCGCGGAGCGGCGCAAGCCGCAGGACGGCCGCATGTCGGTCAGCCATGGCGGTCGTCAGATTGACCTGCGCGTGGCCACTCTGCCCACGGTGTGGGGCGAGAAGATCGTGATGCGAATTCTCGATAACGCGAGCACGACTATGAGCCTGCGCGATTTGAACCTGCTCGATCATAACTTCGAGGCGTTCAAAAAATCGTACACAAAACCGTACGGCATGATCCTGGTCACCGGGCCGACCGGTTCGGGCAAGTCGACCACGCTGTACACCACGCTCAACTCGGTCGCCCGACCCGAGATCAACGTCATCACGGTCGAGGACCCGGTCGAGTACCGCATGAAAGACATCAACCAGGTGCAGGTGAACGTGAAGGCCGGGCTCACTTTTGCCAGTGCGCTGCGTTCCATTCTGCGCAGTGACCCGGATGTCGTTTTGCTGGGTGAGATCCGCGACCACGAGACCGCACAGATCGCCATCGAGGCCTCGCTGACCGGCCACCTCGTGCTCTCCACTCTGCACACCAACGACGCACCCAGCGCCGTCACCCGCCTCACCGAGATGGGCATCGAGCCGTTCCTTGTCGGCTCCGCACTCGACTGCGTTGTCGCCCAGCGCCTCGCCCGTCGCCTCTGCGAGCGCTGTAAGGCGCCGGGGGAATACTCCGCCGAGCACCTGGACGCCCTGAAGTTTGGGTTCGACCCGCTGCAGCCACTGCCGGTGCTGTACCAGCCCGTTGGCTGTCAGAACTGCTCGAAGACCGGGTACCGCGGCCGCATCGCCGTGCACGAGGTGATGACCGTGTCCGAGCCCATCGAACGTCTCGCCGTTGCCCGTGCATCGAGTGCGGAAATCGCGAGGGAAGCACGCGCCGAGGGCATGATCAGCCTCCGTGAAGACGGGTGGGAGAAGGTCCGCATGGGCCTCACGTCGATTGAAGAGATATTGCGAGTCGTGGCATAGCGCGTGCGCATGCCGAAGGGGAGAACAGCATGGACAAGCCAATATATGAGATTCCTGCGATCCAGCCGAGGGAGAACGTCTCCTGGTGGGATGGGCTCGCGGCCGAGGAAGGCGAAGACGTTACGCACGCCGAGGTGGAGACCGGTGCTGAGGGGGACACGGGCGACAACAGCGAGAACGTTGACACGGTGGTGATGGCAACGGATGCTCCGAACCTCACCGAGGCCGCGACCGACCTGCCGCAGACTGCGGCAGCCGCCCTGTCGGCGAACGAGCAGGACTACCAGCCGGGGTCGCTCCACGTTCCCACGGGTCGGCGTGCCGCCATTCAGTCGGCGCCGATCGAGTATGCCGCTCCGGCACGGGCGAAAGCCCCGGTGCACATCGGCCCCGATGGCCGTCAGGCCGACCCCGATCTGATCGATGCGCTCACCCTCGTGCTCGAGCTCGACGCCTCTGACCTGCACGTCACCGTCGGCGCGCCACCGACCATCCGCATAGACGGAGCGCTGCGCCCGATTGAGGGGCTACCAGCGTGGATGCCCGAGAAAGTCAACTCGGCCCTCTACAGCATCATCTCCATCGGCGACCGGGTGCGATTCGACGAAGAACGCGAGCTCGACTTTGCCTACACCGCCGCCGGCGCCCGGTTTCGGGTGAACTTTTATCACCAACGCAATTCGATCGGCGCGGCCTTTCGGCTCATTCCCCGAGAGATCAAACCGCTGAAGACGTTGGGGGTGCCCGAGTCGGTCGGAAAATTTTCCGGTCTGGCCCGCGGCCTCGTGCTCGTGACGGGCCCGACCGGCTCGGGCAAGTCAACCACTCTCGCCGCAATGGTCGACCTGGCCAACAGCACGCGGCCCGACCATATCGTCACTGTCGAAGACCCGATCGAGTTTCTACACAAGCACAAGAAGTCGCTGGTCAACCAGCGTGAAGTCGGCCATGACACGCACAGCTTCGCCGCGGCGCTCAAACACGTGCTGCGTCAGGATCCTGACATCATCCTGATCGGTGAACTTCGCGACCTTGAGACCATCTCGGTGGCTCTGACCGCGGCCGAGACCGGCCACCTCGTCTTTGCCACCCTGCACACGCAGGATGCCGCCCAGACCATCGATCGCATGATCGACGTGTTCCCGCCGCACCAGCAGGGCCAGATTCGAACCCAGCTGGCCGCCACGCTCCGCGGTGTGGTGTGCCAGACCCTGGTCAAGAAGGCCACAGACAAGGGTCGCGTGGTGGCCACCGAGATTCTGGTGACGACCCCGGCCATCGCCAATCTCATTCGCGAGGGCAAGACCCACCAGATCACCTCCATGATGCAGGCCGGCGGCGGCGAGGGCATGCACACCATGGACCAGCATCTCGCCGACCTCGTCGACTCCGGTCAGATCACGCGTGCGGCGGCCATGGAAAAGGCTCACGATGAGGCGAGCCTGCAGCAGCTGATCAAGCGTGCCGACACCACGATGGATGCCGCGTCTCGCAGCATGAGTGGTGGCATCGACTACGGCGACGACTACTCCGCCCCTCAGCGCTGATGGCTACCGCGCAGGCCTGGGCCTATGTCGGCCGCGACGCCCTGGGAAAGACGGTCAAGGGCAAGCTTGACGCCCTGAGCGAGGGTGCCGTGGCGTCTCGCCTCGGCACGATGGGCATCTCACCGACCTCGATCACGCAGTCCGATGGCGGCACCGGGCTGAACCGGGAGATCTCTATCCCCGGCTTCAGCAAGGGTGTGGGCCTCAAGGACCTGGCGATCATGAGCCGCCAAATGGCGACCATGATCGGGTCGGGGCTGTCGCTGCTGCGCACCCTCAATATTCTGGCGGAGCAGACGGAGAGCAAACCCCTCACCAAAATCCTGAAGCAGGTACGCGACGATGTGGAGACCGGCGTCTCCATCTCGGAGTCCTTCGCCAAGCACGGCGACTCCTTTCCCCCGATCATGATCAACATGGTGCGAGCCGGCGAGACCGGCGGTTTTCTTGACGGTGCCCTGGAGTCCATCGCGGCGAACTTCGAGAAAGAGGTCAAGCTGCGCGGCACCATCAAGTCGGCCATGACCTATCCCGTGCTCGTGCTGATCATGGCGCTTTTGGCCGTGGTCATCATGCTGATTTTCATCGTGCCGATCTTCGAGGACATGTTCAAAGGGCTCGGCAGCGCCTTGCCGGTAGCGACGCAGGTTCTCGTAAATATCTCCCACTCAATGATCTACGCCGGCCCCATTGCCGTGGTGCTGATCGTGGCGTTTGGCCTCTGGTGGCGGGCGAACAAGAACTCTGCGGCCGTGCGCAGGCGCGTCGACCCGATCAAGCTCAAGATCCCGGTATTCGGCCCGCTACTCACGAAAATTGCCGTGGCTCGGTTCAGCCGAAACTTTGCGAACATGATCGGTGCGGGCGTGCCCATTTTGCAGGCCCTCAAGATTGTCGGTGAGACCAGCGGCAACTGGGTTGTTGAGAATGCGCTCGTGCAGGTGGCCGACTCGGTGCGCAAAGGACAGTCGATCTCCGCTCCGCTGCTGGTGCAGCCGGTCTTTCCCCCGATGGTCACCCAGATGATTGCGGTCGGTGAAGACGCCGGTTCGCTCGAGACCATGCTCAACAAGATCGCCGACTTCTACGACGAAGAGGTGCAGGCTTCGACCGAACAACTCACGGCCGCTATCGAACCGATCATGATCGCCTTCATGGGCGTCGTGATCGGCGGCATGGTGGTGGCGCTCTACATGCCGATTTTCAGCATCGCCGGAGCGGTCAAGTAGTCCTCCTCAGTGCCCACTATGGGGATTACCCCTAAACTGGGGGTAACTTTTGTGGGTATTACCCCTCAGAATTGGGTCGCGGCTGAACGTAGCCTGCGAATATTGTAAAAGCGCAATCGAACCCGCCGGTCGATGCCTCTACCCACTACTGAATGGAACACCCCGTGCTGAGAAGAAGCCTCGCCGAACTCGACCGCCGCC
>JBBRBV010000045.1:0-23694 GCA_038205545.1 Actinomycetales bacterium
CATCGCGCAGCACCGCGTCGATGAGGATGTCGGCATCGAAGATGTAGTTGCCCATAGAGGCGAGCACCTCGTTGGGGGAGTCCGCGAGGCCGACCGCGTTCTTCGGCTTCTCGAGGAACTGCGCGATGCGGGTCGGATCCTTCGGATCGAGCTCGATCACACCGAACTGGTCGGCGAGCGAGATCGGCTGGCGAATGGCCGCAACGGTGACCCCGGCGCCCGAGGCGATGTGCGCCTCGATCATCTGGCTGAAGTCCATGCGATAGACGTGATCGGCACCGACCACGACGACGATGTCGGGTTTTTCGTCGTGGATGAGGTTGAGGCTCTGCAAAATGGCGTCGGCGGAGCCGCTGAACCAGCGTTTGCCCAGGCGCTGCTGGGCCGGAACCGACGCGATGTATGAGTTGGACAAACCCCCAGAAACATGCCAGGTCTGGGAGACGTGGCGGTCCAGACTGTGTGACTTGTACTGGGTCAAAACCACGATCTGGGTGACGCCCGAATTGATCAGGTTAGAGAGGGCGAAGTCCACCAGGCGGTAGTGACCGCCAAAGGGGACGGCGGGCTTGGCCCGGTCCTCGGTCAGCGGCATCAGCCGTTTTCCCTCGCCCCCGGCGAGCACTATTCCAAAAATCTTCGTGGCCTTCATGTCTACACAGTAGGGCCAATCGGGCAACTCGACCCGCACCCCGGGGTGTGCGGCGGTTCGTGCTGCGCTACCTTTGCTCCATGCGAGTGGATCTGATGACCAAGGAATATCCCCCGGAGATCTACGGGGGAGCGGGCGTGCACGTGACCGAGTTGGTGCGAGCGCTCCGCCAGGATATTGACGTGTCGGTGCGGTGTTTCGGAGCGCCACGCTCGGATACCGACACTTTTGCTTACGAGGTTCCCGCGCAGCTGGTCGACGCGAACGCCACCCTGAGCACCCTCGGTGTCGACCTGCAGATGGCGCAGGATGCCGCTGGTGCCGATGTGGTGCACTCGCACACCTGGTACGCCAATGCGGCCGGTCACCTTGCGAAGATGCTGCACGGCATTCCGCACGTCGTCACCGCGCACAGTCTCGAACCCTTGCGCCCCTGGAAGGCCGAGCAGCTGGGCGGCGGATATCGAGTGTCGAGCTGGATCGAAAAAACGGCCTTCGAGGCAGCGGACGCCGTCATCGCCGTCAGCGACGGTATGCGTCGCGACATCCTGCGCAGCTATCCGGCGCTCGACGAGAGCCGTGTGCACACGGTGTACAACGGTATCGACCTCGACCGCTGGAAACCTCGACGCGATGTCGATTTCGTGCGCGGGCTTGGTATCGATCCTGACCGGCCATCCGTCGTCTTCGTTGGCCGCATCACACGGCAGAAGGGCCTGCCGTACCTGTTACGTGCCGCTGCACTCTTGCCTCCCGAGGTGCAACTGGTACTGTGTGCGGGAGCCCCCGACACTCCCGGCATTCTGGCCGAGGTCACGGCTGGAGTCGAAGCGCTCCAGCGAGAACGTTCCGGAGTCGTCTGGATCAATCAGCTCTTGCCCCAGCCTCAGCTCGCTGCGGTGCTGACGCACGGCACGGTCTTCGTCTGCCCGTCCATTTACGAACCGCTCGGAATCGTCAACCTTGAGGCCATGGCGTGTGGCCTGCCGGTCGTCGGAACGGCTACCGGCGGCATTCCCGAGGTCGTCGCAGATGGCCAGACCGGACGCCTGGTGCCGATCGATCAACTCACCGATGGCACGGGAACCCCGGTGCACCCCGATCAGTTTGTCGCCGACCTGGCCCGCATTCTTACCGAAGTCGTGAATGATCCCGCTCGCGCTGCCGACATGGGGCGTGCCGGGCGGGTGCGTGCCGAGCAGGAGTTCGGCTGGAGCCAGATCGCCACCCGCACCCAGGAGATCTACGCCTCGTTGCTCTGAATGCTGGCTTCGACCGGAATGACGCGTTAGAGCGCGGAAGGCCCGTCGCGGTGACGGTGTCGGCGTCATTCGGGTCCGGTCCTGCCCGATACCATGGTCGTATGGTCAACGTTTTGCATTTCACCGACGTCTCCGTCGTCCGGGGTGGAACCCCTATCCTCGACTCCGTCAATTGGAGCGTCGACGACGATCAACGATGGGTGATCCTCGGCCCGAACGGTGCCGGCAAGACCACGCTTCTGCAGATCGCTGCCGCTTTAATGCACCCGTCGAGCGGGCAGGCCGAGGTTCTCGATGAGACGCTCGGTGGAACGGACGTCTTTGAACTGCGACCCCGGATCGGGTTCGCCTCGACCGCCATGGCCCGCAAGGTGCCGGGCAATGAAAAGGTTCTCGACGTCGTTATGACGGCGGCGTACTCGGTCACCGGCCGGTGGAATGAAGAATACGAGGCCATTGACGAACGGCGCGCCCAGCGTGTGCTGCAGGAGTGGAGCCTTGACCACCTCGCTGATCGTAAGTTCGGCACGCTGAGCGACGGCGAACAGAAGCGGGTGCAGATTGCCCGCTCGGTCATGACTGATCCGGAGATTTTGTTGCTCGACGAGCCCGCTGCGAGCCTGGACCTCGGCTCCCGGGAGTCTCTGCTGCGGATCCTGAGTGGTTTTGCGCAAGAACCCAACTCCCCGGCCATCATCATGGTCACCCACCATGTCGAGGAAATTCCACTGGGCTTTACTCATGTCATGCTCCTGTCGGGCGGCAAGGTCGTCTCTGCGGGGCCGATCGCGGAGGCGCTCACCGCTGCGGCCCTGAGCGAAACCTTCAGCCTGACCGTTGAACTCACTGAGAACGACGGCCGTTACTCGGCACGCGCCGTCTAGTCGGCTTCTCCAGCATCGGAAGGGCCTGCTTTCTGCTAAAGTAAATGGCTGGCCAACTGGCCAACCAGCTTGTCGTCCTAGGCGGCGGGGCCCAACAATCAAACAGCACTGTGACCAGTTACAAGTCTGTTCACCAGAAGTGCAAAAGGAATTCTTCATGAAGTCTGACATTCACCCCGAGTATGCTGCCGTCGTGTTCCGCGACCTCGCTTCCGGCGCGACCTTCCTGACTCGTTCAACGGTCTCCAGCAAGAAGACCATCGAGTGGGAAGACGGCACGACCTACCCGGTCATCGACGTGGAAATCTCCTCCGAATCGCACCCGTTCTACACGGGCAAGCAGCGCATCATGGATGCCGCGGGCCGTGTCGAGAAGTTCAACTCGCGTTACAAAGGCTTCGGCAAATAGCACCAGATTTTTCGAACGAAATGGCGACCAGCCACGGCTGGTCGCCATTTCTTGTTTACCCTGCAGTCTCTTTGGTTGCGCTCCGGCTGTCGCTGTATCGTCGAGGCCGCGTTAACGTTGGGGCCATAAGGTGTCGGCCAGAAACTCGGGATCGCGGCCGCGCCGCATGTAGTCCTGAAAGCTTTCGGCCTGCTCGCGATACCAAGTGACCTGCAGCGCGTGCATCTCGTTCAGGGTCGTCGGCAGAGCGCCCTTGTGCGCCCGATGGATCGCTTGCGCGACCCGACCGGCCGCGATCGCGTCAGCTCCCGCATCATGGGCGTCGTCGAGATCGATGCCGTAGAACGCGCTCGTCGCTTCAAGGGTGCGCTTTCCCTTGCGGTATTTGTCGACCGCTTTGTCGATGACGAGGGGGTCGACAACCGGATTGGGGGAGACCAACGGGGCGACTCCATAGCGCAGGGCCTCACGGTCGAGCAGGGTGAAGTCATAGGGCGCGTTATAGGCCACGATAGGCAGACCGTCGCTCAAATGCCTGCGCAGAGCGGTAACGATCTCGGCCACCGCCTCGGCTGCGACGCGGCCGTGGTCCACGGCATATTGCGTGGTGATTCCGTGCACATTGGTAGCCCCGTCGGGAATGTCCACGCCCGGGTCTACCAGCCAGTCAATGCGTTCCACGGCCGTGCCGCTCGTGTCGAGAACGGCGACGGTGGCCGACACAATGCGGCAGGTTTCTACGTCGATGCCGGTGGTTTCCAAGTCGAAGACGGCGAGTTGATCGCTCCAGTTGCTCATACTCCCACCCTAGGGCCGACCGCTGACAGGCCTCCGCTGCACCCGCCCGGAGCTGCGGCCTCGTCGATACTTATCCTCGTTGGTTCGGGTGGCAGTCGGCAGAGATCCGCAGCGGTGTCAGAGCGTAATGCGCCGGTTGATAACGTTCTCGGCGCTCTCGCTCATGGGGTGGTTGTTCGCCCGGGCATCAGCTCGCAGCCGTTTGAAGGCTTCATCCATATCGACCGTGCTGAGCTGGGAGATGACCCCCTTGGCCTGTTCAATCAGAATACGACTGTTCAGCGCCCGTTGCAGTTGTTCGTTCACGGCGGCGTCTTCGCGCACGGTGCGTTCCTGGAGGATGCTGATGGTCGCGACATCGGCCATGGCCTGCCCAATCGCTGCGTCTTCCGGGGTGACGTCCCCGGTTTCGGTGCGAAAAAGGTTGAGCGCCCCGATCGTTCGGTCGCGAACCCGCATCGGAATGGCGTGGACCGAGTGAAAGCCCTGAGACAGCGCCGCGGCAGCAAAGTCCGGGTAGGTGTCGGAGAAAGCGGCGATATTGCCCAAGGTGACGACTTTGCCGCTGAGATAACAGTCCACGCACGGCCCGGCACCCGCCTGCTGCTGCAAAACCTCCACAAGGTAACTCTCCTCACTCGTCGACGCGACGACTTGAAGTTCCCCGCTCGGGCTGGCCAGCAGGAGGCCGGCGGCACTGGCGTCGAGCAACTCGACGCATTCCTCTACCAGGGTGTGCAGCACGTCCAAAACGTCATATTCGCCCACCAGAGTGTCCGTCAACTTGACGAAGGCGGCGCTTACCAATGCGGCGCGAATCTGAGTAGCCATAGTGAATCCTAAGACGTTTTGCATGAAATTTAGTCACATTCTGGTGCAAATACCAGGCGCCGTGCGACGACGTCTCCGGCAATGGCGCGAACGGTTCGCCCGTGTGAGAAAGCATGCGCACGAAGCAGCAGCAAAGCATCCGTCGGTGTGACGTTCATCTGCACCAGGACCATGCCGGTGGCCTGGTGAATTTCGCGCCTGGACAGCGGCGACGCGTCCGCCGTCATGGCTGAGTCACTGGTGGCAGTTTCCTGCGCCCGCAGGAGGCGGTCGAGCAGATTCCAGGCCGTCTCGTTAGCGAGCACGAGCGCTTTGGCCTGGTTTGTGCGATCGAGTGCGCCCGTGGACGTGCTGTAGAGCTCGACAAAGCCGACGTCGAGAGCCCCTAGCGTGAGGGGGAATACGTACAGGGCCGCGACCGCAGTGTCCATCAGCGCTGTGTGAAAGGTCGGCCAGAGCGGATGCTCCACCTCGCGTACCCGAGGTTCCAATACGGGATTGCGGGCGCGAGCCGCTTCCCAACGCGGGCCCTCGCCGAGATCGAACTGTAGTTCATCGAGTCGAGCGGCGAGGCTATCGGTGGCACACACGACCGTTTCGGGAACCGCCCCACCGAAGACCGACACGGCGGCTCCGCTTACGGGCAACTCCGCGAGAAAACGGGCGCACAGGGCCGTGTCTTCGACTCCTCCATCTGAGCTAGACCATTCAGCCACGATCGACCGGCCTCCAGACCCTGGGCGATTGCTTGCCAGCCTAAGGATACGTGGTCCCTGCTGTCGCGACAAAGAAAACGTCGATGTTCACCGGATAAGTCGTGGCGGCCGGCCAGGGGCCAGCCCGGGTCAGCCGCAGTGCAACCAGTAGAAGCTCTGGGCGCCCAGGGTGAGGGTGAGCGAGCCCTCCTCACTGAAGCTGGGAAAGACTGCGCCGCCGAACAGATCGTACAGTCGGGTTCCGGCCATGTCGATATCGTCGATGGTGAACGCGACCGGGTTGTGCGAAAAGCTGAACACGCACATCACGGTCTCTGGCTGGTCACCGAACGTGGAACCTGAACCGGCGTAGGTGCGGGTGAAAACGAGCACAGATTCGTGGTTGGTTGTGAGCACCCGGATGGTGCCCAGCCCGAAGGTGGGATGTAATTTGCGCACGTGGATAACGTTGCGAATCCAGTGCAGGAGCGAACCGGACTGGGCCAGTTGGGACTCTACGTTGGTCTGCGTGAAATTGTAAACGAGAGACTGAACGACCGGCAGAAATAGCTTGCCCGGGTCAGCATCCGAGAAGCCGGCATTGCGGTCGGGGGTCCACTGCATCGGGGTTCGGGAGCTGTCCCGGTCGGGCAGCCAGATGTTGTCGCCCATTCCAATCTCGTCGCCGTAATACAGAAATGGACTGCCCGGCAGGGCGAAGAGCAGGGCGTGGGCCAGTTCCAATTCGGCCCGGGAATTATCGAGCAACGGCGCCAGTCGTCTGCGAATGCCAATGTTGGCGCGCATCCGTGGGTCGTAGGCATACCAGCCATACATGGCCTGGCGGTATTCCTCGCTGACCATTTCGAGGGTGAGCTCGTCGTGGTTGCGCAGAAACACTCCCCAGCCGGCGCCTTCGGGAATATCGGTCGTTTCGGAGAGTACCCGCACCAGTTCGTTGGCTTGCTGAGAACGGAGGGTGTAAAAGATGCGTGGCATCACCGGAAAATCGAACGCCATGTGGCATTCTGGTTCCTCTTCGGTGCCGAAGAATGCAGCAACTTCGCGCGGCCACTGGTTCGCTTCGGCGATCATGACCCGCCCGGGGTAGTCGCGGTCGACCATGGCACGCAGCCGCTTGACGAACTCGTGGGTGGGCGGTTCGCCCTCGCCGTTGCCCTCTTCAGACTCGAAGAGATACGGAATGGCATCCAGCCGAAAGCCGTCGACACCCAGGTCGAGCCAGAAGCGCACGACATCGAAAATGCCTTCCTGCACTGCCGGGTTCTCGAAGTTGAGGTCGGGCTGGTGTGAGAAGAACCGGTGAAAGAAGAACTGTCGACGCACCGGGTCGAAGGCCCAGTTCGATTCTTCGGTGTCGGTGAAGATGATGCGAATGTTGGGGTACTTCTTGTCGGTGTCGCTCCAGACGTAGAAATCCCCGAACGGTCCATCAGGGTCTTCGCGGGACTGCTGGAACCATTCGTGCTGGTCCGAGGTGTGATTAAGCGGAAAATCGATCACGATGCGCATATTGCGTTCGTGCGCTTTGGTCACGAGGTCTTTGAATTCTTCGAGGGTGCCGAACTCCGGCAGGATCGTGCGGTAGTCGGAGACATCGTAGCCGCCATCTTTCAGCGGTGAGTTGAAGAACGGCGGGATCCACAGGGCATCGATGCCGAGCCATTGCAGGTAGTCGAGCTTTGAAACGAGTCCTGCCAAATCGCCGGATCCGTCGGCATTACTGTCAACGAACGAGCGGACCATCACCTCATAGAAGACTGCGCGGCGATACCACCGCGGATCGAGGGCCAAGCCGGGCAACTGAATGGGTGCGGTAAAGTTCACGGCTTTCCTTCCGTCCCAATAAAGGGATCACTCGACACATATCGTAGTTAAAGTCTAGATCGACCATTCTGGTCTTCGTTCAGCCTTGCGCACATCTCACACCTAAACTAGTGCCGATGATCGTTTCTTCTCCCTACGACAAGCTCCTGGAGCGCATTACGGTGCGCGAACTCACCGCATCCGTTCCCGACACCGACCAACAGTGCAGCGACACGCGCTACTGGGAGTACGGCGACGCCGCCGCGGCCACGACCGTCGTACTGGTGCACGGGTTTCGCGGCGATCACCATGGCTTGCAGCTGGTTGTCGCAGAGCTGCTGGGCGGCGATACGAACGCGCCGGAGCTCCGCATCGTGGCACCCGACCTGCCCGGTTTTGGCGAGTCAGAGCCTTTCCACGACGGTGTTCATTCCCTGAGCAAATATGCTCACTGGCTTCAGGAATTTATCGGGGTGCTGGCCCCGACCGGGCGGCTGGTTGTGCTGGGCCATTCTTTTGGTTCAATTGTGGTCGCTGCGGCCGTGGCTGACGGAATCGCTGCCAACGATGTGGTGCTGGTTAATCCGATCGCTGCGCCGGCACTTTCTGGGCCCCGTGGCGTGCTGACTCGACTCGCGGTCTTCTACTACTGGGCCGCCGCGACGGTGCCGGAGCGCTGGGGCTATGCACTGTTGCAGAATCGGGCCATCGTGCGCATTATGAGCGTGAGCATGGCCAAGACCCGTGATCCGGTGCTGCGGCGCTGGATCCACAATCAACACGACCGCTATTTCAGTGCTTTCGCCAATCGTCAGGTCGTGATGAATGCGTTTACCGCCTCGGTCAGCCACGACGTGAGCGAGTTCGCTGCTCGCGTCCAGCAGCCCACACTTCTGATCGCGGCCGACAAAGATGACATCACTCCGCTCGCCGCGCAGTATCGGTTGCTGACGCTGTTTCCGAGCGCGTCTTTACGGGTCATCCACAACGTCGGCCACCTCATCCACTACGAAACTCCGAAACCGGCCGCCGCCCTGATTCGAGAATTTCTCGCGGAGGAACGACCGCTGTGAGAATCGTTGTCGACTGCCGGTACGTGCGGCTCGATCAGCACGACGGGATCAGCCGCTATACCGCCGGGCTGGTCACCGAACTGGGCCGCCTGCATCCGCTCACCATGCTGATCAGCGACCACCGCCAGCTCGCGCTGTTGCCGGCCCTACCCTGGCAATTGGTGCGAGCGCCGACCAGCCTGCTCGAGCCCTGGGTGGCTTTGTCGGTGAACCGCCTGAAGCCCGACGTCGTGTTCAGCCCGATGCAGACGATGGGCTCCTGGGGTCGCAGATATCGGTTGTTCCTGACCGTGCACGACCTCATTTACTACCGCAACCGCACACCCCCACGTGATCTCTCTCCGTTTATCCGACTGCTCTGGCGTGTCTACCACTTGTCTTGGTGGCCACAGCGGATGCTGCTGAACGGCGCTGATGGCATCGTGACGGTATCCGAGACAACTCGTTTGTTGATTCAGAAAAATCACCTCACCCAGCGCCCGGTCACCGTGGTGCCCAACGCCGCCGACAGTGTATCGGGTCTCTCCGGTCAGCGGAGCAGTCCGGAAACCACCCGTCTGATCTACATGGGTTCCTTCATGCCCTACAAGAACCTCGACACGCTCGTGCACGCCGTGGCCGACCTGCCGGACTACGAGCTGCATCTGCTCAGCCGGGTGTCTACGACCGAACGAGACCGGTTAACCCGGCACGCGCCCCAAGCGCGTCTGGTGTTTCACGATGGGGTGACCGATGAGGAGTACCAACGCCTGTTGCGTTCGGCGACGGCGCTCGTGACCGCCTCCCTCGATGAGGGATTCGGAATTCCCCTGGTCGAGGCGATGAGCCTGGGAATCCCCGTGCTGGTGAGCGACATTCCAATCTTTCGTGAAATCGGAGGAGATGCCGCTCTCTACTTTAACCCGCGCGATGCGGACGCCATCGCTGACGCCGTGCGCATCCTGGCACGCGCGGGGGAGTGGGCCGTCCGGTCCAATCGGTCGGTCGAACAGGCTGCCCGATTCACGTGGGCATCGTCGGCCCACACGCTACTCGGAGTGTTGGAGGGATCCGCACCGGACGCTCCCGGAAATTGAGCCCAATAGCGTGGTTCTCCTCGGATCGATTTCTATTCGAAACCAGATGCTCCGCTCTATCTCAACCCTTAAGCGCAATCGGCGGCGAAGAGGCTGGTGTAAGGGCGTTCCACTGAGGTGACGGGGTTGCACCGCGCAGCTTCCTACGCAAGAGAACGTGAATTTTGATCGCATTTATGTTCTATTTGCGCAGAATGGTGCGAAGGAGGCAATAGCGCTCATGTTCATGGAGAACCCCGCAGACATCAATCCTCACCCCGTCATTGCGGCGGCGGAGCAGGCCAGAGATGCGTTGCTGGCGGCATTAGGCGGGGTGTCGTTCGGGTTGCTCAGTGATGACGATTCCCTGAGCATGCTGCTCACCCTCGAAAGTGTGGGCCGAGTCGTGGACGGGGCGCGGTTGCTCTCCACGACCGACGTCTTGCACCGCTCCGAATACCTCGGTGCGACCGTGCCGAAAAGCGCCGTGATAAACAGTGCCGGGCAGAATCGACTCGTGCGGCGTCGAAAGCCTGAGCAGGTCTGTCTCGCAGCAACAGTGTCTTGAAGCCCATGGGTTGCAAGACAATTGCAGCCATCTGACGGCGGGCCCCTGAACCGAGGCCTGTAGAGTAGCGCAAACAAGCTCATTGGGTGACGCCGGCGGAGGGTGTGATGAGACATTCCAACAAGGTCGCAGGGAGCGGGCTCTTCATCGTGGTCCTGATGTCCGCTTTGACCGCGTGCAGTAGCCTCGGCGACCTCACTTTCAGCAACGAGAGCGATACCGACGTGACAATCTCGACTGGGGCCGATGAAGTAGCGATCCCGTCCGATGGCGCGGCAAGTATCCTCGGTACCGGCTGTAGTCGGGGAGACGTCGTCGTGAAATTCGCTTCCGGCAAGAAGCTTGTGGTCTCTGGACCGGTTTGTCCAAGCGACCAGATAGTGGTTCACGACGGCAAGGTCGACGTGCGGTCCCCTTAGCGGGAGCACATTTACACGCCTGGCGTCCCCGCATCGCAGTCGCCACTAGTCCCCTTGGGGTCGTGCTTCTCGCCGGCAACGGGGCATTCCGCCCGCCGAGTCTCGGCGACCTGCTTATCCTCGTCGCGGCACTCTTTCGCGCCGTCCACGTCACGTCGATGCATAAGCTCACTACCGACAGGCCGACGGACTCGCTCCACCTTACGACGGTGCAACTGACCACATGCGCAGCAATCTTCTCGGCGACGTCCCTGTTCTACGGCGACTCAATCCCGCCCTTCTTTGCGACGCCCGACCCCGGACGTGGAATGATCTTTCTCTACCTCGTACTCGTCTGTACAGTCTTCGCCTTCTTGGTACAAACCTGGGCGGTCCGGCGCACATCGCCATACAGAGTTAGCCTCCTCCTCGGAACCGAGCCCATCTGGGCCGCAATCGTCGGAACCGCGATCGCCCACGACAGCGTGGCCCTTGTTGGATATTGCGGTATCGCCCTCATCCTCGCCGGAACAGCGTGGGGTCGCTCCGTCGAGCAAAATCACCGCCTCGCCGTCCGCCCAGCCGACCGTCAACGGCTGAGAGCGGTGACTACAGAATAGAAAACGATGAGCATGGGGACCTCAACGCACACAGAATCCGCACCCATCCCCTCGAGTCGCCGCGTCGCAATCACCGCGTCAGTTGGGGTCCCTGACCGGCGCAAGTACCGATCCTCCTCAGACCCCGGCCAAGGGAGTTTCGGTTCAGTCAACGCGGTGGCCGGGGTGCTCGTGACGGCACCACCTCGGGAACCACGCATTTATCCCGCAGATTGAAATCGACCGTGGGTGATCATTGTGATCACGAGTCCAGTGTTTCACTGGGATCGACGATTGATTGAAGGCTCAGCGAGCGGGTGAGAAGTAGTTCAAGATAATCGTGGTGTCGCGGGCACCGGTCCCGCTCCCGCTACACATGTTCATGAAAATCGTCTTGGACTTCTGCCAAAGTCCGGGGCGTTTTTCTTTCCGTTTCGGTTCGAGACCCGGCTCCAGCCTCGTGTCGAGAGTGGCATCCGCAACCCGCTACATGTCTGCACGCGGCCGGCGCGGTTCGCCACGGAGCGCCAGAGGAAGCGTAGCGAGGCAGATGCCGGCCGCGACGAGCAGTGCCGTGGAAAATGACAGCCCGGCAGCGAGTGTGCCGATCAGCACTGAGCCCACCGCTGTGCCCAGATCGAATCCTATGTTCCACACAGCGCTGGCGGTGCCGTACTGCTCTCGTTTCACCGCGGCGAGGGACAGCAGCAGAGTCAGGTTCTGGAGCCCACCAAAGGCGATTCCGACCAGGGTCAGCCCGGCAAGGAAGAACAGGATGCTCGTGGCGTCAGGATTTGCGACCGCAGTGGCGGTGAGAAGGAGGCCGATGACTGATATCAGCACCAGCGGCCACAAAAAGCGTTGGGCGCCATACCCATCCGCTAGCCCGCCAATACCCCACCGAGTCACTGCCGCGCTGAACGTGAGCAAGGCGAGTCCACCGGCCGTCGCAGCTGGCACTGAACTCATCTGTGGCGCGAAGGTGATGAGCGCGCCGCCGGCCAGCGTGACGCCACCAAGGAGAAGCATGGGGCCAAGGAGGCTGCGCACGAGAAGTCGCCGCGCGGGCCCCAAATCGTTCACCGATGTGGTGGCGGCAGTCCGCGGCTGAAGAGCGCGCTCGGCGGTCTGTTCCCGCAGAACACGGGCCAGTCGTGGTGCAGAGCTGATGCCCAGAATCGGCAGGGTGCCGATTACGAAAATTGCCCAGAATCCTACTGACTCGGACATCCATGGCCCGAGGGGGATAAGAATGACTTGCGGCACCGCGATTGCCGCGCCGTAGGCCCCGATGGCTGCACCGTGCTGGGTACGAGGTACGAGATTGGCCACCACGGTCGATCCGGCCACGGTGAGCACACCGAAACCTGTGCCGCGCACAATTGAGAGGAGTAAAATCCAACTCAGGTGGTCGGAGAAAAGAAAGAGCAACGGCGGAACCCCCAGAAGCATTAGGCCAGCGGCCGACACGCGACCGGTCCCTAGTCGACTGAGAAGTCGGGGAACGAACGGCTGCGTCATAACGGTTGCCAGGAGCAACACACCATTGACGAGACCGGCACCGGCCTCATTGGCACCGCCCTTTACCGCCCAGAGGGGTACGACGGGCAGGAGGGCAGAAAAACCGGCGAATCCAACGGCCGTGAGAACAAGGAGCGCGGGCATTCCGCGGGCGCGCCACACCGGTGGTGGGGTTGGTGCGGGATTGGGGCTCACGTTGGACCACCCTAAGCCCAACCCCAAGCCCAACCCGAACTCCTCAGTGCCGGGGGCGGTGTTGCGATCAGCGGCGGGACCGGCTATTTCTCGCCGCGCGGTCGAGCTGACCGCCGCAGATCGCAACACTGAGTCGACAACCTCCGCACCAGGCGATTCCCGTGCCTTCGCGCCGCACACGTTTCACCGGCAGCCACTGCCAGCCATCCCAGCCTGCATGGCGCTACCATCTACGTGGTTTCCGACAGCAACTCAGGGGTCGTCGAGACCTGCTGATCGCAAGTCTCCGCGAGAAGATTGCGACAGTGGCGCCACACAGGAGCAAGGCCAGGGAAGTAGTCAGTGGAAGCGTCTCATGACCCCGGTGTCTCGCCACCCATGGGATGCAAGAACAGGGCCTAGGTTGTAGGGGGCAAATATTGATACGAAATGATGGCCCTGAATCTTGGAGGCCCGTTGTCGGTCAGTGCCCGGGTCATCGTGATTCCTAAGGACTTGTAAGAGGCGTGGGCGCGGTTCCAGAACCCTGCGGTGGTTTCCTTTTTCTCGTCCTTCAGGATCTCTGAATTCACCACCCGGGAGTGGTCGTCGAGGGCTGAGTGCAGACACGAGTACCCGGTTGGGACTGATTTTTTTGTTCTTTCTTCCGGCGTTTCCGAGGTGCGCCATCCGCCGCCGTCGGGGATTGGGCCGAGCTTCTTCACTTCCAGATGCACCAGATCGCCCGGATTGGCATGCTCATAGCGGAGCGGTTTGGGTTTGCGCACGGGGAGTCCGGTGTTGAGGTCCACGTGCCCGAGCAGCGGCATCCGATACCGATTGAGGACTTTGGATACCGTCGACTGCGGCAGACGCAGATGGTAGCCGGTCCGGTGCGTTCCCCACCTCCGACCAAAGCGCAGCGCGACGATGCGTCGCTCCGTGCGCTTGGCCGTCGGCGCCGGTGAACGGCGCGGTTTAGACGAGCGGTCGGTCAGAGCCGATAACCCATCTGCTCGGTAGCGTCGGACCCATTTAGAGACCGTCGCGCGTTGAAGTGGGCAATGTGAGAGATGAGGGCCTCCGTGGGAAGAACACCTAAAACGCTCGCCGCGATCAAGGCGCTCGCTGAGTCCCCCCTGCCGGTCGCCAGGCCGCGCAATAATTGACGGAGCGAGCCCATGGGACCGGGCACAACCTGCTGGCGGTGGTCCCGCCGGATTCCGGCTATTCGAGCAGCTTGCCCGTCTGGCTGACGTCCTCCATGAGGGCTGCGATCTCGGCGGGAACGGGCGGGATCTCCTCGTGTGCGATCGTGCCGTCGGCTGACCACACCAAGTTTACCTGCAGGGCGGGATCCATGCCGGGGTAGTCACTGCGGTTGTGAGCACCGCGACTTTCTCGCCGTTCCAGAGCGCAGTCAAGGGTTGCTCGCGCGGCCATGAGAGAGGCGCGCAGGTCAAAGGCGTGCGCGAGTCCAGAGAAACCGGCAACATCCGGATGCACGCCAATGCGCGTCTGGCGATCATCGAGGTCGTCCAGCTGCCGCAGCCCTTCCATCAGCCCGGCCTCATCGCGAACCACTCCGCCGAAGTCCGTCATGATGTTTCGGATGTCACGCTGTAAGGCCCGGACATTCTCCTGTCCGTCCGAGGCAAGAGTCTCGGTCACCTCCCGCTCGGCCGCGTCGATTGCGTCCTGTGAGCGATTCTGGGAGGTGATCCCCGCACTGTACTCGGCCGCAGCCTGACCGACAATCCGGCCAAAGACGAGTAACTCAATGAGCGAATTGCCGCCGAGCCGATTGGCCCCATGCAGCCCGCTGGATGCCTCGCCGATGGCATACATGCCGACGACATCAGTGGAGTGGTCATCAGGACGCACCCACACGCCACCCATCGAGTAGTGCGCGGTCGGGGCGATCTCGATGGCGGTGGTGGTGACGTCTAGCACCTGAAGTTCGAGCATGGTCTGATAAACACGGGGCAGGCGCGTCATGATGGTCTCGCGGGGCAGGTGGGAAATGTCCAGCAGCACGCCGCCCTTTACGGTGCCCCGACCCTCTTTGATCTCGGTGTAGGCGGCAAGGGCGACCCGGTCGCGCGTGGAGAGTTCCATGCGCTCCGGGTCGTATTTGGCCATGAAGCGCTCCCCGAGAGCATTGCGCAAAACCCCGCCCTCGCCCCTGGCGGCCTCGCTGATCAGGGTGCCTGCAGCATTTTCCGGTTCGAGAATGCCACTCGGGTGAAACTGCACCAGCTCGGCGTCGCGCAGCCGACCACCGGCATCCACCGCCAGCTTGAAGGAGTCGCCTGTGTTCTCGTCCCGGCGGCTGGATGTGCGGCGCCAGATACGGTTGTGCCCGCCAGCCGCAATGATGACGGCGTCAGCGATGATCGTCACCCGGCTGCCGTCACGCAGGTCGAAGCCGTAAGCGCCGAACACCGCGTTGTCACGTACCAGAATGCGGGTGATGTACACAGAATCAAGAATGGGAACCTCAAGCTGGGCGGCCCGGGCGACCAGGGTGCGTTGAATCTCGAGACCCGTATAGTCTCCCGCGAAGGCGGTGCGACGATACTTATGGGCACCGAAATAGCGCTGGCTAATACGTCCGTCATTCTCGCGCGCGAACGGCATACCCCATCGCTCAAGGTCCTGAATGCCGCGGCCAGCGTTCTTCGTCACAATCTCGGCCGTATGGGGATTGGCGAGAAAATAACTCTCCTGGATCGTGTCCGCCGCGTGCTGCTGCCAGCTGTCCTCGGCATCCATCGTGGCTAAGGCAGCGTTGATGCCACCCGCCGCCAGCGACGTGTGAGCGTCGTTCTTAGGACGCTTACCTACGGCAAGAACATCCACTCCCCGCTCAGACAGTTCGATCGCAGCCCGCAGGCCCGAACCTCCGGTGCCGATGACAAGTACGGAGGTGGAAATTCGGCGACCGGCGACCGTGTTATCTGGCATAAGAAGGCCCTCCCAGGGCAATGATTCGAAAGTCACACCGAACGTGGCTCCCGCGGACACGCTAGCTCGCGTTGCTGGGCTTTTGCCCCGATCACGCGGCGTATCCGCCATCGACTGCCACCGCGCAGAGAGTGCGGCCATACGAGCGGATGATTGTCGACCTCAGCACTTACCTATTTAATGCCACTGCGCGCAAAACCCTGCACGAAGAACCGCTGGAACACCAAGAAAAGCACCACCATGGGCACCACGTTGATGAGCGCGAACGCCATGGCGCGCCAAAATCTGACCCGAATTGCCCTTGCAGGTAGAGCAGGCCGATCGGCAGCGTGAAGAGCTCATTCCTGCTTGAGGGCAATCAGCGGCCAGGCGAAATCGTTCCAGGACTGCAGGAGTGTCATAAAGAACAGCACGGCGATCAATGGCTTCGATAGCGGGAGCACGATCTTCGTAAACACCTTCAGATGGCTCGCACCGTCTATCCGCGCTGCTTCAATCAGGTCGCGCGGGATGGAGAGTATGAACTGCCGGGCCAAGAACAGTCCAAAGGCGCTTGCGGCGGTAGGGAGGATGACGGCCCAGTAGCTGCCGTAGAGCCCCGGGTTCGTCACGAGTCTCAACAATGGCATCATGATCACCTGCACGGGAATCATCAGCGTTGTCAGCGCTAACAGAAACACGACGTTGGAACCGCGAAACTTGAGCTGCGACAGCGCGTATCCGCCGAGTAAATTGACGAGCACCGTGAGAACGGCGACCGTGGCGGAGATGGCCACGGAGTTGCTAAACCAGGTCGCGACCGGAAATCCCGCGAGGACGCGCTCGAAGTTTTGGGCCGTCAACTCACGCGGCCAGAGGCGAAGGGTTCCGCCGAGCAACTCGGAGCGCGATGAAAACGCGACCACGAGCATCCAATACAGCGGAAATAAGACAATAATGCTGATGACGACTGCTCCAACTACGCGGGCGACAAGTCCCTTGCGGGAGCCTCTTCGCGCGCGTGGCGCCCCGACTTAAGCCGATTTCGTCCGAGGTGTCGAGGCTCGCGAGGAGATGGATGCAGCCACTATTGTGTTTTCATTCGACCAGATCCCGGCCACGGCTGGTGCGCCATCGCACAGCAGTGAAGATGAAAGTGACCAGAAGTAACACCACTCCGATCGCGGCCGCATAACCCTGGTCGCGAGTAACGAAACCAGTGTCGTACGCGTAGGTGACGAGCACGGATGTCGCATTTTGCGGGCCGCCACCTGTGTTGTGGGCGCTGTGAGTGGGGTCGGCGCGCCAGCCGCCGCCTTCCGGGATGCGGCCGAGATTCTTCACATCAACATGCACCAGCTCGCCAGGCCGGCCACGTTCGTATCGTTCTGCGGTGTCGCGGGAGGACCGAATCACCGCGCCGGTGCCGGGTTCCAGCCAGAATAGGGGCAGGAGGACGTCGCGGGCCAGGATCCGAGACCCCGTCCGCGCCGGTACCCCGGTTGTCCCCGCGATCCGAAGCGGGCCAATACGCCCCGGGAAACGGGCAACGACGACTGCCGCTTCTCGCAGGGCACTGGTCTTCCCGGGACAGCTATGAGGCCAGAACGAACGGTTCAGGAGCCCGGCACTGCCGTCGGCGCGGTGCCGGTTGATCCACCGGTGTGCGCACTGCCGAGAGATGCCGAGCTCTTTGGCGACATGTGAGACCGGGCTCCCATCGGTGATCACCTGTCGATCAACAACGTCCTCCCCTGAAGGGTCAATCTGGTATTAGCTACTGGCCTCACCCGAGTCTTACGCGAAGGAGGACGCCAATAGGGCCGCGACCCGCTCGGCGGTGGCGTGACCGCTGTGGATGGCGCCGTCCATATACCCGTTGTTGACAGTCGCGATATCCGAGCCCGCAATGAAAACTCGGTGTCCAGGAACTGAAACGGGAATCTCGATCTCGCCGAGTCCCGGCGGTGAGTACGGCCCGTACCCGCCACGGACGTACGGCTCGTCCGCCCAGCGCGCTTCGTGGATTGCGAGGGGCGTTGCAGCCTCGTCACCAAGGGCCGAAACGGCGGCAGCGACGAAAATGCGGTGACGCTCGGCGACCGGCAACACCGAAACGCGGTGAACAGCATCTCCAACGATAAAGGCGTTGAGCACGCCGCCCCGGCCTCCGTCAGGCGTGCTGTCGACAATCGAGGCGACTTCTTCTTCGACGAAAATGGCGGATCCCGAACGGCCGTCTCTTCGCCAAAAGGGCTCGGAATACTCCAATGCCACCTTAATCACTGCGCCCATCGGCCGTCGCTGCAGCCCCTGATCCAGCCACCCGGGAAGCGCCGGAGCCCATCGTATGCACGGGATGGCCACGGACGGGACTGCGAGCACCGCCGCTGCTGCTTCGATGTAGAAATCGCTGCAGCCGTCACCGGCCTGCGAGTCAATGACTCCGGTGACGTGGACACGGACGGCATCGCGACGTGACGTATCACCAGGTCGGTTCTCTATGCCGACGACCAAATGCTCCAGCCGGACGGGTTCGCCCAATGCGCCCGCCAGTGCATGCGCGATGCTCTCAGGACCGCCCACCACCCGATCGCTTTCGCTGTCTCGTAGGAGTGTGTCACTTGCGAGGTCGGAATATAGATCAAGCAGCGCGGTGGCGCTTACTTGAGATGGTTCAGCGCACAGCTCGGTCCGTACGACGTACCCGAGCGCGCGTGCCACTCCGACCTCGACGTGCGCGGACAGCCACGATTGTGCTGTCTGCGAGTCCAATAACGCAAGGGCCTTGGGGTCCCCTTGGACGGTGGCGGCGAGTCGGTCCAGAGTCGCGATGGCATCCAGAAGGGCCGTTCGCGTCGCCATCGCTTCGGGGATCCGGCCAGTGAACGGGATGGCGGAGCCGTCTCTGACGAGAATGTGTGTCCCCGCAGTAGGGACCGACACCAGATCGATGCCCAGTTCATTTGCAAGCAACCGAAGCGAATTATGTTCAGGTCCAACCCACTGCGCTCCGAGTTCCACCGATCCACCACTGGACAACACGACGTCACGGACTCTGCCGCCCACGCGGTCGCTCGCTTCGAGCACAACTACGGCCAGGCCCAGCCGCGTCAAGTCGTATGCGGCCGTTAGCCCTGCCAGTCCAGCCCCGACGACCACCACGTCAGCCATCAAGTTCGTTTCCACGTTTATTTCCCTCACTAAGGAACTATTCATCACTCATGATTACACCGCAGACTATGCTCGCGACGGCGCGCTTGACAAGGGGATACAGGTGATAGTTGAGGCGGAACGGCGACGGTTGCCGCGCGGGTCACTCACGCGAGATGTAATCCGGCAAGCTCCGCTCGACGGCCTCCGCGAGGAGGGATCTCGCGGTCTCAGAACGCGCGCTCTGGCCCGACGACTCGACGCTGATTTCACGGCAATCTATCGACACTTTGGGTACGGACGAGCTGTTGGTTGATCACGTAGATGGTTTGCTTTCCCCACTCCCTCCTCTCGACGCAGCTAGACCGTGGCGGGTACAAGTTGAAACCTTGCCTTGGCACTTCATCGAGTCTGGGTCGCTCACCCTGGTGCGGTGCGGGTGCTTGCGGAGGGGCCTCACACCCCGGCGAGTACGGAGCATGAGGAGCGGTTCAGACGAACGGGCACCGAGTGCGGTGGGATGATCTTGGCATGCAACTCAAGGACCTTTCAGGACCAGCGCGGATCGTTCTTCATCCCGTGCGCTACGAGTTTTAACCGGTGACTGGGGATGACTGGGATGACAATTGGATCATCATTGCCGGTTCGATTGTCTCTGTCGGGAACGAGCGGTGGGCCTTTCGAGATCCCGCTTTGGTCGTCGACGAAGCGATGGAGATCGCCGATTGGTTTGAACGAGTTGCGTCTCGGCTTGAGGCGCCCACGGAAGTGGGTAAGAACGGTGGCATTGCCCCGTCCCTTGCTTTTACTGAGCCGAACCTTGCCTTCAGCGTCCAAAGCTACGGCGAAGACACAGTCGTCGTTCGAGTTCACCTCTCACTGGAAGCATTGCCTCCAGATCGACGTGACCCGGAAGCCGATCACATCCCAGAGCACACCTTCCGGATTGAACTAGAGACCACTCTCACGGATGCTTTCAGCGCCGCCGCGACTGTGCGGCGCCGATCGCGCTCACGCTACAAGGCCGCCCGGGAGCAGAACCTTTAATGACGTGAATACAAGGGATCAAAGCGCTCGACTGAAGGCTTCCTCCTCCCTGTTGCCAAGCCCCAATCGGCCGGTCCGGTTACAATCACACCGCGGGCCAGCCGGTTCGTGCTCCAATGCTCACCGGCGAGGTATCTCTCGTCACCTGGAAAGGCCACCAATGAGCCGGAACATCTTCGTCCTCGGGCTCGACGAGCTCAACCTCTCGTCGCTGCGCCGACTGGCGGATGCCGATCAGTACGATTTTCATCAGCTACTCACCCGCCCAGAACTCCAGACCGGGACCGTCTCTGTTCCGGAGCTGCTGGACAAGGCCCGGCGCCAACTGGATTCCTTCGACGGCTCCATCGACGCCATCGTGGGCTATTGGGACTTCCCGGTGAGCATGATGGTCCCCATATTGTGTGATCAGTACGGATTGCCTTCAGCGGGCCTCGAAGCCGTCCTGAAATGCGAGCACAAATACTGGAGCCGACTGGAACAACGAAAGGTGATCGACGAATACGTGCCCTTCGGCCTCCTCGACCTGACTGACGAGAACCCCACCCTTCCGTCGCCGCTGTCCTACCCGGTCTGGATCAAGCCGATCAAGTCCACCGCGTCCCAGGGCGCCATCTATGTCGAGAACGATGAGCAACTCCGGGAATCCCTGGTGGAAGAGCGCCAGGTGGTCGATCGGATTGGAGGCCCCTTCGCCGAGGTCCTCGCCATGGTCGACCTGCCCGCGGAGATCGCCGCGGTCGGCGTCCAGACCTGCCTGGTTGAGGAGGTCGCCAGCGGCCAACAGGTCACGGTCGAGGGCTTCAGTCGCGGCGGCCGAGTCGAAATCTACGGGGTGGTCGACTCAGTCAGCTACAGCGGTGAGTCCAGCTTCCTGCGTTATCAGTACCCCTCCCGACTGGTCCCGGAGCACGTCCAGGCATCCATGGGCGAGGTGTCTCGCCGCGTGATCACCGCCCTCGGGCTGAACAATAGTACGTTCAATATCGAGTACTTCTGGGACCCGGTAACCGCGCGACTCAGCCTGCTCGAGATCAACGCCCGGCATTCCCAGTCCCACGCCTTGCTGTTCGAACTCGTCGACGGTGTGCCCAATCACGCGTACATGCTCGATCTCGCCCTAGATCGTGCCCCGCGCCACGTTGAACCAGGAAAGGGGACGTTCTCCATGGCGGCCAAATGGTTCCTGCGACGATTCTCCGATGGCCTGGTGCGCCGCGTACCGACGCGAGAGGAGGTCGCCGAGATTGAACGCAGGATTGTGGGCACTACGGTCCGCGTCACCGCTACTGAGGGATCGAGGCTCTCGGAACTTGATGGCGAGGACAGCTACAGCTATGTCCTGGCGGAAATCTACACTGGCGGACGCGACGAGCAGGAATTGTGCGACAAATACGCCGAGTGCGTCGAGGCGCTCAACCTTACTATTGATGACTAACTAGGAAGGAATCTGATGCATACCGTCACCACCTTGCCCTACGAGGTCGAGGAAACCGAACACCTCTGGATTCCCATGTCCGACGGCATCCGGCTGGCCGCGCGGCTGTGGCGCCCCGTTCTCTCGGGGCGCGAGCCCGTGCCCGGGGTGCTGGAGATGATCCCCTACCGCAAACGCGACCTCACCGCGCAGCGGGACTCCATCAACCATCCGTACATGGCCGGCTATGGCTACGCCTGCCTGCGCGTCGACCTGCGCGGCAGCGGCGATTCCGAAGGGGTGCTCATCGACGAATACCTCGAACGGGAGCTCTGCGACGCCGAGGAAGTGCTGGCGTGGATGGCGGCGCAGCCCTGGTGCACGGGGCGCACCGGGATGATGGGGATCTCCTGGGGAGGGTTCAACGCCCTGCAGGTAGCCGCGCGTCGGCCGCCGGGGCTGGGCGCCATCATCACAGTCTGCTCCTCCGACGACCGTTACGCCGACGACGTTCACTACATGGGTGGCTGTCTGCTCAGCGACAACTTGTCCTGGGCTTCGACAATGTTCGCCTATACCTCCTGCCCGCCCGATCCGGCAGTCGTCGGCGATCGCTGGCGCGAAATCTGGTTGGGAAGACTCCAGCACAGCGGGCTGTGGCTTGAGCAGTGGCTGCGACACCAACGTCGCGACGCGTACTGGCAGCGCGGTTCTGTCAACGAGGATTACTCCGCGATTGAATGCGCGGTGCTTGCCGTGAGCGGCTGGGCCGATGGTTACTCCAACGCGGTGTTCCGGCTACTGTCGGGACTCCCGGGGCCGGTCCGGGGACTGATCGGCCCGTGGAGCCACAAATACCCGCATCTGGGCCAACCCGGCCCGCCGATTGGGTTCCTGCAAGAAGCCGTCACTTGGTGGGACCACTGGCTGAAGGACAAGCGGGACAACGGCGCGATGGACGGCCCGGCGTTGACCATCTGGATGCAGGACACGGTCCGCCCCGCGACCAGCTACAAACATCGCCCGGGACGTTGGGTGGGCGAGCCGAGCTGGCCCAGCCCGCGCATCGTTGAGACGCGGTACCCGCTGGGACTCAACCGGATCGCCGGGCCGGGGGACTCCCCGGAGCCCACCACGGAGATGACGGTGCAGTCGCCGCTGTCAGTGGGGCAGTTCGCGGGGAAATGGTGTTCTTACAATGCCCCTCCGGATATGCCATACGACCAGCGCGAGGAGGACGGCGGCTCGATGGTCTTCGACAGCGACCCGCTGCCTGAACGCCTGGAGGTGCTCGGAGCGCCCCTCGTGGAGCTCGTGCTTTCCGCCGATCGCCCGGTCGCCATGGTGGCCGTGCGGCTGTCCGATGTCGCACCAGACGGCGAGGCGACCCGGGTCAGCTATGGCATGTGCAACCTGAACCACTACGGTGGCTCGGATGCGCCCCAACCGTTGGAACCGGGTGAACGCCACAGGGTCACGGTGCAACTCAACGGAATGGCGCAGGCGTTCCCCGCGGGGCATCGGCTGCGGATCTCTCTCTCGACGTCGTATTGGCCGTTGGTCTGGCCGTCGCCGGAACCGGTGCGGCTGACAGTCGACCCCGGTCACAGCTCCCTGGTCCTGCCCGTGCGCCCGGTCGGCGTCGACGCCGCGGATCCGGTGCCGCGCTTCGACGAGCCGGAAGGGGCCGCGCCGATTGTCGTGACCCAGGAGCAACCCGGCCAGCAGGTCTGGAATGTCTCCCGAAACCTCGTCGACCTGTCGGGGGTCCTGACCGTGGTCAAAGACCTCGGCGTGGTGCGCTTCAACGACATCGACCTGCTCGTCACGCGCCGCGTTGACGAACGGTACAGTTTCGTCGGGGCGGATTTCTCTTCCGTTCGCGGCGAGACCAACTGGACCATGGGGTTCGGACGTGGTGATTGGCAGGTGCAAACAAGGACGCAAACCGTGCTCACATCGACACCCACCGACTTCCACGTCTACGCCGAACTCGACGCCTACGAGGGCGGACGGCGGGTGATGTCCAAGACGTGGAACACCACGATCCCGCGCGATTGCATCTGAGACCCGCTCGCCGACACGCCTCGGGTGAAGCTGTGGATGACCTAGTGCGAATACCAAATTCACTGAGGGCGCAGAACGCAACCCTCTCCAAAGGAATGAATTTCAACCGACGCACTCTCGGGCTGGGATGAACGCACTAATGCAATTCGACAATGTCAGCCAGCGCAGATGCCGATCAAGACGCCGCGAGCGCGGGACTTCGCCTGGATCTGGCAGGCGCCCTGAGTCCGTGGGGTTGTGCTAGATGCCGCAATCGACGAGTATGACGTGGTGTTCACCGGAGAGCTTGACGATTATTCGCTGTCGCACGACGTGTCG
>JBBRBV010000046.1:0-23009 GCA_038205545.1 Actinomycetales bacterium
CACCACCCCCCCCCCCGTGGTCTGTGTGGGGGGTTTGTTTTTGTGTCTTCCTTACCTTCGTCCCCCACCCCCCCCCCCCCAACGGGGGACGACGCTCGACCAACGGGGGACGACGCTCGACCAACGCGGGACAAAGCTCGACCAACGCGGGACAAAGCTCGACCAACGTCTACCGGGCGGCGCGTGGCCCACGGAGCAACAGGGTGGGAATCAACGACCCCACAACGATGATGGCTGTGAGCCACGCGAGGTGCACCGGGAGCGGGTAGGGCCAGTACATGGTCACCCCCACGCCGACGAGGGTGACGACCACGGCCGCAAGGGCTGGCCACCAGACGCGTCGCCACGCGAGCACCAGCGCCGCAGCGGGTAGCCAGTAGGCAATTTCGCTTCCAACACCCATTGCTCGAACCATGTCGGCCGGTGCCTGCAGGAACGAGACGGCGTCGATCCAGGGTCCGAAGAACATCGCCGCGCAGTGGAATACGAGCGCGAGCCCGCTGGCGAACGCCACCGAGGCCCCACCCCATCCGACGCGCACGGATCGCGCGCGAAGCAGGGGGTGGCCCACCACGAGCCTGAGAATTCCGGAGGCCACGGCGAAGGCCAGCAGCCCTCCCCAGAGGAACGGTTGATTCACGCTGTCCTTCCTGGGTTGGCCGACGAGCCGTAGGGGCGTTAAGGGCGCAGAAGTACCTTGATGGCTCGGCGTTCGTCCATTGCTGCATAGGCCTCGGCGACTTCGGCGAGGGGCAGTTGCACGTCGAATACCCGTCCGGGGTTGATCTCGCCCGAGAGCACCTCGGGCAGCAATTCCTCGACATAGCTGCGAACGGATGCGACGCCACCGTTCACACCCACGTTCGTTCCGAACAGGGTGAAAATGGGCAGTTCGGCGCCACCGTTGGGCACGCCGACATAGCCGACCATGCCGCCGGGCCGAGCCGAGCGGATGGCCTGATCCATCGATTCCTGGGTACCGACGCACTCCAGCACGAAGTCAGCGCCCACACCGTCGAACAGGGCCTTGACGGCGGCGACACCCTCATCACCGCGCTCTTCGATGACATCGGTCGCGCCGAATTCGCGCGCCACTGCCTGACGGTCGGCGTGACGTGACATGGCCACGATGCGGCTCGCCCCCAGGCGTTTACTCGCCAGAATGGCGCACAGCCCGACGGCTCCGTCACCGACAACAACAACGGTGCTGCCCGGGGTCACGCCCGCCGAGACGGCAGCGTGGTGTCCGGTGCCCAACACATCGGCGAGGGTGAGCAGGCTCGGAACGAGCGAGTCGTCGGGCTGCTCGGGCGTGGCCACGAGGGATCCGTCGGCGTGGGGCACGCGCACGAGCTCACCCTGGGCGCCGTCGGCGAACCCGCCAATCTTGTCGTCGCTGCCCCACCACGCGCCGTTGAGGCAGGAGGTGCTCACTCCGTTCTGGCAGTTGACGCAGGTTCCGTCACAGTCATAGAACGGCGCGATGACGAAGTCACCGACCTTGATGGCCCTGACATCCGGACCGATGGCCTCGACAATTCCCACGAATTCGTGGCCGATGCGGTGCGGCTCCTTGGTGGGCGTCACCCCACGGTAGGGCCACAGGTCCGACCCGCAGACGCAGGCCGCGACCACGCGAACGATGGCATCGCCCCCGGTCGACAGGGTCGGATCGGGAACTTCTTCGAGGCGAACATCCCGTTCGCCATAAATCACAGTTGCGAGCATTGATCGAGCCTAACCGGGCGAACCTGAGCCTCACCTCCGCATCTGGGCCAACACGAGAGCCGTTACTGCAGGTCGTCGTCAAGGGGGACATCGGGCAGAGCGGGAGCGGATGCGACGGTGAGCGAGTCCCCGTCGGCAGCGAGCGCGACGAGCACGGTGTCACCGTCGCGAATATCGCCGGCAAGCAGCGCCCGCGCCAGATGATCGTCGATCTCGCGCTGCATCAGGCGCCGCAGCGGGCGCGCACCGTAGATCGGGTCGTAGCCGCGCTCGGCCAGCCAGCGGCGGGCATCCGGTGTCACGGCCAGCTCCAGGCGGCGATCGGCGAGGCGCTTCTGCAAACGGTCAACGTCGAGCTCCACGATCTCACCGAGCTCGTCGGTCGTGAGCGAGGAGAACACCACGATGTCGTCGAGCCGGTTGACGAACTCCGGCTTGAAAGCCTGCCGCACGAGAGTCTGCACCGCCTCTTCCTTCTCCTCCACCGACAGGGTCGGATCGACCAGAAACTGCGAGCCGAGGTTCGAGGTGAGCACCAGAATAGTGTTGCGAAAGTCCACCGTGCGACCCTGGCCGTCGGTGAGACGGCCGTCGTCGAGCACCTGCAACAGCACATCGAACACCTCGGGGTGTGCCTTCTCTACCTCGTCGAACAGGATCACCGAGTAAGGACGGCGCCGAACCGCCTCGGTGAGCTGGCCGCCCTGCTCGTAGCCGACATAGCCCGGAGGCGCCCCGACCAGCCGCGATACCGCGAACTTCTCGCCGTACTCACTCATATCGATGCGCACCATGGCTTTTTCATCATCGAATAAAAACTCGGCGAGCGCCTTGGCGAGTTCGGTTTTGCCAACCCCGGTAGGGCCGAGAAACAAAAACGATCCGGTCGGCCGGTCGGGATCGGAGATGCCGGCCCGGCTGCGCCGCACGGCATCGGCGACGGCCCGCACCGCGCGCTTCTGGCCGATCAGGCGATGGGCGAGCTCATTTTCGAGGTTCAACAACTTGTCGGTTTCGCCCTGCAGCAGTCGGCCCACCGGGATTCCCGTCCAGGCTGCGACCACAGCGGCGATGTCCTCGCTCGTGACCTGGTCATTGACCATGCGCGGGCCGACGGATTCTTCCTTTTCAGCGTCGGCGAGCCCCCGTTCCATCACCGGAATATCACCGTAGAGCAGCCGTGACGCCTTTTCGAGATTGCCCTCACGTTGCGCCCGGTCAGCTGCAATCCGTGCGGTGTCGAGCCGCTCGCGCAGTTCGCCCACCCGGTTCAGTGCGGCCCGCTCGTTGTCCCACCGTGACTGCAATTCCTTGAGGTTGGCCGCGCGCTCCGCCAAGTCGCTGCGCAGTTTCACCAGACGGGCCTTTGAGGCCTCGTCCTTTTCCTTCTTGAGTGCCAGCTCTTCGAGCTTGAGCCGGTCGACGCTGCGTCGCAGTTCGTCAATCTCCACCGGTGAGGAGTCGATCTCCATGCGCAGCCGGCTCGCGGCCTCATCGATGAGGTCGATGGCTTTGTCGGGCAGCTGACGGGCCGTGATGTAGCGATTTGACAGGGATGCCGCGGCCACGAGGGCAGAATCGGCAATCGTCACCTTGTGGTGGGCTTCGTAGCGTTCCTTGAGCCCCCGCAGAATGGCCACGGTGTCTTCCACTGACGGCTCACCGACGAGCACCGGCTGAAAGCGGCGCTCGAGAGCGGCATCCTTTTCAATGAATTCGCGGTATTCGTTGAGGGTTGTGGCGCCGATCAGGCGCAGTTCGCCGCGGGCGAGCATGGGCTTGAGCATGTTGCTGGCCGCGACGGAGCCTTCGCCGCCGCCCGCCCCCATCAGGGTATGCAATTCGTCGACGAAGGTGATGATCTGGCCATCTGCGTCGTTGATCTCCTGGAGCACGGCCTTGAGCCGTTCCTCGAACTCGCCGCGGTACTTTGCGCCGGCCACGAGGGCGGCCAGATCGAGGGAGACCAGCTGCTTGTCCTTGAGGGAGTCGGCCACATCTCCCGCCACGATACGTTGGGCCAAACCCTCCACCACCGCCGTCTTGCCGACACCGGGTTCACCGATCAATACGGGGTTGTTCTTGGTACGTCGGGTGAGCACCTGGCTGATGCGGCGAATCTCGGCGTCCCTCCCGATCACCGGGTCGAGCTTGCCGCTGCGGGCGATATCGGTGAGGTTCACCCCATAGAGCTCGAGGGCCGTCTTGGCGTCTTGCTGCTGTGGTTGCTGACCGGCTTGCATCGCTGTTTCCTCCAAAGTTGAGCCTATTTGGCTCAAGTTTAGTGCCTGGATGCACCTGACCGAAAGAGGCGCGAGAAAATTCGAGTACTGAGCAACTTGTTCAGCGGAACGCCGCTATCGCCGGTCAAATTATGCATTTTGTGTCGTGCGCTGTGGTCGAATTGTCAAACTTCTGCGGGATAGGTACGCTCTGAAACAGCCCGTCATTGCCGACGCTTTACTCGCCGTGCATGTCTGGAACACGGTTCACGAGTGAGGTTGAGAAGGTATGGTCTACCAACGCGAAACCATCAGCAGGTTGCCCGCCTATAAGCAGGGCGCTGCTGCCGGTGATTCGGGAGCGGTCAAGCTCTCGTCGAACGAGAATCCGTTTGCGCCGCTTCCCTCGGTGACCGAGGCCATCGCATCCGCTCTCGGAGAGATTCACCTGTACCCGAGCATGGCCGTGACCGAGGTGACCGAGCGTATCGCGGCCAAGTTCGACGTAACCGCCGACAACGTGGCCTTCGGAGCCGGCTCGGTGGAGGTGCTGTCACAGCTCATCCACGCCAGTGCCGGGGCCGGCGACGAGGTCATCTTCGCCTGGCGCTCGTTCGAGGCGTACCCGATTCTGGTGCAGGTCGCCGGCGCAACGCCCGTGCCGATCGCCCTCACCAGCGACGAGCGCCACGACCTCGACGCCATGGCCGACGCCATTACCGCACAGACCCGGCTCATCCTGGTCTGCAACCCCAACAACCCGACCGGCGCCGTCGTGACCACCGATGAACTCCACGCCTTCCTGGCGCGAGTCCCCGAGAACGTCCTTGTCGTCATCGACGAGGCCTACGTGCACTTCAACCGCGACGCCGCCTCGGCTGTGGGTATCGATTTCTTCCGTCGCTACCCCAACGTGGCCGTGCTACACACTTTTTCCAAGGCCTACGGCCTGGCCGGATTGCGTATCGGCTATGCGATCGCGCACGCCCCGGTCGCTGCCAACCTGCGCCGCGCGGCCCTGCCGTTCGGCGTGACCGCACTCTCCCAGCGCGCCGCCCTCGCCTCCCTCGATGCCGAGGCCGAGCTGGTCCTGCGCATCGATGAGATCGTCGCCGAACGCACCCGCGTGCTCGCCGCGCTGCGGGCCAATGGTTGGCGCGTCACCGACTCGCAGGGAAACTTTGTCTGGTTGCGCACCGATGCAGACACCGACCGGGTGAATGCCGTGTTCCTCGGTGAGGGGATCCTGGCCCGCGCTTTTCCCCGCGAAGGGCTGCGCGTCACGATCGGTACTCCCGAGCAGAACGATCGTTTTTTGGTCGCTGCAGCAGCCGCACTGGTGCCCGCCGCCGTCTAAACCCCCGATTCACCCCCATACCGACAGCAGTGAAGAATTCAAAGGAGAATTTCCCAGCATGAAGCACACCAAGTCCCTCTCAGCCCTCGCCCTGTTGGCCGCGAGCGCCATCGCCCTGAGCGGATGCGCGGCCAGCGAGCCGACGGAATCCGCGTCAGATGACATGATCACGATCGGCATCAGCCAGATCGTGCAGCACCAGGCGCTCGACGACGCCCGCGAAGGCTTCAAGCAGGCGTTTGCCGATGCTGGCTACGCTGAGGGCACGGATATCACATACGACGAGCAGAACGCCCAGGGCGAGCAGGCCACCGCGAGCACCATCGCCGCAAAATTCGCCGCCGACAAGGTCGATCTCGTGCTCGCTATCGCCACGCCCACCGCTCAGGCCGCCGTGCAGAGCATCATTGACATTCCGGTGCTGTTCACCGCGGTCACCGAGCCGGAAGAAGCCGGACTGGTGGAGAGCTGGGAGAAGCCGGGCAGCAACGTCACCGGCACCAGCGATCTCAACCCGGTGAAGGAGCAGCTCGAACTGATCCAGGAGATTCTGCCGGACGCCAAGTCGGTCGGCATCATCTACAGCTCGGGCGAAGTCAACTCCGATGTGCAGGTGAAACTGGCCAAGGAAGCGGCCCAGAAACTCGGCCTCACCATCAAGGAAGCTACCGTCACCAACTCGAGCGAGGTCGCCCAGGCCACCGTGTCTCTCGGCGATGTCGACGCGATTTACATCCCCACCGACAACCGCGTCACGGAGGGCCTCGAAGCCGTCATTCAGTACTCCGAGTCAAACCAGATTCCGCTGTTCGGCGCCGAAAACGGGCAGGTTGAGCGCGGCGCCATCGCCACCTACGGCATCAGCTACACCGACCTCGGCTACCAGACCGGCCAGATGGCCATTCGCATCCTCGAAGACGGCGAGAACCCGGCCGAGATGCCGGTCGAGACCCTCGAGACGATCGAGTTCATCCTCAACCCAGCCGCTGCCGAGCGCATGGGCGTGACCCTCTCCGAGGACCTCATCGCCAAGGCCGACCGGCTCATCGACTAGCAGCCGCGCCACTACCAAAGGAATAACCAGATGAATGCGGCTCTCGAACTCGGCCTGCTCTACGGAATCATGGCGTTGGGTGTCTACCTGACGTTTCGAATTCTCAACTTTCCCGACCTCACCGTCGATGGAAGCTTCACGACCGGGGCCGCCGTGGCCGCATCGCTCATCATCAACGGCGTGCCCGCTCCCCTCGCCACTCTTGCCGGGGCGGCGTCGGGGGCGGTGGCTGGCCTGGTCACCGGTGTGCTCTACACCAAGGGCCGGATTGACGGCCTGCTCGCCGGTATCCTCACCATGATCGCGCTGTGGTCGGTCAACCTGCGCATTATGGGCAAATCCAACCTGCCCCTGTTGCGGGAAGACACGATGATGACCCCGCTACGTGACGCGGGTCTGCTCGGCGGAGCCTGGAGCATCCTGATCTTCGCCGTCGCCGCGCTCCTCATCAAGTTCGCCATCGACTGGTTTCTCAGCACCGACCTCGGCTTGTCGATTCAGGCGACCGGCAACAACGAGCAGATGATCCGCAGCCTCGGTGTCAACACGCACCGCACGACAATTCTCACCCTCGCCATCTCCAACGGGCTCGTCGCCCTGTGCGGCGCGCTCATCGCGCAGTACCAGGGCTTCGCCGACGTCAGCATGGGTATCGGCCTCATTCTGGTCGGTCTCGCCTCGGTCATCGTCGGCCAGGCCGTCTTTGGGCGTCGCAACATCTTTCTCGCCTCGCTCGCCGTTATCGGCGGCGCTGTCATCTACCGCCTGGTGATTTTCTTCGCCCTCGGCGCCGGCCTCAACCCGAACGACATGAAGCTCATCTCGGCGCTGCTCGTCGTCGCCGCGCTGCTCTTGCCGCGCTGGGGCTTTCTCAAACGCATCCCCTCGCTGCGCCAGATGCGTTCTTCTGCCGCCGGCAGTACCAACTACAGCAAAGCCAACTAGGAGTCTCATGCTGCAGATCGAGAACATCACCAAGACCTTCTTTCCCGGCACGGTCAACGAACGCGTCGCCCTGAGCGACGTGTCGCTGCGGCTGAACACCGGCGATTTTGTCACCGTCATCGGCAGCAACGGTGCCGGCAAATCCACCCTGCTCAATATGATTAGCGGCAAGTTGCCGATCGATTCGGGCGACCTGTCGATCGACGGCAGCAGCGTCAAGCGGATGCCCGACTACGCCCGCGCCGCCTACGTCGGCCGCGTGTTTCAGGACCCGATGGCCGGTACCGCCCCCGACCTGAGTATTGAGCAGAACCTGGCACTCGCGCTGCGGCGCGGTCAACATCGCGGGCTGTCCTGGGGCGTTACGCATAAGCGCCGCGCGTTTTTTCGCGAGGAACTTCTCTCACTTGAACTCGGCCTCGAAAACCGGCTGAAAGCCCGGGTCGGACTCCTCTCGGGCGGTCAGCGCCAGGCGCTCTCGCTGCTCATGGCCAGCTTCACCCAGCCGCGCATCCTGCTGCTCGACGAGCACACCGCCGCTCTCGACCCTCAGCGCGCCGAGCTGGTCACGACGCTCACCGAAACCATCGTCGCCAAGCACAACTTGACGACCCTCATGGTCACGCACAACATGGAACAGGCGCTGCGCCTGGGCAACCGGCTCGTCATGATGCACGAAGGGCAGATCGTTTTCGACGTCGGCGCCGAGCGCAAGGCCACCATGACGGTGCCCGACCTGCTGGCCGAGTTCACGAAGATCAAGGGCGCGTCACTCGACGATCGAGCTCTGCTCGGGTAGCACTCCTGCGGGGTGTCGAGTTATGGCTGGTAGGGGCCGGCTCCCCAGCGGGAGGCGACAATCGGGAGTGATCCCACTGTCGCCACCCAGAGCCGGCCCCTACCAGCCATTGTTTGAGCTGAGGAGTGGATGACCCGTTGCCGAACGCGGGCCAGCTATCTGCACCGGTATTCCCGCAGACGGCGACCGCTCAACGATTGCTAGCGGGCGAGGAAATCGATGGCAGCTTGCTTGAAGGCCCGGGAACTGACGGCGTTGGTGTGGGTGCGGGCGGGCAGCCAGAGCATTTCGGAGTCGGCGGCGAGCGCCGCAAGCTTGGCAGCGCCGGTCGCGAGCACGTCGCGCTCTCCGGTGACGAAGAGTAGGGGACGGGTCGGAACGCTGGCAGCGGGCTCGAAGTGTTCCGTCTTAATGGCTGTGATGAGGCGGAGCAGGGCGGGAGTGTTGGCGCCGGGGGCGAATTGCATCATGGCCAGGAGGGTTTTGGTCGCCTCGTGGTCGATGTCGATGGCGTGGGCAAGAAAGTGATCGGCCGCCTCGAGATCGAAGTCGGCGAGGGGGTCCTCGGCGCTCATCCCGCCGAGCACCACGCGATTGATCAGGTCGGCCCGCTCGGCGGCGAGCTCCCAGACCAGACGCGACCCGAGTGAATAGCCGACCAGGTCAACGCCGGAGGCAGGGTTACCGACCTCGCGCGGCTGGACTCCGGCCAGGGTGAGAACCTCGAGAAGGCTCGCGCGCAGGCGGCTGGGGGCGTAGGCATCCGTTTCCAGCGGAGCGTGGCTCGTGCCGTGGCCGAGCAGGTCAACGGTGAGCACCCGGCGACCGGCGTCGGTCAGGTCGCGCACCCAGCCGGTTGCGGCCCAGTTCAGGGCGGTTGATGAGGCGAAACCGTGCACGAGCAGCACCGGGGAGAGGCCAGCGTCGAGGGTGGGTTCGTGTTGCTGCCAGCGCAGGCCGGCGGCGAGCAGGTCGGTCGTCACGCGTTAGTCCTCATCGAGCACGGCCGAGAGCCGCACGCGGCGTTTGGGTGCGGCCTCCTCGGGCACGGTGCCCACGATCCCGGCGGAATCGTCGGCGACCCGAAAAGTGATCAGCGGGGCATCGACGAGCACGACGTCGCCGGGCTCGCCGTGCAGTGTGACCACGATGCCGGCTATCGGCGAAGGCAGTTCCACCGACGACTTGGTGGTTTCGACCTCAACGAAGGGCTGATTGCGTTCGACCTGGTCGCCGACTCCGACGAGCCATTCGAGCACGGTTGCCTCGAGCAGCCCCTCACCAAGGTCGGGCAGGGGAAATGAGATTTCAGCCACGGCGATACTCCAATACTCGCTGAACTCCGAAGAGAATTCGATCAATGTTCGGGATGTACTCGTCTTCAAGATCACCAGAGGGGTACGGCACATCGAAGCCGGTCACGCGCTCAACCGGGGCCCGCAACGAGTCGAAACAACTCTGGGACACGAGTGCGGCAACCTCGGCGCCGAGGCCCGCAGTGTGCGGCCCCTCGTGCACAACGATGGCACGACGAGTGCGCGAAACGGATGCCGCCAGCCCGGCCTCGTCGATCGGCTTCAGCCAGCGCAGGTCAAGGACCTCCAGCTCGATGCCGTCTTCCGCGGCGAGCTCGGCAACCTGCAGACACCGGGAAACCATGGCGCCCCAGGCGATGAGGGTGGCGTGCTTGCCCGGGCGGGCGATCACCGAACCCTCCAGGAAGGACCCCTCGTTGTCGGCCAGATTGACCTCGCCCTTGTTCCAGTAGCGCGCCTTGGGCTCCATGAAGATGACCGGGTCGGGCATCGACGCGGCGTGCTTGAGCAGGTGATAGGCCTGCTGTGGGTTTGCCGGCGACACAACCTTGAGTCCGGGCACGTGCGCGAACAGTGATTCGAGACTTTCGCCGTGGTGTTCGGGAGCACGAATGCCGCCGAAGCTCGGCACGCGCAGCGTCACCGGCATCGGCAGGCGTCCGCGACTTCGATAGTTCATGCGGGCGAGCTGCGTGATGATCTGGTTCACCGCCGGGTAGGCGAAGCCGTCGAACTGCACCTCGGGAATCGGGTGGAATCCGGCCATGGCCAGCCCAATCGCGGTGCCGAGAATTCCCGACTCCGCCAGCGGAGTGTCAAAGACCCGGTTCGCGCCGAAACGCTGCTGGAGTCCATCGGTGACTCGAAAGACGCCCCCGAGCACGCCGACGTCTTCACCGAAGACGAGGGCGCGGTCATCGGCGTCGAGAATCTCCGCCAGCGCCCGATTGATGGCCTGCTGCATAGAGAGTTGAACGAGGGGTATCGTCGCAGCCTCCGTCACGAATTCCAGGGTGTCAGACATGCTCGGATTCCTCTCTCCACTGGCGCGCCTGGGCGCCGAGCGTCGGGGTTGATTCTTGAAAAACAAAGTCGAACATTTCGCTGCCGGGGCGGCTTTCGAGCGCCACAACACCGTCGCGAATATCATCGGCGTGCCGCTGCGCCTCGGCATCAACGCCCGCGAAGAAGGCCGCATCGGCCACACCACGCGCGAGAAGCTCCGAGCGAAACCGGGTCAGGGGATCTTCACCACCGTCGATTTTCTCATCGTCGAGCGTGCGATAGCGGCCGGGGTCGTCGCTCGTGGAGTGCGGACCGCGCCGGTAGGTCATAGCCTCGACGACGACCGGGCCGAGGCCGGCCCTGGCATGGGCGACCGCCCGTTTTGTGGCCTCAAGAACGGCGAGCACGTCGTTGCCGTCGACCCGCACCGCTGGCATGCCATAACCCGCGGCACGCGCGGCGACCGAACCGCCGGCCACCTGCTGTTCGGTGGGCACCGAGATGGCCCAACCGTTGTTCTGCACAAAGAACACCACCGGAGCTTTCAGAATGGCAGCGAAGTTCATGGCCTCGTGCACGTCACCCTGTGAGCTCGCGCCGTCACCGAGAAAAGCCAGGCCAACGCCGAGCCCCGCGCCCGCGGTGGATGCGGCGTTCAGGGTTTGGCCGTGCGCCCACCCGACGGCGTGCAGCACGGATCCGCCCACGACCGCCTGAAAGGGTGCGAAATGAGTCTCGACCGGGTCGTAGAGCCCACCGTGCCAGATCGCTTTGTGGGTGGACATGTACTCGACCATGTTCACGCCGAACGCGTAGGCCACGCCCATCTCGCGGTAGGTCGGAAAGACGAAGTCGCTCGTCTTGTCGACGGCTGCTCCGGCGCCGACCTGGGCGGCCTCCTGGCCGAGCATCGGGGCGTAACCGGGGATGAGTCCCTGCCGTTGCCACGCCACGGCGGAAGTGTCGAGCTGACGCACGTTCGACAGCATCCGGTACAGGTCGAGGAGCCGGGCTGAGTCTGGGGCGGCATCCGCTGATGAATGCCGGGCGGAACCCGTGGGCAGGGTGTCGAGGGTGGCAGCGAGTGCGCGCGGCGCCATGCTGGCTCCTTTGGTCGGTGAGCGGGTCACAGTAAAGCTAGTGACTTTGCCCACCGTTTGCCACAGTGCCTCATTGGAGTGCACAGAATGTGAAATATTGTGTTCATATATGACTGAACACCATACAATTGGTACATTCATCTGTCGTTGCACTGTCGACACACGCGAAAGGACGTTTATGCACGTCGATTCCCTGGATTCCCGCCTCGTCACCCTGTTCTGCGAGCGCCCGAAGCTTTCGGTGCTCGAGGCGTCGCGCCGACTCAAGGTCGCCCGGGCCACGGTGCAGGCCCGTCTTGACCGGCTGATGAGCCGTGGGGTGATCAAGTCCTGGGCGCCGATTCTCAACCCGAGCGAGTTCGGCTACCCGGTCACCGCCTACTGTTCGCTCACCGTGCGGCAGGACTCCGGCCATGCCGTCGTCGTCGCGGCCCTCGCCAAGATTCCGGAGATCCTGGAACTGCACACGGTCTCCGGCGACAGCGACATGCTCGCCCGGGTCGTTGCCCGGTCAAACGCCGACGTGCAGCGTGTGCTCGACCTGATCGTGGCAACCCAGACGATCGTGCGCTCCTCCAGCGTGATCGTGCTGCAGACCAACATCGAATCGCAGGCCCTGGCCCTACTACAGGCCACCGCCGCTGCAGTCGACACGACGGCACACCCTGTGCCGACAGTACCGGCTGGGCCGACAGTACCGGCTGGGCCGACAGTACCGGCTGGCGATGGTGGCTAATTCAGGAAAGTGACGCGCACCAGGCCCGCGGCACCTTGAGCAGTCCGGCGCGATGTACGCGATCGGAGAGTTTTTCCTGAATGAGCAACCCAGCGAGGCTGCGAGATATCACGTTGAGCGAGCGGGCCGGGCTCCCGTGAGATAATAAACGTTGGTCCCTTGTTCTTACGGAGCTCCCCCACCTATGGCCCATACCCTCAGCACTCACGAGATCGCCCGCATCGTGGGCAGCCAGTCGTTCTCGCGCGGTGAACGCTACGCCCGCAACGGGCACGTCACCGAACAGTCCTGGGCCCCGTCGGGAACACACCTCACCGGTCGCGTGAGCGGCACCAGCCCCCAGCCGTATACGGTGCTGGTCTCTTTCACGCTGAATGCCGCTGGCCAGGCGGTTCGGGCCAGCGGAACCTGCACCTGCCCCATGGGCAGCAACTGCAAACACGTCGCCGCCCTGCTGCTCGCCAGTCGCAGCGCGCCCGCCGAGTTGAACGCCGAACGCGCCGCCTCGAACGTTCGAGCAATCGGCGACCGCCGCACCCCGGTTTTCGAGTCAACCTTCGTGCCGGCCGCGTACCAGCCCCCAAGCCCGGCCACCGTTGTTCCCATTCGACCGCCGGTACCCGCCTGGCGCGCTGCCCTGGCCCCTCTCGCCAAGCCGACCGGCGGCGAGACGGCAACGAGCACGGCACTCGCGCTGCAATTCGACCTTCTCGACCCCGCCTATAACCCCAACCGACGCCCGGGACCTCGCCGGCTCGGCGCGCGCCCCATGGTCATGGGCAAGAAGGGCAAGTGGATCCGCGGCTCCCTCACCTGGGACAACCTCTCCTGGACCCCGGGTACCTACAACCGCGGCCACCGTAAAATTCTCAATGCCCTGTACGCCCTGTCAGCCACCGGACAGCGTTATTACAGCTATACCGACCACTGGCTCTACCTCGACAGCTTCGAGAACAAAGCTCTCTGGGACCTGCTGCACGAAGCCCAGCTGAGCGGTCTACCGCTGGTCTGCGCAACGGATGCCCAGAATCCCGTTCTGCTCTCGCCCACACCCGCGTCGCTCGAGGTCGATATTCGACGTGACGACGAGGGCCTGCAACTGACCCCGCTGCTCGTGCTGAACGAGCAGTTGCACCGCGGCGCCGAGTTTGGTTTCATTGGCGATCCGGCACACGGCGCGTACACCTTCACCCGCCCGGCCGACCCGCTCTCGACCGGGCAGCAGCTCACCCTCGCCCCGCTGAAGACCCCGGTCAGCTCCGAAATTCGCGCTCTCGCGGTCACCGGCGGCTTCGACATTCCGGCCGACGACGAACAAGCGTTCCTCGCCGACTACTACCCCTTTTTGCAGCAGAAACTCACTCTGACCAGCCACGACGCGTCGTTCGAGCTGCCGCAGACCGCCCGGCCGCGGCTTTTCCTCACGATCACCCACCACACGGATGCGCGCATCCTTCTGGCCTGGGAGTGGCAGTATGTCGCACCCACCGATTCTGACCCGGCCACTGACCCCGCCACTGTGCTCTACCGTCATCCCTTGCGCCCGACGCCCGACGACACCCGTTTTCGCGACCTGACCCGCGAAGCCGACCTGCTCCGCAACGCCGAGCGCGCGATCAATTCGTTCGCGACACTCTGGCAGGGCGCCACACCGGTCAGCGCGGCCCGGCTGCTCGAGCACTCCGAGCTGCAGGGCGCCAGCATGATCAGCTTCCTCGATCAGGCTGTTCCGCAGCTGGAGACCGCTGGCATCGTCGTGCAGGTCTCGGCCGACGCCCCGAGCTATCGCGAAGCTGACGAAGCGCCCGTGATCAGCCTCGCCACCAGCGAAAGCACCGATACCCGCGACTGGTTCGACCTCGCCGTCACGGTAACCATTGAGGGCGAAGACATCCCCTTCGATGATCTGTTCCGGGCGTTGGCCACCGACCAGGACCTGATGATCCTCGACAGCGGCACCTATTTCAGCCTCGACCGGCCCGAACTGCAGCAGCTGCGCCGCCTGATCGAAGAAGCGCGCGGCCTGCAGGAGAGCAACGCCGGCACGCTCGGCCTCAGTCGTTTTCAGGCCGACCTGTGGGATGAACTGCAGCTGCTCGGCGTGGTCGCCGAACAGGCTGCCACCTGGCGCAGCGCCGTCGAGGGCTTGTCGGAAGCCGCACCCATCGCCGAACGTCCGCTTCCGCCGAACGTGCACGCCAGCCTGCGCGCCTACCAGCAGACCGGATTTGATTGGCTCAGTTTTCTCTACGACCACCAGCTCGGCGGGGTGCTCGCCGACGATATGGGCCTCGGCAAAACCCTGCAGGCGATAGCACTCATCGCTCATGCCCGTGCCAGCCAGCGCGAGGAGCCCGGCGCTACCCGCACGCCCTTCCTGGTCGTCGCCCCGACGAGCGTCGTCTCCAACTGGGCCACCGAGTGCGCGCGCTTCGCGCCCGACCTCCAGACGGTCGCCATCACCCAGACCGCTCGCAAGCGCGGCTCCAGCCTGCTCGACGAATTGGGTGAAGCGGATGTCGTCATCACCTCCTATACGCTGTTTCGCCTCGACTTCGAGGAGTACAACGCAAAGGACTGGGCCGGCCTCTTGCTCGACGAAGCCCAGTTCGTGAAGAATCACCAGAGCAAGGCGCACGTCTGCGCCCGCCGCCTGCGCACCCCGTTCAAGCTCGCCATCACCGGAACCCCCATGGAAAACAACCTCATGGAACTGTGGTCACTGCTCTCCATCACCGCGCCCGGTCTATTCCCGAGCCCCAGCCGGTTCGCCGACTACTACCGCAAGCCCATTGAAACGGATGCCGACGCCGACCGGCTCGCGCAATTGCGCCGCCGGATCCGTCCTTTCATGTTGCGGCGCACCAAGGCCGAGGTGGCGAGCGACCTGCCCGAGAAGCAGGAGCAAGTGCTCGAACTCGATCTGCACCCCCGGCATCGCAGGGTGTACGACATGCACCTCGCCCGCGAGCGCCAGAAGGTGCTCGGCCTGATCGAGGATATGAACGCGAACCGGTTCGAGATCTTTCGTTCGCTCACCATGCTGCGCCAGCTGAGCCTCGACGCGAGCCTCTACGACGCGAAGTACGACAGTGTGCCGTCAACCAAACTCGACGCCCTGCTGGAGCTGTTGGAAGACACCGTCGCCGAGGGCCATCGCACCCTCATTTTCAGCCAGTTCACCCAATATCTCGGCAAGGCGCGTGACCGACTCGAGGCCGCTGGCATCAGCTACTCCTACCTCGACGGCAAGACCCGCAACCGCGCCAAGGCCATCAGTGACTTCAAAGAGGGCACCAGCTCCGTCTTTCTGATCAGCCTCAAGGCTGGCGGATTCGGCCTCAACCTCACCGAGGCCGACTACGTCATTCTGCTCGACCCGTGGTGGAACCCGGCGACCGAGGCCCAGGCGGTCGACCGTGTGCACCGCATCGGCCAGACTAAGAACGTCATGGTCTACCGTCTCGTCTCCAAGGACACCATCGAAGAAAAAGTCATGGCCCTCAAGGCCACCAAGGCCCGCCTCTTCGAAAGCGTCATGACCGACGGTGCTCCGCAGGGTGCAGCCCTGACTGCCGCCGACATTCGGGAGCTCCTCGCCTGAGTCGGCCCCGAGAGTTCACCCGGCACGCCTAAACTGCACGCGACGGCCCCACGCGACGCACTGCAGAAACGGTGACATGTTCCAAATCTTCGATCGTGTCGATGCCCGCATAGCTGCAACGCTTACCCCGAGCCGCCGCCTCATGCTGCAGCGCCCGCGCGCCCTCGTGCTCGGTTTCCTCGGACTACACGCCGTATTTCTGTTCGCCCTGCTGCCCACCATCCTCACCGGCCAGGTTCTCGGCGACCTTCCGCTTTACCGCACTTGGGCCGAACTCGGTCTGGAACACGGCGTCTGGCAGGGCATCGATACCGTGTGGGTCTACCCGATCGGAGCGATGCTGCCGATCGCGTTCGCGGGTATCGCCGGCCCGCTGCTCTACCAACTGCTCTGGTTTCTTATGACATCCGCCCTGAACGCCGTCGCCCTGGGAGCGCTCACCGATTGGGGGCGCCACCGCAGCGGCTACAAGTCGGCCTGGTATTGGCTGTTCGCGTCCCTTCTCCTCAGCCCGGTCGGCCTGCTGCGGCTGGAAGGAATCACGGCGCCGCTCGTCATCGTCGGGCTCGTGCTCCTCGCACGGCGGCCGGTCGTCGCAACGGTCCTGCTGGCCCTCGCCACCTGGATAAAGGTCTGGCCGGCCGCCGTGTTCCTCGCCGTGGTCACCGTGTCGTCTCGCCGACGCACGGTAGTGCTCACCGGGGCCGCAGTATCGGCCGGAGTGGCGGCATCCGTTTGGCTACTGGGCGGTGTGCGCTTTCTTACCGGATTCGTCACCCAGCAATCCGACCGCGCCCTACAACTCGAGGCGCCGATCACCACCCCCTGGGTGTGGCTGGCCACGCTCGGCCACCACGGCACGGTCATCTACGAGAACTATGCCATTGCCACCCGCGAGGTGAGCGGCCCCGGCACGAACCTGGTCGCCTCCCTGATGACGCCGGTCATGTTCGGCGCGGTCGCGGCGATCTTCGTGCTTACGCTCAGGGCACAGCGTCGGCACGGAGATGCCGCCCAGCTGCTCCTGCTCGGTTCTCTCGCTGTGGTTGGCGCGTTCATCGTCTTCAACAAGGTCGGGTCGCCGCAATACATGTTGTGGCTGGTTCCGGTGGTCGCGGTTGGTGTTGGCCGCAGCTGGGCGGCGTGGCGCGTGCCCGCGGTGCTCTTGCTGGCCATATCGATCCTCACAACATTGATCTTTCCCATCTTCTACCTGCCGCTCATCGAGGGAGATCTGCCCGCGTTGTTGTTGCTGACAGCGCGCAATGGGCTCCTCACGGCACTGTTCGGCTGGTCGGTTGTTGTTTTGGCGAGGCTTGCCCTCACCGCCGAGCGGATGCCGTCAGCACAACTCGCAAACATTCCGGTGCGGGCATCGTCCACGTCAGAATCGTGATCCGCGGTGCAGAATGCGCACCTGTATCGCTCCTCGCCTGAGCGTCCCGACGCTCAAACCGACACCCAGTCGTTACGCGATGTGATCCGGATTGCTTGTGAGTGGGCACGTGCCACTTGTACTCTGTGAAAAGAAGGTTTAGTTACCGACTGTTCGGTAGCTAATTCATTACCCGATTCTCAAAGAGGAGATTTTTCAGTGAAGCACTCTCGAATGCGCCTTTTCGCGCCGGTCGTCATCGCGACGGCCCTGGTCCTTGCCGGATGCAGCACGTCCAACCTGGGTGGCACCAGCGACGCCGACAAGTCCGGTGACTCTGGCCCGATCAAAATCGGTGCCGTGCTCGACATCACCGGCGTCGGCGCCAGCCTCGGCGTGCCGGAACAGAACACCCTCCAGATGCTAGCCGACCAGCTGAAAGCCGACGGCGGCATCAACGGCCGCGACGTCGAACTCATCATCGTCGACGATCAGTCCACCGAAGACGGCGCGGCGAAGGCCACGGCCAAGCTCATTGAGAGCGACAACGTTGACCTGATCATCGGTGCCTCACGTACCGGCCCCAGTCTCGCCATGCGCCCGCTCGCTGAAGCCGCTGAAATTCCACTGATTTCCGTCGCGGCCAACGCGGCCATTGTCGATGGGGCGAAGTGGGTCTTCAAGACCACCCAGAACGACGTCACCGTGCTCGAGACCATCCTGAACGACGCCGAGAAGAAGGGCTACACCAAGCTGGCCCTCGTTCGCGACGCCACCGGTTTCGGTGAAGGAATCGCGGACTACATCACTCAGCTCGGAGCCGATCGAGGCATCACCCTCGTCACGACCGAGGCATTCGAGCCCAGCGCGACCGACTTCACCCCGCAGATGACGAACATCCGCTCGTCCGACGCCGACGCCGTCATCATCTGGGGCATCAACCCCGCAGCTGGCCTCGCCCAGAAGGCCTATGTTCAGCTCGGCGTGAACAAGCCGGTCTACCAGTCGCACGGCATCGCCAACCAGGCGTTCTTCGATGCCGCCGGCCCCTCGGCCGACGGTGTCATCGCGGCGATGGGCCGTTTGCTCGTGACCGAGCAGCTCGATGCCGACAACCCCCAGCGCCCAGTTATCGAAAAGTTCCAGGCCGACTACTCCGAGGCCTTCGGCGAGCAGCCCTCCACCTTCGGCGGCCACGCGTTCGACGCCTGGCACATCGCGGTCAATGCGATCGAAAAGGCCGGCACCGACCCGAACGCCCTGCGCGATGAGCTCGAGCAGGCCGAATTCGTCGGAATTTCTGGAGTCTACAAAATGACCCCCGAGAACCACTCCGGTCTGACGGCATCCGCACTGATCCTCGCTGAGGCGCGGGGCGGTAGCTGGACCCTCCTTAAGGACTGACGGTGCTCACAGATTTTCTGCAGCTGACGGTGGCAGGGCTTTCACAGGGATCTGTGTACGCCCTGCTCGCCGTCGGCCTGATTGCCGTCTACACCGTGCGGCACATCGTCAACATTGCTCAGGGCGAATTTGCGATGCTCGCGGGCATCGGCGGCGCCTGGTTGACGGCGGCCGGCATGCCACTGATCCTGGCAATTCTCGTGGCGATTTTCTCGGTAATCCTGGTCGCCATCGCCATGGAACGCTTGATCATCGCCCGCGTGAAAAACCTCACCACCCTGTTTTCCATGATCGTCACCCTCAGCGTTTCGATTCTGCTCCAAGCCATCATGCTGCTGGTGTGGGGCCCTGAGGCTCGTGGACTGCCTCGTTTCCCGGGTGAGAATCTGCTCATCGGTGGTGTCAGCATCCGCTCTCAGGAGCTGTGGATGCTCGGCGCCCTGGTCGTCGTCGGCGGCGGCATCATGCTCTTCTACGAAAAGACCCGCTGGGGCAAAGCTCTGCGGGCGTGCGCGGAGCAACCCATTGCCGCCCGCATCGTGGGAATCTCCCCGGTGATGGCCTCCGTGATGGCATTCGCCATCGCGGGATTCGTCGGGGCCGTGGCGGGCGTTGTATCTTCCCCCATCGCCCTGTCGCTCTGGTCGGGCGGCTTGCTTCTCGGGCTGAAGGGCTTCGTGGCCGCCATCCTCGGCGGGTTCTCCTCCTTCCGCGCCGCCATTGTCGGCGCGTTACTCCTCGGCGTCATCGAGGCCTACGTTGCCGGCTACGTCGCCTCCGGACTCCGCGACGGTGTCGCCTTCCTCATCCTCATTCTTGTGCTCACTTTCAGAACACAGGGACTCGTTCTCAAGCCCACAGCGGTCAGGGTGTAACGCAATGACAGACTCGACAGCCCCGACCTTCGTCGGCAATCTCACCCCCCGAAAACGATTCTGGGCGACCAACCGCGGCACCGTCATCGGGTGCTCCATTCTGGTCGTCGTGGCGATCATCATTCCGTTCACGGCAAGCGCATCGATGATGAACGTGGCCGTGTTCGCGATGATTTTCGCCTTACCGGCCATCGGGCTGAGCCTCCTCATGGGTTTAGCCGGGCAGGTGAGCCTTGGCCAAGCCGCATTCTTCGGAATCGGTGCATACACCCACGCCATTCTGCTGACCAAGTTCGATGTTTCCGGGCCGATCGCGGCAACCGCGGGCGTGCTCGCGGCGATGTTCGTCGCGCTGCTCGTCGGTCTGCCGCTCATGCGACTGCGCGGCCACTACCTCGCACTCGCCACCCTGGGGCTTGGCTTCATCGTCATGATTACGGCCCGGGAGTGGGACTTCACCGGCCGCACCACCGGAATCTTCGGTATCGCCCGGCCCGTGGTGTTCGGTATTCCCATTGACAACAATGGTCTGTTCTTCTGGTTTGTGACACCGTTCGTTGTGCTCGGACTCATCGTGGCCCTCAACCTCACCCACAGTCGCGCCGGTCGTGCGCTCTCGGCGGTCAATGATTCTGAGCTCGCTGCCGAAAGCCTCGGGGTCAGCACCTATGCCCTTCGACTGAAGGTGCTGGTGCTCTCTGCTGGATTCGCCGGCCTGGGCGGCGTGTTCTATGCCTACCAGGTTGCGATCGTGAGCCCGCAGATTGCCGGCTTCAATGTATCGGTTGAGTTTCTGCTCATGGTCGTTATCGGCGGTCTCGGCTCGGTCTGGGGCGCGCTGGCCGGGGCATTCCTGATCGAATTCCTCGGCGAAGGCATGAGCGAGCTCATCCCGGCGCTCATTCCGGGCGCCACGGGTGAGGTGCAGCTGCTCGGCTACGGCATCGTGCTCGTTTTGGTTATCCTGCTCCTGCCCGGTGGACTGGTTCAGGCCACGACCGCGCTGTGGCGGTGGTTCCTCGCCAAGCTGCCCAGTAGGCCCGTGGCCACCCGAGCCGAGGGTGACGACATCGCTGTCAACGACACTGCGGTTAACGACACTGCGGTTAACGACACAGCGAGTGACGCCCTGCCCAAGGTCAGCGCACCACTGGCGCCCGGCGAATCAATCCTGGAAATCTCCGGGCTCACGATGCGCTACGGCGGCGTCGTCGCTCTGGATTCGGTGAATCTCACGGTTCCGGCCGGCACGATCCTTGGGCTCATCGGCCCCAACGGTGCCGGAAAGACGACCTGCTTCAACATCATCTCCGGCGCTCTCGCCCCGACCTCCGGCACGGTCACGTTCCTCGGCCGCACCATCTCCGGACGTAAGCCGCACGTTGCGGCCTCCCACGGACTCACCCGCACGTTCCAGAACCTGCAGATCTTTAGTTCAACTGACGTCGTCGGCAACGTGTACATGGGCCGGTACCGCCAGGGTCGGGCCGGAATCCTGCGCGGGATGCTTGGTTTGCAGGCCCATGAACAACGGTCGAATCGGGGCGTGGCGCACGACATCCTGCAATCCATGAACCTGACCGATGTCGCCCACGAAGACGCGGGGTCGCTCCCGTTCGGTCGCCAGCGCATGATGGAAGTGTGCCGCGCTCTGGCGGCCGAGCCCGCACTGCTCCTGCTCGACGAACCGATGGCCGGGCTGTCCGGTGCCGAGCGCGACGTGTTGGCCGAGCTGCTGCGAAGCCTGCGCGATGCGGGCCTGACCATTCTGCTCGTCGAACACGACGTGGCGCAGGTCATGTCGCTGGCAGACCACGTTGCCGTGCTCGACGACGGCGTGCTCATCGCTCATGGCGAGCCCGAGATTGTTCGCAACGATCCGGCGGTCATCGCTGCCTACCTCGGCACCGATGTTGACGAAGCTGAAACCGAATTGATCGACTTGGAAGGACACGCATGACGCTCCTGGTTTCCGGGCTCCACGCCGGTTACGGCCAGCTCGGGGTATTGCACGACGTGTCGGTCGAGGTCGCCCGCGGCGAAATTCTCGCGGTCGTTGGATCGAACGGAGCGGGAAAGACCACCCTGCTGCGCGCGATCAGCGGTCTTATCAAGCCCACCAGCGGATCGGTCACCCTCGAGAACCGCGAGATCGCCGGCAAACCGACGGAGAAAATGGCCGGATTGGGCCTGACCCTGGTCCCGGAGAATCGACTGTGCTTTCCCACCCTGTCGGTACGGGACAACCTCATGCTCGGCGCCTGGACGAAGCAGGGACACGGCGATGTCGACGCGGTGCTGGAACTGTTCCCACGGCTAAAGTCCCGCATGGGACAGGCGGCGGGAACGCTCTCCGGTGGCGAGCAGCAAATGGTCGCCATCGGGCGAGGTCTCATGGCCGATCCCACGGCGATCCTGCTTGACGAGCCGTCGATCGGTTTGGCGCCGAAGGTTGTCTCCGAAATTATGGAGGTGCTTGCCCGCCTGTGCACCGAGAAACAGCTCGCCGTACTCTTGGTGGAACAGAATGTGCGCGCATCATTCAAGATTGCTCACCGCGCGACCGTGCTGCACCGGGGCCGCGTAGCTCTGTCTGGCACACCGGCTGAACTGATCGAGCTGCCCGAGGTGAGGGCTGCCTACCTCGGCGGAGGCGACGCGTCCTGATTCGATTCGGGCGCGCGCTCCGGCCACCGGTTGGCGCTGGATAATCCGTGCCTGGTTGCGGTGGCCGCACACTCCCAGTCGGCCAAGGCAGAATAGACCAGTGACCACGACGACGACCTTCGCCCTCATTCGCCACGGCCAAACCGATTGGAACGCCACCGCGCGCATTCAGGGTGCCACCGATATCCCCCTCAACGACGTGGGGCGCGGTCAGGCGACGGATGCCGTTGATCCCCTCTCCCGCTACGACTGGGATTTCATTGTCTCGTCCCCACTGTCGCGTGCGGCCGAAACCGCCGACCTCATCGGCGAACAGCTCGGGCTGGACACCGCTCGACGCATTTCAGGGCTGATCGAGCGCAACTACGGGCCGGCCGAAGGGCTCCGTGCGGGAGCCGAACTCGAGGCCCTGCGCTTCCCCGGCGGCTTCCACGGCGCCGAGGCCGAGCAAGACGTAGCTACGCGCGGCGTCGACGCCCTGCGTCAGCTCGCCAGCGAACATCCTGGAGCGCGGATCATCGTCGTCGCGCACGGCACGCTCATCCGCTTGAGCCTCGCGCACGCTCTCGACCAACGCATCGGCAGTATCAGCAATGCCACACTCAACCTCGTGCATCACCACCGTGCCCATGTCGCTGGCAGCTCAACGTGGCAGCTCGACGTGCTGAACGGCATCCCGGTCGGCGCAGGCGGCTAATCATCCGTCGGTCAAGCCTCACCGAGCCCCACCGTTGGGGGGGGGGGGGGGGGACCCCCCCGGGTTTGTTGTGGGACAACCCACGCCCCCAACGAACCCCCCCCCCCCCAAGGAAACCCCCCCCC
>JBBRBV010000047.1:0-22570 GCA_038205545.1 Actinomycetales bacterium
AACGCGAAAGAACGGGCAAACAGTCGCTTCGCCCCTGTGATGATGCCGGGGCGGAAAGCTTCCATTTGCCCGCTCTCGCGGAACTCGGCGACTAGTTAGAAGAACCGAGCGTATGCACCGACCGTCAGGAAGGTCGGAAACTCCGGCTCGAGAGCCGAGGTGCGCAGCACCGTGAGGGCGTCGTCAAAGCGGTCGGTGGGCGTGCGCTCCAGGCCATCAACGATCTCGTCGAGCACCTCTTCAACCCAGTCGGAGTCGATCCGGCGGCCCTCTGCGGTGACCGAGTTCTCGTGAATCCACTGCCAGAGCTGAGACCGGGAGATCTCCGCGGTGGCGGCGTCTTCCATCAGGTTGTCGATCGCCGCCGCGCCCACGCCGCGCAGCCAGGACTCGATGTAGCGCAGCGAGATGAGCAGGTTGCCCCGCACACCGGCCTCGGTGATCTGACCGCCGACCGAGGCAATGTCGAGCAGCTGGGCGGCGGTCACGGTCACCTCGGGGCGGGTGCGCTCGACCTGGTTCGGCCGATCGCCGAGCACCTTGTCGAACTCGGCCTGCGCGGTCGGGATCAGGTCGGGGTGCGCGACCCAGGAACCATCGAAGCCATCGGTGGCTTCACGCTTCTTATCTGCGGCGACCTGGGCCAGTGCCTGCTCGGTGACTGCCGGATCGCGGCGGTTCGGAATGAATGCGCTCATGCCGCCAATGGCGAAAGCGCCGCGTTTGTGGCAGGTCGCGACGAGCAGTTCGGTGTACGCCCGCATGAAGGGCACGGTCATGGTGATCTGCTTGCGGTCGGGAAAGACGAAGCGGCTGCCGCGAGCACGGAATGTCTTGATGATGCTGAAGATGTAGTCCCAGCGGCCTGCGTTCAGGCCGGCGCAGTGGTCGCGCAGCTCGTAAAGGATTTCTTCCATCTCGAAGCCGGCCTGAATCGTCTCGATCAGCACCGTGGCACGAACCGTGCCGTACTCGATACCGAGACGCTCTTCGGCGTAGGTGAAGATGTCGTTCCACAGACGTGCTTCCTTGTGGCTTTCCAGCTTGGCCAGGTAGAAATACGGGCCGGTGCCGTTTTCGATGAGCTTCTTCGCGTTGTGAAAGAAGTACAGGCCGAAGTCGATCAGACTGCCGGACGCCTTCATGCGGCGGTTGGCACGATCAACGAACGTGATGTGCTTTTCGACGAGGTGCCAGCCACGCGGACGCATCACGATGGTCGGCGTCGACTCGTTCGTGATCTCGTATTTCTTGCCCTCGGGGCTCGTGAAGCTGAGCTGGCCACGCACCTGGTCGAACAGGGTCAGCTGGCCCTCAACAACATTGGTCCAGGTCGGGCTCGTGGCATCTTCCTGGTCAGCGAGCCACACCTTGGCACTCGAGTTGAGCGCGTTGATGGCCATCTTTCGGTCGGTCGGGCCCGTGATCTCCACGCGGCGGTCTTCGAGGCCCGGTCCGGCTCCGGCGACGCTCCAGGTGGGATCGAGACGGATACTCTCGGTCTCGCGGAGGAACTTGGGATCGCGACCGTTCGCCGCATCCACTCGGGTCTGCAGCCGGGCAGCGAGAAGGTCGTGCCGGGTACCAGCGAAACGCTCGTGCAGCTCGGCAAGAAATTCGAGGGCGTCAGGGGTGAGAATCTCGTCGTAGCGATCGCCGAGCGGGCCGGTGACCTCAAGGTGCGGGCGAATGGTGGCGAAACCGCCGGTCGTCGTTGTCACTGACTCGGAGTTGACCGCCTGATCGATGGTCGGGTTTGGGTTGTTCATGGTCTGGCTCCTTGCGAAAGTAGGTGATACCGACAGGGGGCGAGCCGCGTGTGCGATTCGCCCGATCTCAGGCGTAAGGGAATGTAGCTGCCGTGCTGCAGTCGAACCTAAGAGCGCGAGGGTAGGTGCGTTCGGATTCGAGAGTCGTTGTTTGCCTGTGGTCTAACTCTGCCCGGTCCGGGCGGAACGCAACCACAATCCACCTGCAGAAGAAATCCAGTTCTTCTGATTGTAGAAACTTTTCAAACGTGTAACACTGAGCGAATGGTCCCCGCAGACGCCCTCGCCGCCCTGTCGTCCCTCAGCATCGATGAGCCCGAGCTGGACGCCCTCACGCTGGGTCGCCGCATCAGGGAGCTGCGCATCATGCGCCGCATGACTCTCGATGCCCTCGCCACCGCGATCGACCGCGCGCCCTCGCAGGTGTCAATGATGGAAAACGGTAAACGCGAACCGCGGCTCTCCATGCTGCGCACGATCGCCCTCGCGCTCGGCACCACCGTTGAAGAACTCATGCGAACGGATGCCCCCTCCGAGCGCGCCGCCCTGGAGATTTCGGTTGAACGAGCGCAGCGCGGACCGGTGTTCCAGGCTCTTGGCCTCCCCCGAATCCGGGTAAGCAAGGGACAGAGCGACGAAACCCTGCAGACGATCCTGAGCCTGCACAACGAAATCGACCGCCTCAACCGGGAACGCGCCGCGACCCCGGAAGAGGCGCGCCGAGCCAACTCGGCCCTGCGCCAGATCATGCGCCAGCAAGACAACTACTTTCCCGAACTGGAGACGCAGGCCCTCGAACTGCTCACCACGGTCGGACACTCCGGCGGTCCGGTGTCCCAACAACTTGTTGCCGACATGGCCACTCACCTCGGTTTTTCGCTGCACTACGTGAACGATCTGCCGCATTCCACCCGATCGGTCACCGACAAACGCAACGGCCGTATCTACCTTCCGACCGAGCGATCAGCATCACGGGATTCCCGCTCCCCGATCGTGCAGGCCTTTGCCAGCCACCTCTGCGCGCACGAAGAGCCGAAAAATTACGCTGATTTTCTACGCCAGCGGGTCGAAACCAACTATCTCACCGCCGCGATCCTGGTGCCGGAACGTGACGCGGTGCGCATGCTGACCGAGGCCAAGTCCCTGCGGCGCATCTCCATGGAAGACCTGCGCGACGCCTTCGCGGTGTCCTATGAGACCGCCGCGCACCGCTTCACCAACCTGGCCACCGCCCGACTGGATATTCCGGTGCACTTTATGAAGGTGCATGAGTCCGGCACGATCATCAAGGCCTACGAGAACGACAATGTGCGTTTTCCCAGCGATGCGCTCGGCGCGGTGGAGGGCACCACGGTCTGCCGCAGCTGGACGGCCCGCACGGTCTTCGACGTCGAGGACCGCTTCAGCGCCTGGTACCAGTACACCGACATGCCGGCCGGAAGCTTTTGGTGTACCTCTCGCATCGAGAAGGCCAAAGAGGGCGAGTACTCGGTCAGCGTGGGCGTGCCGTTCGCGCACGTCAAATGGTTCCGTGGCCGGGAGACCGCGAACCGCGCCGTGTCCCTGTGCCCCGACGAATCCTGCTGCCGCCGCGCGCCCGACAACCTCGCCGATCGCTGGGCCGGCCAGTCCTGGCCAGCGGCACGCACCCCAACGAGCCTGCTCGCGGCCCTGCCCACGGGCACGTTTCCCGGAGTCGACCAGACTGAGGTGTTTGAGTTTCTCGAGGCCCATTCGCCGCACTGACCCGGAGGCGGCGGCCGCGAGGGGATGCCGCGCGCGACAGCCACTGTCAAAAGAAACAAACCGGTACGTTTTAGGCCGTGAACATAACTAATATTATGGTGACGCGAAAATGTTTTCAACAGGTTGCATTGTTGCGGTACGACGCACCAGAGATTGTCGGTCGGGCTTCTCCACCTTCACCGCACTCTCGACCTACTGAAATGCGAGTCGACCATGCGTGACGTTTGCGGCCTTGTGCAGCACCTCAAGCGGGCTATCCACGCCGCCATCCCATCGTCCCAGGCACCGAGCACCGCGGCGCACGCGCCCCTTGCGCCGCACGCGCCAGCCGAATCGACCACTCCCCTGCCGTCGCACTGGTTTCGCTCCGCGGCGCTGCTCGACGTGCGGGGACTCCAGGTGTCAGACGCCGCCCACTCGACGGCACCCCTCGTTGACGACATCTCACTCTCGATAGCCTGGGGTGAAGTGATCGGACTCGTGGGCGACACCGCCTCGGGCGCTCGTGAGGTGGCGCAGTGCATCGCCGGCGTACTTCCGGCGTCGGGCAGAATCCGTTCCGGGTCGATCCTGTTCAATGGCGTCGAACTCGTCGAGCTCCCGCGACGATCGCCGACCCCGCGGCGCAACACAGAAATTGCGTATCTGCCGCACGATCCGATCGGCAGCCTCGACCAGACCGTGACCGTGGGGGCCCAGCTCGCGGCACCACTGCGTTCCCGCCTTGGCCTGTCCAAACCAGCCGCGTACGAGCGGTCCTTGGAGTTGCTGCGCCACGCCGGTGACAAAAATCCGGTGCACACATTTGCCGCCTCCCCGCGAAACGTATCGGCAACCCTGGCGCAGCGTGTGCATATTGCCCACGCCCTCGCTGGCAGTCCCAAGCTACTCGTGGCCGACAACCCGACGGATGCCCTGACGCCAGCGGACGGCTCAGAGATTCTTGATCTGCTGCGCGAGTTGCAGCGTGAGCTCGACGTGACGATGATAATCGCGACCCGATCGGTCAGCGTGGCGGCGCTGATCTGCCATCGTGTCGCCGTGGTGCGCAATGGTGCGATCGTGGAGTATGCGTCGGCTTCCGACCTCGTCGATTCCCCCCAGCATACGTATACCCGCGAGCTCCTCTGCGCGGCAGAGAATGAGATGCCCAGCGGCCAGGCCTTGTAGATTGGGCGCATGGAGGCACACAACCGGCCGGGCGCCCGCGCCGCGATTTTCGCCCAGCTCGTCGACGCCGGTCGCACCGAGCAGGTAACGACGCGCCTCACCGATGCCATCATTCTGGGCGTTCTCGCCCCGGCTGAACGCCTGCCGAGCGAATCCGACCTGGCCCGCCGCTTCGGTGTAGCCCTGATTACGGTGCGAGAGGGCCTTGCCGTGTTACGTGATGCCGGCCTCGTCGAAACCCGGCGCGGGCGCGGCGGAGGCAGCTTCGTCATGAAAGCGGATGCCCCACATAGCACCCTCGTGCAGGCCCGGCTCCACGGCCTCGCTCAGGTCGATCTCTCCGACATGGCCGTCTACTTTGCCACCGTCGTTGAAGGGTGCGCCCAGCGTGCCGCAGTGCGCGCCGCAGGTGCCGACTCCGACCGTCTCGATCGTTGGCTGGGCAACGCCGATTTCTCGACCGTTTCCGGCTCACGCACCAGTGCGGGAGGCTTCTATCTCGAGTTGGCCGTCCTCAGCCAGTCCGCCCGACTCGTGCGAGAACTCATTCGGCTGCAGGCCGAGTTTGGGCCACTGTTGTTCCTCGGCATGACGGATACCATCACCCGCCGGTCGCTGTTCGAGAGCAATCGGGCCATTACCGACGCCGTGGGCGCCAATGACGCGGCAGCTGCCCGACAGCTCGCGACCGAGCAGGTGCGCACCCTGGCCGAATGGCTGTTGAACGCGAAAGCCAGAATCGAACGGGGAGGAGCCTGGGATGCCTGAAATACCCGAGACAGTGTCAATCACTGAGTGCGCCGCCGCGGTGGGGGAATTTTTCGCGAGCGCGTTCGCCGAGCTCGCTGGCTGGCGTGCGGCACTGGCTGCGGGTGATGCCGAGGTGCGACCGGCCGATCTTGACGCCCGCGTCGAAGCGCTGGTGCTTCCAGCCCTGACCAATGCGGGGCCACTATTCGTCGGAGCCGGATTCATTGCCGCGCCGGGTTATGTGCGCGGGCGCGATATCCACTTTTCCTGGTGGCTGGGCCCACAGGGCGGCAACCCGCTACTCGGCAGCAGCAGCTTTGCCACGCGCCTCGAGCTCGCCACCCGCGCCTACACCGACTATGTGCGCAATTTTCGCACCTTGGAGTGGCACCGGGTGCCGGAGTCCACCAACCAGACGCATGTCACGGGCCCCTACGTCGACCACCTCTGCACCTGCGAGTACATCTTCACCCTCACCATGCCGGTGCGCATTGGCGTTGACGCGTCGATGGTGGGTGTGGTCGGAGCGGATGTCGCCGTCAAGCGCTTGGAACAGCTCCTGCTTCCGCTGCTGCTCGCGGCCTCCGGGCCGGTTCTGCTGCTCAATGACGTCGGCCGGATCGTGGTCTCAACGGACCCGACGAGGCCCGTGGGGGACATGCTGGCTGAGCCGGGACATCCGCTGACGAACTACGACGTGGCTCCCTGCCCGGGGCTCGATCTGGTGGTCGTCAGCCCCACCGGCGCGGAACCCGAACCCGAACCCAAGATCAATCATCCGGTTCTATAGCTTTGAGCGCTGACTTCCGCTACGTTTGGCCTCACACAACGAGGTGTACCGCCGAGGGCGTTTCCTTCGGACCGAAAGGACATCATGTCCGTAGACGCTTCCTCCCAGAAAGACGTCCGCAAAAAAAGCATCGGCGACAGCGACCACCTGAAGGTGCTCGGCTACGACGATTCATTCCACCGATCCATGTCGCTGTGGTCAAACTTCGCCCTCGGGTTCACCTACCTGTCACCGCTCGTCGGGGTCTATTCCTTGTTCGCCCTGGCCATGAGCACGGGCGGCCCGCCCTCACTGTTCTGGCTCTTTATCGTCGGTACCGGACAACTGCTAGTGGCGCTGGTGTTTGGCGAGGTCGTGTCGCAGTACCCCATCGCGGGCGGCATCTACCCCTGGACTCGGCGCCTGTGGGGCAAGCGGTACGCGTGGATGGCCGCCTGGGTCTATATCTGGGCGATGCTCGTCACCATAACCGCCGTCGCCGAGTTCGGGACCGGGTTCCTAGCCAGCCTGATCAACGCCCCGGTCACCAAAGAGGTCACCCTGGGCCTGTCCATTGCCTTTCTGGTAGTGGCCTTCGGCCTCAACTTTTCGGGCACCAAGATGCTGGCCCGGGTGGCCCGCATCGGGCTGGCCGCAGAGCTCATCGGCGTTGTGGCCGTGGGGCTCTATCTGCTCATCTTTTCGCGTCAGCAAGAGTTCAGCGTGTTCTTCGACTCGATGGGTGTGCAGGGCAACGGCAGCTACGCCACGGCTTTTCTCGGCGCCGCGCTGACCGGGTTGTTCCTGTTTTACGGTTTTGAGGCTTGCGGCGATGTGGCCGAAGAAGTCCAAAACCCGGCGCGTGGCATTCCCCGTGCCATGATCCTGACGATCTTGGTCGGAGGAGTCTCAGCCCTGCTTTCCTTCGGTGGATATGTGATGGCCGCACCAAACCTGCAGGAGATCGTCGACGGCGTCGACCAAGACCCGATCCCGGCCATTTTGGATGCCGCACTCGGCCCCATCGGCGCCAAGATCTTTCTCGTCGTGGCCCTCACGGCCTTCCTGTCGTGCGTGCTCAGCCTGCAGGCCGCGGCCAGCCGCCTGCTGTTCTCCTTCGCTCGCGACGGCATGCTTCCCGGACACAAATGGCTCGCCAAAGTATCGACTCGCACCGCCGTACCAATCAACGCCCTGATAGTCGCCTGCTCAATTCCCGTGCTGCTGTGCCTGGTCATCTACGTCGGAAGCGATGAGGTGTTGACCCAGATCACCTCGTTCGCCGTCCTCGGCATCTACGTGGCCTTCCAGTCCGTCGTGCTCGCCGCCCTGAGGCAGCGAATCAAGGGCTGGAAACCAGCCGGACCGTTCAGCCTGGGCCGCGCCGGCATCGTCGTTAACGTGGTTGCTCTCGCCTACGGCATCTTCGCTATGGTACTTCTCGCCGTGCCGGGATCCAGCGGCGAGTTCTTCAGCGACTACATCGTACTGATCGGCCTCGTCGTCGTGGGGGGCAGCGGCTTGCTGTACCTCTTCATCGCGAAGCCGGATCGTCAGTCTCTGGCACCCGAGGGTGACGCCATCGAGGTGGCCGCGTTGCTGCGGTCTCACCCCGACCACTAGAAATTGAGCTTAAACACAGCAGGGCCCGTCCCAAGACGGGCCCTGCTGTCGTAAGCGGATGCTTAGATGCTGTTCACATCGAGCTCGATGCCAGGACCGAAGGTGGTCGAGACGACGCCCTTCGTGATGTACCGGCCCTTGGACGAGCTCGGCTTGAGGCGAACAATCTCTTCGAGCGCGGCGGAGATATTCTCGTTCAGCTGCTCGACGGAGAAGGATGCCTTGCCAACGACGAAGTGCACGTTGGCGTGCTTGTCGACGCGGAATTCGATCTTTCCGCCCTTGATGTCCGACACAGCCTTGCCCACGTCGGGCGTCACGGTTCCGGTCTTCGGGTTGGGCATGAGGCCACGCGGGCCGAGGACCTTTCCGAGACGACCGACCTTACCCATGAGCTCGGGGGTCGAGACGGCGGAGTCGAACGAGGTGTAACCAGCGGCTACCTTCTCGATGAGCTCGTCGCCACCGACCTCGTCGGCACCGGCGAGGATAGCGGCCTCGGCGGCAGGGCCGGTTGCGAAGACGATGACGCGAGCGGTGCGGCCGGTGCCGTGCGGGAGGATGACGGTTCCACGAACCATCTGGTCCGCCTTGCGGGGGTCGACTCCGAGGCGAAGGGCGACCTCAACCGTGGAGTTGAACTTCGCGGAGCCGGTCTCCTTCGCCAGGGCCACAGCCTCGATAGGGGTGAAGACGGTGTCTTCGCCGATTTTCGCGGCGGAGGCGCGGTACGCCTTTGACTTGGTTGCCATGATGAATCTCCTGTATGTACTTCAGAATGTGGTGCGAGCCTGGCAGGCTCTTCCACTTGTTGCTAAGGGTGCACGGCACCTGACGGCGCCGAGGCGGTGATGTGCTTAGGCCTCGACCGTAACGCCCATGGAACGGGCGGTGCCGGAGATGATCTTTGCGGCGGTTTCGATGTTGTTGGCGTTAAGGTCAACCATCTTCATCTCGGCAATTTCGCGGATCTGGGCCTGGCTGAGCTTGGCAACCTTAACGCTGTGCGGGGTTCCACTGCCCTTGGCTACTCCGGCGGCCTTCTTGATAAGCTCCGCAGCGGGCGGGGTCTTCAGGATGAACGTGAACGAACGGTCGTCGTACACGGTGATCTCAACCGGGATGACGTTGCCACGCTGGGCCTCGGTCGCCGCGTTGTAGGCCTTGCAGAATTCCATGATGTTCACGCCGTGCTGACCGAGCGCCGGCCCGATGGGCGGGGCGGGGTTGGCTGCGCCGGCCTTGATCTGAAGTTTGATCAGACCAGTAACCTTCTTCTTCGGTGCCATTGTGTTGTCCTTCGTCTTGATGTGCGAGCAGCTTGACGCCGCTCTCCCGGTGGCCCGGATGGGCCCCGGTGGCAGTGGGGGAAGCAGTGGACGCCCCTCGAGGGGCATCCGTCGTGCTGGTTAGAGCTTGGTGACCTGGTCGAAGCTGAGCTCGACCGGGGTCTCACGCTCGAACAGGGACACGAGCACGATGAGCTTGCCGCTCTCCGGCTTGATCTCGCTGATCGAACCGGGCAGGCCCGCGAACGAACCTTCCTTGATCGTGATGGTCTCGCCGATTTCGTAGTCGACCTCGGCAGCGATGACGCGCTGCGCCGACTTGCCGGGGGCGCCACCAGTCTTGGCCGGCGCTTCGACGATCTCGACGAGTCCCTTGAGCATGCCGAAGGCCTCTTCGAAGCGCAGCGGCGTGGGGTTGTGAGCGTTGCCAACGAAGCCGGTGACGCCGGGAGTGTGGCGAACAACCGACCAGCTGTCTTCGTCGAGGTCCATGCGCACCAGTACGTAGCCGGGGATGCGCACGCGAGTGACCATCTTGCGCTGGCCGTTCTTGATTTCAACAACATCTTCCATGGGAACTTCGCACTGGTAGATGAAGTCTTCCATCGCCATGGACTGCTTGCGGTTTTCAATGTTCGACTTCACACGGCGCTCGAAGCCCGCGTAGGAGTGGATGACGTACCACTTGCCCGGGAGAAAACGCAGTTCCTTGCGGAACGCTTCGTAGGGGTCGACCTCGGCATCGGGATCCGCTTCAGCAGCGGCCTCAGTGGTAGCTTCCGCCGTGACGATTTCGTCTTCGTCTTCAACGGCTTCGACGGACGCGTCGGCTTCTGCGGCCGAATCGATATCGAGCGCGTCGTTGACGATGGCGTCAGCTTCGGGATCGGGGGACTCAACGAGGGCATCGAGTGCGGCGTCGAGGTTGACCTCAACGTCGTCGTCGTCTTCATCGACAACGTGCAAGGCGACCTCCTCGGCGGCCTCTACGGAGTCTTCATCGCCAGCGAGGGTGTTGCCCTCCTGCGCCTCGTCTTCCTCGGAGGACTGCTCGGCGGCAGTGGCCCAGTCGACATCATCGTGCTTCGTCTCAGTCACTAAATCTCAATCCCTAATTTTCTACGTGTTCACGTTGTCTGGGCACGGTGTCGTGCCGGTGGTGAGTATTAGCCCGGCGTTCCGAAAACATACAGAACGGCGAGGCCGAAGACCCAGTCAAGTGCCGACACGATGCCCATCATGATGATGACGAAAACGAGCACGACACCGGTGTAGCTCAGCAGCTCTTTACGAGTTGGAGTGACGACCTTACGCAGTTCCGCGAAAACCTGCTTGATAAACACGGACAACCGAGCGAAAGGACCGCGATTGGACTCGCGAGCAATTCGTGCATTCGCGACGACTTCCTCACTAGGTTCGTCGACAACTTTTCGGGCCACCTGTTACACCTCTCATGGTCGGCAGACTTCTACCGATGTGCAGGGCGGACAGGACTCGAACCTGCAACCTGCGGTTTTGGAGACCGCTGCTCTACCAATTGAGCCACCACCCTATGGAAGTAAACCCGCCATGCCGACAACGCTTTTACCCAAATAAAACACTCGGAAAAAGGCGCAAAAAAGCATGGCAGAGTTCAACTACCTAATCCAGTCTAGGTCACTGACCGGCCACTGTAAAGCTGAGACGAGTCCGTCCGTAAAACGGGCTCCACGCTTCCCTGCAAGCTTGGCACAAGAACCCTCTGGCGCGTACCTCGGAATCGCGCACCGCCGGAATCGCACCGCCGGAATGCTGAAGCGCTCATCCGTTGGTCATGTGGCGATCGCTAGTCGTGTGGCGATCGCTCGGTCACGTTGAACTCCCCCGGTCTGGGTGCTTGAGCCAGCTCGCCACATCAGCGACCGTCGAGGCGGCCGATCAACTTATGCATTGCAGTCATGGCGCCGCCAAGCACTGCGGGGATACCGCCGCCCGGATGTACCGACGCGCCTACCCGCCACAGCCACGGTCGAGCCCAGCTGGTGTAACCGGGGCGGTGGAACGGTCCGCTCTGCCAGAGCGGGTTGGTGGCGCCGTACAGAGCGCCACCGGTGGAACCCCAGCCGCCGAAGTAGTCCGGGTCGAGCACCACGTGCTCCCGGAACAGTTCGCTGATCGGCCGGTCGAGGCCCACTGCAGCGCTGACCCGAGCCACCTCACGCGCCACCCACGGGCTCTCGAGGTCATAGTGACGGCCATCAGCGGGCGCGGTCAGGAGCACCGCCACGGTGGCCCGGTCGTTGGGATACACCTCGTGCGGCCGGTAGTAGTTCAAGAAGGCCATCGTCTGCTCCGGCACAACCTGATGGTCGAGGCTTCGGTGTAGGGCCGCCGGGTCGTCGGGCAGCACGACGGAGTGGGTGGCTGTGCCCTCCGGTAGTAGCGTTTCGAGCGCCGCATAGATGGCGACCCCCGAGCACGACCGGGCCCGCGACCGAGCCGGCGGCGCCCCGAGCAGTCCGTCGAGCACACCGCTGTCAAGCCCGCTCACGACCAAGTCAGCCTGGTAGGTCGCCGACGTGGTGGTCACGAGCCCCTTCGAAACGGACGTGACGGGCTCACCCAGCTTCACGTCCGCGCCGGCGTGCACCGCCAAACGGTGCAGCGCGAGCGGCAATTCGTTCACGCCGCCCTCCGGAACCCACACGCCGTCCCTGGCCATAATGGCCGGCATGCTCGCGTACAGGGCCAGGGTGCGACCGGGGGAAACCCCCGCGTTGAGGGTGTGGATGGCGATGACCTCCCGCAGGCCATCGGGCATCCAGCTCAGGCCGTCAAGAAAGCTACGGGTGGTCAAGCGGATGCCGTACCGGCGAAACACGTTGCGCACGGCCGGCAGCGACGCCGGGTCGGCCGGGTCGGCGGTGAGCATGCTGGTCAGTTGTGGCCCGAGACCGCCGTGCTCCCGCTCGAACCGGGACCAGGCCTCATGCCACGGGTGCCCGGCCGGAACCGGCAGGGTGGCTTCTTCTCCCCGGTAGAAGTATCGGCCCACTTCGGGCAGCCTCTGCAGAGTCACCCCGGCCACCGTGGCGGCCTCAGGCGGTGCGAGCTTGCGAGCCCCGAGCGCGTCGTAGCGGGCCAGCAGCTCCTCCCAAACCGGGGGGAAAGTGACCAGCGCCGGGCCGGTGTCCACGCGCTGCCCATCGATTTCCAGGCGCCTGCTCTTGCCACCGATCCAGTCGGAGCCTTCCAGCACGGTCACCGAATGGCCGGCCCTGGCCAGCAGCGCGGCGGCCGTAAGCCCACCGAGGCCCGCGCCGAGCACAACGATGCGCTGCCGGGTCGTGTTCGTGCGCACTCGGGTCATCAATACACTCCTAACAAAATGGCTGCGACGATTTGGGCCCCGGCAACGGAACCCGCAACGTAGGGGAACACGATGGAAAATCGGTACAGGCGGCGCGCTGTCGCGGGCGTGGGGCTACGCCCCAGCGAGACGACCAGCCAGCCAGCGATGAGGGCATTCGCCACGGCGACCGGCCAGCTGATCAACGCGAAAGCTACGGTAGACAGAGCCCACCACACACCGCTCCACACCGTGGCGCCACGCGCGCCGAGATACACGGCGGTGGTGTGAATTCCGGCAGCGCGATCCTCGTCGATGTCCTGCACAGCGTCGTATGTGTGCTTGGCCACACTCCACGCCATCAGCCCCACAGCCGCCGCCCAGACCGGTGACTCGCCCAGGGCGAGGGGTACGAAGATCAACGGGAAGGCGTAGGCGGCGTTGCTGAGCGAGTCGAGATATCGCCGAGCCTTGAACCGCAGCGGGGGTGCTGAGTAGAAAATGAAGATCACCGTGTACGCGGTGATCCACGCAATCGCCGCCAGCGGCAGCGTGAGGAGAAAATACACCACGAACGGTGCGTTGGTCAGCACAACGCCGAGAACAATACCGCGGGTTTCCGAACTGAGGATGCGAGCCCCCTCGAGTCCGCCCTTACGAGCGTTCTGCGCATCCGTTTCCTGGTCGAAGATATCGTTCACGCCATAGATCAGCAGGTTGAATGGCAGGGTCGCCCACAGCACGAAGGGAACCACGTCCCACCGCCATAAATCCCCGATCAGCCACATGGCGATGACGGTGGTTCCGATGGTGTTGACCCAGAGCACAGGGCGAGAGATCTGAACCAGGCGGGTGATCATTTGCTCACTCTATCTTTACAAAAGACCGGTCTATTGCGGGCGTCGACTCGCTCAGCCGGAGGCGCGACCGATCTACCTCCGATGGGGCTGGCACGACGGCCGGTTGAGCCTGGGGCCGCACTAGCCCGCGCGCGGGTCGGGTAGCTAAGCTCAACGTGTGGCTCACGAACTCAAGCGAATTTCTACTCGGATCGGCTCTATTGCTGAGTCGGCGACCCTCAAGGTTGACGGTAAGGCCAAGGCGCTGCAGGCCGCCGGGCGGCCGGTGATCAGCTTCGCGGCGGGAGAACCTGACTTTCAGACACCCGAGCACATCGTGGAGGCTGCGCTGGCGGCCGTGCGCGACCCCAAGAACTATCGGTATACCCCGGCGGCCGGACTACCCGAACTGCGCGAGGCCATCGCGGCCAAGACGCTCCGCGACAGCGGCCTCGCGGTCTCGCCGAGCCAGGTCGTCGTTACGAACGGCGGCAAACAGGCTGTCTACCAGGCCTGTGCAACCCTGCTCGATCCCGGCGACGAGGTCATCGTGCCGACTCCCTACTGGACGACCTACCCCGAAGCCATCCGCCTGGCTGGCGGGGTGGCGGTCGATGTCTTCGCCGGCAGCGACCAGGGTTATCTCGTGACCGTCGAACAACTCGAAGCCGCACGCACCCCACGCAGCAAAGTGCTCTTGTTCGTCTCCCCCTCCAACCCCACCGGCGCCGTCTACTCCCCGGAGCAGACCCGGGCCATCGGCCAGTGGGCCGAAGACCACGGCCTCTGGGTTATCTCCGACGAGATCTACCAGAACCTTACCTATGCCCCTTCGACAGGCTCAGGGCAAGCCACAGGCTCAGGGCAAGCCACAGGCTCAGGGCAAGGGACTCCTGTGCGCGCGGTATCGATCGTCGAAGCCGTGCCCGCACTCGCCGACCGCACCATTCTGGTCAACGGCGTCGCGAAGACCTACGCCATGACCGGGTGGCGACTCGGCTGGATGGTGGGCCCTGCCGACGCCATCAAGGCGGCAGCAAACCTGCAGTCTCACCTCTCCTCGAACGTGTCTAACATCTCCCAGCGGGCCGGAATCGCGGCGCTGAACGGTCCCCAGGATGCCGCCGAGGCGATGCGGGTAGCCTTTGACCGCCGTCGAAAGCTGATCGTCGCCGAATTGAACAAGATTCCCGGCATCGTCACGCCGACTCCGCAGGGCGCCTTCTACGTCTACCCCGATGTGACCGGCCTGCTCAATCGTGAGTGGGGAGGCGTCACCCCCACGACGTCCCTCGAGCTCGCTGATCTCATCCTCGACCAGGCCGAAGTAGCCGCTGTTCCGGGCGAGGCCTTTGGGCCGAGCGGGTTCCTGCGCCTGTCGTACGCCCTCGGCGACGACGCGCTGCTTGAGGGCGTGCAGCGCCTGCAGCGCCTGTTTGCCTAAGGCGTGCCCACGCAGCCCACAGGGCGCGCCGCCCTCCGCCGACCCGTGAGTGCGAAACGTTTTTAACCGTGGAATGCGGACTCAAGCTCACGGGTCGACGAGGCATAGGCATCCGTCTGGTGATGGACGCATAATTCAGGCGCCTAACCGGTGGTGCGAGCGGCCCCGGAGTGGGACTCTAGTGTCATGACGCCCCCAGACCCGGTCGTGCAAGTGCGTGACCTGCACAAGTCCTATGGAACCGTTGACGCCGTTCGCGGGGTGAGTTTCTCGATCACCGCGGGTGAGACTTTTGCCCTGCTCGGCCCGAACGGCGCCGGCAAGAGCACCACGATCGAGATTCTCGAGGGGTACCGCGACCGCACCAGCGGCGAGGTGAGCGTACTCGGGGCAGACCCTCGGCACGGCGGCCTCGAGTGGAAGGCTCGTCTCGGAATTGTTTTGCAGACCAGCGGCGAAAGCGGCAATGTCACCGTCACCGAACAGCTGCGCCACTTCGCCGGTTTTTACCCCCATCCTCGCGACGTCGACGAGGTCATCGACGCGGCCGGGCTGCGAGAGAAAGCCACCACCCGCATCAGCAAACTCTCCGGCGGGCAGCGCCGCCGAGTGGATGTCGCACTCGGCATCATCGGACGTCCCGAAATGTTGTTTCTCGACGAACCGACGACGGGCTTCGACCCCGAGGCCCGACACAAGTTCTGGGATCTCATCCGCGGGCTCAAAGCGGAGGGAACGACCATCCTGCTCACTACCCACTACCTCGACGAGGCCGCACAACTCGGCGATCGCGCCGGAATCATCGCCGGCGGCCAGCTCATCGACATCGGTGCCATCGATGAGATCGGCGGTGCCGAGGCGCGAGTACCTCTCGTGCGCTGGCGGGATCGGAACGGAATTCTCCGCGAGGAGCGCACCCGCGCACCCGCGCGGCTCGTCGCCGATCTCGTCGAGAGCACAAACGGCAACGAACCCGACGACCTCGAAGTGATCCGACCGAGCCTTGAAGACGTGTATCTGTCGCTCGTGCGGCGCAGCGAGGCGGATTCTGCGGAAGGCGACGCGGCGGCATCCTCTGACTCGAGCCGAGTCGCAACCAGCCTCCTCGCCGACAGGGACGTGCCAGCGTGAGCGCAACAACCACAGCGGCCCGGACGCCGACGAAGCCCCCAGGCACGCTCGTGCTCGGGCTGTCCCGCATCGGTTATGAAACTCGCCTGTACTTTCGCTCCCCCGATACCGTGTTCTTCACGTTCCTATTTCCGTTCATCATGCTCGGCATCTTCACGGCCGCGTTAGGCGGGGGTGGCAACCTGGGCGTCAATGCCGACGGCACCGGCGGGGTGAGCGTCGGGGCGTATTACCTGCCCGGAATGCTCGCCGCCGGAATGCTGCTATCGGGGGTGCAGAACCTGGCGGTGGACATCGCCGGAGAAAAGAGCGACGGCACGCTGAAACGCCTCGGTGGAACCCCCCTGTCGCCGCTCGGCTACTTCATCGGCAAGATCGGACAGGTCTTTGTGACCGCTATTCTGCAGGCCGGGCTGCTGCTGCTCGTCGCCCGATTCGCGCTCGGTATCGACCTGCCGACCTCCGGCGACAAGTGGCTGGTGTTCGCCTGGGTGTTTCTGCTCGGTGTCATCACCTCGGCATTTGTCGGCATCGCGCTGTCCGCTGTGCCTCGATCGGGTAAAAGTGCGAACGCCGTCGTCATTCCCATCGTGCTCATCCTGCAGTTCATCTCCGGGGTGTACCTGCAGTTTGGCGTGCTGCCGGACTGGATGCAGAACCTGGCCAGCGTGTTTCCGCTCAAGTGGATGGCGCAGGGCATGCGCAGCGTCTTTCTGCCCGAGAATTTCGCCGCGGCCGAGCAGAACGGCGTGTGGGATCTCCCCTGGGTGGCTGCGGCCCTCGGAATCTGGCTCGTGGTCGGGCTCGTTCTCAGCCTGGTAACTTTTCGGTGGATTCGCCGCGACGCCTAAGGCCGTTGCGAAGCCGGGCTAGAGCAGTTTGCGTTCGAGCGCCCAGGCGGTCAGTTCGTGCCGGCTCGACAGTTGCAGCTTGCGCAGCACGGACGACACGTGGGTTTCCACGGTTTTGGGTGCGATGAACAGGGTGCTCGCGACTTCTTTGTAGCTGTAGCCGCGGGCGATGAGGCGCATCACCTCGGTTTCACGGGCAGAGAGCCGGTCGAGTTCCTCGGTCGTCTCGGCCGTCTCGCCGGCGACAGCCCCGAAAGCATCGAGCACGAAGCCGGCCAGGCGCGGCGAGAACACAGCGTCACCGTCGGCGACACGGCGGGCAGCATCGGACACCTCGGCCCCGGAAGAGCTTTTGGTGATGTAACCGCGAGCGCCAGCCCGGATGACGCTCACCACGTCGTCGGCAGCGTCAGACACACTGAGCGCCAGAAACAGGGTGTGCGGGGCATGCACCGCCGCCTCACGAATAACCTCGGCACCGCCACCGCCGCGCCCGCCGGGCAGGTGAACGTCAAGCAATACAACTCGCGGTTGCAGTTCGATCACCTGTCTAATCGCCGCATCGACCGTGGCTGCCTCACCGAGTACGTTCACGTCAGAGTCGAGTTCGGCGCGGAGCCCCGAACGAAAGATGGAGTGGTCGTCAACGATGAGGACGCTCAGTTGTGCGACGGCTTCGGCTGGCGCGGGAGTTGCCCGTGCGCGCTCTCCCGGGTGCTTTGGATCAGTCGTGGTCATCGCGTGCTCTTTTCGCTGTGCTGCGTTTCGGTCGCCAGGTTTTTCAGGAGGGCCGTGCTTGTGGGTGCCGGCAGGGTCGAGGGAACACTTCTGCCAGCTGGCACGGTCAACCAAATCTCCGTGCCGGTACCACCCGGGCCAGGGCGCACCGCGGCGTTTCCACCGGCCCGACGCATGCGCCCAAGGATGGACTCGCGCACTCCGAGCCGGTCTTGGGGAATCTGGTCAAGCTGAAAGCCCGGGCCACGATCGGTGACGCTCAGTTCGATGCCGCGCGCACCGGTCTCGAGGTAGACCGACACCGCTCCGCCCGCGTGTCTGGCCGCGTTGAGCATGGCTTCGCGGGCGGCGGCCACGAGTGCCTCCGGGGCGTCCATGCCGCTCGGGTTCGCCTCGGGGCTGGCCGCCGAGCGCACCCCGACCGCGGCGCCCACCGTTACGACCTCGAAGCGCACCGCAGAGTCTTCTTCGATCTCGCCGGCTATGAGGCGTAGCGCGGTGGCCAGGTCAGTCGCCGATTCGCCCCCGCCACGGGTTCCCGTGAAGAGCCACTCACGCAGTTCACGTTCCTGCGCGCGGGCCAGCCGGGCGACATCGCTGTGCGGTCCGGCCTTCTGCTGTATGAGGGCGAGGGTCTGCAGCACGGAATCGTGCAGGTGAGCGGCGATGTCGGCGCGTTCTGCGTCGCGGGCTCGCGCGGCGCGTTCGTCGGCCAAGTCGCTCGACAGGCGAAGCAGCCACGGCGCGGTCACAACAACGACACCGAGCAGAACGGATGCCGCCGCGAGAATGACCGTCCACGCGTTCGGGTTGGTGCCGGTCACGAAAAACAGCAGAATGCCGACGGCGACGAGCACGAGGGCACCAAGGATGCGCACGAGCAACGCCGAGGATTGCTGCGACGCACCACTTCGAATATCGGCGAACTGGCGCCAGGCGAGCGCGGTTCCGGCCAGCACCACAATAGCGGGAACCACGACGGCGAGGGGTATGTCGGCGCCGAGGCGGCTGGCCACCAGGGCGCCACCGGCAGCCAGCAGGGCGAGCCCGAGCAAAATTTCGGTGACCGGCGCGGCTCGGGCTGGATCGGCATCCGCTCTCGGGATCGCGCTAGCACCCGATGCGCTGCCGATTACTTCAGCATCGACAGGCCGGGCAGCGCGATCGGTCTCTGGGCTGGAGGGGTAAAACGGCGCAGTAGCCTCACGGGACGCTCCAGACGAGCGCACACTCGGGCGCGCAAGGCTCGACTTGGGTAGCGGGTCAGCGGCCGCCCGATTATCCGCACTCGGAATTGTCACCCAGAGCCAGGCATAGAGCAATGCACCGAAGCCGCCGCAGAAACTGAGTAACACGGTGACCAGCCGTACCGTGGATAGGGGCACGCCGGTGTGCTCGGCGAAACCCGCACACACGCCGCCAACGAGGCGGAGCCGGGGCCGAGTCATCCGTTCGGTTCGCACACGTTCATCAAAGCATGCCCCATCGAGATGCGCGCCTTCGCGGCAATCAATCAGGGTTCAATCAGGGTCATCCCCCATGGCAGCGGTCTTGGCGCGCTGCCAGACTCGCAGTATGACCGACACCCCGAGGGATCAAGCCCGCCAACCGCAACGCCCCGACCAAATCACCCGCTTCTTCGATTGGATTCGTGCCAGCGGATTGAGTCGTGACGGTGATCGCTGGATCGCCGGCGTGTGCGGCGGTATCGCGGCCCGCACCGGGCTCGACCCCCTCATCGTGCGTGGCATCGCCGTTGTGATCGCCATTCTCGGCGGCCCCGTCGTGTTTGCCTACGCCGTCGCGTGGGCACTCATGCCCCGCGGCCTCGGGCGCATTTACGCTGAAGACGCCATTCGAGGCCGGTTCGAGCCGGCCATGATCGCCATCGGCGCGCTGATCCTCATCACCCTGCCGCCGTTGTCGCGCGGATTCGGGTGGAACGGTCCCACCGGCTTCTGGGCTCTCCCCGACTGGCTCACCGGCATATTTTCTCTCGGCTGGGGCCTGGCGATTACGGCCGGTATCGTCTGGCTCATCGTCTACCTGGTGCGCCGCGCGAAGAAATCGCGCCCGACCCCCGGTGCCGGCTCAACCGGCCCGTTCGGCCCGGGCAGTGTGTACGACCCGCGACCGTTCACTGGCCCCGATTCCGGCACGGCCACGCAACCCCAGACGGATGCTCCGGCCACGACGCTGGAGTCGGCCACGACGAACGCTTCGGCAACGCCGGCCAGCACAGACGGCCCGACAGGCGCTCCGGCCCTCGCGTCTACGACCACGAGCACCGCCACGGGCCCCGCGCCCACCGCCAGCACGACGTCTCCCTCCACCCCCGCACACGCGCCGTACGCCAACGACTCGGCCAGGGACATCCGCGCGGAGCAGAATCGGTATTGGCAGGAACAAAACCGGGTCCGTCAGACTGCGCGGCGCGCCCGCATCCGGGCCCGCCGCCCCGGCACCGGCTACAGCGCCATCGTGCTCGGGCTGGCCCTGGCCACCGGCGCTGCGGCCGCCGGACTGAATTCGAACGGCGTCTGGTCGCAGGGCGCGGTAATTCTCGGCGTTGCCTTCGCCCTCGGGGTGCTGGCGCTCGGCATTGTCATCGCGGGAATTCGCGGCCGCACCGACGGTGCCATGGGCGGTTTCGCCTTCGCGGCCGCGATCGCCTTGATCGTTATGGGGGTGTTTCCGCAGGGCACCCAGTTCGCCGGGATCGGCAACAACGTGTGGAACCTCAGCGCGAACTCTGCCGCGGTGGCTCCGGCCACGAGTTACGCCATGATCGCCGGGGAATCCACGCTCAACCTGAGCGACTTCGACAACCCCGGGCTTCAACAAAACCGCACCATCGACGTCTGGCTGGGTGCCGGCGTGACCAGAATTATTTTGCCAGCGGACGCCCCGGTGCGCGTCGAAGCGCACGCCCTGGTGGGCGGTGTTGACTATTCTGGCCGCGCCGATTCCGCTGAAAACGGTGAACGCACCGGCCTGTTCGCCTCCGATCAGCGCACCTTCAATACGAGCAGCCGCGGTGACGGACCTCTGGTGCGCCTCTGGACCCTCACGGGCGTCGTCACGCTTTCTTCTCCCAACGACTAGGACCCCACCATGACCACTCCATATTCTCCAGCAAGCCCCGGCGATGATCGGGCCAGTGACCAGACCAGCGCATCCCCGAGCGGGGCTGACGCCGCCACCGAGGGTTTTTTCGCGCCGAATACCGATGCGCCTCCCAGCCCCACGGCATCCGCGCCCCGGTTACGCCCCCGCTTTGGCACGATTCTCTGGGGCATTCTGCTGCTGACCTTCGCCACCTATATGGTGGTTTTCACGCTGGTCCCGGTGCCCCCCGACCCCACGCTCTGGCTGCTCGGCGGTGTCATCGCCGTGGGGCTCGGCCTCGTCGTGGCGGGGATCGCCGCTGCCGCCCGTCGCGCCGACTAGCGCCGCGAGCCGAGACGCTTAGCGGCAAGCTACAGGGTGAGACCGACCAGCACCGGCTCAGGCTGCAGGTTCACTCCAAACTCTGCCTGTACCCGGCCGAGTACGTAACGGGCGAGCTCGGCGACCTCTGCGGCTGTCGCCCCACCGGTATTCGTCAGTGCCAGTGTGTGTTTGCTCGACACGGCCGCCTTCGACCCCGGCAGGCGAAAACCGCGGCTGATACCGGCATGTTCGATGAGCCACGCGGCGCTGAGCTTGATCAGGCGCACGGGTTCCTCACCGGGGATCGGTCCGACACCCATATATTCTTCAAGGGGAATGATCCGGTCTGCTGGCTCCGAACCGAGTGGCCAGCGCGGGGCTTCCGCGGGCAGCGAGCGCGCAAACGTCTCGGTCACGATCGGGTTGGTGAAAAACGATCCCGCACTGAAGGTATCGGGGTCATTCGGGTCGAGCACCATGCCCTTGCCTGCCCGCAAGCCGAGAACGGTCGCGCGCACGGTCTGCAACGGTACCCGGTCGCCGCGTTGGACGCCGAGCGCGTCGGCGAGTTGGGAATACTTCAACGGCTGGCCAAGGGCGCTTCCCAAAACGGATGCCTCGGCCTCGGTATCGCGCAGCTCCAGTTCGAGGGCGAGGACGACGCCACGCAGTCCCTGCTTGAGCGCCGAGGTACGATAGCCAAGATCGAGGTCCACCCGCTCGAGCCGCTGGACCTCGCCGGTTTCGTAGGAGAGAAAATCGATGGCCACGAGGCTGTCGGAGAGTTCCTGGCCGTAGGCACCAATATTTTGCACGGGGGCGGCGCCGCACGATCCGGGAATGCCCGACAACGCCTCGATGCCGGCCCAGCCTTGCCGCACAGCGTAGTCAACGAGGTCGTCCCAGGGTTCGCCGGCCTGCACGCGCAGTCGCACCCGGGCGCCTCGGGCCTCGGTGCCCACTTCGAGATCAGCCGCGAGATCGGCAGCGGTGAATCCATCGGCGGTGGATTCGGCGGTGGATTCGGCGGCAGCATCCGCTTCGCTGCTGACCTCGCTGCTAGCCGTGAGCACCTCGATGCCACGGGTCACCACGTGAATGACGATGCCGTCGAAGCCCGCGTCGGCGACAAGAGTGTTGGAACCGCCACCCAGCAGCAGCCAGTTTTCGTCCATGCCCCAGACCACGAGGGTCTCGTTTATGAGGTCTTGTTCGGTTTTCGGGGCTACCCGAGCGGCGGACGGCCCACCGACGCGAAAGGTCGTGAACGTGCTCAGAGAAACGGGTTCAATCATGCTGGGAGCATCTCACGCCAGGTTGACGCGCGCCTGCGCCTTGCCGAGAACAGTTGCGCCGTTAAAGGTCACAACGAGGTCGATGCGCGCCACACGTGCTTCGAGATCGAGGGCACCGACCTTGGCGACCACGGTGACGACGGCGCCGTCTACCGCATCGACAAAGACCGGGCGAGTGAACCGCACCTGGTAGTCGGTGACCCGGGCCGGGTCGCCGGCCCAGTCGACGACGGGCTGCACTGCCAGGCCCATGGTGAGCATGCCGTGTGCGAGCACGCCCGACAGCCCGACCGACTGGGCGACATCATCGCGGTAGTGAATGGGGTTGAAATCTCCGGATGCCCCGGCGTAGCGCACGAGGGAATCGCGCGTCAAGGAGAAACTCGCCTCGGCGAC
>JBBRBV010000048.1:0-21676 GCA_038205545.1 Actinomycetales bacterium
TAATCCCGGACAATGCAATCGAGACTTTGTCTGGTCTGTGGAACGACGTTAAATTCGATAGGCTATCTGAACCTGGATTTATCTGATTAAATGAAGTCTATGATTGTCCGGTAATCCTAGTAAATCATAAAATCAGACAAATCCTGGTTCATACAATCCCCATCCGCCTATTCCGCCCGGTTGGTCCCCGGCACAATCTGAGCGATTGCAAAGGAGCGGCGCGTATCTATGATGCGAACTTTGGCGCGCTGCCCGATGAATTTGTGGCCGTCGTCGAGGTCTACCAGATAACCGTCCGCCCAGCCGATGCACTTGCCCGGTTCTTTCAGAAGTGATTTCACAATGCGGCAGTCCACGACCTGAGCGCGCTTGTACGCCTGCCGGAGTTTCTCCATCTCTGAGATGTCCCCGGGTTCTATGCTATATTTCTCGACGTGGGCGACCTCATCGCAGCGGATATAAAGCGCACGCTGTAGATCGCGTTCCAGTTCGGCGACTGTCGCGCCGTCTGGTCCGATAAGCAGTTCGGCTACCTCGGGGTGACAGGTGATAAGAAACGCCTCTTTTTTGAGGTTTTTAGGATCATTGACCTGTCGGCGCAGATCCCGCTCCACCACCAGACTGACACTTTCCGCTGAAGACAGATGCCCGCGTCCCTTGCAATAGGGGCAATCATCCGTCATAAAGCCGGTGAGCGTTTCGCCGGTGCGCTTACGAGTCATCTCGACCAGCCCCAGCGGGCTGATATTAGAGATTTTGGTGCGCGAGCGGTCTTTTTTCAGGGTAGCTTCTAATGCCTTGACGACCGCCTGCTTGTCGCGGGGATTGTTCATGTCAATAAAGTCAATGACGATGATGCCGCCGATGTCGCGCAGGCGCAACTGACGAACGATCTCTTCGGCCGCTTCGAGGTTGTTCTTGGTGACGGTCTCTTCGAGGTTTCCCCCGCTGCCGACGAACTTGCCGGTGTTGACGTCGACGACGGTCATGGCCTCGGTGCGGTCAATCACGAGGGATCCGCCGGATGGCAACCACACCTTGCGGTCGAGGGCCTTTTCGATCTGCTCCGAGATGCGGAACTCGTCGAACGCGTCGACCTCGCCCTCGTGGGTTTCCACCCGCTCCATCAGGTCGGGGGCAACCTGGCTGAGGTAGTTCTCAATCGTGGAGCGCACGTCAGGACCGGCCACGACCATCCGCTGGAAGTCTTCATTGAAAACGTCGCGCACAATTTTGACCAGCAGGTCGGGCTCGCTGTGCAGCTCGGCGGGTGCCTGGGCAGACTCGACCTGCTCCATGATGCTCGCCCACTGCAGACGCAACCGGTTGACGTCGACGGTGAGTTGCTCGTCGGTGGCACCCTCGGCAGCGGTACGCACGATGACGCCCACGTTATCGGGCAGCACCTCCTTGAGGATCTTCTTCAAGCGAGCACGTTCGGTGTCGGGGAGCTTGCGGCTGATGCCATTCATCGAACCGTTGGGCACGTAAACGAGGTAGCGACCGGGCAGCGAGACCTGGCTCGTGAGACGAGCGCCCTTGTGCCCGATCGGATCCTTGGTCACCTGAACGAGCACCTTGTCGCCGGGCTTGAGCGCGAGCTCGATACGACGGGCTTGATTGTTGCTGCCGGAATTCTCGGCGGCGGCGTCCCAGTCGACTTCACCGGAGTACAAAACGGCGTTGCGGCCTCGGCCAATGTCGACGAAGGCGGCTTCCATGCTCGGGAGCACATTCTGCACGCGACCCAGGTAGACGTTGCCGATCAGCGAGGCGTCCTGGTTCTTAGCCACATAGTGCTCGACCAGTACGCCGTCTTCCAGCACGCCGATCTGAATTTTGTTGTGCTTGGCGCGCACGACCATGAGCCGGTCGACCGACTCGCGGCGAGCGAGAAACTCGGCCTCCGTAATGACGGGGCGCCGCCGACCGGCGTCGCGGCCGTCGCGGCGGCGCTGCTTCTTTGCTTCGAGACGCGTGGAACCCTTGATTCGCTGGGGTTCAGTAATGAGTTCGGGTTCGCGCGGGGCACGCACCTTGACGACCGTGTTGGCGGGGTCGTCGGTGCCGGAACGATTCTCGTCGCCGGTGCGACGACGGGCGCGCCGACGAACGGTCGTGGCCTCTTCTTCATCGTCGTCATCGTCGAGTGGATGTTGCGTCGAACGGCTGCCGGTGCGTGCCGGCATCGGCAGAATCTCCGGCGCCTGGAAGAGCAGGGAGAACGACGGACGCGCCGGGGCCCCGGCCATTACGGTCGCTGTATCGTCTGCCTTGACGTTTGCGGGGGCATCGGTCATCTGCAGTGCTCCGGTGACGTTGTTGTATTCGGCGATGGGCACTCTGACGGGTGCGGGCTCAGCGTCGGAATGTTCAATAGCGGCCACCGGGGCTGCGGGCGCCTCGATTGCGGGCACAACGCTCGTCTCAGCGACCGGTGCCTTCCGGGTCGATTTACGAGTGCCGAACAGGCCCTTGCGCTTCTTGTTTTCGTTGTCTTCCACCATTACTGGTGCGCTCCTTGACCGCGTGGATGACCGCGCCACCCACCGGTTACTCTCTCGTGCGAGGTCTTCACCTTCGTGACCACCCCGCGAATGTTTTACTGCGGCAACCGGCTTTGACCCCTGTTCGTGATCGGGGACTGTGCTCTGGCTGCTAATACTTCGGGTCGTGGGACCCTAATTCTGGGCGACTGTTGCCCATTAAGCTTGTTTGGCGTCTGCTTGAGCGCGGCTCAACGACTACCAACGATTATCGCATGCAATCGCACAAAGCCACGCCGCCCGCGTGGCATAATCGCAAGAGTGCCAGAGACAGAGCGTTCAGAACGTCCCACCGGCCTGGCTATTTTCCTGATCATTGCCGGGCTCATAGCGTTTGCAGCGGCATTCGCCCTCACACTCGACAAGATCCATCTGCTGGAAGACCCGAACGCCCAACTGAGCTGCAGCTTCAGTGTTCTCATCGGCTGTGCGACCAACCTCGCATCTCCGCAGGGCGCCATTCTGGGCTTCCCCAACCCACTGATCGGACTCTTCGCGTGGAGTGTGGTCATCACAATCGGTGTCGCCATTCTGGCTGGCGCCAAATTCGCGCGCTGGTTCTGGGTCGGTCTGAACCTCGGCATGCTCGCCGCGATCGTGTTCGTGATCTGGCTCATCGGCCAGAGTATCTTTGTGCTTGACGTGCTCTGCCCGTGGTGCATGGTGACCTGGGCGGTGACCATTCCGGCCTTCCTGGCCGTGACCCTCTATAACGTCAAGGTGGGTAATCTGCCGGGTACGGCATCCGTTCGCCGCGTGGCCGAAGCCGCGTATTCCTGGCTGTTCGTCATCACGATTGTTTGTTACATCGTGTTCTTTGTCGTCGCACAGGTCAATATGGACGTAATCAACCGGCTCTAGCCTGCTGCCAACACCACGAATGGCCCCGTCTCAGCCGAGACGGGGCCACACCTGTTATGAGGTGGAACTGTTCGATCAGTGGAACTGTTCGATCAGTGGAACCAGAGGGCGAGCTCGCGAGCGGCAGATTCGGGCGAATCCGAACCGTGCACGAGATTCTGCTGCACTTTCAGGCCCCAGTCGCGGCCAAGGTCGCCGCGGATGGTTCCAGGCGCGGCCGTCGAGGGGTCGGTTGTGCCGGCGAGCATGCGGAAGCCCTCGATGACTCGGTTGCCGGCGACACGGAACGCGACGATGGGGCCACTTTCCATGAATTCGACGAGGGGCTCATAGAATGACTTCCCCTCGTGCTCGGCATAGTGTGCGGCCAGCACTGAGCGGTCCGGCTGGACGAGCTTAATGTCGACGAGGGAATATCCCTTGGCCTCAATGCGGCGCAGGATCTCGCCGGTCAAGTTGCGGGCAACGCCGTCGGGCTTGACCAAAACGAGGGTTTCTTCGATCGGGGTGTTCATTCAATCTCCTTCTGGTGATCTATTCTCGAACCGATAATCATGCAGTAGGTCCACATGGCGGCAAACAGTGCGCCAACAAAAAACATGGCCGGGGTGATGAACCCGGTGGCGATAATGACCGCCTGTAATAGCCAGCCGATCGCGTAGGACCAGCGAAACCGGAGCAGGGCAATGAGGGCGACCATGGCCAGGCACAGCAACACGCCGCCAATGACCACGGCCAGCGGCGAGACCGGGCCGGGCTCGGTCGCAACCGACACGAGTCCGAGGGTGACCACCGCTCCCAAGAAGACAACGATGGTTTCAAAGCCGAGCAGAATGGTGGCGAGGCTGCGTCGCACCGAGCGCGGCCCGGACGACCGGCGGGATCGACCAGGGCCGGGTTCCGCGGCGCCGGATTTCTCAGCACCCGTGTTCTCAGCGCCTGTGTCAACACCGGCGTGCCCAACACCGGCGTGCTCAACACCGGCGTGCTCAACACCGGCGTTGGCAGCATCAGCATCAGCATCAGCATCAGCGTCATCGGCGTCGGCAGTCCGGCTCATTTTTCCATCCATTCACCGGCTGCGGCGAGGGTGATCGCTTCGCCGACGAGTACGATCGAGCCGGTGACGAGCACGGCCCGCTTGGGCGCCTGGGCAGCCCATTCGCGCGCTCCATCGAGTGCTCCGGCCAGATCGTCGAAGCGAAAGGTGACCTGGTCGCTGGTCCACTCGGCGATGCTGTCGGCGAGGTCGTCCATGCGCAGTGCACGCTCGGAGTGCGGCTCTGTGACGTAGAACCGGTCGACCTGAGGCGCGAGGGCGGCGACGATGCCCTGCGCGTCTTTGTCGGCCAGAATACCGACGACCACGGCGATTTCGTCGAAGTCGAAGTAGGCCTCCAGGGCGGCGGCGAGGGCCGCGGCACCGTGCGGATTGTGTGCGGCATCCACGAGCACGGTCGGTTCGATTCCGACGAGCTGCAGACGGCCCGGCGACGTCGCGGTGCCGAGACCCTCGGCAACGAGGTCCGCCGCGAGGGCCTGGCTACCCGCGCCCAGGAACGACTCGACGGCGGCTATGGCCAGCGCCGCATTTTGAGCCTGGTGGGTGCCGTAGAGCGGCAGGAAGAGCTCGCTGTAGGTGCCGGCCAGACCGCGCACCGAAATGACCTGACCCCCGACGGCCACTGTGCTGGAGAGCAATTCGAAACCCTCGTTCTCGCTCGCGAGCGTCGACTCGCTCAGTTGCGCGGCGCGATCGAGTTCGGCCTGAACTTCGGGGCTCTGCGCTGCAGAGACAATGGCTGCTGCCGGCTTGATAATGCCGCTCTTGGTGCGGGCAATCTCGGCCACGGTATTGCCCAGGCGCAGGGTGTGGTCGAGAGCAATCGGTGTGAACACGGCGACCTGCCCGTCGGCGACGTTGGTGGAATCCCACTCGCCCCCCATACCGACCTCGACCACGGCCACATCGACGGGAGCGTCGGCGAAGCAGGCGAAGGCGAGCACGGTGAGCGCTTCGAAGAAGGTCAACGGCACGTCGCCGGCTGCTTCGAGTTCGGTGTCGACGAGCTTCAAATAGGGCTGAATATCGGCCCAGTTGGCAGCCAGGATCTGGTCACTGATCGGTTCGCCGTCGATGACGATGCGTTCGTTCAGCCGCACCAAGTGCGGGCTGGTCAGCAGGCCGGTCCGCAGCCCGTAGGCGCGCACGATGCTCTCGGTGAGGCGACTCGTACTGGTCTTACCATTGGTGCCGGCGACGTGAATGATCGGGTACGAGTTCTGCGGGTCCCCGAGAAAATCGAGGGCTCGGCGCGTGGGCGCGAGGCGAGGTTGCGGCTGAGCCTCCCCCACTCGCTGCATAAGTTCGGCGAAGACGGCATCGCCCGCCTCGCGAAAGGCATCCAGCGGGGCCGGCTGGTTCATCGGCTCCTCATCGTCGCCGCGACCGGTGATGTTCTTCCAGTCGTTGGTGTCGTCGGCAGGTGTGTTCTCAGACAAGGATGGCTCCATTCACGCGTGCGACGGCCACGATGACGGCGCCCAGATTGACATAGTGGTCGGCTTCGAATCGAACGTAGTGCTCGACGGGGGCTCCAACACGGGCTTCCAACCACTCCGACGGCAACGCGGCGGGAAACTCGTCGGTCGACGGATGGTGGGTTGCAAAGCTCGTGGCAAGGGTTTCGGTCGCCACATCGACCCCCAGGGCGAGATCGAAGGAATCGGCGTCCGTTTTGTTTTCAAAAACGAGGTCCAGACGGATGCGGTCGCTGACCTGAAAACCCGCCGATTTGCGGGTGTCCTGCACGGCCCGAATGAGGTCGCGTGCGAAACCCTCGGCCTCGAGTTCGGGCGTCGTGGTCGTCGCGAGGAGCGCGAAGCCCCCGCCGGGTAGCAGGGCGAGCGCGGCTGCGCCGTCACCGGCCGCGCTGTTCGCCTCGAGGGTCCGCTCGAACTCGTTCGGTTCGAGGGTGATGCCGCCGGCCGTGACAACGCCGTCGGTTTCGCTCCAGTCACCGGCACGGGCGGCCTTGATGACCTGCTGTACCTGCTTGCCAAGACGCGGCCCGGCAGCGCGAGCGTTGACGACGAGTTTGCTCGTTACGCCGTAGTCGACCGCACTATTCTCTTCGAGCTCAATCAGGCTGACCGTTTTGACATTGAGTTCATCACCCAAGATGCCCACGAAGGCCGCCAACGCGACCGTGTTACCGGTGACGACGGTGAGGTTGGTCAGCGGCAGGCGCACCCGCAGGCCAGCCTGCTTGCGGAGCGACAGCACGGTGGAACTGATCAGGCGCACCTGGTCCATCGCCGTAACGAGCGTCGCATCGGCAGGAAACAGGGTGGCGTCGGGCCAGTCTTCAAGGTGCACGCTGCGCCCGCCGGTCAGGCCCTGCCAGATGCGCTCGGTGACGAGCGGTAAAAGCGGAGCGGCGACCCGGCACACGGTCTCCAGAACGGTATAGAGGGTGTCGAAGGCTTCGGTTGATTCGGTAATCGAGCTGGTCGAGACCACACCCGCCCCTCCCCAGAACCGGTCTCGAGACCGGCGCACATACCAGTTGGTGAGGATGTCGGCGAAGTCACGCAGTCGAGCGGCGGCGACCGTGCTGTCAAATGCCTCGAGGTCGGTCGTGACGCCCACGATCAGGTCACGGGTCTTGGCGAGCAGGTAGCGGTCGAGCACGTCGGTCGAATCAGTGCGCCAGGTGGCTTCGTAGCCCGTTGCGCGCTCACCAGTGGGTCCGGACGCATTCGCATAGAGCGAGAAGAAATAGTACGTGCTCCACAGCGGCAGCATGACCTGGCGGGCACCCTCGCGGATGCCCTCCTCGGTGACGACGAGGTTGCCGCCGCGCAGCACCGGCGAGCTCATCAAGAACCAGCGCATGGCATCCGCGCCGTCGCGGTCGAAGACCTCGTTGACGTCGGGATAGTTACGCAGTGATTTGCTCATCTTCTGGCCGTCATTGCCGAGCACGATGCCGTGGCTCACGACGTTCTTGAACGCCGGCCGGTCGAACAGGGCGGTGGAGAGCACGTGCAACAGATAGAACCAGCCGCGAGTCTGACCGATGTACTCGACGATGAAGTCGGCCGGGTTATGCGCTTCAAACCACTCCCGGTTCTCGAAGGGATAGTGCACCTGCGCAAAGGGCATCGAACCGGAGTCGAACCAGACATCGAGCACGTCAGTTATGCGTCGCATGGTGGACTGACCGGTGGGGTCGTCGGGGTTCGCACGGGTCAGTTCGTCGATGTACGGACGGTGCAGGTCGGTCGGGCGCACGCCGAAATCCGCCTCGATCTCATCGAGCGAGCCATAGACATCCGTTCGGGGATAATCAGGGTTGTCGCTCTTCCAGACTGGGATGGGCGAACCCCAGTAGCGGTTGCGGCTAATCGACCAGTCGCGGGCATTGCCGATCCACTTACCGAACTGGCCGTCCTTGACGTTTTCAGGAACCCAGTTCACCTCCTGATTGAGCTCGACCATGCGCGGCCGAAAATCGGTCACGCGCACGAACCAGCTGGAGACCGCCTTATAGATCAGCGGGTTGCGGCAGCGCCAGCAGTGCGGGTAGGAGTGCTCGTAGCTGGCCTGGCGGAGGAGACGGCCGTTGGCCTTAAGCAGTGCGGTGAGCGGTTTGTTGGCGTCGCTCCACAGCTGGCCGGCGACTTCGGGAATATCGCCCAGAAACTTTCCGCCATCGTCAAGGGAGAGGATAACCGGGATGCCGGCGGCCTCACAGACTTTCTGGTCCTCTTCGCCGTAGGCGGGCGACTGGTGCACGATGCCGGTGCCGTCGCTCGTGGTGACGTAGTCGGCCAACAGGATTCGCCAGGCGTTCTGGGTGCCCCACACCGATTCGTCGGAGTAGTGGTCGAACAGGCGGTCATAGCTGACCCCCTCCAAATCGCGGCCGACCACCGTACGCGACACGGACGCCGCGGCATCGGCCGCCGAGTCATAGCCCAGGTCCTTGGCGTAGTTTCCGACCAGGTCAACCGCGATGAGATATTCGGCGCCAAGCACTTCAGTGGAACCGTGCGCGTCGGCGGAGGAGTTGGCGTTCTCCCGGAGTACCTCGGCGTCGGGCGTGCCGTTCGGTCCGGCTGGTACGACGGCGTAGGCAATGTCGGGGCCCACGGCGAGCGCAAAGTTGGTGGGAAGAGTCCACGGGGTCGTGGTCCAGGCCAGGGCTCGCACGGCGGTGAGCCCGAGCGCTTCGGCCTTGGCGCCGATCAGTGGGAAAGTGACCGTGACCGTCTGGTCCTGGCGCATCTTGTAGACGTCGTCGTCCATGCGCAGTTCGTGGTTGGAGAGCGGAGTCTGGTCGCGCCAGCAATAGGGCAGCACTCGATACCCCTCGTAGGCGAGGCCCTTGGTGTGCAGCTGCTTGAAAGCCCAGATCACCGATTCCATGAAGGTGATGTCGAGGGTCTTGTAGTCGTTCTCAAAGTCGACCCAGCGGGCCTGGCGGGTGACGTAGTCTTCCCAATCTTTGGTGTATTCGAGTACCGACTCGCGGGCAACGGCGTTGAACGCGGCGAGGCCCATCTCTTCGATCTGGCTCTTGTCGGTGATTCCGAGCTTGCGCTCCGCCTCAAGCTCAGCCGGTAGACCGTGGGTGTCCCAGCCGAAACGACGGTGCACCTGCTTGCCGCGCATGGTCTGAAACCGAGGGAACAGGTCTTTGGCATAGCCGGTGAGCAGATGACCGTAGTGCGGCAGGCCGTTCGCGAAGGGCGGGCCGTCGTAGAACGTCCATTCCTCGGCGCCGTCGCGCTGGTCGATCGAGGCCTGGAAGGTGTCGTCGCTCTTCCAAAAGGCGAGCACCTCCTCTTCGAGCTGCGGAAAGTTCGGAGAGGGGACGATGGCCGCGCCGGGCGTGGGCTCACCGTTCGAGGCGTTACGGCTCTTGGGATACAAATTGTTCTCCTACCGGGACGGGTCACTGGGGCCCTGCTCCACGAGGACGAACGATTGGGTAGAAATCGCCGCGGTACCACCTCGCTTGCCGTCCGTGGTTTCGACAAGCTCAACCCATGGACGACCGCTTCTTCAGAGGCTGTGACGGGCCCGACCCGTTCGGTTCTACTGGAATGTCCACCCGAGGGTGCGCATCCGTTCTTCCGAAGACTCCCCGGTGATGGCCGGTTCACTGTCATTCATTGCAATGGTACCGGATGAACGACCTCGTTCTGGTTGTTTTTCCTCCGCTGGTTGGTGCCCGAACGTATGAAGTGGGATTTCATCGATGGCAATCCGTCTAACCCCCTTTAGCCCGCCGTAGCCTAACGTTGAAGGGTGCCCCGCACGGCACGACTTCGATCAAAAGCTCGGCGCGCACCCGCCGGGGAAAGAGAATAGCTATGCCTGCTCCCATCCGCCGCCTGTTCGCCACCACCGCCGGCATCGTTGCCCTTGGTCTGCTCGTGGCCGGCTGCACCCCGTCCGGCCCGAATGAACCCGTCGGCGAGCCCCGGAGCGGCGGCACCCTCACCTACGCCTCGGGCGATGCCGAACCGAGCTGCCTCGACCCGCACGTCGGAGGAAACTTTCCCCAGGCCCTGGTCAGCGCCCAGTATCTGGAATCGCTCGTTTCCCGCGACACCGACGGCAAGATCATCCCCTGGTTGGCCGAGTCCTGGACTCCGAGCGAGGACGGGCTCTCCTGGGATTTCACCCTGCGCGATGACGTGACCTTCACCGACGGCACGGTGTTCGACGCGGCCGCGGTGCAGGCAAACATCGCTCACCTGCAAGACCCGACGACGCTCTCCTCAACGGGCTATCTTGCGCTCGGCAAGGTCACCGGCACCGAAGCGGTCTCCCCCACCGTGGTGCGCTTCACCCTCAGCGAACCCGACAGCGCCCTGCTCGAGTCGTTGTCACAGCCCTGGCTCGCGATCGAGTCGCCCACCGCGCTGAAGCGCAGCCAGGACGAGAATTGTGCCGCTCCGGTCGGTACCGGCCCGTTCATCGTCGAGAGCTGGGTGAAGCAGAACGCGATCACCCTCGTGCGCAACGACGAGTACAGTTCCCCACCGGAGGACGCCGGCCACTCTGGCCCCGCCTACCTCGGCACGGTCATCTGGCGTTTCATCCCCGACTCCGCCTCCCGCTATGCGGCGCTTCAGTCCGGGGAAGTCGACGTGATCGACAACGCCCAGCCCGACACCATCGTTCAGGCCGCTCAGAGCGATTCCATCGAGCACCTCGATTCGCCCCGGCCCGGTGCTTCCAATCGTATTGAACTCAACTCGGGCCAGGCTCCCTTCGACGATGTGCGCGTTCGTGAGGCGTTCATCCGCTCGGCCAACGTTGACGACGCCGTGTCGAGCCTGTTTCAGGGCACGGCGACGCGGTCCTACTCGGCGCTGTCGAGTGTTGAAGCCGCCGGAGTCTCGAACGCGGCGCTGTTCGGTTATGACCCGGCCGCTGCCAATCAGCTCCTCGACGCGGCCGGCTGGAACGAAACGGATGCCGCTGGCTACCGTGTTAAAGATGGTGTGCGCCTGTCCGTGGAGTTTCCGGTGAGCACCAACCAGTCCATTCCCGCCGAGCAGAGCGTGTTCGAGCAGATTCAGGCCACGGCGAAAGAGACCGGTTTCGACGTGACACTGGCCCCGATGGACCTCTCAAGCTGGTACGCCGCCCTCGCCAGCAATGACTACGACGCGGTGAGCGCACCGTATACCAAGGTCGGTCCCGATGTGCTGCGCATTCTGTACCACTCCGACAGCATTGTTCCGGCACCGAGCGGGTACTTCGCCAATCTCGCCCAGGTCAACGACCCCGCAATCGATGAGTTGCTCACGACGGCCGCCCGCGCAACGGATGCCGCCGAGCGCACGTCCCTCTATGCCGATGCCCAGAACCGCATTCTGGAGGGCTTCTACATTTTGCCGCTGTACGACCAGCAGAACCACTACCTGCTGCGCAGCGACGTGGTGGGAATGCGTACGCTGCCGACCGTGGCAGTGCCCACCCTGTACGACGCGTGGCTGAACCGGTAGGCCAGCATTGGCTATGCCTCGGGTGCTCGCGCGTTCCCTCCGCCGACTCACTGCCCGCCTGGCTGGAGCGGTCTTCGTGCTGTGGATGGTGGCCACCGTCACCTTCTTCGCGGTGCGGCTCATTCCGGGCGATCCGGCGCAGGCGGTGCTCGGCGGCCCCGGATCGCAGGCCTCGCCTGAAGCCCTCGCTGCCGTGACCGCCGAGTATGGCTTCGACCAGCCTGTGATCGTGCAGTACCTCGCCCAGCTCGGCCGACTCGCCACCGGAGACCTTGGCACGTCGTATGCCCTCAATATGGACGTCGCTCCGCTCGTGCTCAGTCAACTCGGCGGAACCCTCCTGCTGGCCGTTCTGGCCCTCACCCTGGCCTGGCTGATCGCCCTCGGGCTCGCCACCTGGTCGACCCGCGGCGGAACGGTCGCCTCCCGCGTGGGGTCGAGCCTGGAAATTGTCGCGGCGGCGCTGCCGCATTTCTGGCTCGCCACCTCCCTCATCGTGGTGTTCAGCATCTGGCTGGGCGTGTTCCCTCCAATTAGCACCGGCGGCGTCGCCGGGCTGGTGCTGCCGGTGCTCACCCTGGCGATTCCCCTGGCCGGCTTTCTCGGCCAGGTCATGCGCGAATCCTTGCTCAGCGCGCTGGAGAGCCCGTTCGTGCTGTCGGCTCGGGCTCGCGGCGAGAGCGAGCGTGGGGTGCGCTGGATCCACGCGCTGCGCCACGCTTCGCTGCCCGCGATCAGCCTCTCCGGTTGGGCGTTCGGCTCGCTGATCAGCGGCGCCGTCGTCGTGGAGACCATTTTCGCTCGGCCAGGCCTCGGCCGCACTCTGCTCAACGCCGTCACCCTGCGAGACGTTCCAGTGGTGATCGGCGTGGTCATGATCGTCGCGGTCGCCTACATTCTCATGACCCTTCTCACGGATGCCGCCAGTCGCCTGGTCGATCCCCGATTGCGCCTGGCGTGAGCGACCTCGAGGTGCAGGCCGAGCTTGCCACCCGGTCGCGCCAGTTCACCAGGGCGCGGCGCCCGGGAGCGGCCGAGGCAGTGGCGGGGGTTCTCGCGCTGTTTTTTCTGGTTTCTGCGATCGCACCGCAGGTGCTGGCCCCGGGCGACCCCCTCGCCATCCATCCGCTGTCAGCCTTTACGCCACCAAATTTTGCGCACGGCTTCGGCACCGACGAATCGGGCCGGGACATCTACACGCGGGTCGTGCACGGCACCCAATATTCACTTCTGATCGGTGCCGCCGCCACCGCCATCGGCCTGTCGCTCGGTATCCTGCTGGGCACCCTGGCCGGAATGTTCGGCCGCGTCGTCGACTTCACCGTGAACCGGTTTCTGGAGGTTCTGTTCGCTTTTCCCGGGTTGCTGCTGGCCCTCCTGTTCATTGTCATCTTCGGACCCGGCGTGGCGACGGCCACAATCGCCGTCGGGCTCTCCACCGCTCCCGGCTACGCCCGCATCATTCGCGCCCAGCTGCGTTCTGTGCGCTCGGCAGCATTCGTCGAGGCGGCGACCGTTCTCGGCCGCACCCGCTGGCAGATTCTGCTGCGTCATATTCTGCCGAACACCCTCGCACCCCTATTCGTGCTCGCGACCCTGGGCATCGGTCAGGCCATCGTCTGGGCCGCAACGCTCAGCTACCTCGGCCTCGGCGCCGAACCCCCAACCGCCGAGTGGGGCGCCATGCTCTCCGCCGGGCGCACCTACATCACCTCGGCCTGGTGGATGAGTTTCTTTCCCGGCCTGTTTATCGTGCTGACCGCCGTCACCGCCACGGTGCTCGGCCGCAGTATCGACCGACGAATGAGGCACGCATGAGTGAGCAGGCCGCGCTAACGGTGGAGAATCTGCAAGTCGACTTCAGCGCTCCGGTCGTTCGTGGCGTCTCCTTCACGATTGCCCCCGGCGAATGCCTGGCCCTCGTCGGCGAATCCGGCTCGGGCAAAAGCGTGACGGCGCGCAGCCTGCTCGGCCTGGCCGGGGAGAAGGCCCACGTCAGCGCTGATCGTCTCGAGCTCGACGGGCAGAGCGTGCTGGGCCTGACCGAGCGCGCGTGGCGAGTTCGGCGCGGCAGAGACGTCGGCCTGGTTCTGCAGGATGCCCTCGTCTCACTTGATCCGCTGCGGCCGATCGGTCGAGAGATCGCCGACTCGCTGCGACTGCACAGTACCCTCGGCGCCGCAGCACGGGCACGGCGCGTGCTCGAACTGCTCGATGAGGTCGGGCTGCCGGAACCAGCATCGCAGGTGCGCAAACTGTCCGGACAGCTCTCCGGCGGCGAACGCCAGCGGGCCCTGATTGCCGCGGCGATCGCGCTCGACCCGCCCCTGCTCATCGCCGACGAACCAACGACGGCCCTTGACGTGACCGTGCAGGCGCAAATTCTGGCACTGCTCCAGCGAATCACCCTGGCCGGCACCGCGGTGCTTCTGATCAGTCATGACCTTGCCGTGGTGAGCCGTGTGGCGAACCGGGTTGCAGTGATGCACGACGGCCGGATCGTGGAGACCGGTCGCACCGCGCAGGTTTTGGGCGCGCCCCGGCACGAGCAAACCCGGCGCATGGTCGCGGCGGTTCCGGCCGACAAACCGCGCGGCTCCCGGCTCTCCGTCACGGCCCGCCCAACCGCCACCACCACCGCAACCGCCACCGCCACCGCCACGTCAACCGACGCTCTGCCCTCACCGACCAGACCCACGCCGGCGGCTCTCCCCCCGTCTCCAGCCGCACCGCGGGGCAGCGACGGCACCGTCGTGCTCGAAGCCGTGGGCCTGTCGAAGAATTTTCGCCGCCCGGATGGAAGCAGGCAGCTCGCCGTCGACGATGTATCTTTTTCGCTGCATCGCGGCACCACCCTCGGAATCGTCGGCGAATCCGGCTCCGGCAAGACCACGACCGCGCGCCTCCTCCTCGCTCTCGTGGCCCCCGAGCGAGGCGAGGTACGGGTGTTCGGCGAGCCGTGGAGCACGGCCAGCGAAAGCTCCCGGCGTGGAAGCCGGGCATCCGTCGGGGCTGTTTATCAGGATGCCCTCGGCTCCTTCGATCCGCGTTGGAGCGTTGCCGAGGTCCTCACTGACTCCCTGGGGGCACGACGGGAACGCCGCTCGTCCCAGACGCTGAAGCGGATCTCGGCCCTGCTCGACGAGGTTGGCCTCGCCGCTGCCGTACTCACCCGCCGCCCGCTCGAACTTTCCGGCGGGCAGCGACAACGGGTCGGCATCGCACGGGCGCTGGCCGCCCGGCCCGCGATTCTGATCTGCGACGAACCCGTCTCCTCGCTCGACGTGAGCGTGCAGGCCCAGATTCTCGATCTGCTCGACGATGTGCAGCGAGAGCGCGGGCTCAGCCTGGTTTTCATCTCGCACGATCTCGGCGTCGTGCAGCACGTCAGCGATCAGATCGCGGTTATGCGGGCGGGACGTATCGTGGAAAGCGGGCCGGCGGGGCGCGTATTTGCTGCGCCGCAGCATCCGTATTCTGTGCAATTGCTCGCCGCCGTCCCACGCCTTTCGGCCTGAACGATACGCATTCGCGCTGTGGGGTACGCCCCCGTTCGGGGGAAAAGGCCCGATCGGGTAGATTAGACGGGCACAGTCCGGCACCTCACCATCGACACGGTGCCACAGATACCGAACCGGAGAAACATGACTTACGACGATCGCGTTCCCGAGAAGCCTGCCCTCGAAGGGCTCGAAGCGAAGTGGGAGACCCGTTGGGAAACCGATGGCACGTACCGTTTCGCTCGCGAAAACGCCACCCGCGAAACGATCTACTCGATCGATACTCCCCCACCGACAGCATCGGGATCGCTCCACATCGGCCACGTGTTCTCTTATACGCACACCGACGTCATCGCCCGTTTTCAGCGGATGCGCGGCAAGAACGTGTTCTATCCGATGGGCTGGGACGACAACGGACTACCCACCGAACGTCGGGTACAGAACTACTACGGTGTCCGCTGCGACCCCTCGCTCGGCTACACCGAGAACTTCGCTGCCCCGTTCGAGGGCGGCGAGGGCAAGAGCTCGAAGGCCGCTGACCAGCTGCCGATCAGCCGCCGTAATTTCATCGAGCTGTGCGAAACCCTCACCAAAGAAGATGAGAAGCAGTTCGAGGCGCTCTGGCGCACCCTGGGACTGAGCGTTGACTGGACCCAGACCTACCGCACCATTGGCCCGGAGGCGTTGTTCACCTCCCAGCTCGCCTTTCTCGGCAACGTCGAGCGCGGCGAGGCCTACCAGGCCATGGCGCCCACCCTGTGGGACGTCACTTTTCGTACCGCTGTGGCTCAGGCCGAGCTGGAAGACAAGGACATGCCCGCCGCCTACCACCGGGTCTCGTTCCACAAGCCCGACGGAAGCACAATCGAGATCGAGACAACCAGGCCCGAACTGCTGCCGGCCTGCGTCGCGCTCGTCGCGCACCCCGACGACGAACGGTACCAGCACCTGTTCGGCACCACGGTGACAACACCGGTGTTCGGCGTCGAGGTTCCCGTTCTCGCCCACCACCTTGCCCAGAAAGACAAGGGTTCAGGCATCGCCATGATCTGTACCTTCGGCGATGTGACCGACGTGGTCTGGTGGCGCGAACTCGACCTGCCCAACCGCGCCATCATGGGTTTCGATGGCCGCATCATCGCCGACCCGCCCGCCGCCATCACAACGGCTGCCGGTATCGACGCCTATGCGCAGCTGGCCGGTAAGACCGTGTTCAGTGCCAAGCAGGCTGTTGTTGAGATCCTCACGGCCAGTGGCGACCTGATCGGCGATCCCAAGGCCATCGTGCACGCCGTCAAATTCTTTGAGAAGGGCGATAAGCCGCTCGAAATTGTCTCCACTCGCCAGTGGTACATCCGCAACGGCGCCCGTGATGAGAAGCTGCGCTCCCGGCTGCTGGAGCACGGCACCGAGCTGGCCTGGCACCCCGAGTTCATGAGGGTGCGCTACGAGAATTGGGTCAACGGTCTGACCGGCGACTGGCTCGTGTCTCGCCAGCGCTTCTTCGGCGTGCCACTTCCGGTCTGGTATCCACTCGACGCCGACGCCACCCCCGTCTTCGACCAGCCCATAGTCGCCACTCGCGATCTGTTGCCCGTCGATCCCTCATCCGATGCAGCACCCGGCTACGTCGAGAGCCAGCGCGGCCAGGCCGGCGGCTTCATTGGCGAGGTCGACGTCATGGACACCTGGGCCACATCCTCACTTACCCCGCAACTCGCCGGTGGCTGGGAGCGCGACCCGGAGCTGTTCAATCTGGTCTTTCCTTATTCCCTGCGCCCGCAGGGCCAGGACATCATCCGCACCTGGTTGTTTTCGACCCTGCTGCGCGCGGAGCAACAGCACGGCACATCGCCGTGGAAGCACGCCGCGCTCAGTGGCTTCATCGTCGACCCCGACCGCAAGAAAATGTCGAAGTCGAAGGGAAACGTGGTCACTCCAGCCGACATGCTCGAGCAGCACGGGTCCGACGCGGTGCGCTACTGGGCGGCATCCTCGCGCCTCGGCACCGACGCGGCATTCGATCCGAAAAACCCGACCCAGATCAAGATTGGCCGTCGCCTCGCCATCAAGATTCTCAATGCGAGCAAGTTTGTCTCCATGTCGCAGGGCAGCCGTGACGCCCCGATCACCGAACCGGTTGATCAGAGCATGCTGGCCGGCCTCACCGCTGTTGTCGCCCAGGCCACGACCGCATTCGAGAACTACGATCACGCTCGCGCGCTGGAGACCACAGAAAGCTTCTTCTGGACCTTCTGTGACGACTACCTGGAACTGGTGAAGGAACGCGCCTACGGCGACCCCGGTCCCGAGCAGGCCTCGGCCGTTGCTGCGCTGCGGACCGCACTGGATACCCTGCTGCGTTTGTTCGCCCCGTTTGTTCCCTTCGCGACCGAAGAAGCCTGGTCCTGGTCAAACGACGGCTCGGTGCACACCGCACCGTGGCCGGTCGCCGCCGACCTGATCGGCGGCAACGAGGTGGCCAGCGGCAACATCGCCCTGCTCGATCTGGCCAGCCGAGCGTTGACCGGCATCCGTCGTGCTAAAACGGATGCCAAGGCGTCGCAGAAAACCGAGGTTGATTCCGCAGTAATATGCGGTGCACCCGCCGAGATCGCACTACTTACCCTGGCCGGCGCCGACCTCAAGGCGGTCGGTCGCATTCAAGAACTGACCTTTGTCGAGGGCAGCGAACTCGCTGTGACCGACATCGTGTTTGCCACCGTTTTAGAAAGTTAGGAGACCAGATGTCAGTAACCGTGCGCCCGCTGGGCGACAGAGACTTCTTTCCGTGGTTGGGCCTGTTCGAGGGCTACAGCAAGTTTTACGAGAGCGAACTAACCGATCAGAAAGCCCTGCAGGTCTGGAGCTGGATCATTGATGAGAACAACGCCCTCGACGGTGCTGTTGCGGTCAACGACGACGGTGACTTCGTCGGTTTCGCGCATTACCGCAGCGTGCCGCGAACGCTCAACGGCGACCTCGCCCTGTTCCTCGACGATCTATATGTCGCCGAGGACTCCCGGGGAGCGGGTGTCGGCACGCAGCTGATGGAATTCACCCGATCCTACGCGCGTGCGCACAAACTCGCCCAGATTCAGCTCCTGACCGCCGCCGACAACGCGACTGCGCAGATTCTCTACGACAAGCTCGGCACCCGAACCGACTGGGTCACCTACGAGATCGACGTCTAGACCATGCAGTTGGGCACCCGTTGGACCCTCGGCGGCACCCTGCCGGCCGGGCTCCCGCACGTCGTCGAAATCGCTGTGCGAGCCGTGGAAGAAGACCTTACGGCCCTGGCCGTCGATACCAGCACCTGGCGCTGGACGCTAACCTGGCTGGAGGCCAAGCCGGTGCTTGAGCTCGACGATGGCACGGTCATCCGCTTTAATCCCGTCGATGACAGTGCGATCATCACGCAGCCCCCGACCACCGCCGATGACGACGACGAGGAGTGGATCTAAGCCCACGCCTGTCGTCAGTCAGCCGGCCAGGTCAGGCTCGGGCGAGAATTTCGCCGTGGGGCATTCCGAACCAGCCGTCGGGTTCACGCACCCACGCGTGCCAGGCAGCGGTCATGCGTTTAAGGTCGGCCAGGTCGGCCACCCCCGACTCAATGGCATGTGCCGCGAATCTTGATTCGGTCACCCGCACCGCCCAGGACTCGCCCCACCACTCACGTTCCGCGTCCGATGCAAAGCACCAGATGGATGCGCTGCTGGTCACGTTGGTAAAGCCGGCTCGCCTGGCCCAGCCTTTGAGGGACCGTCCGGCATCGGGGTCGCCGCCGTTCCAGGAGTGCACCTCGCGGTAGACCCGCAACCAGTCGTCCAGCCCTTCGATTCTCGGTGCGATCACTACTCCCCCGTAGTCAGCGTCGCGGGCGGCAAACACACCACCAGGCCGGAGTACCCGGCGAATCTCGACCATCGCCGCGACCGGATTATTCAGGTGCTGCATCACCTGGTGGGCGTGCACGATATCGAAGGTCGCATCGGCGAAGTCGAGCGCGTAAACGTCGCCGACCTGAAAACTCGCGTTGTGCACGCCTTCATCGGCGGCCAGACCGGCCGCATGCGCGACGATGTCGTTCGAGGCATCGATGCCGACGACCCGGCCCGGAGCGAGCCGACGGGCCAGGTCTACCGTGATGGTGCCGGGACCGCATCCGACATCAAGCAGGACACCCCCGATACGCAACTCCGGTATCAGATACGCGGCCGAATTCGCGACCGTGCGCCAGGTATGAGAGCGCAGCACACTCTCGTGGTGGCCGTGAGTGTACTCGTCTCGCGGAGCGGACTCCGAGCTGTCGGTCAGATCTGTCATGGTCAGATCCTACGACCCGTCGACCCCGTGGCTAGTCTGGAGTAATGGCTTCCACCGCGATCAATCCCTTTTTCGCCCGCAGCACCCTCCCCTATCAGTTGCCGCCGTTCGCCGCCATCACCGACGAGCACTATGAGCCTGCCTTTCTGCAGGGCATGAATGAGCAGCTCGCCGAGGTCGGCGCTATCACCGGCACAGCGGATGCGCCCACTTTCGACAACACGTTCGTCGCCCTCGAACGCAGCGGGCAGACGCTGGCGCGGGTCGCCGAAGTCTTCTTCAACAAGAGTTCCTCCGATTCGAGCGACTTCACCAACGATCTTGAAGAAGAACTCGCCCCACTGCTCGCCGCCCACTCCGACTCCATCCGACTCGACCCTGATCTATTTGCACGCATCGCGACCCTGCACGAGCAGCGCACGAGGCTGGGTCTTGATGCCGAATCGCAGTATCTGATTGACCGCTACTTCACCGAGTTCACGCTCGCCGGGGCTGGTCTGAACGACGATGACAAGCAGATGCTGCGTGAGTACAACTCCCGGCTCTCGACCCTGACTACCCGGTTCGAAAAGAACCTGTTGGCCGACACCAACGAACTCGCCCTCGTCATAGAAGACGTGCGCGAACTGGACGGACTGAGCATCGAAGAGATCTCGGCGGCCGCTGAGGCCGCACGGGAACGCCAGCTCGACGGCAAATACCTGATCAGCCTGGTGCTCCCCACCTCGCACCCTTACCTTGCGAGCCTCACCAACCGAGCGGTACGGCAACGGTTGCTCGCGGCGAGTCGAGCCCGTGGCATCCGCTCTGATGCGAATGGTGCGGCCAACGACAACCGACCGCTGGTGATTGAAATCACCCATCTGCGTGCCGAGCGAGCCCGGCTGCTCGGGTTTGAGAACCATGCCGCCTATGTGACCGCCGATGAAACCGCCAAGACGCCCGGTGCCGTGTGGGATCTGCTCGGTCGCCTCGCCCCGGCCGCTGTCCGCAATGCCCGGGGGGAACAGGCCGACCTGCAGGCCGTGATCGACGCCGACGGCGGGGGCTTCAAGTTGGCCGCCTGGGACTGGGCGTTCTTCACCGAGAAGGTGCGCCGGGCCAAGTACGATGTCGATACGGCGGCCATGCGTCCGTACTTCGAGTTGGAAAGCGTGCTCGCCAACGGCGTGTTCTATGCGGCAAGCCGGTTGTATGGTCTTACCTTTACCGCCCGACCCGATCTGGTTGGTTGGCACCCCGAGTCCCGGGTCTTCGAGGTCACCACCGAGGACGGTTCTGCACTCGGGCTCTACATCGGCGACTTCTACACCCGCGATTCCAAGCGGGGCGGCGCCTGGATGAACGCTCTCGTGTCCCAGTCGACGTTGCTCGGCACCGACACGACCGTCGTATGCAACAACCTCAACGTGTCCAAACCGGCTGCCGGCCAGCCCACACTGCTCAGTTACGACCAGGTCACCACCCTGTTCCACGAGTTCGGCCATGCCCTGCACGGGTTGTTGGCGCGCGTCACCTACCCGAAGTTCTCCGGCACCAACGTGTACCGGGACTTCGTCGAGTTTCCCAGCCAGGTCAACGAGATGTGGATGCTCTGGCCCGAGGTGCTCGCGAACTATGCCCGCCACTATGAAACGGGCGAGCCTATGCCGCAGCAGCTCGTCGACCGCATCCAAGCCTCCTCGGCCTTCAACGAGGGCTTTCTGACCAGCGAATACCTCGCTGCCGCGCTGCTCGACCAAGCCTGGCACCGCATCGACGCCGAGACCGTCGTCACCGACGTGGCACGCTTCGAAGCAGATGCCCTCGCTTCTGTTGGCCTCGACAATCCCGCCGTCCCCACCCGCTACTCGAGCACCTACTTCGCCCACACATTCTCCGGCGGTTACGACGCCGGGTACTACTCCTATATCTGGAGCGAGGTGCTCGACGCGGATGCCGTCGAATGGTTCAAGGACAATGGCGGCCTGACCCGCGCCAACGGCGATCGCTTTCGCGACCGTCTCCTCGGAGTCGGCGGCACCAAAGACCCGCTGGAGGCATACCGACATTGGCGCGGCCGCGACGCCGACCTGCAGCCGTTGCTCGATCGACGCGGATTGAACTAGCACCAGTCCTCCACGGAAGAGCGTTCGGTTTGTTCTCCACAGATTACGAGCATTTCTCGGGGTTGTCGGTGGTTGGTGAGAGAATTTTGGTATGAACAACCTCGCTGATGAGCTTCGACGGGCGGCCGATCGGGTCGCCGGTCTGGGCGATTGCAGTGCGGCCTTCGACGCCCTGTCTGAGGCGGATGTGCTTCGCGGCCAGCAAGCGTTGGCGGAGGCGCGGCGGCTGCTGGACGTGTTCGCGGCATGGATGGCCGGCACCGTCGCCCGCCGGTCCCGGCCGGAGCTTGGTCGGGAG
>JBBRBV010000049.1:0-21344 GCA_038205545.1 Actinomycetales bacterium
CTCCCGACCAAGCTCCGGCCGGGACCGGCGGGCGACGGTGCCGGCCATCCATGCCGCGAACACGTCCAGCAGCCGCCGCGCCTCCGCCAACGCTTGCTGGCCGCGAAGCACATCCGCCTCAGACAGGGCGTCGAAGGCCGCGCTGCAATCGCCGAGACCGGCGACCCGATCGGCCGCCCGTCGAAGCTCATCAGCGAGGTTGTTCATACCAAAATTCTCTCACCAACCACCGACAACCCCGAGAAATGCTCGTAATCTGTGGAGAACAAACCGAACGCTTATCCGTGGAGGAGCCGCCGTCCCACCGCCATTAGGAGCGGTCAGCACGTTGCACGACTCGTTTCCACGCGCCCTCGTAACCCATCGGCACGAAACCGAGTGCTTCGTTGACACGGAGCATGTGTCGGTTCTCCTCGGCGTTGAAGGTCGTGACGGACGGATGTCCGGGGCTCTCTTGGGCGAGATACTCCAGGTTCGCGGTCTTCAGTAGCATTCCGAGACGGCGCCCGCGATGCTCGCGAAGCACGAGCGTGTCTTCCTGAGCGACGGAACGGTCCGTTTCGGCCGGCACGGAGAGTTCGGTGAACGCGACGAGGTGGCCGCTCGGTTCGTGCAGGGCGACCGCGGTGAAGACGCGCCGCGGGCTCGTAGCCCGGGAGGCCTCCTCGTCGACTAACCGTTCAGCGGTCCAGAGATCTTCGGGCTCCTCGAGACCGGCCGTGGGGGCGTCGGTGCTCATACGGGTGTACAACAGTGCCAGGTCGTCGCGCCAGCGCGGGGGAGTTCTCTCGCTCCAGCAGTGCACGGTGTAATCGCGGCCGGCGTGAGCTGCGGCATCCGCTCGCAATCGTCGGATTAAACGGGCGTCGGCGGGCAGCGCGAGCCGGCTGCCGCGCTCCACCTGTTCGACCCGGTACCCGCGTGCGAGCAGAAACTCGACCTCGACGTTGGCGCGCGGAACCGAACCGAAGTCGGTCGGGGCGCTCAGCCGGGCACCCGCAGCGTCCTTTGACACCGCATAAACGATCAGCTCGTGCCGGTTCTCTGCCTCAGCGAGGTGTTCGATCCGGTCGGCAAGGGCTGTGCCGATACCCCTGCAACGCCACTCCGGCAGTACCTGCACGCCGAGCCAGACATGATGGCCGTTTGGGTCGAGCTGGGTGTCGTAGGCAGCGCGCGCCACGACCGTGCCCCCAACCCTAGCGACGAACATGCGTTTGGGGTCGTGCTTCGTGTACAGCCACACCGGCACCAGTTCGGCAGCGGAATAGTTTTGCTCGGTCGTACCGTAGCCTTCGCTCTCCACGATGTTGCGCAGTGCGGCCACTGCTTCGAAGTCGGGCCAGCTGGGCGCGGTGGTAGACGCCGGGATCACGAGTTCGTCGATCAAGAAGTCGCTCATGCTGCGCCAAAGTAGTGCGGATTGGCGCACTCCGTACGGTCCGTCCACTCATCATCGCGTGAATTTCGCTCCGCACCCCGAGATCGAACTGCATCCGCCTGATCGCTCCGGTGGCCCGCGCCACACTCCGCGACAAGCGGATGTCCCGGCCCGTGTCGGTGGGGCGCGGTACCGTTGAATCAGCCTCGAGACCAGGCTCGCGGCCGGCCGACCGAAGGGTACCCGTTGTTTCTCAAGAGCCTCACCCTCAAGGGGTTCAAGTCGTTCGCTCAGCCGACGACATTCGCGTTCGAGCCCGGAGTCACCTGCGTCGTTGGTCCAAACGGGTCCGGCAAGTCCAACGTCGTCGACGCCCTCGCCTGGGTAATGGGCGAGCAGGGGGTGAAGACCCTGCGCGGCGGCAAAATGGAAGATGTCATCTTCGCCGGCACGTCGACCCGCGGCCCGCTCGGCCGCGCCGAGGTGATCCTCACCATCGACAATGCCGACGGCGCTCTGTCGATCGAATACACCGAAGTCACCATCTCGCGCACGCTCTTTCGCAACGGCGCAAGCGAATACGCCATTAATGGGCGCACCTGCCGACTACTCGACGTGCAGGAACTGCTCAGCGACTCCGGCCTCGGCCGCGAGATGCATGTCATCGTCGGGCAGGGCCAGCTCGACGCCGTCTTGCGGGCGACCCCCGAGGAACGCCGCGGCTTCATCGAAGAGGCCGCCGGCATTCTCAAACACCGGCGCCGCAAAGAGAAGACGCTGCGCAAACTCGATGCCATGCAAACCAACCTCACCCGGTTGAGTGACCTTGCGGGAGAGATCCGCCGCCAGCTCAAGCCGCTCGGGCACCAGGCCGAAATTGCCCGGGAGGCGCAGACCATTGCCGCGGTTGCGCGGGATGCCCGTGCCCGCCTGCTCGCCGACGATGTCGTGACCCTGCGCATCGCTCTCGATGCCCACAACCGCACCGAGAGCGAACGGCACACCGAACGCGTTGTGTTGCAGGAAGAGCTCTCGCAGAAGCAAAAACGGGTGCAGCGACTCGAACTCGCCCAAGTCGGCGATGCTGTCGACCTGGCCCGTCGCACCAGTTTCGGCCTCGAATCGGTGCAAGAACGCTTGCGCGGCCTGTTCACCCTGGCCAACCAGAGACTGGCCCTGCTGGGTTCGCAGGCCGAGTCGAGCGGCCCCGTGTCGAGTGTTACCCCGACCATGCTGGCCGACGCCGCTGCCGGGGCCGAGCAGTTACGCTCCGATATCGGGTCGGCTCAAATTAGGTGGGACAGCGCCCGCGAGCAGACTGCGGCCGCCCGATCCCGGCTCGATGCGGTCGATGAAGACATCGCAGCGCAGGCCGCGTTGGTCTCCCGGCATGACCTTGAAATGAGCAATTTGACCGGGCAGTCCGAGACGGCGGCATCGCGGCTTGCCGCCGTGCGCGGTGAAGCGTTGCGGCAGCAGAATACCCTCGCTGCGGCGACCGAGCGGAGCCAGAAAGCGCAGGCGCAGCTGGAGGAGCTGCACTCCGAGGTGCCTATGGGAGAACCCGGCTCGGGCGAGCTAGCTGAGTCGTTCGAGCTCGCGCAGGCCCAAGTGCAGCGCATCGAGGCTGAGGTTGAGCGTCTGCGTGACGACCTGCACGGGCACGAGCGGGAACGCGGCGCCCAAGCTGCACGACAGGGTGCGTTTTCCCTCGCCCTCGACCAGAAAGACGGCTCGTCCGCGCTGCTCGGCGCGCAGCTGGCCGGCATTCGCGGCCTCGTCGCCGACCATGTGCGGGTGCAGCCAGGTTTTGAGGCGGCGATCGCCGCCGCGCTCGGTACCCTCTCCGATGCCGTGCTCGCCGAAAATCGCGATGCCGCTCTCGCCGCTATCGTGCAGTCCGAGCGCGACAACTTCGGTCGGGTGGAACTGATCGTGGCCGAAGGCCCGGCACCGGACGAAGCAGCCCTCGGTGTGCAGGCAACCGACAACGTACCGTTCGATGTCGTTGCGCGGCCGGGCCTGCGCTGGGCGACATCGGTCATCGACGGCCCGGAGGGCGTGCACGGTCTGCTCGCCAACACGGTCATAGTCGACGACCTCGGCCTGGCCCGTGCCGCACAACTACCCGACAACATCACGATCATCACCCTCACCGGCGAGGTAGTGAGCCCGTGGGTGGTGCGGGGCGGAACCGGTGCACGGCAGAGCAAACTCGAACTCGTGGCCGAGCGAGATGTGGCGGCGGAGAAACTCGCGGCCATCACGTTGCTGATCGAGCGGGTGCGGTCTGATCTCGTCGAACAGCGCACGCAGCTGCAGGTGTACAAAGAACAATCGGTGAACGCCCGGGCAGCCCTCCGCGCATTCGAGACCCAGCTCGCCACCCGCACGGAACGAAGCGGACGACTCGTTGTACAGGCGGAGGCTGCCGCCGCCGACGTCGACCGGGTCTCCGCGGCGCTCGAGCTAGCCTCCAGCGCCGCGCGTGAAGCCGAAGCCGTCGCAGAGCGGGCCGCCAGCGCTGTACTGACGGCGCGCTCTCAGCCACGTCCGATCCTTGACGCGAGCGTGCGCGACGCTCTCTACAGCCAACTCGAGGCCGCCCGCGAAACCGAGGTTGAGACCCGGCTGCAGCTGGAAACCGCCCGCGAACGCGTGCGCGCGGGGGACGTGCAGGTGACGACCCTGACCGCTCAACTTGAGGCCGATCGAACCATCGCTGCTGCGGCGGCTCGCCGCGCCGTCATTCGACGTCGTCAAGTGGAGGCCGCGTCCCGCGTCGCCGAGGCCCTGCCCGCCGTGCTCGACGCCGCAGACCGCTCGGTGTCCGAGGCCCGGCTTCGGCTCACCGGGGCTGAAGCCGAACGAGCGAGCCAGACCAGCGAGCTACAACAGTTGCGGCGGGCCGAAACGATCCTGCGTGAGCGCCTGGCCTCCATCACCGAGAATGTGCACGGCCTGGAACTTGAGATCTACGAGAAAAAACTGCACCTCTCTGCTCTGCTGGAACGGGCTGGCAGCGAACTCGGCCTGACCGAGGACGTGCTCGTCGGCGAGTATGGGCCCGACCAGCTGATCCCGCCCGACGGCACCGGTGCAGAAGGCGGCGGTGCCGTCGACAGCAGACGCGATAGCGACATGAACTGGAGCGACGCCCGCGCGGCCGACGGCATCCGCTTTGATCGGTCCGAGCAGCAGAGACGGTTCGTGGCCGCCGAGCGCAAGCTGGGCCAACTCGGCCGGGTCAACCCGCTCGCGCTCGAAGAATTCGCCGCCCTCGAGCAGCGGCATCTCTTTCTCACCGAGCAACTCTCCGACCTCACCGAGACGCGCAGTGACCTACTCACCATCATCGCCGACATCGACGACAAGATGCAGACCATCTTCTCGGCCGCGTTTGACGACACGCAGTCGGCCTTCGCCGAGGTATTCCCCGTTCTGTTTCCCGGCGGCAGCGGCAGTATCTGGCTCACTGACCCCGAGGATCTGCTGACGAGCGGTATCGAAGTGTCGGTAAAACCGGCCGGCAAGAAGATTGAACGCCTGTCGCTGCTTTCCGGTGGCGAACGCTCCCTTGCCGCCGTGGCGCTGCTCATCGCCATCTTCAAGGCCCGCCCGAGCCCGTTCTACATCATGGACGAGGTGGAGGCGGCCCTCGATGACGCCAACCTCGGCCGCCTGCTGACCATCTTCGAAGACCTGCGCGAAGCCAGCCAGCTCATCGTGATCACTCACCAGAAACGCACCATGGAAATAGCGGATGCCCTCTACGGCGTCAGTATGCGGCAAGACGGGGTGAGCGCTGTCGTCGGTCAGCGCGTCGGTCAGCGCGTCGGAACGCACAGCGACGAGCGGGACAGCGTCACCGTTTCCTGACCTGACCTGACCTGACCTGACCGTGCAGCGCGATCACCTTCGTTACAGCGGTAGCAGGGCTTCCCTACGAGAGATCGCCACCTGTTCGGCCCGGGAGATGACCTTGACGCGCTCCCGGCCAGGAGTGACCAGGTCGTGCAGGCCGAGCAACCGCTCATGCGCGTCCAGGGTTCGCCAGCCTGCCCAGGTGGTGAATTCCACACCACGCTCCTCAAGCAGGGAGAGAATTTCTCGAGGCCTATCTGACGTCCTTCCACCGGTGACGAGCAGCGGAAGGTCCGCGACGAGCCGGGTCACGGTCTCCAGGGCATCGCCCTTGGTGTGGCCGATCAGGCCGACCGGACCGCGTTTGATCCAGCCGGTGGCATACAGACCGGCGATCGGCTCTCCGGACGCGTCGAGCACCCGCCCGCAGTCGTTGGGAATGACGCCGCGCCGGTCGTCAAACGGCACCTCGGTGAGGGCACTGCCGCGGTAACCGACCGCGCGATACACGGCCTGCACCGGGTAATCGACGATCTGCCCGGTCGGGCGCACACCACCGTCTCCCGTGTGCTCGGTCCGTGCACAACGGATGCCCTCCACCCGCCCGTCGCCATAGATCTCAAACGGCGCGTGCATGAAGTGCAGGTGCAGGCGGCGGGAGGCACCGAGGGGAGCCTTGGAGAGCCATCCGGTTAGCGTGCGGGTCATAATTTTAACCTGGTTGTTGCTCGCGACCAGCTCTTCGGTATGCGAATCGGGGGTGAAATCCTCGGCGTAGACGATGAGGTCGACATCGGGAATCTCGGCGAGTTCCCGCAGCTCGATCGGGGTGAATTTCACCTGTGACGGTCCGCGACGGCCGAACACGTGCACGTCGGTCACCGGGGATCCGGCGAGTCCGGCGTAGACCGAGGCGGGAATGTCGGTGCTGAGCAGGTCGTCGGCGTGCTTGGCGAGAATGCGGGCAACGTCGAGGGCTACGTTGCCGTTGCCGATGACGGCCACATCGGTCGCATCGAGCGGCCACTCCAGCGGCACATCGGGATGGCCGTCGTACCAGGAGACGAAGTTGGCGGCGCCGAACGAGCCGGGCAGGTCGATGCCGTCAATGACAAGGGGTGCGTCGGTACTGGCGCCGGTCGCGAAAATGACCGCGTGGTAGTGCTCACGCAGGTCGGCCAGAGTGAGGTCGGAGCCGTAGGTGACGTTGCCGATGAAGCGGATGGTGTCGGCGTCGAGCATCTCCTGCAGCGAGTTAACGATGCCTTTGATGCGCGGGTGGTCGGGTGCGACGCCGTATCGAATGAGGCCGTACGGGGCGGGCAGCGCATCGAAGAGGTCGATGGCCACCTCGTGGCCGGCCTCGAGCACGAGCCGGTTCAGAATGTTGCCGGCGTAGATGCCGGCCGGGCCGGCACCGATGATGGCAACGCGCAGGGCAGAGGGAGCGGGGGTCATAAGGGGCCTTTCAGGCAGAAACAAGAAAAGAGTGGATGCGCGCGGCTCAGCGCAGGCCGGCGGCCATGAGTCCGCGGCGGCGCAGCAAGCGCCGTTCGATCGGGGCGAAGACGACGAGTTCGACCAGGATTCCGACGAACAGGATCACCAGGATGGTGGCCAGCACGCCGGACAGGTCGGCGAGGACCCGACTCTGGTCGAGCATCGACCCGAGGCCGAATCCGATCGTCCCGCCCTGGGTGATGATCTCCGCTGCCATCAGGGAGCGCCAGGCGAAGGCCCAACCCTGTTTGAGGCCGGAGAAATATCCCGGCAGGGCGGCCGGCAACACTACCAGGGTGGCCATCTCGAAGCGGGAGGCACCGAGCACGGTGCCCACGCGACGCAGCTGTGGCGGAATCTGGTCGACACCGGAGACCAGCCCGTTGGCGATCGAGGGCACGGCGCCCATCAGGATGACGAAGTACACGGTGGCGTCGGTGAGGCCGAACCAGATGATCGCGGCGGGCACCCACGCCACCGAGGGAAGCACCTGCAGGCCGGACAAAAGCGGGCCGACGGCCCGCCGCACCGGGCGGCATTCGGCGAGCAGCAGACCGATCGGGGTGCCGATGGCGACAGCGACGAGAAAACCGAGCCCGCCACGTTCGAGGCTCGTCGCAACCGCGAGCTGCAGGCGGTCGCTGTTCCAGGAACTGGCCAACGCGGCGAACACGTCGAGCGGACCAGGAATCAGGTCGGGCCGCGGTTTGGCGATGAGAATGTACACCTGCCACGCCGCAACGAGGCCGATGAGCAGCAGAATCGGCGGCACGACGCCGTCGAGGGTGCGACGAAAGGCTCCGCGGGGTGCTTCGGGAATCGCCTGCAGCGAATCCAGACCGGCTTCCAGGCGCCGGAGTTCGTCGTGGCCGGGGTCGTGCACCGTGCTGGTGCGGGTATCAAGCGGCATTGCGGCGGATCTCCTCGCGCAACTGGTTGGTGATCTCGTCACCAAGGCGGGCGACTTCGGGGGATTCGATGCGGCGGGAGCCGGTGTCGGGGATGGTCCACTCGTTGACGATGCGGCCGGGTCGGGAGGACATCAGCAGGATTCGTTCGCCCAGCCGGGCGGCCTCCCGCACGTTGTGCGTAACGAAGACGATGGTGCGGCCGGTCTGGCGCCAGACCCGTTCCAGCTCCTCGTGCAGAAGGTCGCGGGTGATGGCATCGAGCGCGGCGAAGGGCTCATCCATGAGCAGCACCTTGCGGTCCTGTGCGAGTGAGCGAGCCAGCGCGACGCGCTGCCGCATGCCGCCGGAGAGTTCGTGCGGGCGTTTGTCGGCGGCGTCGGCCAGGTTGACCAGGTCGAGCAGCTCCAGGGCCTCGGCGCGGCGTGCCTTGCGGGGGACCCCGCCGAGCTTCAGCGCGAGTTCCAGGTTACGGCCCGCGGTCAACCAGGGAAACAGTGCCGCGTCCTGAAACATGACGGCGGCCTTGCCGCTCGCCACGGTGACGGCGCCCTCGGTGGGCTTCTCCAGGCCGGCGATGATGTTCAGCAGGGTTGACTTGCCGCATCCGCTCGCCCCGAGCAGGCAGACGAACTGGCCGGCCTCGATGGTGAGGTTGATGTCGTCGAGCACGAGCGCGCCGGTGCCATAACGCTTGCCCAGGCGCTCGATGCTGATCGCGGCCGGTTCTTCGGTCGCGGAGGCTGGTGCCGCGCTGACGTATACGTCGGCGAGCGAGGTCACGGCGACACTTCCGAACCGGCGCCAGAGCCGTCGCCAGCTCGGGTGGGTTCGCCGGGGGCGGTGACGATGCCGGCGGCCAGGGTGGCACCGTCCTGCGGGTGGATCACCAGGAACGCGCCCGAACGGCGGTTCTGCGTGTATCGCTCCACCGGCAGGTCGCGCGACAAGCGGATGCTGGCCTGCCCGATGTCGTTCACGGCCAGGCTTGTCGCCGGTTCGACGCCGAGCGTGGAGAGGTCGAGCCGTCCGGTGACCGCGCCGATCAGGGCTTGAACCACGGTCGTGCCGAACTTCACGAGCACGCGGGCACCGGGGGTGAGCGGGCGCGGGTCGAGCCAGAACAGGTCGGCTTCCAGGGTGCGGGTGATCGGTGGCAGGCTGCCTGCGGCGGCGATCACGGCGCCCCGGGCGATGTCGAGGTTGTCGGCCAGGCGCAGGGCGATCGATTGCGGCGCGAAGGCCTCGTCGAGTTGCACGCCCGCGAAGTCGATTCCGGTGACCGTGCTGGTGCCGCCACCGGGTTCCACGCTCACCGTGTCGCCGACCTTGATGCTGCCGCTGGCGACCTGCCCGGCGTACGCCCGGTAGTCGCGGTACAAATCGGCGAGCTCCGGCGCCACCACGACGGCGCCCTGCGGGCGCAGCACGAGCTGCACCGGCAGGCGGAATGCTTCGGCGGCACGGCCCGACGCGTCAAGGTCGTCGATCACGGTGAGGGTTTCGAGCAGTTCCAGCAGACTGGGGCCGTCGTACCACGGGGTTCGCTCGGAACGGTCGACGACGTTGTCGCCGACCAGGGCTGATACGGGAATGACGTGCACGTCGCCGATACCGAGTTCGGCGGTCACCAGACGAACGGATGCCTCCACTTCCCGGTACGCGGCCTCGTCGTAGTCCAGCAGGTCGATCTTGTTGACCGCGACGATCACGTGCGGCACGCGCAGCAGGGCGACGACACTGAGGTGCCGGCGGGTCTGCTCGAGCACGCCCTTGCGGGCGTCGATAAGCATGATCACGGCATCCGCTGTCGTAGCGCCGGTGACCATGTTGCGGGTGTACTGCACGTGGCCGGGGCAATCGGCCAGGATGAACGAGCGGGCGGGCGTCGCGAAGTAGCGGTAGGCCACGTCGATGGTGATGCCCTGTTCGCGTTCGGCGCGGAGGCCGTCGGTCAGTAGCGCGAAGTCGATGCCGCCGCCCTCGCCGCCAAAGCCGCGCTCGGTGGAGGTGCGGGTGACCGCTTCGAGCTGGTCAGCGAGGACGGCCTTGGAGTCGTGCAGCAGCCGCCCCACGAGGGTGGACTTACCGTCGTCGACCGAGCCGGCCGTCGCGAAGCGAAACAGGGTGCCTTCGCCGGGCGCGACGAGGTCATCGGCAGCGCTGGCCTGGGTATCAATGGTGAGGGTCATCTGTTTATTCCATTCCCAATCCGCCGGCCGAGACCGGTTCTTTTGTTCGTTTAGCCAGTACGGCATTGAGCAGGGCCACGTTGAACAGGCCGTTCAGGTCGCCGTCTTTGCCAGTGCCAGCCTTGACGGCTTCGGCGAGCGAGACCGGAAAGGTCGCAGCCAGTGGGTCGACCGTGAACTTCATTTCGGTCAGCGCTCGAGCCAACACATCGTCGGCCAATGCCGTGCCGGTGTCGGCCGTGAGTTTCTCGTTGATGACCGTCGCGGCGTCGGCCGGGTTGTCGGTGAGCCAGTCCACGGCGGTCACGTGTCCCTCCAGTAACGCGCTCACGGTCTCCGGGTGCTCTTCGAGAAAAGCCTTGCGCACGAGCAGTACCGTGGTGGGAAAGTCGCCGTTGTCCCACCGGTCGACCTCGTTCACGAGAACGTGGGCGCCAGCCTCGAGCACGAGCCGGGAGACCCACGGTTCGGGCAGCCAGGCCCCATCGATCTTGCCGCTCTGAAACAGGGTGAGGGTCTGCGCGTTGTCGGTCGGTGCCACGGTGACGTCGCCCCCACCGGTCGTGCTGGTCTCATAGCCCTCGTCGCCGAGCCAGGAGCGCAGGGCTACGTCCTGGGTGTTGCCGAGTTGCGGGGTGGCGAGGATGGTGCCGGCCAGGTCGGCCGGGTTGTCGATGCCGTCCCGCACGACGAGGGCTGCGCCGCCGCTCGCTGCTCCGGCCACGATGATCGCTGACTGACCGCCGCTCTGCACGAACGTGTTGACGGCTGGGCTGGGGCCGATGTAGGCGGCATCGATGGCGCCAGCGCTGAGCGCTTCGACGGCGGCAGGGCCCGCGCTAAAGATCTGGGTGCTCAGGGTTGTGTCTCCCAGGGAATCTTCGAAGAAGCCGTTCTGCAGTCCGACGAGGGCTGCGGCGTGGGTGATGTTGTCGAAGTAGCCCAGGCGCAGCTCGGCGGAGGGACCCTGGTTGGCTGCGGGCTCGGTGCTGGCCGTGGCGGCGCATCCACTCAGCAGAAGGGAAGTTCCGAGCAACAGGGCGCCTAAACGAAACGAACTGTTCATTAGAAATATCCTTCCTTCTTACGGTCCTCCATAGCGGCCTCAGAAATGCGGTCGTCGGCGCGGGTGGCGCCTCGTTCGGTGATGGTGCTCACGCCGACCTCGCGCACGACATCGACGACGGATGCCGCAGCCGAGTCGACCGCACCGGTGCAGCTCATATCGCCCACCGTGCGGTAGCGCACCCGACGCAGCTCGACGGTTTCATCGGCGCGGGGCGGGCTCACCGGGCTGACCGCGCGCCACATATTGTCGCGGCGGTAGACCTCACGCTCGTGCGCGTAGTACAGCGGGGGCAGCTCGATCTGTTCGCGTTCAATGTAGCGCCAGACGTTGAGCTCGGTCCAGTTGCTGATCGGAAAGGCGCGCACATGCTGGCCGACGGTGTGGCGGCCGTTGTACAGGTTCCACAGCTCGGGGCGCTGATTGCGCGGGTCCCACTGGCCGAATTCGTCTCGCAGCGAGAGGATGCGCTCCTTGGCGCGGGCCTTGTCTTCGTCGCGGCGGGCGCCGCCGAAAACAGCGTCGTGCCGACCGGCGGCGATCGCGTCGAGCAGTGGCAGCGTCTGCAACGGGTTGCGGGTGCCGTCGGCGCGTTCCACGAGGCGACCATCGGAGACGTAGTCCTCGACTTTGGCCACGATCAGTCGCACACCGTGTGCGGCGACGGTCTTGTCGCGAAACTCGAGTACCTCGGGAAAGTTGTGGCCGGTGTCTACGTGCAGCAGGCTGAACGGAATCTTGCCCGGCCAGAATGCCTTCGCGGCAAGGTGCAGCACCACGACGGAGTCTTTGCCGCCGCTGAACAACAACACGGGGCGTTCGAACTCGGCGACGACCTCGCGAATGATGTGGATCGCTTCGCTCTCGAGCACGTCGAGTTCGGAGAGGCGGTGGGCGTTGAATGGTGGTGAAACTCGTGCAGTGGTCACAGGTGGAGCCCGCATTCTGTCTTCTCGAGGGTGGCCCAGCGGCCGGAACGGGGGTCGGTGCCCGCCGCAACGGGCTGGGTGCAGGGGGCGCATCCAATGGAGGGATAACCCTGGGACAGCAGTACATTCACCGGCACCTGACGGAGGGCGGCGTACTGCAAGAGTTCGTCGTAGCTCCAGGCGGCGACCGGGTTCACCTTGACCAGGCCGTTGCGTTCGTCCCAGGTTACGAGGGGTGTGTTGGCACGGGTGGGCGCTTCATCGCGGCGTACACCGGTGAACCACAGTTCGTAGCCGCCGAGCGAGCGCTGCAACGGTTCGACCTTGCGCATCGCGCAGCAGGCGTTGGGGTCTCGGGCAAACAACTCGGCGCCGTGCCGGGCATCCTGCTCGGGCACGGTCGAGCGCGGCAGCACATCCACGATGGTCACCGGCAGGGAGGCAGCGACCGCGTCGCGGGTGGCATAGGTTTCGGCGAAGTGATAGCCGGTGTCCAGAAAGAGCACGTCGGCGCCGGGCAGCTGCTGAGACACAATCTCCGGCAGCACCCCGTCGGCCATGGAGCACGCGACCGCCACGGCGCCCGCGCTGAAGTTGCGCACGACCCAGGCGACGACCTCCACCGCCGTCGCCTCGCGGCCGTTGGCCGCGGCGGCGGCGGCGAGTTCAGCGGCGCCCTGTTCGGCGATGGCCTGCAGCTCGCTGGCCGGTCGGTGCGGCGGCAGCTGGCGACCTGGCGCAGCGGATGCCGCAGCGCGCGCATTGACGTTGACGGCGCTCACTTAAGATCCTCCTCCTCGGCGCGGTGTGCCCACTGAGCGAACGTCTCCTCATCGATGCGGGCGGCCAGAAAGCGGCGAACGAGACGTTCGACGTAGTCCGCAAGGTCGTCGGCGGTCACCTTGAGGCCGCGCACGGTGCGGCCAAGGCCGGCCTCGTCGCGATCGACAGAGGCGAGGCCGCCGCCCAGGTGCACCTGGAATCCGGGAGTCTGGCCACCGTTGCCGTCCGGCAACAGCTGGCCCTTGAGCCCGATATCGGCGGTTTGAATGCGAGCGCAGGAGTTTGGGCATCCGTTTACGTGCAGGCTGATCGGGTGCGGGGCGTTGATGTCGGCGAGCCGTTTCTCCAACTCGAGCACGGCATCCGTGGCCGCCTGCTTGGTCTCGACAATGGCGAGCTTGCAGAATTCGATGCCGGTGCAGGCTATGGTCGAGCGGCGGAACAGGCTCGGCCTGGCGGACAAACCGATCTCGTCGAGCGCTGCAATGAGCGGTTCGACGTTTTCTTCGGTCACGTCGAGCACGACGAGCTTTTGGTGCGGGGTGGTGCGCAGCCGGGTCGAGCCGTGGGCTTCGAGCAGATCGGCGAGCCTGGTCAGGGTCTCACCGGAAATTCGGCCGACGAAGGGGGCGAGCCCGATGTAGAAACGGCCGTCCTTCTGCTTGTGCACGCCGATATGATCGCCCTGCGTTTTCGGGCGGGATGCTGCCGGGCCATCCGGGAGGGGGAAACCGAGATATTCGTCTTCGAGAATACGGCGAAACTTCTCCCCTCCCCATTCGGCGAGCAGAAACTTCAGCCGGGCCTTGCCGCGCAGACGGCGGTAGCCGTAGTCCCGAAAGATGGAGACGACGCCGCGCCAGACCTCGTTGACCTGGTCGGGGGCAACGAAGGCGCCGAGTCGTTCGGCCAGGCGGGGGGTGGTGCTGAGCGCGCCGCCGACCCAGAGATCGTAGCCGACACCAAGGTCGGGGTGGTCGACGGCGACGAGTCCGATGTCATTGATCTCGTGCACGACGTCCTGGCTGGGATGACCGGTGATGGCTGTTTTGAATTTGCGCGGCAGGTTGGCGAACTCGTCGGTGCCGAGGTACTTGCGGGCGAGCTCATGGATGGTGTCGGTCGGGTCGATGAGTTCGTCGGCGGCGATGCCGGCCACGGGGGAGCCGAGGAACACCCGCGGCACGTCACCGCAGGCCTGGGTGGTTTCGAGGCCGACGGCTTCAAGTCGACGCCAGATTTCCGGCATGTCCTCGATCTGGATCCAGTGCAACTGGATGTTCTGGCGGTCGGTGAGGTCCGCGGTATCGCGGCCGAAGTCCCGGGACACCTCGCCAATCACCCGGGCCTGCAGGGTGGTGAGCTGGCCGCCGTCGATGCGCACGCGCAGCATGAAATAGCGGTCTTCGAGCTCTTCCGGTTCCAGGGTGGCGGTCTTGCCGCCGTCAATGCCGGGCTTGCGCTGGGTGTAGAGACCCCACCAACGAAAACGGCCGTGCAGGTCGGTGCCGTCGATCGAGTCGAATCCCTGCTTGGAGTAGATCTGCTCGATGCGACCGCGCACGGCGAGGCCGTTGTCGACCTGCTTCCAGGTCTCGTTGCCATTGAGCGGTTCGGTGCCATCAATCTTCCATTGGCCGTTGGGACGCGTCTGCGCCCGGGGGATACGGGTGGGTGTTGCGGTACTCTCGCTCAGCTTCGGCGACACGGTTGGCTCCTTCGATCGTGACCGACGCACGTGAACGTGCGTCGGGCGTGGGAGAAACGTATCGAGTTCGCCGCAGTCGGCGTTCACCCACGGGTAATGTCCGGTCACCCGGGGTAGCGCAGCGTCACAATGCAACGAGCGGTAGCGTTGGCGTTACTCTGCCGGGCATGACGCCCGCCCGGCTTCGCCCCCGTAGGCTAGGGGCATGGCTGAACGCACCCCCTGGTCCCTTTCCGGCGCGCTGCGCGGAATGTTCGCGAAGAAGACCATCGACGCTGACACCTGGGAAGACCTTGAGGATGCCCTGATCCAGGCCGATTTTGGGCCCACCGTCACCGACGCGGTCATCACCGACCTGCGCGCCAAGGTCGCCAAATACAACACGACCGATCCGACCGACCTCCAGCGCATGCTGCGCGAAGGTATCGAGGAACGGTTGTCCGTTCTCGACTCCACGCTGACGCTCTCCGAACGGCCGGCTGTCGTGCTCGTCGTGGGCGTCAACGGCGTCGGCAAGACCACGACGATCGGCAAGTTCGCCAAATTTCTGCACACCTACGGCCGCAGCGTTGTGATCGGCGCGGCCGACACTTTTCGGGCCGGGGCCGTTGAACAGCTGGCGACCTGGGCCGAACGCGCCGAAGCGCAGATCGTGAAGCCGCAGATGACCGGCCAGGATCCGGCATCCGTCGCCTTCCAGACCGTCGAGAAGGCGAAGAACGAGGGCATTGAAATTGTGCTCATCGACACCGCCGGACGGTTGCAGACCAAGGGCGGTCTCATGGACGAGCTCACCAAGATTCGCCGGGTGGTCGAGAAGCAGGGACCGATAGCCGAGGTTCTGCTCGTGCTCGACGCCACGACCGGCCAGAATGGTCTTGCCCAGGCGGAGGCATTCATCGAACACGCCGGGGTCACCGGGCTGGTATTGACCAAGCTTGACGGTTCAGCCCGTGGCGGGTTCGTGCTGGCCGTGCAGGAGAAGACCGGCATTCCGATCAAACTGGTCGGCCAGGGCGAGGGTATCAACGACCTCACCGGATTCACCCCGCACGTGTTCGCGCAAAAACTCGTCGGTTGATCGACCATCGTTACATTCAAGGAACAGTGAGGGCAGCATGAGCATCGAACACGATTTCTTCGGAATTCTCGGCGACGAAGACGAAGGCGAGGTGTACTGGTCTGAATCAGCCGAACTCGGCGACCAGAACGTCGAAATCGACCTCAGCTCGCCCGATGAAGACTCGGTCACCGCGGAGGCACTCGACATCGCCGCGGCGATGATCGCCTCGATGGAGGACCTCGACTCCCAAGTGCGCGAGTCCCTGGTCGCTGACCTGTCCGCCGAGGTGTCGGTGACAAGCCAGTACATTGCCGAGCAGCTCGACGAGATGGACCAGGAGGCCATCGAAAACGCGATCATCTGGGATTCCGGCGACCAGCAGATCGACTTTTTGCGCTCGTTGCGCCTGCAGCGCATCGGTTTTCATCCGCACCACAACGGCAGCGAGGCACACTTCGCCGTGCTCGAGTACGCCATCAGCCCCGACGACACCGACGGCCTGCTCGTCGTCACGATCGACGTGCACGGCGATACCGTTCTGGTAGCCCTCGACAGCTAACCTGCTTTGTGCACGGGGCCCGGGCCCGGAACGTGGGCCCATGCTAGATCATGGGCCCACGTTCATAAGGTGGGCCCGGCGATCCAGGGGGACGCGAACCAGCGCGGCGCGGCGCACGGGCGACCCGGCCGCCGGATAAGCTGGATTCATCATGGCTACTTTTGGAAACCTCTCAGATCGTCTTGCCGAGACGTTCAAAAACCTTCGTACCAAGGGCAAGCTCAGCGCAGCGGATGTCGATGGCACCGTTCGCGAGATTCGCCGCGCCCTGCTTGACGCCGACGTTGCCCTCGAGGTCGTCAAGGACTTCACCGGCAAGGTGAGGGAGCGCGCCTTAGGCGACGAGGTGAGTAAGGCGCTGAACCCGGCCCAGCAGGTTGTGCAGATCGTCAACGATGAACTCATCACCATTCTGGGTGGCCAGCAGCGCCGACTGGAATTCGCCAAGAAGCCGCCGACCATCATCATGCTCGCGGGCCTGCAGGGAGCCGGAAAGACCACGCTCGCCGGCAAGCTCGCGAAGTGGCTCGCCAAAGATGGCCATACCCCGCTGCTCGTCGCCGCCGACCTGCAGCGCCCCAACGCGGTCACCCAGCTCGAGGTTGTCGCCCAGCAGGCTGGCGTCGCCGTGTATGCCCCCGAGCCCGGCAACGGCGTGGGCGATCCGGTCAAGGTCGCCCGCGACGGCGTGAAGTATGCCCTGCAGAAGGTGCACGACGTGGTCATCGTCGACACCGCTGGGCGTCTCGGTGTTGACGCGGAGCTCATGAAGCAGGCCGCCAACATCCGCAAGGCGATTAACCCCGACGAGGTGCTCTTCGTCATCGACGCCATGATCGGCCAGGACGCCGTAGCCACAGCGAAGGCTTTCCAGGACGGCGTCGACTTCACCGGCGTCGTGCTCACCAAGCTCGACGGCGACGCCCGCGGTGGCGCCGCCCTCTCGGTCGCCAGCCTCACCGGCCGCCCGATCATGTTCGCCTCCACCGGTGAAGGCCTCGACGACTTCGAGCCGTTCCACCCCGACCGCATGGCCGGCCGCATCCTCGATCTCGGTGACATCCTCACCCTGATCGAACAGGCCCAGGGCGCGTTCGACGAAGACGAAGCCCGTAAGGTTGCCGAGAAGTTCGCGACCGACACCTTCACCCTCGACGACTTTCTCAACCAGATGCAACAGCTGCGCAACATGGGCTCGATCAAGAAGATGATGAGCATGCTGCCCGGCGCGGGCGCGATGAAGCAGCAGCTCGAGAACTTCGACGAGGGCGAGATCGTGCGCACCGAGGCGATCATCCAATCGATGACCAAGCTGGAGCGCACAACTCCGAAGCTGCTCAACGGCTCCCGCCGCCTGCGCATCGCCAAGGGTTCAGGGTCCAGCGTCACCGAGGTCAACCAATTGGTGCAGCGCTTCGAGCAAGCCGCCAAGATGATGAAGACCGTCGCCAAGGGGGGTATGCCCAACATCCCCGGTATGGGTCCGATCCCCGGCGCCGGTTACGGCGGAAAGCCCAAGCAGGTCGCCAAGAAGAAGGGCTCCAAGTCGGGTAACCCGGCCAAGCGTGCCGCCGAAAACGCCGCGCTCGCCTCGGGAGTCAAACCCGCCGCGGGAACGGGCACAGCGGATGCCGGCGGCTCCGGTTTTGGCCTCGGCTCCGGCGCGCAGCCCGGCAAGGGAAAAGCCGGCGGCCCGACGGAAGAAGAAATGGCCGCCCTGCAGAAGATGATGGGACGCTAAGATCGGGGGCACAGCCAGCTCCGCACGACCATCGGAGGTTCGCACATGCCCACACACCACTGGCATTGTGAGGCACACGCACCCCGTTCACACCGCGGTGCGCTCGGCGCGGTTCTCCTCGGAATGAGCATGCTCGCCGTGCTCGCCGCGTGCGCGGCACCCGCGGGCCCGGGCGACACCACCACCCCGGCCGACACTGGCACGCCGGGCGGGGCCATGGGAAGCATCGTTGGAACCTGGCTCGTGGGCGCCGATGAAGTCTTCGAGACGACCCCGTTTCTCACCATTACGAGTGACGGCTCCTGGACCGGCTCAGACGGATGCAACGTCGTTCGCGGCACCTGGGAGCTCTCGCCGGACGGCGTCCTGACCACGACATCAGGGCCGAGCACGTTCATCGGCTGCGACGGTAAACCACTACCAACTCTGTTCGCGAATGCAACGACCGCCTCCGTGGACGCGGGTTCCCTCACTCTTCAAGACGACGCGGGCGAGGTGCTGACCCTCGTGGCGGGCCGGGAACCCCTCAATAAGACGATCGCCCCTCCCAGCACACCCCCGAACTAAGGTGGACTATGACGTCGACACCCGATATGCCGGTGCGCCTTGGCGTACAGATCGCCCCGCAGCACGCCCAGTACTCCAAGATCCGCGAGACGCTCACCGAGGTGGAAGCGCTCGGCGCCGATATTGCGTTCAACTGGGACCATTTTTTTCCGCTCACCGGTGAGCCCGACGGCCGCCACTTTGAATCGTGGACCATTCTGGCCGCCTGGGCCGAGCAGACCACGACCCTCGAGTTCGGTGCTCTGGTCAACTGCAACAGCTACCGCAACGCGGACCTGCAGGCGGATATGGCCCGTACGATCGACCACATCAGCGGCGGACGTTTCATTTTCGGAACCGGCGCGGGCTGGTTCGAACGCGACTACCAGGAGTATGGCTACGAGTTCGGCAGCCCCGGCACCCGGCTGAACGCGCTCGATGACAGCCTGAACCGCATCGAGGCCCGCTGGGCCAAGCTGAACCCGCCGCCCACCCGGGATATCCCCGTGCTCATCGGAGGCAGCGGCGAGAAGAAAACCCTGCGCATCGTCGCCAAGCACGCCAACATCTGGCACTCGTTCTCCAACCCCGAGGTGCTCGAGCACAAGCTTGGCGTGCTCAGCGCCTGGTGCGACGAGGTCGGTCGCGACATGGGCGAGATTGAGATCTCGACCGAGCTGCGTGGGCGCACGGTGGCGGACGCCGACGCTCTCTACGGCCTGGGCACCCGCTTGTTCACGGTCGGAATCTCCGGCCCCGACTACGATTTGGGCCCCGCCACCGACTGGCTCGCCTGGCGCGACAGCAAGAACACCTGACCCGCGAAGCGCGCCACGAAGGCGAGCGCCGACGGAGGCCGCGCCCGCGCCACCCGGGTGGCGCGGGCTACCGGCCGAGACCCTCGGTGAGTTCGTGGCTGAGCGCCGCCACGACTGCGGCCAGGCTGCCGTCGTGGTCTGCGGCGACGGCGAGCTGACGCTGGTAGCTGCCGCCCTCGTCAATAATGCGGTGCAGGCCGAGCAGCTCCGGCAGGCAGCCGAGGCGCTCGGCAACGGGGGAGAGCACCTCAATGAGGCGACGCACGTCATCCGTCACGAGACATTCGGTGCCGGCCGCGTCGAGGATGATCTCGGCATCGAGACCGTAGCGGGCCGCCCGCCACTTGTTCTCGCGCACGAACCAGGGCTGCATGAGCGGCACGTTTTCTCCTTGGTCGAGGCGCGTGGACATCCACTCGACCAAGCACTGGATGAACGCGGCGATCGCGGCGAGTTCCACGGTGGTGGAGACGCCGTCGCAGACGCGCACCTCGATCGTGCCCCAGCGCGGTGCCGGGCGAATGTCCCAGCGCACCTCGGTGACGTCCTCGATGATGCCCGTCGCCGCCATGTCGTCGACGTAGCGCTCCCAGGCCTCCCAATCGGGCAGGTCCCACGGAAGCCCGGCGGTTGGCAGTTGTTGGAACATGAGTGAGCGGTTGCTCGCGTAGCCCGTGTCAACGCCGGCCCAGAACGGGCTCGATGCACTCAGCGCCTGCAAGTGTGGAATGTAGGTCAGCAGGCCGTTCATGATTGGAATGACCTTGGCCCGGTCGTCGATGCCCACGTGCACGTGGATTCCCCAGATCATCATGTTGCGTCCCCACCACTGGGTGCGGTCGATGAGCTTGTGGTATCGCGCCTTGTCGGTGATGGTCTGGTCAAACCACTGCGCAAACGGATGCGATCCGCTGCAGATCACATCAACGTCGCGGCCCTTGAGTACGCGACGAACTTCGTCCAGCTGGCCAGCAACATCCGCTACCGCCCTGCCCACCGTGTCGTGCACGCCCGAGACCAGCTCAATCGTATTGAGAAGCAATTCACCGGTGATGGTGGGGTGAGCAGAGCCGTCGGGGCAGCTCAGCGCGTCAAGAACCTGCTCGGCGATCGAGACCAGGTCGCCGGTCGCGCGGTCGACCAGAGCGACCTCCCATTCGATGCCCACTGTGGAACGGGCAGATCGGGCGAATTCGAGTGGCACACGCGCTCCTTGGGTGGGCTGGTGAAAGCCGTTAGCGATCGATTATCACTCAGTGAGCAATCTCTGACACAATGATTAGTCGCGATCCGTTGTGCCCGACCCTCTATCTCGGCGCAACGCGATCCTATAGAGCTTATGCCGAGTGTGCCCCCACGCTCACGGCCCAAGGTTCGCCAAACACCGAATCAACACTGGAGAATTGTGGCTGTCAAAATCCGTCTGAAGCGCATGGGCAAGATCCGTGCACCGTTTTACCGCATCGTCGTTGCCGACTCGCGCACCAAGCGCGATGGTCGTGTCATCGAAGAGATCGGCGTTTACCACCCCACGCAGGAGCCCTCGGTCATCGAGGTCAAGTCTGAGCGTGCACAGTACTGGCTGAGTGTCGGCGCACAGCCGACCGAGCAGGTTGCGGCCTTGCTTCGTCTCACCGGCGACTGGGGCATCTTCAAGGGTGACAAGGACACCAAGAGCACCGTCAAGGTCAAGGAGCCCAAGGCTGCCTTCGTCGCCGACGAGAAGAAGAAGCCCGTCCTGCGCCCCAAGGCCGAGAAGCCCGCTGTCAAGGCCGACGAGTCCACCGAGGCTGCCGCAGAGGCAACCGACGAGACCAAGGCGTAAATCTTGCTCGCTCCCGCACTTGAGCACCTTGTCAAGGGGATCGTTGATCACCCGGATGATGTGCACGTTGCTGAGAAGAACTCTCCCCGTGGTGAGGTTCTTGAGGTTCGTGTGAACCCTGAGGACCTCGGCCGGGTCATTGGCCGTGCGGGCCGCACGGCCAAGGCCCTGCGCACCCTCGTGGCTGCTCTGGCCGATGGTCGACGTGTTCGCGTTGACGTCGTCGACACGGATTTCTAGGGTCTCCCATGAATTCGATCGACGAAAGCACGCCAGCACGCAACCAGCTTCGGGTGGGGCGTCTCACGAAGGCCCACGGGCTCAAGGGAGCGATCAAGCTTGAACTGTTCACGGACGACCCGGGACGACGTTTCGTCCCGGGTGCCGTGTTCACCCTCCAGGTGCCCACCGGTACGCCGTGGCACGGGAAATCCCTGGAACTTGTCGAGCTCCGCTGGTAC
>JBBRBV010000050.1:0-20211 GCA_038205545.1 Actinomycetales bacterium
GAAGAGGTAGTGGGTCCGATTCCCACAGGGGGCTCAGGCTTGGAAGCGAACAGCCGACAAGTCGCGGCGGGGTAGCTCAGTTGGTTAGAGCACACGGCTCATAATCGTGGTGTCGCGGGTTCAATTCCCGCTCCCGCTACACGGTATTCATAAGAATCGCCCCGGACTTCTGCGGAAGTCCGGGGTTTTTTCTTGCCGTTTTCGGGGCCGATGCCTTGTGCTCTTACGATTTCGTGCACACCCACGACCGGGACTTCACCACAGCCAGTCTGCGAAGGGAAATTTGTCAGCGGAAGACACCCCGAGTCCGGAGCACAAACACTCGAGCCTGGTTCTGTAGAGGGTGCAGTTCTTGCAGATCAGGGCCGAAGGCTTTCCTGCAGTCTCTTTTTGCATACGTGCCAAGGAATTGTCCATGAGTCCATCCAGCACGACGGGCGCCCGCGGGCGGGCCGGTGGCCGGCTCCGCATCGGTTCAATAAGTGGATGCGTGCGGTCTGGTCGTCAAAGACGGAATGCACGGTCGATCAGCGTCGGGGTGGCGGCGCTCCGTTACTCCCGGCCATAATCTCAGTGCGCTGGGGGGCAATAGTGGGCAATCGGATCGTGATCGTGGTGCCTCCTTCTGACGAAGAGCGCGCCTCGATGGTTCCCCCGTGACTGCTGACCGTTTCACGAACCAGGGCCAGACCGATTCCAGAACCAGTGATCCGCTCGGCTGCACGGCCTCGCCACAGCCGGTCGAAGATATGGGGGAGTTCGTCGGGGGGGATGCCCGGACCGGTGTCGGCGATCGTCAGCACCGCCTGATCGTCGCTGACGGAGACGGTCAGTGTGACGCTATCTCCCGGTCGGCAGAACCGTGCCGCGTTGGCCAGCAGGTTCCCCACGGCCTGGTGCAACCTGTCGGCATCTGCCCGGACAGGGGCCGGCGCGGCCGCGTCGACCGTGAGCTGAATGTCCCCAGCCCGCAGTTGAGATTCACGCAGCACTGACTCGTCACGCACGACCTGTGCCAGGTCGACGGAAGACAGGTGCAGAGACAACCCCGCGGTCTCGGCGGCCGAGAGCTCGGCCAGGTCGGCCACGACCCGTCCTAGCCGAAGCGACTGGTCGTGCAGGCCGGCAAGTCCTTCAGGAGTGGGGTTCGCCAGCCCGTCGCGAAGCTCCTCCAATCCCGCCTGCAGCGCTGCGAGCGGCGTGCGCAGCTCATGGGCCACGTCGGCCGTGAGATTGCGGCGATCGAGTTCGGACCGAACTACCGCGTCGGCCATTCCATTGAACGCGACGGCTAGTTCGCCGAGCTCCCCTGGGCTTTGCCGGCCGACACGGGCTTGCCGGTCCCCGGCCGTGAACGATCGGGCCGCATCCGTCAGTGCACGAATCGGCCGAACCAGAAGCCGCGTCACCAGCCAGCTGGCGCCGAGCGCTACAACGAGAGCGACAGCCGCCGCCACGGCGATCCAAGCCCAGGCAACATCGAGCACTCGGGCTCCGACGGTGCCGCCAAAGTTCATTCGTACTTGTCCGACCGAGGTTCCATCAACGATGATCGGCGCGGTGACCGCGTTCTGACTCCCGCCGGTGCCCTTCATGGCACCCTGTGCGTTCACGGTCGTCCCGCCGCGACCGCTCACCGGAATGGGTACGCCTTCGGCATCGACCACGGTGAGGTGCGCCGAGGCCGCCGCACTCATGGCGACAGCCCGGGATAGATCCGCCTGCTCCCATCCTTCTGCTTCTCGGTAGGCGTCGGCGGCGGCGTCGGCGGTGGCGCTAGCTATGCGCACCCGGTCGTCGTTCTGCGCCACCTGAACGCCACGGTCCACGCCGATGAGGGCGGCCCCAGACAGCACGAGGACCGACGACACCGCGACCAGCACGAAGGCCAGGAGCAGGCGACGTCCGAGGGGCCCGAGCCCGAGACCGATGGATGTCATGGGGCCTCATCCGGAAGCAGGCTCAGGCGGTAGCCGACTCCGAGCACGGTCTCCACGACGTCGGCGCCCGCCGCCCCGAGTTTGCGCCGAAGATTCTTGACATGCGAGTCGATCGTGCGCTCGTAGCCCGCATACTCATAGCCGCGAACCCGATTCACCAGCTCGTAGCGCGAGTACACCCTCCCCGGCGTCGCGGCAATCGCGGCCAGCAGGCCCCACTCGGTGGGCGTTAGGTCGAGCAGCGTGCCATCCAGCCAGGCCTGGTGGGCATTTTCGTCAATGCTCAGTCGTTTCTTGCCGTAGGTGATCGGGCCCGTCTGCGCGGGCAGTCCGCTGTAGCGGTGAAGCACCGCCTGCACCCGAAGCACCACTTCGGCCGGGCTGAAGGGTTTGGTCACGTAGTCGTCGGCTCCCAGCTCGAGACCGTGAATGCGGTCTTCCGTGGTGCTGCGCGCCGTGAGCACGATGACCGGGAGGGTTCCCATTTTATGAATCTCCCGCAGGATGTCCGTGCCATCGATATCGGGCAGGCCGAGATCAAGAATAACCAGATCGGCCGAGGCCAGCAGGCGCAGGGCCTCCGCCCCCGACGCTGTGGTGAATATCGAAAACCCGGCCCGTTCCAGGTACCGGCGCAGAACGTCTCGAATATCGCGTTCGTCCTCAACTACCAAGACCGTGGGCATAACTTCACCCTAGCCAACGCGTGCAGCGGTGGAGCCGCGGGCTGCCGATCTCCACGCCGTCTCCACACGGTCAGCAGACCCCCTCCACCGCGGGAAGGCACCGTGTAGTGAAAAGGAATACCAAACCCTAGGAGCACATCATGCGCAAAAGAATCACCGTGACCGCGGTCATTGCCAGCGGGGCTGTCATTACCGCCCTCATAGTCACGCCGAGTATCGTCTTCGCGAGCCAGAACGCCGCAGCCCCAGAGCGTGGAGCCACTACGCACACCAGTGCGCCTCCTACCAGCGGCCAACCGTCCGCCGGGTCGAATAAATCCGGCAAATCCGGCATGCATCAGGGCAGGGAGAAGGGGACCGGCGCTCACAAGGGTGCAGCACACGGTGCCGGAAAAGGCTCCGCCGGTAGTCTCAGCAACATTGCCAGCGGAACCGTGACGGCAGAGCAGACAGCAGTCCTCACGCACATGGCCGAAGAGGAGAAGTTGGCGCACGACCTTTATGTCGCCTTCGATGAAATGTACGACGCGCCAGTCTTCAGCCGTATCGCCGGTTCGGAAACGAAGCACCTCGATTCCGTGCAGGTGCTTCTGGAGCGATACGACATCATCGATCCGACAGCCGGACAGATGGTCGGAGTATTCCGAACGGATGCCACCCAGGAGCTGTACGACACGTTGCTGGCCCAGGGCTCAGTCAGTCTCGACGCCGCGCGCGAGGCCGCCCGAACCGTTGAAGAGATGGATATCGCCGACCTCACGGCTGCGATGGACGGCGTCACCGCCCCCGACGTCCTGGCGGTATACGGGCACCTGCGCACGGCGTCGAAGCATCACCTCGTCGCGTTCGGCGGCTGAGACCACCGGCAGGTCGGTCACTGGCACGTTTCCGGCAGTGCGCCACCGTCGGGGCGAACGTTGTCGCCGCTGCCTTCCGGCGGGTCAGGAGGCAGGGCTCGCCACGAGCGCATAGCGGTGGGTCCAGGGGCGCACCATTTCGACGGCGGCGCCGACGCGAAAGACGGTGTCGTCGTCAAAGGGATGCCCGACGATCTGTACCCCGGTGGGGATGCCGCAGTCTGCCATTCCGCTCGGCACAGCGAGCACCGGGCAGCGGTTGGCGATGTTGAACGGCACGGTCATATGCGCCTGCCAATAGTGTTCCAGGCGCTCGCCGCTGACCGAAATGCCGTCGAGATAGTGGCCGTCGGCTTTCAGCGCCGCGACCGCCGAAGTCGGGCAGATCAGGGCGTCGAACCCGGTCATGACAGCCGCAAGCTCGCCCTGCATGCGGGTTTCAGCGGTGAGGCCGTCGAGAAAACGGTTGTCTGCGGCGGCTGCGCGGGCATCCTTCATGAATTGCACGGTATAGGCGGCGAGTTGGCTCTTTGCACCGCGTGTCTCGTCTTCCATGGCCGGACCCAGAATATGACCGAAGTGCGTGAATGACACGCGGTGAATTTCGGCAGTGGTCCACGGCAACTCGACTTCTTCGACGATCGCCCCGGCGGCCACAAGCGCTGCCGCGACGGCACGGGTGTTCGCCTCCACATCGGAGTCGACGAGGTAGTCACCGAGCCGAATGCACAGGGCGATGCGCAGGCCCTCGACCGACGCCCACCGGTCGGGCAGGGAGGTGGTCGTGGCAAGCGAGGCATGGTCGCCCGGATGCTGGCCGGCCAGCACGTTGGCGAGCAGGGCGGCATCCGCTACGGTGCGGGCCATCGGGCTGTCACCGCGATAGTGGTCGGCGGAGAGCGGCGCGACGCCGGGAACACGGCCGTAGGGCGCCTTGAAACCGACCGTTCCGGTAAAGGCCGCCGGTAGCCGGGTCGATCCGGCGATATCCGACCCGGTGGCGAGCGGCGCAAAGCCCGCGGCGAGGGCGGCACCGGAACCACCGGAGGAGCCGCCGGGGGAGAGGTCAAGGTTAAACGGATTGCGCGTGACCCCCCAGAGCGGTGAGTGCGTGACCGTGGCGCAGCAGAACTCGGGCGTTGTGGTGCGGGCATGCACGATGCCGCCAGCCAGGCGGATACGGCTGATCACCGGGTGATCTGCGCTCGCCAGAACCGCACTCTGAGCGACCAGCCCGTTGCTGAGCACGTGCCCGGTGAGGGAATGCTTTTCCTTCGCGGCGACCGGCAGGCCAAGCAGCGGGGGCAGGATGCCTTCGGTGCGATATTGCCGCTCCGCGGTGCGGGCTGACTGACGTGCCTGGTCGACCAGTTGCTCGGTCAACGCGTTGACTCGCGGGTTTACTGCTTCAATACGGGTCAACACGGCTTCGAGCAGATCGACCGGGGAGATTTCGCCCGACCGAAATAGGCCCAGCGCGTCGCTCGCGCCGAGATAGTGCAGGTCGGTGCCGGTGCCGGTGCCGGTGCGGTTCGACGTGGTGGCAGGGGATTGGGTGCGGTTTGGCATTCCGGGTCCGGCTACGCGCGAGCCGACGCATCCAGCGCGGGAGCCAGCGCCGAATCGACCAGGGCGCCGTTGACCAAATCGGTGGCAACTTCGGTGAGCAGCGCGAGCCCGGCCACCATATCGGCATCCGTGGTGAATTCGCGTTCGCAGTGCGAGACGCCGTCAACGCTCGGGATGAAGAGCATGATCGACGGCACGATCGTGTTCATCGCGACCGAGTCGTGGCCGGCCATGGTCTGGATGCGCCGGGTGGAGAGCCCCGCCCTGACGGCGGCCTGTTCGGCCAGCTGTAATCCGTTTTCAGGAAAATACCGGATCGGACGAATGTCGAAGTCCGTGACGTTGATCTGGATGTCGTGGTCCATGGCCAGCGCCGCGATGTTCTCCACCAGGGTGGCGCGGGCCTCCTGCACGATCTTCGGGTCACCGCTTCGCAGATCAGCGACCAGCCGTACGCGGCGGGCGACGACGATGGGGGAATTGGGTTCCAGGGTCAGCTGCCCGACCGACGACACGATGGACTCGTCGGTGAAGTCGTTGGTCACCTCACGCACCATGAGAATGATCTTGGCCGCCGCGACGAGGGCGTCGTGCCGGTCGGCCATGGCCGTGGCCCCGGTATGGGACTGCTCGCCGAGCACCTCGATATCAAGTTTTTGGGTGTACCAGCTGCGGTCGACCACCCCAATGGCGATACCCTCACGTTCCAGGATGCGACCCTGCTCAATATGAATCTCGGCATAGCTCACCGTGACCGGGCGCGGGTCGGTTCCGAGGTAACCGATTTCGGCGAGGGCGGCGCGTGCGGTCACGCCTGCCAGATCGGTGGTATCGAGCATTTTCTCCTGCTCGAACAATCCGGCGAACACACTGCTTCCCATGACGCTGGGAGGAAAGCGGCCGCCCTCTTCGTTGAACCAGTTCACGACCGCGAGGTTGAACGGGGGCACCGTGCCCCTCGTCGTCACCAGCTCGTCGACGTTGCGAGCCGCATGGAGCGCGGCGAGCACGCCGTATGCTCCGTCGAAGCGCCCGCCGAGGGGCTGGCTGTCGAGGTGGGAGCCGACCAGCACGTAGGGAGCGCCGGGAGTCCACTCGATCAATCCGAACATGTTGCCAATGCCGTCGATATGTAGGGTGTAGCCGGCGTCGGCCACCCACTTCGAGAACCAGGCGCGACTCTGGGCATCTTCGGCGGTCGCGGCCTGACGGTCGACACCGTGGTGAGGTGTAGCGCCGAGGGTCGCCACGTGGTGGAAATCGCTCAGAAAGTCAGCTGCTGACATGGTGTGCTCCAAAAAATCGATGGTGAGAAGGTGAAACGGATGCTGCCTCTACGGAGGCAGGGAGCCTAGCCCAGACGCCCCCGCGTCTCGGGCACCTTGGTGAGGGTCACGAGCAGGAACACAATCAGGGCGGCGCCGGCCATGTAGAAGCCTGGGGCGAATGCCACCCCGGAGCTGGCCACGAGGGCGGTGCCGACGAGCGGTGCGGTGCCGCCGAAGATGGCGTAGCCCAGGTTGTAGCTCACGGCAGCGCTCGTGAAGCGGGTTCTGGTCGTGAAGATTTCGACGAAGAAGGTGTAGCAACCGCCGCCGTAGATGCACAGCGGAATGACGAATAGAATCTGGCCGAGCAGGGCCAGCGGCAGGCTGCCGCTCGTGACCAGCATGAAGCTCGGAATCGCAAGAACGGCGATCGCGGCGGACCCGTATATCAGCATCGGCTTACGACCGACCCGGTCGCCGATGCGCCCGCCGATCGGCAACAGCACGGCGTAGAGGGCGAGGGCTGCCGCATTGGCCAACAGCGATTGCTCACGGCTGAGGTTTCCCGTGGTCTGTACGTAGGCCACGAAGTAGGCCGAAAGAAAGTAGAATCCCATGGCGGTCAGGCCCATAACGAAGATGACCTGCACCATGCGCAGCTTGTTTTCGCGAAAAGACGCCTTTACCGGGCTGAATTCTGCGGGGGTAGCGGCCTGGGCCTCGGTGAACGACGTGCTCTCGCTGGTCTTGCTGCGTATCCAGACGCCGAACAGAGCGAGCGGGAGGGCGAGCAGGAACGGCAGACGCCATCCCCAGCTGGTGAACGCTTCGTCGGACATGCTCTGGCTGAGGATGAGGATCATCGTTCCGGCGAACACCGACGGCAGTGCGGTCGCGGCGATGGTGATGTTGAGCCACAGCCCGCGCCGATTGATCGGGGCGTGTTCAAAAACAAAGGAAGGTGCCCCGACCGATTCACCACCAGCCGAGAAACCCTGCACGAGCCGCAGGAGCAGCAGCAGCAGAGGGGCCAGAAAACCGATCTGGTCGAACGTGGGCAGCAGCCCCATGCAGGCGGTCGCGGTACCGATGGCGAGCAGGGTGGTGGCGAGAACCTTGCGGCGCCCGATCCGGTCGCCGAGGGCGCCGAAGAACAGGCCACCGAGGGGGCGCACGACAAACGCGACGCCGAAGGTCGCGAAAGTGGCCAGAAGGGCCAGGATCGGGTCCGAGCTCGGGAAAAACAGTTGGGAGAAAATTACGGCCGTCAGTCCGTAGAGGGTGAAGTCGTAAAACTCGATGAACTGGCCGATGCTACCCCCGAGCAGCACACGTTTTTGCAGGCCGGTGATCTTCGTGGGAGCAGCCTCGGCTGACGGAGCGCCGGGGGCGGTGGTTGCGGTGTTGGTCATGAAATCCACCGTACGATCGCGATGATTCCGGCGCGCGTCGCTTCGTTTCTGGCCCGTGAACACTCCGCGGGCTGTATGTCGGTCATATTGCAGCGCATTCGCTGGTGGGTAACCGGGGCGACACATGAATTATCTGATCGAACACTGATCCTCCTTGATCACGATCGGTCGGATCCCGGTCAAAGGCGAGCGGTGCCGGGAGTGCACAACTGATTGTGCTCAAGCTTGAGGGTCGAGAAAGACCCTTGTCTAATTGATTCTCACTGCTTACCGCATCGATTTTGATGATGACCTACGGGCGGGTGGCACCGTACAAACGTCGACAGATCTCTTCGAAGGCCAGGGCGCGCCGGGTGGGCAGGGCGCCGTCGACCCGCACCAGCATGACCTCGCTCGGCGGAAACTCGTCGGTCAACCTCAATGGAACCACGCGACCGCCGGAGTACGGCACATCGTTGTACACCCTCTGGTTCAGTAGGGCATAGCCGTGGCCCTGTGCTACGAAGGAGCGTACGGTTTCGTATCCGGCGAACCGGTGGCGCACGTTGGGAGCCACTCCAGCCAGAGTGAACAGGCTTTCGTAGTACTCCCTGCTATGCCGCAGATCGAGCAGGATCAGTGGTTCACCGGCGAGATCACTGAGGGCGATTTCCTGCCCGGGGGAGTTCGCGTACCGATGGCCCTCGGGAACGATGACGTGTGGAGGAACTCGTTCGAGTACCTGACGGGAGAATCCGCTGCCCAGACCGTGGCCATACATCAGGGCGAGGTCGCAGCGTCCCTCGCGCAGCGCGATCTGCAGTGAGGCGAGGTCCGCCTCCAGAAAGGTCACGTCGACGCCGGGATGCGTAGCCTCAAACGCCTTGAGAATGGCCGGCAGTCGAAACGAGGCCAGGGGGGCAAATACTCCAACGGTCAGCTCGCCGCTCAGGGTCTCGGTGGCGCCATAGGCAGACTCGAACAGGGAGTCCGCGTGCACGAGAAAGCCCTTGAGGTCGAGCGCGAACTTGCGCCCGGTCGGGGTGAGTTTAAGACCGGTCGAGGGGCTGCGCAGAAACAGTTGGGCGCCCAGAGTGCGCTCCAACTCCGCCATCGCGGTGGAGACAGCGGACTGGCTCACGAGCAGCCGGGCCGCAGCGTGGGTCATGCTTTCCAGCTCGGCGACCACGGCGAAATACCGCAACTGGGTGAGGGTGAAGTGTCGCATCGGGCTCCAGAGATTGCTCAATGCTACCGAGCCGGTCCCGCCCCTGGTCCGGCTGCATTACTCATTTATGGCTGGGCGGTGGATACTGGCCGCACGAGGCTCACAGCAGTCGCGTGGTCAAGTGAGGAGCCACCGAGGTGTTATCGATAAGAAAAGTGGAACAGGGTTCGACGTTACGGGACCGCATAGCGCAGTCGCTGGCAGCGGCGATCAATACCGGGGAACTCGCGCCGGGAACTCTCGTCACGGTTCCAACCCTCGCCGCCCGATTCGAGGTATCTGCTACCCCAGTTCGGGAGGCAATGCTCGATCTGGAACAGCGTGGTTTTGTGACGGCGGTACGCAACAAGGGATTTCGAGTCACCCAGATGAGCAACAAAGATCTGCGCGAGGTCATTGAGTTGCGGCAACTGCTGGAAGCGCCCACCATGGGCGCGCTCGCCGGAGTGCTCGACCCGGAAACAATAACGCGCTGGCGCGGTGTGGCTGATGAGATCTCTGAGCACGCGCGCCAGAAGGATCTTGCGGGCTTTCTGGCCGCTGACCGGCGGTTTCATCTTGGACTCCTGGCCCTGCACGGAAACGCGCGGCTCGTTGAGATGGTCGGTGAGTTGCGAGCCCAGACCCGCATGGTGAGCATTACCGCGATGATGCAAAGCGACGAGTTGTGGGTCACAGCGCTCGAACACCACGTCATGCTCGATCTTCTGGCACACGGAGACGCCGCCGCGTTGGGTCAGCTCACGGTGGACCATCTTGCCACGGTGGCCGGCTGGAGCCTCTCCTCAGAGCTGGGCCGGTGAATTATGCTCGAAGGCTGGCAAAGTGCTGCGAGTGTGTAATGTATTACACAGCACTGGGGCGTTCGGGTGCTTGTTCCAAGCCGTCTTGCAATCAAGGCGTGTAGAACGCGTGCTCGACGCTCCCACAGGAGAGGCACACATGAGAATCTCAAAGCGGAGCACAATGTTGCTGGGCGTTGCCACAGCGGTGGTACTTGCAACTGCAGGATGCAGCGGCGGACTATTGGCTGGCGACGATGCCGGCAGCGCCGACACTGGCCCGGTCAAGCTCGCCATGGTCGTTCCCATTTCGGGGCCCAGCGCCCCGACCGGCGAGTACATGTCCAATGCGGCCCAGCTCGCCGTGGACGAAATCAACAAGGACGGTGGCGTGCTCGACGGACGCCAGCTCGAACTGCTCGTCGAAGACGAAGCGTGCGACGCCCAGCAGGGTGTGGCAAGCGCCAACAAGGCCGTCTCGGCTGGCGCTGTCGTCTCGGTCGGTGGCTACTGCTCCGGAGCAACACTTCCGCAGCTCCCGATCTTCGAAGAGGCAAACGTGCCCATGATCATTCCTGCGGCCAACTCGCAGGACCTGGTCAAGGCTGGCAAAAAGAACGTCTTTCTGGTGAACGGCACGGGCAATCAGCAGTCCAACGCCGCTCTCGCGTACATGCTGAAGACCGGCGTCAAAACAGTCGCCCTGGTCGATGACAATGACAGCTACGCGGTCGACATCACCGCCGAAACTGCACGCCTCATTGAGGAAGACGGCACCGTCTCGGTTGCCCTGGCCACCTCGGTCACCCCCGGTGAGAGCGACTACAGCGCTGCCGTGCGCGACATCATGAGCGCCAACCCTGAGCTGGTCTACTGGACCGGCTACTACCAGGAGGGTGGACTCATCATCAACCAGCTGCGCAACCAAGGCTTCACCGGCAAGATCATGGTTGCCGACGGTAGCGTTGACGCTTCCATCGCGAAGATTGCCGGCGCCAACGCTGACGGCGTGCTCGCCACGATGACTCAGACCCCCGACACCCTCGTGGGTGGCGGCGACTGGATCGCCAGCTACAAGGAGGCCTTCGGCAGCGCCCCCGGGCCGTTCTCGCTGCAGTCCTACGACGCGGTTCGCCTTGCTGCCCACGCCATCGACGAGGCCGGCTCGACCAACGGCGATGACATCATCGCCGCTCTTGAGGCCGTTGACGGATTCAAGATGTTCTCGGGTCCGCTGACCTTCACGGCAGACCACACTCTGTCCAACGGTGGATTCGTCATTCTGTCCGTTCAGGATGGGGTCTTCAAGCTCGAGGACGCTCTGTCCTGATCCAGCAGTTCTGATCTTTGGGCCTTGAACTGTGGTCGTGAACCCAGGATCTTGACCCCGTTAGCGGATGCCGCGGCCCAGGCCGCGGCATCCGCTCTACTGCTTACAGAAAACGGATTATCATGACGCAAATTATCTGGGACGGTCTGTTCGTTGGCTCGTTCTACGCCCTGATCGCGCTGGGATACAGCATGGTCTATGGCATCATCAAACTTCTCAACTTCGCCCACGGTGACATCTATATGTTGGGCGCCTTTATCGGCTTCATCATGCTGACCAGCATGGGAGGCCTGCCCGGTGCGCTGAGTATCGGTGCACTCCTGGTCGTGCTGCTGGCGAGCATGGCACTCACCGGTGGTGCCGGAGTTCTCATCGAACGCTTTGCCTATCGGCCACTGCGCAAGGCCCCACGACTAGCCGTGCTCATCACCGCTGTCGGAGTGTCGTTCTCCCTGCAGTACGGCGTGAGCGCCATCATGGGTCCGAACCCGCGCTCGTATCCGGTGCGCCTCGAGGGTGATGTGTTCGACATGCTCGGCGCCCGCATCTCACTTCCCCAAGTGCTGCTGATGGCCATCGCCGCGATTTTGATGATCTCACTCAACACCTACATTCAGAAGACGTCGACCGGTCGGGCCATGCGCTCAATCTCGCTCGATATGAAGGGTTCCCTCCTGATGGGAATCAACGTCAACTCCGTGATCACCCGCACCTTCTTCATCGGCTCGGCTCTGGCCGGTGCCGCCGGTGTCATGTCGGGTGCGTACTACGGAAAAATCGACTTTATGATGGGGTTCCTGATCGGCCTCAAGGCGTTCACCGCTGCCGTGATCGGCGGCATCGGCAATATTCAAGGGGCGATGCTCGGCGGCCTGGTACTCGGCCTGCTGGAAGCCTTCGGTGCCTCAGTCTTCGGTGGCGAGTGGCGTGACGTATTCTCCTTCGTCGTGCTGATCCTCTTCCTTACTTTGCGTCCGACCGGAATTCTCGGCGAACGCGTTACGGAGCGTGTCTAGCATGAGTGGATCAACCTTCAAGAGCCAGACGCCTCGCCGCATTGGCCCCGTGGCAGCTCGGGTGTCCGGACTGCTGGAGAGCAAGTACCTGGGCTGGATCGCCCTGGCGGCGGCATTGCTCGCACCGTTGCTCACAGCCTCGCCGTACTCGCTCAACGTGATGACCACAGCGGCCATCTTTGTGATGCTCGCCGCCGGCCTCAACATTGTCGTTGGCTACTGTGGGCTGCTCGACCTCGGCTACATCGCTTTCATGGCGGTCGGCGCCTACACGTCCGGAATTGTCTCCAGGGCCTTCGATCTGCCCTTGTTCTTCACCATTCCTGCAGTGCTGGTCATGACGATTCTGGCCGGGCTCATCATCGGTGCGCCAACCCTCCGTTTGCGCAGCGACTATCTCGCGATCGTCACACTCGGTTTCGGCGAAATCACCCGGATCACGGCCAACAACCTCGCGATTACCGGGGGGCCGTCGGGCATTTACGGCATTCCCAAGCTGCTGACCTTCGGCGACTTCAGCGTGCACAGCCCGGCCGTGTTCTACTACGTGACCATCCTCATCGTCGCGTTCTTCGTGTTGGCTTCGGCGCGCCTGGGTAAGTCACGACTCGGACGGGCCTGGCGCTTTGTGCGAGAAGACGAGGACGCCGCGGAGGCAATGGGGATTCACACCTACAAGGTGAAGCTGATGGCGTACATATTTGGTGCGGTGTGGGGTGGATTCGCGGGCGTGCTGTTCGCCTCGCACCTGACGGCCATCTCCCCGAAGACGTTCATTTTTCTGCAATCGGCCCTCGTTCTGATGGCCGTCGTGCTCGGCGGGATGGGCAACATGCGCGGGGTAGTCGTTGGCGCCCTGGTGATCTCCCTGCTGCCGGAACTGCTGCGTGACCTGTCCGAATACCGGTATCTGGCCTTCGGCCTGCTGCTCGTGGTCGCCATGGTCTTTCGGCCGAAAGGGCTCTGGCCCGCTCGCCCTCACGAAGAAGAGCGCAAGAAGAAGGAGCCGGAACAGACCGCGGTGGATGCCGCAGTCTCGAGAGGAGAAAGTCGATGAGCGTGGTACTCGGGGTCAAAGACCTGCAGATCGCCTTCGGTGGTGTCAAAGCCGTCGCTGGCCTCACCTTCGATGTGCACGAGAAGGAGATCATCGCGGTCATCGGCCCGAACGGGGCCGGAAAGACCAGCGCGTTCAACTGCATCACGGGCTTCTACAAGCCGACCGGCGGTTCTGTCGTCATGCAGGGTACCGATATCACCGGCAACCGCCCGGCCGATATTGCAGCCGCCGGCGTTGCCCGCACGTTTCAGAACCTGCGGCTGTTCAATGACCTGACCGTGCTCGACAACGTGCGCGCTGGAATGCATCTCAATCGGGGTCAGAGCTGGGCCGACGCGATATTTCACACTCCTCGCTTCAAACGCAGCGAGGCAGCGTACACGGCGGAAGCGCACTACTGGCTCGACTTTGTGAATTTCGAAGGTCCCCGCGGGGTGCCGATTGCCAACCTCTCCTATGGGCAGCAGAAGCAGGTGGAGATTTCGCGAGCCCTGGCCCGCAAGTCCAAGCTCTTGTTACTCGACGAGCCGGCCGCTGGCCTGAACTATACAGAGAAGCAGAATCTGCTGGAACTGTGCCGCCGCATCCGTGACCTCGGCACCTCGATTGTGCTGATTGAGCACGATATGGGGCTGGTCATGGAGCTGTCGGAGCGCATCGTGGTGATGAACTTCGGTCGCGAGATCGCTGAGGGAACCCCGGCGGAGGTCAAGGCGAATCCGGCCGTGATCGAGGCCTACCTCGGTAAGGACGAAGAGGTGGAGATCGATGGCAATGCTTGAATTCGACAATGTCGAGGTTTTTTACGGCAAGGTGCAGGCGCTGCGCGGACTGAGCCTGCACGTCGACGAGGGAGAGATTGTCGCGCTGCTCGGCAACAACGGCGCCGGCAAGACGACGACCCTCTCTACCGCGTCGGCTTTGGTGAAGGTTGGCTCCGGAAAACTGACCTTCGACGGCAATGACATCAGCCGGTCCAACCCCTGGGATATTGTCGGGGCAGGGCTTATTCATGTACCAGAAGGGCGGCGGATCTTCAGCACGCTCTCGGTGCTGGAGAACCTGCAGCTGGGCGGTTTTCTGGTCAAGGACCGCGGGGTCGTGGCCAAACGTATCGAGCACGTCTTTGCTCTGTTGCCGCTGTTGTTCGAACGCAAGGGACAGCAGGGCGGTACCCTGTCTGGCGGCGAACAGCAGATGCTCGCCATTGGTCGCGGCCTTATCGCCGGCCCGAAGATGCTCATGCTGGACGAGCCCTCGATGGGCCTGGCCCCGCTGATCGTCAATCAGGTGATGGACGTCATCAAAGAGATTCGCGAGGAGGGCACGACCGTGCTTCTGGTGGAGCAGAACGCCCGAGCAGCACTGCGCGTCACCGATCGTGCCTACGTCATCGAAAGCGGGGCGACCACGGTTGAGGGCCAGGGTTCTGAGCTGCTCAACGACCCGCGCATCATCGATGCCTACCTCGGCGCGTAGCGTCGAGGTGGCGACGGGCGAGCCAAGCGACACGAGAGCGGATGCCGCCGGCCGACATCCGCTCTCCGGCCCCCTACGGGGGGTAGTATCGCTCCAATCGGGACTTTCCCGCGCATGAATGAAAGGTTGGACTATGAACCCGCTACTCATTATTGTGGCTATTATTGCGGTGGTGCTGCTCATTACCGGCGGTCTGGTGGAGTCGCTGCAGTTTCTGCTCTGGGTCGGTATCGTGCTCGCGGTCATCGCGGTAATCATGTTCCTGCTGCGAGCGATGTCAGGACGCAAGAGCGTCTAGCCCTATAGAACGGTGGCCGGCGGTAGGAGAATAAACTCCTCCTGCCGGCTGCTTTTTTGTGCCGGCTTCCACCTCATCGACATCCGGCTTCGCGCCGCACGGCGGCCAGAGCCCGCGCGCCCCTACGTTGTTGCGAGCGAGCTCATCGCTCGCGGTTCCCGGACAGATTGGACCCCATGCTTGAGCAAGACGCACCCACCCGAGTCGTCGTCGTTGGCGACGCGCTGATTGACGTGCTGCGCGACACGGAGGAAAGCCGAGAATTTGCCGGTGGCGCCGCCCTCAACGTAGCAGTCGGCCTGGCCGTCCTCGGGGTGCCAACCACACTGATCGCGATGGTCGGCGACGACGCCGACGGCGCTGTGCTTCGGGCGTTCCTCGACCAACATGGCGTGCGCCTCATCGCGACAATTGGTCCGCAGGGATCGTCGCGGGCTGTGTCGGATCGCACCGACGGCGAACCCCGCTACTTCTTCAATGATGCCGCCAAGGCGCGTCGCATCAACTTTGGCGCCGCTGAGCGCGCGGCACTCAGCGCCGCCGCACTTATCGTCGTGAGCTGTTTCCCGTTCGACGACACCGTGCAGACCGAAGCGTTCGCGGCCTGCGTGGCCGACCCGGAGCATCGACTCGTGATCGACCCCAACCCGCGGGCCGGCATGCTGCAGGACGGGCCGCGATTCGTACGCAATTTTGAGGCCCTCGCCGCGCGCAGTCTGCTCGTGAAGGTTGGCGACGAAGACGCCGACCTTCTTTACGACAGCACGCTCGAGGAATTGCGGGAACGGCTCCTGGACCAGGGTGCCCAAGCGGTGTTGGCGACCGCCGGGCGCCTCGGTGCCTCGGTATCCTTCGCCAAGTCCGAGCTGATCAGCGTTCCGATTGCCGAGCTCGATGGGCCGGTCATCGACACGATGGGTGCCGGGGACGCGACGCTGGCGGCATCCGTTCGCACGATTGTGAACGACGGGGTGCCACAGGATTCCGCAGCCTGGCAGGCCTTGCTCAGCGACGCCATGCGCACCGCCGCGGCGACCTGCCGACACGAGGGAGCGCTGCTGCGGCGGCCGTGATGAGTGCCGCGCGGATGCCTCCTGTCCCGCGGCTTAGGTCTCGGGCTCAGCTTCGGGCTCGGCCTCGTGCGTCGGCTCCGTCAGCTTGAGGCGCGAACGGATCGCGTCACGGGCTTGCTGGGCGGCGCGGCGTACCTCTTTATCGGAGTCACGCAGGCGCACCTCGATGGTGGCAATGTTATCGGCGTTGCCCTGATCGGCGAGGGCGTGCAACGCGGCGGAACGCACGCGCGGGTGCTCGTCGGTGGTGAGCCGCACGAGCTTGGGCACGACCTGGAGGCCGCGCAGCAGCACAACCTTGGCGCACATCTCGCGCACACGCCAGGCTTGATTGTTCAGCCCGACGACGATGTACGGCGCGGCCGATTCGCCCCAGACGTGCAAGAGCGCGCGAGCACCCCACAGCTCGGGCCAGTACAGAGCCGGGGCGCCCTCGAGGATGCCCAGGGCGTGGCGCCCACCGGCGTAGAGCAGAAAGTCTTTGCCGGCGTTCTTGGCACGCAACAGGGCCACGGCATTGTCGATGACGACGTTCTCGCCGTAGTGCGCGACGGCGGCGCGAATGCGCTCATCGGTCGGCAGGTCGATCGGAAGGTCGGGGTGCGGAGTCAATTTGTTTTGCATAGCCCTCTAACGCTACCTCGCCGAAGGCGACGCGAGCCATCGAAATCGCTGTCCTGACGTCGATCTGGTGGGAGTAATACGGCGCAACAGTCGGGGCCGACGATTTGGCGAGCCGGTCCGGGTTCGAAAGACTGGTTTCGTTGCGGTAAACGGGTACCGCGCATCGACAGGCCCGGGGGCCCAATGATCTCCGTCAAACACGTCTCCAAGACCTTCGGGTCTGGTGTCGGGGCAACGACCGCGCTCAGAGACGTCAGCCTTGAGGTGGCCCGCGGCGAAATCTTCGGCGTGATCGGCCAGAGCGGCGCCGGCAAGAGCACGCTTATTCGTGCGATCAACCTGCTGGAGCGACCCAGCAGGGGTACGGTCACGGTCGACGGCGACGAACTCACGTTGCTCTCACCAGACCAGCTGCGCCTGGCCCGCCGCAAGATTGGTATGGTTTTTCAGCACTTCAACTTGCTGGCGGGGCGTACTGCGCAGGGCAACGTCGACCTCGGTCTCGAAATTATTGGGGTCACCGGCGCGGAACGTCGCCGGCGGTCGCTCGAAATTCTCGACCTGGTCGGGCTCGCCGACAAGGCCGGCGCGTACCCCGCTGAGCTCTCCGGCGGGCAGAAACAACGCGTCGGCATTGCCCGGGCGCTCGCCGGTAGCCCCAAGATTCTGCTCTCCGACGAGGCCACCAGCGCGCTTGATCCGGAGACGACACGGTCCATTCTCGACCTGGTGAAGACGATCAATGTGCAGCTCGGCCTGACCGTGCTGCTCATCACGCACGAAATGGATGTCGTCAAACGGGTTTGTGATTCGGCCGCCATGCTCGAGAACGGTCGCATCTTCGAGCAGGGGTCCATCGTGTCGCTCATCTCCACCCCCGGCTCCCGGCTGGCCCACGAACTGTTTCCGCTCGGCGAAGTTCCGCCGCACCCTGGCCACACGGTGATCGAGATCACTTTCAGTGGCGGGTCGGCCGACCGACCAGTGATTGCCCAGCTGGCCCGCCGCTATGGCCTCGACGTGAGTATTCTCGGTGCCGCCGTCGAGACGATCGGCGGCAAGCAGGCCGGACGCACGCGCCTCGAACTGCCCGGATCACCGTCGGCCAACGCTGCTCCCATTCGGGACCTGCGTGGCCAGGGACTGCTCGTTGAAATCGTCGGCGATGGCGCTGTCACGCTCGCGGAAAGTGCCCGCGCATGATCGACCCCACGGCTCCCGAATTCTGGCCTGGACTGTTCCAGGTGCTGTTGGTTGGCACCGGCGAAACCCTGTACATGGTGGGTGTGGCCCTGTTGCTGACGGTTATCATCGGGCTGCCACTCGGGATCGTTCTGGTCGGAACCGAACGCAACGGACTGTTCGAGGCACCATTCGGGTCGATGTGGTTGGGCCGCGTCATCAACCGCGTGCTCGAATTCATCGTGAATCTGGGCCGCTCGGTGCCGTTCATTATCCTCATGGTGGCCCTGATTCCGTTCACCCGGCTGGTCGTCGGAACGTTCATCGGGTCGACCGCCGCCATCGTGCCGCTGACCGTTGTGGCCATCCCGTTCTTCGCCCGCATGGTCGAGATCGCCATCAAGGAGGTCGACTCCGGGCTCATCGAAGCCGCCGAGTCGCTCGGCGCGACGCGCTGGCAGATCGTCGCCAAGGTGCTCGTACCGGAGTCGCTCTCGACGCTCATCCTCGGCCTGTCGACGACGGTGACCTCGATCATCAACTTCTCGGCCATGGTCGGAACGGTCGCCGGTGGCGGGCTCGGCAGCGTCGCCGTGCTCTACGGCTACCAGCGCTACAGCACCATCCATATGGTCGCGGTCATCATTCTCATCTTCGTCATCGTCATGATTCTGCAGGGCATCGCAACGCGGCTGGCCCTGAGGTACTCTCACCGCGGCAGGCCGGCACGCAGCCGTGCTTCCGTTCCAACAGCGATTTAGCCGCTTCCACGAAAAGAGACAGCATGAAGCTCACCTCCCGCGCGGGCCGTCTGGCCGGCGTTACCCTCGCAGCATCCGCTCTGCTGGGCCTGTCGGCCTGCGCTGCTGAAACGCCCGCCGCGACCGATTCGGCGGGCCTCGGAACGATCAATGTCGGCGCACTCGCCACGCCCGCTGGTGACATTCTCACCTTCGTGCAGGACAACCTCGCGGCCGATGCCGGACTCGAGATCGTTTACAAGGATTTTACCGATTACAACACCCCGAACGTGGCCCTGGCCGACGGTTCGATCGACGCGAACCTGTTTCAGAACGCGACGTTCCTTGACACCTTCAACACCGCCACCGGCGGTGACCTCGTGAGCCTCGGCTCGGTCTACCTGCCGAGTGCCGCCTTCTACAGCGACAAGGTCACGAGCCTCGACGACCTCGAAGACGGCGCCCGGATCGCCATTCCGAACGATCCGACCAACGAAGGGCGTGCGCTGAAGATGCTCGCGGCCGAGGGCCTCATCGAGATCACCGACGAGCCGACCACCCTGGGGGACGTGACGGACAACCCGCGCGACTTCGACCTCGTGGAGATCGAGAACGCGACGCTCCCGCAGGCCGTGCCGGACGTCGACGCGGCCTTTGTCACGATCACGTTCGCGTTGCCGGCCGGCCTCTCCGGCGATCAGGCCATCCTGATCGAAGGCGCCGACAGCCCGTACTTCAACGTTCTGGCCACGACGCCGGAGCTGGAGAAGGACCCGCGCATCCTGAAGCTGCTTGAGCTGCTGCACGCACCCGAGACTCAGCAGTACATGACCGACACCTGGGGCGGGCTGGTTATTCCGGCCGCCTAACGCTCGTTCACGCGGATGCCGGTCAGGTGAGATCGAGCTCGAAACCGGAGGCCTGCTCGTAGATGCCGTAGTTGCCAATGTCGGTGTAGCCGAGGCTGCGGTAGAGGGCGAGGGCTTCGGGTTGGCGGTAGCCGGTTTCCAGCCGCATCCTCTTGTAGCCGAGGTTTCTGGTGAGCGATTCCAGTTCGCGCAGAATCGTGCGGGCGTGGCCCTGGCGACGATAATCGGGGTGGGTCCACATGCGCTTGACCTCGGCGGTCGTGGCGTTGAACCGGTGCACGCCGCCGCCAGCGACGGTCGTATCACCATCGACGAGCACCAAAAATCCGCCGGTTGGCGGCTCGAAATCGGCCCCGTCGACATCGTGCACGGAATCGCCGTCGCCGTATCGGGTTTCATATTCGCGGTGCAAGTCCAGGAGAAGAGGGGCTACCTCGGGGTCACCGAGGCGCACGGATACACATTTCACGGTACTAAGTGTGCGCCCTATTGCGGCGCGCTTCTGACCGGCCCAGGCGAGCTCTCTGAGTAGACTCGACTGGTGTCAGTAAACCCAGAGTTGCAGGGGCGGGTCTTTCCGCCGGTCGCACCGTATCTTGTCGGTCGTGAAAAGGTGCGCGAGTTCTCTCGCGCCGTGTTCGCGACCAACCCGATCAACCACGATCCCGAAGCGGCCCGCGCGGCCGGCCATGCCGACGTCGTCGCCCCGCCCACGTTCGCCGTGGTCGTGCAGGAGGCCACTCTGGCCCAGCTGTTGGCCGAACCGGATGCCGGCATCGACTTCACCCGTGTCGTGCACGGCGACCAGCGTTTCAGTTA
>JBBRBV010000051.1:0-20029 GCA_038205545.1 Actinomycetales bacterium
GACGTCGAGTTCCACGTCTTCCACGACCGTCTTCTCGACACCCAGCATCGTTCGCCATATGGCGATACTCCGCACGCCGTTTTCCTGCCTTAAACTACCTGTTCCTTCAACAGGCAGAAACCTAAGCGGAAAGCGGCGTGCAGCCGTTAGGGCGCTCCCAAAGACCCTTGGTTATGTCACAAGAGCCAGCAATAGCCCAGTTTTAGGTGGCATGGCGTGACGCAGTAAAATTGATTCCGTCCGGAAGACACGAACGTCGATGTGAAGGGGGGCCGCAGGTGCCGATCACGCGGACTGTGCTGGCCATGGCCGATGACCATCCCGACCAGCCTGCGATCGTCGCTCAAGACGGCCAGCTGACATACTCGCAACTCGTCCAAGATTCTCAGCGCATGTTCACCGTCGTGGATGCCCTGCACCGGGCACAGCCCACGCCGCCGATGCCGGCTCAGGAAACTCAAGGCATCCCGATCACAGCCGTGAGCCTTGCATCAGCGTTCCACATTTCGCGCATCATCGCGGGGCTCGCGGGGTTCAGTGCCGTGTCGGCGACCATCGACCCACAGTGGCCGATCGAGCATCGGATCGGGGTCATCCTCGCGACGGGAATCGGTGTCGTGATCAGCGACTCGACAGACCTCGCCGAGGCTCTCACCGCGCGTGGGTGGACCGGCACAATCATCACTCTCACCGACTTCATGCAGAAAGAGGCATACGCCGCGCTGGCAGCCGACCCGACGGTGCGGGTCGGCGAGGAACCGTTCCTCCTGCTGTTCTCGTCGGGCACCACGAGCAACCCCAAGGCGTTCCTGAAGACGAGGCACCAATACCGCGAGAACTTCGCGGTCTCCAGCGCGCACTTGGAGCCTGGGCCCGGCGCCGCCACGCTCGCGCCCGGGCCGGTGTCGTACAGCCTCACCCTCTACGCGCTCATCGAGAGCCTCGCCTCCGGCGGCAGCACGCACGTGGCGGACGCGTTCGATCCGGTGGAGTTGGGCCACCGCATCCACGACGAGAAGATCACCCGCGTCGTGGCCGTGCCCGCCGTCGTTCAGGCGCTGGTGGATGCCGCCCGCCGCGGCCCGGACCGCTTCACGACGCTCGAGTTGGTCGTCACCGGCGGCGCCAACCTGCCCGCGATCCTGCGTACGGGTCTCGCCGATGTGCTGCCGCATGTGCGGTTGATCAGCTATTACGGGGCCGCCGAGATCGGGTTCATCGGCGACAGCCGCGGCGGCGACGGCACCCGCATCAGCATCTACGAGGGCATCGGCGCGAGCATCCGAGACGACCATGGCGCCGAGGTTCCCGACGGCGAGCCGGGCACGCTGTGGATCCGCGCCACCGCATGCTCCGACGGATACCTTCCCGGAACGACGGATGCCGTGCTGAAGGGCCCAGACGGCTGGGCGACGGTGCACGACCAAGGCCGACTGGTCGACGGCGCGCTGGTGCTGGCCGGCCGCGCCGGAGACATCGCCGTCACGGGCGGGCACAAGGTGACGTTGCCCGAGGTGGAGCGCGCATTCGAGGGGATGCCGCACGTTGGCGCCGTCTGCGCAGTAGCGCTCCCCCACGAACGGCTCGGCACCGTCGTCGCTCTCATCATCGAGGGTGCGGCGCCGGGCAAGGGCGCGCTTCTGACCCGCGCACGGGAGAAACTGGCCCCGCAATTCGTGCCGCGCCGGTGGTACCGAGTCGAGCGGCTGCCGCGCACCGTCGGCGGCAAGATCCGCCGCAGTGCCACCGCCGAGCTCGTCGCGCGCGGAGAGGCGGTGCGGCTGTGACCGATCGGCGCCGCGCGGTCGTCACCGGGCTCGGGGCGATCACCCCGAGCGGCCTTGACGTACCAACGATGTGGGATGCCGTTGTCCACGGCCGCAGCGCGATCACGACGCTCGATGATCCCGAGTTCTCGAACCTGGCCGTGCGTATCGGCGGTCAGGTGCGCGGGTTCGAGGCATCCACCGTCCTGGAGCCGAGCCTCACCCGCCGACTCAGCCGCAGCCAGCACTGGGCGGTCGCGGCCGCCGACCAGGCGCTGGCGCAGGCGGGCTGGACGCCCGGCTCGACCGATTTACCGTGGGATCCGCACCGGTTGGCGGTGATCGCCGCCACGGGCACCGGGCCAGTGGATGCCATGCAGCGGGCCACCCGCGACCTCGACCAGCGCGGTCCGCGGGCGGTGCCGCTGACCCTGGCGATCTACGGCGCGCCCGACGCTGCCGCCTCCGTGCTCAGCGAGCGCTACCAGGCGTTCGGTCCCGCGCAGGGCGTGTCGGCGACGTGTGCCAGCGGGGCCATCGGTCTCGGAGAGGCGATACGCCGCATCCGCCACGGTTACGCCGACGCGGTGCTCGTGGTCGGTGTCGAGGACTGCCTGAACCCCGTGAATCTCTCGTCGAACGCGAATATGCGTGCGCTGGCACGCGGGTATGAGCACGACCCGTCCGCCGCCTCCCGCCCCTTCGACCGGGCGCGCTCCGGGTTCGTGATGTCGGCGGGGGCTGCCGCCATCCTGCTCGAGTCCGAGGAAAGCGCCCGCACCCGCGGCGCCGTGGCACTGGCGGAACTGGCCGGGTTCGGAGCATCCAGCGACGCGTACCACCCCACCGCCCCGCATCCGCAGGGCCGGGGAGCGGCACGAGCCGTGCGGGACTGCCTCGCCGACGCGGGCCTCACGCCGGATGCCGTCGACCACATCAACGCCCACGGCACCGGGACTTTGGCCGGCGACGCCGCCGAACTGAACGCGCTCGAAGCCGCGCTCGGCACCCGTGCCCGCCGTATCCCGATCAGTGCGACCAAGTCCAGCATGGGCCACCTCCTCGGAGCATCGGGGGTCGCGGAGGCGATCATCGCCGTGCAGTCGCTGCGCGACGGCATGCTGCCGCCCACGCGCAACCTCGACGACCCCGAGTTCGAGGGCTGGGACTTCGTGGCGGGTGAGGCCCGCAGCCGAAGCATCGGTACGGTGCTGTCGAACTCATTCGGATTCGGCGGGCACAACGGCGCGATAGTGGTCACCCGTGCGAATGAATGACGAAGGAGTACACATGCCAGACCGGGAAACCCGACATGCGGAGTTGGCCGAGAAGTATCTGCCTGAGGAGTTGCTGGAACGATTCCGCGAGCGTGCCGACGTGTACGACCGGGAGAATCGCTTCTTCGACGAGGACCTCACGGAGCTCACCGCGCAGGGGTATCTCACCGTGTTCGTGCCGGAGGAATTCGGCGGCGCGGGCCTGACCCTGAATGAGGTATCCCGACTGCAGCAACGTCTGGCGACGGCCGCTCCGGCGACCGCCCTCGCGGTGAACATGCACCTCATGTGCACCGGTGTCGTGCGGGCTATGTTCGAGCGCGGCGACCGGACGCTGTCGTACGTGTTCGACGAGGCGATGACCGGCGAGATTTTCGCGTTCGGGGTGAGCGAGCCTGCGAATGACTGGGTGCTGCAGGACTCGAACACCGTCGCGGAGCCGCAAGAAGACGGCGGCTATCTGCTGACCGGGGTGAAGATCTTTACGTCGTTGTCGCCGGTGTGGACACGCCTGATCGCGCACGGGAGGGACAGCACGGATGCCGCGAACCCGACGCTCGTGTACGGATTCGTCGAGCGCTCGGCAGACGGCATCTCGGTGTCGGACCAGTGGAACGTGCTCGGCATGCGCGCGTCGCAGAGTCGGGCGACGATCCTGACGAAGGTGCGGATGCGACCCGAGAAAGTCGCCCGCACGATCCCGGCGGGGCGACACCCCGACCTGCTGACGTTCGCGATCACGAGCCACTTCCAACTACTGATCGGGTCGGTCTACGCCGGGGTTGCGCGGCGCGCGCTCGATCTGGCCGCGCAGGGGCTGAAGAGACGGAAGTCGGCCAGAAGCGGCACAACGTACGCCGAGGTGCCGGAGTCCCGGGCACGCCTGGCCGACGCGCTCATGGACTACATGGCCGTGCCAGCACAACTGGACACCTACTGCCGCGACGTCGACGACCTCGTTGACCATGGGGCCGGATGGCCATTGCGGCTGGTCAGCGCGCGCATCAACGCATCAAACGTTGCGCGGAACGCGGCCGAGACCGCGCTGATGTGCGCCGGCGGCGCCGGATTCAACAACAGCGACGAGCTCAGTCGCCTGTTCCGGGATGCCACAGCCAGCCTGTTCCACCCGCCGAGCGCCGATGCCGCCCGGCCGATGTACGCGGCCGCATTGCTCGACGACAACTGACCGGAAACAGTGCGGACACGGCACCGCGGATCGCTGGCAGGATGGGCATCCAACCGGCGCGGCGCTCTCAGCCACGACAACACACCCGCACAACCGGCGCCCATGAAATTGGCGTGCACGCACAATAAACGCCTCCTCGGCCCCTCTGCAGAAGGGCCGAGGGGGCGAATCGGCCCGAGCTCAGACGGTGCGCGCTGGAACGATGAGATTCTTATAAAACTGGGCCTGCGCGGGGTAGTACTGTACCCACTCCGGCAGGGGAAGGCCGCTGCGTGAGGCAACCAGACGGTCGAGGTAGTAGTCCCAGCCGGGACCCATTGTGGCGGCCTCGGAGGGAGATCGTAAGCGCTGGCCGAAGGTGAGGTTGGTCATGCCGTCCCCCTCCACCAGGTGGAACAGTGCGCGCCACGAATCCTCGCCCTCGCCGAAGTCGCCGCTGAAACGGTGCGGAGCCTGGCACTCACGAATGCTCACGTACTCCCACTTGGCGTCGGGCTCCGCTGTCATTTTGAACTTGACGGCCCCCGTAGCCGGCGAACCCGTGTAGGTGCCGATCCACTTCTCGAGTTCAGCGGGGCGGGTCAGGCTCGCCCACACCTGCTCGATCGGCGCATTGAACAGCCGATTGAGCATGAGATAGAGTCCATCCTCGCGGTGAACGAGGCGTCCGGTGGGCTTGGCTGACATGGTGACCTCCACTATGAGTGAAACGCGAGTCTTATCTCAGGCTAGGCCACTTTCAGCCCCTCGGCTACAGCCTAGAAACCTTCCAGCACGGCCATTGCGGCGTTGTGGCCGCCGAGCCCGCTGACCCCGCCGCCGCGCCTGGCGCCGGCTCCGCAGATGAGGATGCGCGAATGTTCGGTGGCGACGCCCCACCGCTGTGCCGGGGTGTCGCGCGGCTCGTCATCTTCGAGGAACGGCCACGTCAGCTCTCCGTGGAAGATGTTGCCGCCGGGCAGATTCAGGTCATGCTCCAGATCGAGGGTTGTTCTGGTCTCGATGCAGGGATGACCGGCGGCATCCGTCATCACCAGGCTCTCAATCGGTTCGGCGAGCACCGAATTGAGTGACTGCAGCACGGCGGCCTGCAAGCGCTCCCGCATATCGTCATTGTTGGCTTCGGTGAGCGCTCGATGCGGGGTATGCAGGGCAAAGACGGTGAGGGTGTGCGCGCCGGTCGCGGCGAGTTCCGGCGACAGAATGCTCGGATCGGTCAGCGAATGGCAATAGATCTCGCACGGCAACAGCTCGGCAATCGTGCCCGACTCCGCCTGCTCATACGCGGTTTGCAGCTGCTCAAAGCTCTCGTTGACGTGAAACGTGCCGCCGAACGCCGCCTCGGGCGACACGCTCGGGTCCAACAGCCGCGGCAGTCGGGTCAGCAGCAGGTTGACCTTGACCTGTGCGCCCTCCGGCTTGTTTTCTGCAGAGGATGCCCCGCCTCCCGCCGCCAGCAGCTCCTGCAGCACCCACGGCGCCACGTTCGCCAGAATCACCGAGCCCTGAACCGTCTGCAGCTGCCCGTGCTGCCGGTAGGTGACAACCCCCTCGGGAGTCACTGTTGTCACGCTGGCGCCGGTCTCGAGACGGGATCCGGCCGCGCGGGCCGCCCGCTCGAGTGCTCCGGTCACCGCGCCCATGCCGCCGATCGGCACGTCCCAGTCCCCGGTTCCGTTGCCGATCACGTGGTACAAGAAGCAGCGATTGGCACTGAGACTCGGGCCGCCCAGGCTCGTGAATGTGCCGATCAGCCCGTCGGTGGCCGCGATGCCGCGCACGAGGTCATTCGATAACCGGTCGGTGATCATCTCGCCGAGGGGGCGCTCGATCAGCGCGGTCCAGAGGGTGTCGTCGCCGACGAGCCTCCTGGTTTCCGACCGCGTCAACAGCGGCTCGCCCACCGTGGGAAACACGACCCGGGCCAGGCGAGCGATGTCGTCGTAGAAGGAATTCCACGCGTCGAAATCGGCCGCCGCCCCGATGCGCGCGAATGATTTCCGGGTCACGTCAGCGTCACCGTGGTCAACGAGCAGGCCGGTTTCGCTCCTGCCCGGCACCGGCGTATACGAGGAGTACCGGCGGCGGGCCAGCTCAATGTCGAGCCCCAACTCGCGGATGATGCGGGCCGGAAGCAAGCTCACCAGGTAGGAGTAGCGCGAGAGGCGTGCGTTGACGCCGGCGAAGGCATCCGCTGAAATGGCGGCGCCACCCACCTGCGGTTCGCGCTCGAGCACGAGCACGCTGCGACCCGCCTGGGCGAGATAGGCGGCGGCGACCAGGCCGTTGTGCCCCCCGCCGATGATTACGACGTCGTGGGTGGGTTCGCTCATGCCACAGAGCCTATCGAGCGCGCGCCTATCTATCAGTCACCTTTCATTTACCTGTGCGCTACCTGAGTCCCTTAGACAGGAGGACAGCCACTCACCGCACCCAGGAGGATTCCCGCATGAGCGCCTTTCGCCGCCCCGCACGCCGCAGAATACCCCGTGTTTTGCTGGCCGTCGCGGCCTGCGCCGCCCTCGCGGCAGCGCCCCTCGTAGCGGGACTGCCCGCAGCGTCAGCGGCTATCGTCGCCGAGCCAATCACCAGCTCAGCCACCGACCCCTATTTCAACATGGCACCGGTCGGCAGCTACGAAACGGGCATCTTCGACGCATCAGCCGCCGAAATCGTGACCTACTACGCAGCAAAACAGCGACTCTTTGTGGTCAACTCGGCCCGGGGCGCCGTCGACGTGCTTGATATCTCCGACCCGGCCGCCCCGGCCAAGCTGTTCGCCCTCACCGCTGAGGGAGCCGCGATCGATGGCGGTGGAGTCATTCCTTCCGGTTCAACCGCCAACTCCGTGGCCGTACGCACCGACGGGCTCGGCGCGATGGCCATCGAATCACCGACGAAAACTGATGCCGGCTGGCTGGTCTTTTTCGACGCCAATGCCGCAGATCCCAGCGTCCTGGGTGCGGTCGAGGTCGGCGCCCTGCCCGACATGGTGAGCTTCTCGGCAGACGGCAGCTACGCCGTCGTCGCCAACGAGGGCGAGCCGAACGATGCTTTCGACGTTGACCCGGAAGGTTCGGTCAGCGTCGTCACCGTGCCGGCGACGGTCGCATCAGCGACTCAATCGGCCGTTGCTACCGCCGACTTTCACGCTTACGAGGCGGGCGGCTCGAAGACCCTCCCCGCCGACGTGCGCGTGTTCGGACCAACGGTCAATACCGACTATCCGATCTCGGCGAATCTCGAACCAGAGTACGTCGCCATTGACGGCCTCACCGCCTACGTTTCCCTGCAGGAGGCCAACGCCGTCGCTGTCGTCGACCTGGCAACCGCAACAATTGCCGAGGTCTGGCCGCTCGGCTTTCAGGACCACGGCGTGGCCGGCCAGGGTATCGATGCCTCCGACCGCGACCCGAAGGACGCGCCGACGGTCAACATCACGACCTATCCGGGCTTAAAGGGCATGTACATGCCCGACGGCATCAACGCCTACACGGCCAACGGGTCGACCTACCTGGTCACCGCTAACGAGGGCGACGCTCGCGAATGGGGCAGCTACGTCGATGGATCGCGGGTCAAGGACCTTGGTTCCGGCGCTCTCGCTCCAATCTGCGCGGGAAGCCCGCTCGCGCTCCAGACCGGTGACTCCGACCTGGGCCGTCTGAACGTGTCCATCGAGGACGGCTACAACGCCACCAACGGCTGCTACGACGAGCTCTACTCGTACGGCTCGCGCTCGTTTTCGATCTGGAACACCGACGGCACGCAGGCCTTTGACTCCGGCGACGACTTCGAGCAGATCACAGCCGCGGCCAATCCCGAGTTCTTCAACTCGGACCACAGCGCCTCCGACCTCGAGGGCCGCAGCGACAATAAGGGTCCAGAGCCGGAGAACCTCACCATCGGGCAGATCGACGGTCGCACCTACGCCTTCATCGGCCTCGAGCGGGTCGGCGGCATCATGGCCTACGACATCACCGACCCGACGAACGCACAGTTCGTGACCTACCTCAACAACCGCGACTTTGCGGTCTCGATGGAGGACTCCAGCGACGTCGCCACGGACCTGCCCCTGGCCGGCGATCTCGGGCCGGAGGGCGTCACGTTCATCCCGGCTGAGAAGTCTCCCAGCGGTGAGCCGATGCTCGCCGTGGGTAACGAGGTCTCAGGAACGACGACGCTCTTCTCTATCACCGTCATCCCCACCGAGGTGCAGGTGCTCGGCATTAACGACTTTCACGGGCGTCTCGAAGCGGATGCCTACAACAAGCAGGGCGGCGCCGCCGTTCTGGCCGGAGCGGTCGCGCAGTTGAAAACCGAGAACCCGAACACCCTGTTTGTATCGGCGGGCGACAACATCGGCGCCTCCACCTTCACCTCCTTCTCGCAGCAGGATGAACCGACCATCTCGGCGCTTCTCGCGGCCGGACTGGACGCATCCGTCGTGGGAAATCACGAGTTCGACGCGGGCTGGAACGACCTGAATGGCCGAGTCATCCCCTCCTACGGCGACCCGCGGTACGCGCTCGGTGCCAATGTGTACCTGAAGGGTACGGATACGCCCGCGCTCGATGAATATTGGGTGGGCGAGGTCGACGGAGTGCGCGTCGGCTTCATCGGCACGGTCACCGAACAGACCGCCTCAATGGTGTCCCCAGCCGGCATTGCCGACATTGAATTCGGCGACCAGCTCGAGGCCGCCAACCGCGTGGCCGCGCAGCTCCACGACGGCGACCCGGCCAACGGTGAAGCCGACGTGATCGTGCTGCTGACCCACGAGGGTGGAGTCGGTACCGACTGCGCCACGATCGGCACGGCCGACAGCCGCTACGGCGACCTGATCCGCGGAGCATCGGCAAACATCACCGCGATCTTCTCCGGCCACACCCACGCCACCTACAACTGCTCCTACCCGGTGGATGGCTGGACTGACGGGCTCGAACGCCCGGTGCTGCAGAGCGGGCAGTACGGCATGAACCTCGACCAGCTGAAAATTGCGGTCAACCCGACCACAAAGTCGGTTGTTTCCCTCAGCAGCGCCCTGCTTCCGCTCCACGACGGCACGACGGGTCTATACCCAGCCGACGCCACCGTGGCGCAGATGGTGACGGATGCCATGGAGCAGGCCGACATCGCCGGCTCCGTCATAGTAGGCGCGATCAGCTCTGCCATCACCCGGGCTGACGGTGGCGCGGACCGTGGTTCGGAATCAACCCTGGGCAACCTCGTTGCCGATATTCAACTGTGGGCCACCTCGAACGAGGCCTTTGGCGGAGAGCCGGCGGAGATCGCCTTCATGAATCCGGGCGGAGTGCGCGACGACCTGCTCTATGGCGATGACGGCCAGGTCACCTACAAAGCGGTGGCCAACGTGCAGCCCTTTGCCAACACCCTCGTCACGATGAACCTCACCGGCGCCCAACTGCGGGCTGTTCTCGAGGAGCAGTGGCAGCCCGACGGCTCCTCACGGGCCAAGCTGCACCTCGGCGTGTCCGAGGGCTTCAGGTACGTGTATCAGGCCGATGCCGCTCGCGGTGAGCACATCGTGAGCTTGAGTCTGAACGGTGTCGAAATTGCTCCGACCGACGTATTCCGAGTCGCGACGAACTCGTTCCTGGCCTCTGGCGGCGACAATTTCACGACCTTCGCCGCAGGCTCCAACGCCACCGACACCGGCCAGATCGACCTCTCGGCCACCGTCGACTACTTCGAGCAGCACCCGCTCGTCGACCCAGCCCCGCTGGGTCGTGCCGTGCTGGCCGGCGCCGGCGGCACGGACACCGGTACGGACACCGGTGCGGACACCGGCGGCGGTACCGACACCGACGCGGGTGACGCCGACGTGGTTCCCGTCGTGGCTAGCGTGACCAGCGGCCTCGCCGCCATCCCGGCACTCGGGGCGTCGCTCGCACCGGCCGGACTCGCCGCCCTGCTCGTGCTGCTCGGGGGCCTGCTGCTGGCCCGTCGCCGGCGCAATGCCCTGCCGGTGGAGAACGGTCTGAACGTCTAGCCCACCAGAAACGGATGCCCCGGGGGAGGGGGTAACCGGGCGCCGTGGGTCCAAAAAATCCGGGAGAGGTTGCCCGGCTACACCGGCGCGAGTGGCTCGAACGGGCGCGGCGGCTCGAGCGGGTCGGATTCGGTGGGCTTGGCGACCTTGCTCACTGCCCGGTCGAGCGCATCGCGCACCGCGACCACGCCGGGGCGCTGCGCGCTCGACCGGCGCGCGGCCGAGAACAGGGTGCGATGCGGGGTGCCGGGAAGGTCGTGCAGTTGCACCGCCGGCATACGCCCCGCCCAGACCAGGTCGGGCAGAATCCCCACCGCGTTTCCCGACTCAATCAAGCGGATATGGGCGATCAGGTCAGCGGTCTCGAACCGTACGTCAGGTTCGAACCCAGCCGAACGGCACAGCTGCGTCGCCCACTGCCGCGACGCCGTGCCCACCGGTTCCATGACCCAGGGCAACCCCGCGGTCTCCTCCAAGGTGCTGGCACTCACTCGCCCGGTCCCGGCACCCTCGGGCGGCACGGCAAGTCGCAGCGCATCCGTTGCCAGATTGACCCGGTCCAGGTCGGGCCAGTGCGCGCGGGTGTGCCCGGGGTATTGCTCCGCGAGGACCAGGTCGAAGTCCCGCGCTGCGACCTCGAACAGACCGCGCTCGGGCTCGCGCTCGGTCACCTCAACCCGCAGTGTCGCAAAATCCTCGGCCAGAAAAGTGAGCGCCCGCGGAATAACGGCGAGGGCCGCTGACTGAAATACGGCTACCCGTACCGTACCCACGACCGTCGTGGTGCTGGCCCGTAGGTCCGCCTCGGCGAGCTCGAGCCGCTCCAGCAGGTGGGTGGTGTGCTCGACCAGAATTTCTGCCTGCGGGGTGAGCTGTACTCGCCTGCCGACCTTCTTGAGCAGCACAACGCCGACCTCTTTTTCAAGCAGCGCGAGCTGTTGTGACACCGCCGAGGGGCTGTAGGCGAGGGCATCGGCGACCCCGGCGAGGGTGCCGCGAATCTTCAATTCGCGCAGCATGCGCAACCGTCTGACGTCCAGCATTCGTTGCCCCTTACACCCAATGACTCAGCCCAAACCAAATCATTAGAAATTGTAACGAATATCATGCATAAACAATTGCTTTTGCTAAATATAGGCTGGTATGAGACTTGAAGCACCAGAGCCTCCCACCGCGAACGAAAGACCAGTCTCGTGACCATGACAAACGCCTCCGCCCGTCCCACCAACGAGGAATTCAGTTCGGAGGTCGTCAAGCTCGTTAAGAAATGGCTGGACGAAAGCGCCACTATCCCAGCGGATGCGGCGGCCGAGCGGCTCGCCGGCGTGCTCAAGGACCCCGACGGCCTGGACTTCACCGTCGGCTTCGTTGACGGCGTCATGCGCCCCGAAGACAAGATGGTTGCCGGCTACAGCCTGCAGAAGGTGGCCAAGAAGGCGCCCGCTTTTCTGCCGCCGCACATGCGCGCGGCGATCGGCCTGGGTGGAATTCTCGGCCCCGTGCTGCCGTGGGTTGTCATTCCCGCCGCCCGCGCAGTGCTGCGCCAGATGGTTGGCCACCTCGTCGTCGACGCCACCCCCGACAAGCTCGGCCCGGCACTCGTGCACCTGAAAGAGGACGGCAACCGCCTCAACATCAACCTGCTCGGTGAATCCGTTCTCGGTGAGAAGGAAGCGCACGAACGCCTCGAAGGCACCATGCGCCTCTTGGAACGCCCCGATGTGGATTACGTCTCGATCAAGGTGTCGTCGATCGCCAGCCAGCTCTCGATGTGGGCCTTTGACGAGACCGTCGTCCGCGTGATCGAACGCCTGACTCCGCTGTTTGAATTCGCGGCGGCTTCCCCGACCCCGAAGTTCATTAACCTCGACATGGAGGAGTACCGCGACCTCGACCTGACCATAGCGGTGTTCGAGGGGCTGCTCGACCAGCCGCAGTTGGCCCAGCTCGAGGCCGGCATTGTGCTGCAGGCCTACCTGCCCGACGCCCTCAGCGCCATCCAGGGTCTCACCCACTGGGCTCAGAAGCGCCGCGCGGCTGGCGGAGCCCCGATCAAGGTGCGTCTGGTCAAGGGCGCTAACCTCGCCATGGAGAACGTCGACGCCACCGTGCACGACTGGCCGCTCGCCACGTTCGCAAGCAAGCAGGACAGCGACACCAACTACAAGCGGGTGCTCAACTGGTCGCTCACCCCACAAAACACCGATGCGGTCAAGCTCGGCATCGCCGGCCACAACCTGTTCGACGTGGCCTGGGCACACCTGCTCAGCGTCGCGCGCGGCGTCGACGACCGGGTCGAGTTCGAGATGCTGCTGGGCATGGCCACCGGCCAGGCCCAGGCCGTGCGCAAGGACGTCGGGCAGCTACTGCTCTACACGCCCGTTGTTGACCCGGCCCAGTTCGACGTCGCCATCAGCTACCTCATCCGTCGACTCGAAGAGAACGCGAGCCAGGAAAACTTCATGTCGGCCGTCTTCGAGCTGACCAGCAGCCCCGACCTCTTCAACCGCGAGAAGGCCCGTTTTCAGGCCTCCCTCGACGCACTCGACGACCGGGTGCCCACCCCCAACCGCGTGCAGGACCGCTCCAGCAGCTACGACCGTGACCGGCTCACCGCCGCTCTCCCGGAGGCCGAGAGCCAGGAAACCGAGAGCGATCAGGATGCTGACCCGCAGCTGACCGGCGCGCTGCTCGGCATTACCCGTGGCTCGGTAGCCACGCAGTTCAACTTCCACAACGAGCCGGACACCGACCCGTCGGTGCCCGCCAACCGGACCTGGGGTCGGGCCATCCTCGCCCGCGCCGACGCGTCAACGCTCGGCACCGACACCATCGACGCAGCCGCCGTTCCCGACGAAGCCGCCCTCAACGCCATCATCGAGGGTGCGGTGACCGCCGGAGCCGCCTGGGGCCAGAAAACCGGAGCCGAACGCGCTGTCGTGCTGCACCGCGCCGGACTCGCGCTTGCCGCCAACCGTGATCGCCTGATCGAGGTCATGGTGAACGAGTGCGGCAAGACCCTCATTGAGGGTGACGCCGAGGTGAGCGAGGCCGTGGACTTCGCCCACTACTACGCGGAACGCGCCAAAGACCTCGACCACGTGCAGGGCGCCCTGTTCGTGCCCGCCGACCTGATCGTCGTGGCTCCGCCGTGGAACTTTCCGACCGCCATTCCGGCGGGCGGTGCACTGGCCGCCCTTGCCGCCGGTGCCGGTGTTGTCATCAAGCCCGCCACGGTCGCCCAGCGCACCGGCGCCATCGTCGTCGAAGCCCTCTGGGAAGCCGGCATCCCGCGCGATCTGCTCGCGCTGGTCAATCTGCCCGACCGCGACCTCGGTGCCAAGCTCATCGCGCACCCCAAGGTAAACCGGGTCATTCTCACCGGCGGCTACGAGACGGCCGAGCTGTTTCGCTCGTTTAGAAAAGACCTGCCCCTACTCGCCGAGACAAGCGGTAAGAACGCCATTATCGTCACCCCGTCGGCCGACCTCGACCTGGCTGCCGCCGACGTCGTGAAGAGCGCCTTCGGCCACGCCGGCCAGAAGTGCTCCGCGGCAAGCCTGGTCATTTTGGTCGGGTCGGTCGGCAAGTCTCCGCGGTTCCTCGGCCAGCTGGTCGACGCCGCGACCTCGATCGAGATTGGCCAGGCGAGTGACCCGGTCACCCAGATGGGCCCGATCATGTCGCCGGCCGACGGCAAACTGCTGCACGCCCTCACGACGCTCGGAGCCGAAGAGAAGTGGCTGGTCGAGCCCAAGCAGCTCGACGACACCGGCAAGCTCTGGTCGCCCGGCATCCGCACCAACGTTGCGCCCGGATCGTACTTTCACCTCACCGAGTTCTTCGGTCCGGTGCTCGGCGTGATGTACGCGCGCAACCTGGAAGAGGCCATCCGCTTGCAGAACGCGGTCGATTTCGGCCTCACCAGCGGGCTGCACTCGCTCGACTCCGACGACCTGGCCCTGTGGGTCGACACGGTCGAAGCCGGCAACCTGTACGTCAACCGCGGCATCACCGGTGCCATCGTGCAACGGCAGCCCTTCGGCGGTTGGAAGCGCTCTGCCGTTGGCGCTGGGACTAAGGCCGGCGGGCCGAACTACCTCCTCGGTCTCGGGAGCTGGGTCAACGACCCGGGTCGCAACAGCTCCACCTTGCACCTGCGCGGGCTTGAGCAGCGCGTCACCGACATTATTGAAGCGAGCCAGCCCTTTCTCGACTATGCCGATTTCGACGTGCTACGCCGCTCGGCCGTGAGCGATGCGCTGGCCTGGCGTGAAGAATTTAATGTCGTGCGCGACGCGACCGACCTGGGCTTGGAGCGCAACCTGTTCCGCTACCGCGCGCTGCCGGTCACCGTGCGTCTGACCGAAACCGGAACGCTGGCCCAACTGCTGCGTGTCATCGCCGCCGCGACCCTGTCGATGTCGCGTTACGACGTGTCGAGCAGCATTCCGGTACCGCCCGCCGTGCGCAACATTCTCGCCGAGCGGGAGATTCCGGTGGTCGTGGAGAGTGACGCAGAGTGGCTGGCCCGGGCCCGCATCGGCGGTATCGCTGCCAGTCGTGTGCGCCTCATCGGCAGCGACCCGGTCATGGGGGCGCGGGAGGCAGCATCCGCTCTTGCCGACGCCATCAACGGCAGCCCGGACATTGCCGTGTATTCGAACGCGGTCACCCAGGCCGGTCGCATCGAGGTGCTGCCGTTCCTGCGGGAACAGGCTATCTCGATCACCGCGCACCGGTTCGGCAACCCGAGCTCACTCTCCGACGGCGTAATCTAAAGCGTTTGGCCTGTGTGCCCCGTGAGGGCGCACAGGCTGCGCGCGGTTAACGTACAGTTTTGTAGGACACACTCGTAGGGGCCGTATGATTACCGCTGTCCACAATTCGACAGGGGTTCACGCTTGAACGGAAATGCGACGACGACGCATCGAAACGTCGCCTTGTTGTCGGTCACCAGCTTGATGGCGCCCCTCATCACGACATCGGAAGAGATTGACCGTCGGCTGAAGCCAGCTCTAACGCGCCTCAAGCTGCCGACTGGCCTGCTGCAACGCGTGGCTGGCGTGTACGAGCGACGCAATTGGGGTCCGAATGAGACCTTTGATGACGCCGCCGTCAAGGCCGGCAAGATTGCCCTGCGCGAAGCCGGTATAAAGCCAAGCGACGTGGGCTTGCTCATCAACACCTCCGTCACACGCAAACACCTGGAGCCCTCCGTCGCCGTGCGCATCCACCACGGACTCGGCCTGCCATCGTCGGCGATCAACTTCGACATCGCGAACGCCTGCCTCGGTTTTGTCAACGGCATGACGCTCGCAGCGCAGCTCATCGACTCCGGCCAGATTAAGTACGCCGTGATCATCGACGGTGAAGACGCCGACGAGATCCAGACCAACACGATCGACCGCCTCGGTCGCCCGGGCATCAAGCGCAAAGACTTCATGAGCGAGTTCGCGAGCCTCACTCTTGGTTCAGGGGCCGCCGCCGCCGTGCTCGGCCCGGCGGATGCCCACCCCGGCGGACACCGCATCCTCGGCGGCGTCACCCGCGCCGCCACCCAGTTCAACGGACTGTGCGTTGGCAGCGTCGACGGTATGTTCACCGATGCGAAGGCCCTTCTCAAGGGCGGGATGGAACTGGTCGTCTCTGCCTGGACCGAAGCCAAACGCGACTGGAGCTGGTCCAACATGGACCGCTACATTGTGCACCAGGTCTCGGACGTGCACACCAACGCGATCGTCAAGGCCACCGGCATGGACAAGACCCGGGTACCGCTGACCTATCCCACGCTCGGCAACGTCGGCCCAGCATCGATTCCGATCACGCTTTCCCAGGAGGCGTCGAAGCTGCAACCGGGCAACCGCGTGCTGCTCATGGGGGTCGGATCCGGCCTCAATACCGCCATGATGGAACTCGTCTGGTGATGGCGTCGCCCACATTGCGTCGTCTGCCCCGCACCGTTCCCGCCCCGGCCGCGCTGCCGCCGGCCGGTTTGGCGGGGCTGGAGCCGGAGTGGTCACGGCTGGTTGATGTTGCCGAAAGTGGCGCTGTCGGCGTCACGCACGGCTGGCACCTGCTCGATAACGGCCCGACGCTCGACGCGCTCGGCGTGAAGCCGGTCGGTACCATCCTGTGCGTGCACGGTAACCCCACCTGGTCCTACCTCTGGCGCAATCTTCTCGCGTCAGCGACGGATGCCGCGGCGTCGGGGGCGCCGGCCTGGCGCGTGATCGCCGTCGATCAGCTCGACATGGGCTTCTCCGCACGCACCGGCGACTCACGCGCGCTCGCCCGGCGGGTACAAGACCTCGGAGATCTCACCGACGCCCTGGAACTGGCCGGTCCGGTCGTGACCCTGGGCCACGATTGGGGCGGGGTCGTCTCGCTCGGCTGGGCCGTTGACCATCCCGAGCTGCTGAAGGGCGTCATGCTGCTCAACACGGCCGTGCACCAGAGGGCGACCGACCCGATTCCGGCGCCGCTCCGGCTTGCGCTGGGGCGGGGCATCCTCGGCCCGGCCACCGTCGCGACTCCCGCTTTTCTCGCCACGACGCTCGCTCTGGCGCATCCGCCGCTATCGAATGAGGTCAAGCGCGGCTTCCGCGCACCCTACCTCACGCCCGCCCGCCGCGGCGGAATCGGCGGTTTCGTCGCCGATATACCGGTCGATCTCGCGCACGAGAGCCGGGCCGAACTTGACCGCATCGCCGAAGGGGTGTGCTCGCTCAGGGTGCCGTCACTGCTGCTTTGGGGCCCGCGCGATCCGATCTTCAGCGACCGCTACCTCGATGACTTGGTGGAACGACTGCCACACGCCCACGTGCACCGGTTTGAGGGTGCCGGGCACCTGCTCGCCGAAGACGCCCCGTACGCCGATGCCGCGCTGCTCTGGCTGAGTGAGGCGGCAGTCGACGGGCCTCCCGCCGACGGGACCAACGCGAACGCATCGAGCACCAGGGCGGATGATCTCGACAGGCTCGATCAGCGGCCGGGAGCTGGGGTGGAGGCGGCTGGGACGGCGGCCGCCTGGGCGGCGACGGGCACGCATCCGCTGTGGCATTACCTCGACGAACTGAGCGACTCTGACGAAACAGCCCTCGTCGACATGCAGCCAGCCCCACGCACGGTCAGTTGGCGGTTGCTCTCGCGTCGCGTGCGGCAGATCGCGGCTGGCCTGGTGCACATCGGCCTGCGGCCCGGCGACCGCGTCTCGCTGCTCGTGCCGCCGAGCGCCGATCTCACCGCGGTGCTCTACGCCTGCGTTCGTATCGGAGCGATCGTCGTTGTAGCGGATGCCGGCCTCGGCCTGGCCGGCCTCACTCGCGCCGTGCGCGGTGCCCGCTGCGACTTCATCATCGGCGCCGCGCCCGGCCTCGTGGCAGCGCGTGCGCTCGGCTGGCCCGGGCGCACGATCTCGACCGCGCGCTACCCGGCCCCGATGAGTCGACTGCTCGGCGTGGAACACACCCTGGCTGAACTGATCCGCCTCGGTCAGGCCCGACTCGACGCCGGCGACGAGTCGGCGGCCGAGCCGGCCCCGAGTGACGCGGCCGCCGTGCTGTTCACCTCCGGATCGACTGGCCCGGCCAAGGGCGTTGTGTACACGCACGGGCAGCTGGCCGCCGTAAGCCGCGCCCTCTTCCTGCAGTACGGCGTCGGTGTCGGCACCGGCCTCGTAGCCGGGTTCGCTCCATTCGCGCTACTCGGCCCGGCCCTCGGCGCGCGATCGGTCACCCCCGATATGGATGTCACGGCGCCCAAAACCCTCACGGCGTCAGCGGTCGCGGCCGCCGTCGCCGCGATCGACGCGACAGTGGTCTTTCTGTCGCCCGCCGCGCTGGTGAACGTCGTCGCGACGGCTGATGCTCTCACGCCCGCCGACCATGCGGCCCTCGCCGGGGTGCAGCGCTTTCTCTCGGCCGGCGCGCCCATCTCGGAAGGCCTGCTCGCGCAGGCTGCAGGCCTCATGCCGGGAGCTACCGCGCATACGCCGTATGGCATGACCGAGGGGCTGCTCATGGCCGACATCACCCTCGAAGGCATTCGCGCTGCGGCAGTAACCTCAGCGGTGACGGGCAACCGGGCGGGAGGCGTCTGCGTCGGGGCAGCGACCGCGACCACGCGTATCCGGATCAGCGCACTCGACGCGAGCGGGGCATCCGTTGGTGACCTGTCGGAGGAACCCGACGTGACCGGAGAGATCGTCGTGTCGGCGCCGCACGTCAAGGATCACTACGACCGACTCTGGCTTACCGAGCGGGCTTCCCGCTGCGGCTCCGTGCCGGGGGAACGCTGGCATCGCACCGGTGACGTCGGCCACCTCGACAGCGCCGGCCGCCTCTGGGTGGAGGGCAGGATGCCGCACATCATCGTGGCAGCCACCGGTGTGGTCACCCCGGTCGGGCCAGAGCAGCGCATCGAAACGCTCCCCGACGTTGCCCGCGCGGCCTTCGTCGGTGTCGGTCCGCTCGGTACCCAGCAGCAGGTCGCCGTCATCGAGACCGTGCCGTCGGCCCGCCGCGTGCAGCGCGCCGCCGCGCCGCTCGCTGCTGCCGTACGCGCGGCAGTGGGCTCGCCGGTGGCCGCCGTGCTCGTCGTGCCTGGCCTGCCCACCGACATTCGGCACAACTCCAAAATCGACCGCAGCCGGTTGTCGCGCTGGGCCACGGGCATCCTCTCGGGTGGCAGCTGGGTCAAGCCGTGAGAGTGCTGGTCACCGGGGCCAGCGGATTTCTCGGCCGGGCCGTGGCGGTCAGTATCAGGGCGGCGGGGCACGAGGTGCGCACCTTTCAGCGGAGGCCATCGGGCCTGCCCGGCGTTGAAGATGTCTACGGCTCCATCACGACCGTCGCCGACACCCCCTACGCCGGTCTTGCCTATGCCGTCAGTGGTATGGACGCGGTCGTGCACCTCGCCGCCAAGGTGTCACTCACCGGCGATCCGGCCGAGTTCGAGGCCGTGAACGTGGGAGGCACCGGCACCGTGCTCAGGGCGTCCGAGGACGCCGGCGTCTCCCGTTTCGTCTACGTTTCCTCGCCGTCCGTGGCCCACTCCGGAACCTCGATCATGGGCTCTGACGCGCTGCCGGCCGATCCCGTGCACGCCCGCGGTGACTACGCGCGCACCAAAGCCCGGGCCGAGCTGCTCGCACTCGCCGCGGATGCGTCCGGGTTCAGCGTGGTCGCGGTGCGCCCGCACCTCGTGTGGGGCCCCGGAGACACCCAGCTGATCGACCGGATCGTCGACCGCGCGCGCTCCGGGAGGTTGCCGCTGCTCGGGCACGGCGCGGCCCTGATCGACACGACCTATATCGACAACGCGGCCTCAGCCATCCACGCTGCGCTCGACGCCACCGACCGGGTGCACGGGCAGTCCTATGTGATCACCAACGGTGAACCCCGCCCGGTCGCCGAACTTCTGGCGGGAATTTGCGGTGCGGCGAACGTGGCCGCCCCGGCCTGGCGGGTGCCGGCATCCGCTGCCCGTGTGGCCGGCTCAGTCATCGAGGCCATCTGGCGGCGTCAACCCGGTGCTTTCGGTTCAGCCGACCAGCCGCCGATGACCCGGTTTCTGGCCGAGCAGCTCTCAACCGCGCACTGGTTCGACCAGCGTCGCACCCGCGCCGACCTCGGCTGGACCCCCACCGTCTCGCTCGACGAGGGTTTTGAGCGGCTGGCCGCTCACTATCTGGCATAGCGCTAGCTCCACCCCTGCACCGGGCCCGGGGCCCCGCACCCGGGGCCGGGGGGGCAAGGGGCCCGCAGACGAGGGCCCCGGCCCCCGC
>JBBRBV010000052.1:0-19583 GCA_038205545.1 Actinomycetales bacterium
GCGTCGGGAATCATCTGGAATTCGGCTTCTGGCCAGTTCTTGTGCAGGTCCCACGCGGTGAATGCCGGGGTACACATGTCGTAGCGGCCCTGCACAATGACGCCGGGAATGTCGGCGAGTCGGCCGGCATTGTCGATGAGCTGGTTCGGAGTGAACCAGCCCTTGTTGGCGAAGAAGTGGTTCTCGATGCGAGCGAACGCCACCGCGAAAGCCGGATCGGAGAAGTGCGCAATCTTCTCGGGCTCCTGCAGCAGGGTGATGGTCGAGGATTCCCAGGTGGCCCACGCCACGCCGGCACGTTCGCGCACGAACCGGTCAGGATCGTGCAGCAGTTCGCCGTAGGCCTCAATGAGGTGACCGCGTTCGTTCACGGGGACGGGCGCAAGAAACGCTTCCCACAGGTCAGGGTAGATCGCGGCGGCACCGCCCTCGTAGAACCAGTCGAGCTCCACCGGGCGCAGGGTAAAGATTCCACGTACGACGAGTTCCGTAACCTTCTCGGGGTGTGTCTCGGCATAGGCCAGGGCGAGGGTACTGCCCCACGACCCGCCGCAGACCAGCCAGCGCTCAATACCGAGGTGCTCGCGCAACTTCTCCAGGTCAGCCACGAGGGTCCATGTTGTGTTGACGCTCAGGTCAACATCCGGCTCGCTTGCGTGTGGCGTGCTGCGACCGCAGCCGCGCTGGTCGAAGAGGACAATGCGGTATTTTGCCGGGTCGAACACCCGACGCTGGTCCGGGCTGGACGCACCCCCCGGGCCGCCGTGCAGATACACCGCCGGCTTGCCGTCGGGATTACCCGAGACCTCGAAGTAGAGGGTCTGGTTGTCGCCAACATCGAGCATGCCGGTTTCGTAAGGTTCACACTCGGGATAGAAAGTACGCATACGTCGAGCCTAGGCCCCTCCCTATGGGGTCACCAGAATCAGCGACCGACGAGACCCTGCTCGTACGCCAGAATGACCGCCTGCACCCGGTCGCGCAGTCCGAGTTTGTGCAGGATGCGGCCGACATGGGTCTTCACGGTCGACTCGGACAGAAAGAACCGCTCGGCCAGTTCCGGGTTGGATAGCCCTTCGGCGATCGCGAGAAAAACCTCGGTCTCCCGGTCAGTGAGGGCTGCGATAGCCGCTGCGGCATCGGCGTCGTCGCCGTCGACGCTCGGCAAGCGGGTGCCGAAGAGATCGAGCAGACGCCGAGTCACCCGGGATGAAACGGATGCCTCCCCCGAGACGACCGTGCGAATGGCCGCGACAAGGTCGCCTGGTTCGGAGCTCTTCAGCAGATAGCCACTCGCGCCGGCCCTCAACCCGCCGAAGGCGTACTCGTCCAGGTCGAAGGTGGTGAGGATGATGATGCGGGTCTGCGGCTGGGCCGCCATAATCTGCCGGGTTGCTTCGATGCCGTCCAGCCCCGGCATGCGCACATCCATCAGGATGACCTGCGGGCGCACATTCGCGGCCACGGTGATGGCCTGCTCGCCCGTTGACGCTTCCGCGACAACGCTGAAGTCGTCTTCGGCGTCGAGCACCATACGGAACCCCACGCGCAGGAGTGCCTGGTCGTCGACCAGCATGATGCGGATCGGATCGGGCAGCCCAGAATCCGGTCCGGACAGCGACGTGTCAGCGGCGCTCACCGTTCGTCCTCGCCGGCCGTTTTTTCTGCTTCGTCCTCGAAGGTCATGGTGGCGCGTACGCGCCACCCGTCGTGCACGCCCGCTCCGGCGGATAAACTTCCGTTGTAAATGGCCACCCGCTCCTGCATTCCGATCAGGCCGCGGCCGAACGTAGCAGCGCTCGGGCCAGGATGCTTTCGACCATTGTCGCTGACAGTGACCTTGGCGGTTCCGGGGGTCGAGATCAACCGCACCACGACGCGGGTGGGTGTGTCGGCGTAGCGCAGAACGTTGGTGAGTGACTCCTGCACCAGGCGAAAGATCGTCAGCTGCACGCTCGGGTCGGTGGGTTCCCGCCCGCTGCGTTCCAGCACCACGGGAAGTCCGGTTGATCGAAAGGATTCGACGAGGTCGGCGAGTTGATCGATGCCGGGCTGCGGGGCCCGTGGAGCCGGTTCTGACCCGACGTCGAGCACGCCGAGCAGGCGCCGCATCTCGGTCATCGACCGACGCCCGGTGACAGCGACCTCGAGCATCGCCGCACGGGACCGATCGATGTCTTTGGGGGCGATGGCATGGGCGCCGTCGGCATGCGCCACCATGACAGACAGGCCGTGGGCCACCACGTCGTGCATTTCGGCCGCAATGCGCGACCGCTCGGAGATGCGCGAAAGCTGCGCCTGCTGGTCGCGTTCGCGGGTCAATTGTGCGGCCAGGTCGAGCAACGAGGCCACATAGCGCTTGCTGTTACCCATGTTTATGCCCACCAGGGTAGCGGCAAACATCATGATCGCCACCTGGATGGCCACCGGAATCCACGGTACCTCTGCCGGATTGTCGGTGTGCCACGCGGCCAGACTCGCCAAAACCGTCGATGCGCCGAAGCCGATCCAGGCGCTGCGCCCATTCGAGTACACGGCAACAGCGTAGAGCGCGAGAAGTTGGGCCACGAGGTGCACTTCGCCGTAGTCGCCAAAGGTAAGCAGACTGACCCAGGTCAGGGCCAAAACGAGCCGCGGCATCCGTCGGCGAAAGTACAGGGATGTCGCCAGCAGCAGCATGATGCCAGCGTTGAAGAGAATATCGCGCAGCGGGGGCGGTGCATCATCAACCGTGTTAGCAAAGAGGGTCAGAGCCATCGGCACGACGTAGATCAACGCGATGAGGGTGTCGGCCAGGTGCGGATGCCGGCTCCAGAAGCGGCGCACGATTCCGGGCGGCGTGGGCAGAGCCACTTCTCCCCCCGGTGCCAGTGCGCGCGCGGGGGGAGAAGTGGTGGTAGTCATTCTTCGATGGTACGCATCAGGCGTCGCGGCGCTTGAGCAGGAGCGCGGCCGCACCCAGACTCACGGCGACCCAGACCAGTACGACGAGGAACGCCTGCCAGGATTCCATGGTGGTGGGGGTAATCATCTCCGAGCCGGCGACGGTAAACAGGAACGGCACGATGTCGGCCACCCACTCGACGAGCAGGGAAAACAATCCCACGACTGTGGGCAGGAGCAGAATAACTCCGAGCACCGTTGCGATGCCACCGGCGCTACTGCGCACAATCGTGCCGATGCCAATCGCGAACACCGCGATCAGCGCGAGGAACAGCGCATTGCCGAGCAGCGGCAACATCACGTCAACGTCGAACAGGTTTGCGGTGAGATCTTTGGCTCCCAGAATGGGAATCGCCACGAGGAAGGCGCCGATGACGCTGAACAAGCCCACCACGAAGGTGAAACCAAACAGCACGATGACCTTGGCCCACAGTGCGGGCAGGCGATTGGGTACCGCGGTGAGCGTCGACTTGATCATTCCGCTGGAATATTCACCACTGATCGAGAGCACGCCAAGAACGGCGACAATCAGCTGGCCGAGACTCAACCCGGCGGTGGAGACGAGAACGAACATCTGGGCATTCTCGACACCCGCGCCGGCAACCCCACCGGTCATACCGGAGGACATGGCAAACGCCATCAGCACCGCAATGCCGAGCGAAGCGACGACGACGAGGGCGAAGCTCCAGTAGGTGGAACGTAAGCTCCACAACTTGATTGATTCAGAGCGGAGCAGGCCGATAAAGCTGAGCCCCGATCCGGCCGACACAAAGGGTGCGCGGGAAGCGGACGGCTGGGTGGTGGTGGTTTCGGTGCTCATCGGGCCGCCTCCGCTTCGGTGTGGGCAGAAGCGTCGCCGGTGCGATATTCCACCTCGTTCTGGGTGAGTTTCATGTAGGCGTCCTCGAGCGAGGCGCTCACCGCGGAGAGTTCGTGCAGGGAGATCTGGGCGGCGGCCGCGCGTTCCCCGATCTCGGAGACGGTCAATCCGCTGATCTCGAGCACGTCCTGCTCGACATTGGTGATGGTTACATCGGCCTGAGCCAGCAGGGTGGCCAGGGCCGCGGCGTGCGGGGTGCGCACGCGAACGGCATCCTGGGCAGCCGAAGCGATGATGTCGGCGACCGAGGCATCCGCTATCACGCGACCGCGACCGAGCACGATGATGTGGTCGGCCGTGAGCGCCATTTCGCTCATGAGGTGCGAGGAAAGCAGCACGGTACGGCCCTCGGCCGCGAGCTGTTTGGTGAGCTTACGCACCCACTGCACGCCCTCGGGATCGAGGCCGTTGACCGGCTCGTCCAGAATGAGCGTAGCCGGGTCGCCGAGCAGCGCCGCAGCGATGCCGAGGCGTTGCCCCATGCCAAGGGAGAATCCTCCGACGCGTTTGCGGGCGACGGACTCGAGACCGGTCAGGTTGATGACCTCGTGTACCCGGCTGGTGGGAATGTTATGCGTTGCCGCCATGGCGCGCAGGTGGTTGTATGCGCTGCGACCGGTGTGCACGGCCTTGGCATCGAGCAGCACCCCCACCTCGCGCAGCGGCGCTTTGTGCTCGTGGTACGGCTTGCCGTTCACGATGACCGAGCCGACGTTCGGGCGGTCAAGGCCTACGATCATGCGCATCGTGGTGGATTTGCCCGCACCGTTCGGCCCGAGAAAACCGGTGACCTTGCCGGGTTGCACCGTGAAGTCGACCGCGTCAACCGCGGTCTTGCTTCCATAGTGCTTGGTCAGGGACTCTGCCTGAATCACGACTGCCTCATTCCGTTAGTGGTGAGGCCCGTTTCACTGCTTTGAAGCCCCATACCAAACGGTAGGGCGTAGCCTCACTGTGGCGCATCAACCAGAGGGATGGTTGATGCGCCACCGGTGTCGTACCTGAGTACGATGCGTGTTGATTACTTTTTGACCGACTTTTCGGGGACGGGAGCGGTTCCGGAAGCGCGCTGGTCGGCATAGTAATCACGGGCCTCGCTTTGGCGTTCGCGTTCGACGCCACTGGCGATCGTGGCCCGCAGGTGGTCCTGCGAGTAACCGAAGGCGTCGACGAGATCGAGGGCGTGCGGCCTGATGCGCGCGATGAGCCGGTCGATGTACGCCGTGACGGCCTGGGCGCGCTGGGCCGACAGCCGACCGTGGATGAGGTACCAGGCCAGGTTCTTCTCCACCAGGCCTAGACCGAACAGGTCCCGCAGCCAGGTCAGCACCTGCTTGGTGCCGGTATCCGTTGTCGCGTCGAGTGCGCGCGTGAACGATTCCCATTGCAACAGTTCGCCGTGGGCGCGAGCCGCTTCGATGAGCTCGTTCTGGTGGGCGTTGAACAGGTCGGCGGCCTGTTTCTTGGGCAGCTTGGTGGCACCGCGCAGCTTGCCGGCAACCTCGCCGATCATGCTCTCGACCCGATCCGTGAGCAGCTCACGCTGCACATCGGCATCCCGGAGAGCGCCAACGGACCGCGCGGTCGACCCGCGATCGAACACCGTCTGCCCCAGAGTACGCAGGCCGGTACCGTGGTAGGCGCGACCGGCGGCGTGCTGCACAACGTACCAGGCGAGGGCGCCCGCATCTGCCTTGGCGAATTTACGGCTGTAGTCGGTGAGCAGCCGCTTGGCAACGAGCTGCAGGAGCACGTTGTTATCGCCCTCGAATGTTGCGAAGATGTCGAGGTCGGCGCGCAGGCCGACGAGGCGGTTCTCGGCCAGAAACCCCGCGCCCCCGCACGCTTCGCGGGCCTCCTGCAGGGTGTCGAGCGCGTGCCAGGTGGAGAGCGGCTTGAGCGCGGCCGCAAGGGTTTCGAGGTCTTGTCGGTCGTCGTCGGTGTCAGCCTTGCCGCTGAACACCTCGTCAAACTTTACCAGGAACTCATCGTGCGCGAAGGTCTGCGCGTAGGTCGTGGCGAGGCGTGGGAGCAACCGCCGCTGGTGCCGCTGGTAGTCGAGAATGACTTCCTCGTCGGTTTCGCTTCCGGCGGTGAACTGCCGGCGCTGGCTTCCGTAGGTGATCGCGATGGTCAGGGCGAGGGCGGATGCCGCGGTGGCGGCGCCGTCGAGCGACACGCGCCCCTGCACCAGAGTGCCGAGCATGGTGAAGAAGCGACGACCGGGACTGCCTATCGGGCTTGAGTAGGTGCCGTCTTGGGCGACATCGCCATACCGGTTGAGCAGGTTCTCGCGAGGGATGCGCACCCCGGTGAAGTGCAGCCGCCCGTTGTCGATGCCGTTGAGGCCACCCTTGAGGCCGTCGTCTTCACCGCCGACACCTGGCAGAAAGTCGCCATTCTCGTCGCGGATGGGCAGGTAGAAAGCGTGCACGCCGTGGTTGACACCCTGGGTGATGAGCTGCGCGAACAGCACGGCGGCGATGCCGTCTTTCGCGGCGTTGCCGAGGTAATCCTTCCAGGCAGCGCGAAACGGAGTGTTGACGACGAACTCGCCGGTTTCGGCGTCGAAAGTCGCGGTCGTGGCGATACTCGCGACGTCGGAGCCGTGGCCGATCTCGGTCATCGCGAACGCACCGGGCACGCTCAGGTCCATGATGCCCGGCAAGTACTTGTCATGATGCGCCTTCGTGCCGAGGTGCAGAACGGCGGCACCAAACAAGCCCCACTGCACGCCGCCCTTGATCTGCAGGCTCGGGTCGGCAATGACGAGTTCCTCGAAACCGGCGATGTTTCCGCCGTGATCATCCTGCCCACCGAGATGTTTGGGAAATGCGCGCAGCACGTGACCGTTGGCGGCAAGCACCTTGAGCTGGTCGAATACGCGCAAGCGGTGGTCGGCCATCGAGAGGCCCTCGATGCGCTGCATGTCAGGGCGCGCGGTGACTTCCCGGGCGGCGAGGCGCACGTCGGCCCAGGTGCCGAGCAGCTGACGCCCGAGTTCCTCCACGTTCACCACCGGGGCGGTCGGATCACCGAGGGACTTGATCGGGCCCGTATCGACGCTGACGTCGAGACCGGGGTCAACCGTCGTCGATTGGGTGCTGGAACGCTCGGCCGTATCAACCATGGGTGATCCTAACTGTTCGCACGAAAGTAGTGATCGTAACGATAGAACTGCCGGTCACGGTCGCGAAATGTGCGGTACCCGGACAACAACGATATATGCCACCCACGGCATCCGTTTTGTAGGTTCACTACAACTCAGGCTCGAGAAGACCAGCGCTCCCCCACAAGGCCTTGCGAATCGGTATCCGACCCAGGAGGGTGGTCGGCGAGCAGAACGGCACTCAGGCGTTGGCGGCGACAACCTCGAGCAGGGCCTCTCCATAAGCCTCGAGCTTCTTGGCGCCGATGCCGGTAATGCCATCGAGGGCGGCGAGGGTGGAGGGTGCGGCCGCGGCGACCGCGATCAGGGTCGCGTCGCCGAAGACAATGTAGGCGGGAACGCCCTGCTCCTTTGACTCCGCCGAACGCCACACTCGTAGCGCCTCGAACAGGGTCTCCTGGGCAGTGCTGAGGTCGGCGGCAGCAACCTTGCCCGCGCTGGGGCGGCGGGCGGCGCTGGAACGTGCAGGGCGGTCGGGTTCGCGCCGCAACTGCACCTGGCGGCGACCGCCGAGAACCTCGGCCGCAGCATCCGTCAGTATGAGCGTGCCGTATTCGCCGGAGGTGGCCAGCAGGCCCTGGGCCAGCATCTGGCGCACGACCCCGCGCCAGGCCTGGTCAGTGAGATCGGCGCCGAGTCCCCACGTGCTGAGCGCCGTGTGACCGTACTGCGTGGCGCGTGGTGTTTCTTTACCGCGAAGGATGTCAATGAGGTGCCCGGCGCCGAACTTCTGGTTGCGTTCACGGTGCAGGCGCACGATGGTAGAGAGCAGCTTCTGGGCCGGAATGGTGCCGTCCCAGGCTTCGGGCGGTTCGAGGCAGGTGTCGCAATTGCCGCACGGTTCGCTGGCCTGCCCGAAGTAGCGCAGCAGGTTGACTCGGCGGCAGTGCACCGTCTCGCACAGGGCGAGCATGGCATCAAGGTGGGCGGCGAGCTTGCGCCGATGGCCGAGGTCGCCGGGCGACTCATTAATCATGCGGCGCTGCTGCACGACGTCTTGCAGACCGTAAGCGAGCCAGGCCGTGGCTGGGGCGCCGTCGCGACCGGCGCGACCTGTCTCCTGGTAGTACCCCTCCACCGATTTGGGCAGGTCGATGTGGGCCACGAAGCGCACGTCGGGCTTGTCGATGCCCATGCCGAACGCAATCGTGGCGACGATAACAACCCCCTCCTCGCGCAGAAAGCGGGACTGGGTGCGGGCGCGCAGTCCCGCATCAAGCCCGGCGTGGTACGGCAGCGCGTTCACACCGTTGGCGCGCAGAAACTCAGCCGTCTGGTCGACCGTTTTGCGGCTCAGCGCGTAGACGATTCCGGCATCGCCGGCGTGCTCGGTCTTCAGGAAGGAGAGCAGTTGCTTGCGCACCTCGGCCTTGCCGACGATGCGGTACTGAATGTTGGGTCGGTCGAAGCTCGCCACGAAGTGCTTGGCCTCGCCCATCTGCAGGCGGGTCGTGATCTCCTGGTGCGTCGCGTCGGTCGCCGTCGCGGTGAGAGCGATGCGCGGCACGTCGGGCCAGCGGTCGGCGAGTTCGCCCAGCGCGAGGTAATCCGGCCGAAAATCGTGGCCCCACTGCGATACACAGTGCGCTTCGTCAATGGCGAATAGCGCTATGCTTCCGCGGTCGAGCAACCGCTTGGTGGCCTCGTTGGAGAGTCGTTCGGGGGCGACGTAGAGCAGATCGAGGTCACCGTTCAGGTAATCACGCTCGACCTGGCTGCGGGTCGTGGAATCCTGGCTGGAGTTGAGAAACTCCGCGCGCACACCAACGGCGGTGAGCGCATCAACCTGGTCCTGCATAAGCGCGATGAGCGGCGACACAACGATGCCAGTTCCGGCCCGCACGAGCGCCGGAATTTGGTAACACAGGCTCTTGCCACCGCCGGTTGGCATTAGTACAACGGCGTCTTTACCGTCGACGACCTGGGCGATGATCTCGGCCTGATCGCCCCGGAACGTGTCGTAGCCGAACACCGTCTGCAGGGCTTCGGCTGCGCTGGCGAATTTGCGGGTGGCGGCGCGAGCGACCGTGGGGCGGTTGATGCCGGGCTGTTGGGAAGCGGATGCTGCTCCCGAGTAGGTGGGCTGCCGCCCGCCCGACGGGCGTTCGCCGAACTGTCGGTCGGCCTCCGGCGGCGGTGCGTCATAATCATCGGGTGCGTCGACGTCGCTCGGGCCGTTGAAATCACTCGGGCCACGTGCGTCGCTCGGTGGTTCGACGCCATCTGGGTTTCTGGGCAATTCAGCGTTCCAACTCACCCGTACAAGTTTACCCGGGGCCCTTGACACCTTTCCCCGCATCGACCCGAACCGATCCGCGAGGGTCAGGGGCGATGCGTGCGGCGCAGGATGACGAGGGTAGTTCCCACAGCGAGCAGCATCGCCCCGAGGGTTCCGCCGATCCAGACCACGGTGGAAAAAAGGGCGCCGTCGCCAGCGCTGGTCGGGCCAGCATCCGCGGCGGGCGCGGTGTCGGAATCCGTGGGAGCAGCATCCGCTTCGGTACCGCAGGTCGGAGCGGCGGCCGCCCCGTTTGCGAGCGTCTGGCCGGAGGACGGCTGCCAGTCGAAAGTGAACTCGTCGGAAATCGAGTGGCCGTCGGTGGAGACCGTCTGCCAGATCACCGAGTACTGTCCGGCCGCACCGAGCTGCGCCGAGGTTTCGACCGTGGCGCCCGAGACGGTTGCGCAGCCATCACCGTAGAACAGCGGAGCGCTGGCCGGCCCGGTGATGACCATGGCGCTTCCGGAACCGGTCCCACCCAGGTCGAGCAACAGGTCATTGGTGGTGACCGAGAACACACCGGGCTGTTCGGTCACGACCGCATCGACCGCCGGCGAGGAGCCCACAATATAATTATGAGCGGATGCCGGGGCCGCTCCCCAGCCCAGGGCCGCGGTAACAACGACGACGGCGAACACAGCCCGGGCCGCACGAAGAGTTACCGGGCGAGTCGATTTGCGGGCTGGCCGGCGCTCTGCCGTTCGAACCTTTGAGACAGCCGTCGGGACAGCCGCCGAGACAGCCGCCGAGTCAGTCGTGGAGTCAGCCGCGCTGCGGGGGATTCTGTTGCCTCGCACGGTACTAGACCTTCGTCTTGCGGCGGGCGGTGACTGCCAGCACGATGCCGACGGTACCAACGACAAGTCCACCAGCTCCGAGCACGCGAGCGAGCACGTGATCGGATGCGACCGTCGTGGCCACTGCATCATCGTGGGTGGCACCCGTCTCGGTCTCGGTTGCGTTATGCCCGTCACCGGTGGCGGCGGTGACGGTGATGGCGGGCGCGGGGTGACCAGGCTCGGCCTCACCCTCGACCGTCGCTTCGTTCCAGTTTGTTTCGCCCGCTTCACAGGTCTGCAGCACCGGGAACTCAAGGGTCTCGCCCTCAGCATCAGCGGGCAACTGCAGGCTCAGGGCGAAGGTCGTGCGCAGACCGTCGGGAAACGGGGTGTCAGCGGTGTAGAGCACGGCACCGGTGCGGGTCGTGATGGTGTTTCCTGCGCCGTCATCGATCGGGTTAGCGAGGTCAACGGGTGTCGTGAACTTCATCTGGTCCTTCAAGTGGGGTGCGGCGCGAGCCATAATGGGCCAGCCTCAGGAGCGTGCCATCGTGCCCGACGTGGGAAGGCGAGCGAGATGACGACCGCCAGCCGGGCGCCGAAACGCCGCCGAGCGTGTGTCCAGGGCGGCAATAGCTCGCTTACCTTTACCCCTCCAGAATACGTCGCGTCGAACGCAAACCACTTATCGTGCTGCCCGCACAATCGGCGCGGCGGGTGACAGACGGTCAGCGAAATGCCAGGCGACCCGCTTCTGCCCGCTCGCGGCGGCGCCGAGCGATGAGCGCTGCAGTCGTTCCGAGAACACGGCACCTTCCTTCGGTTCCGAGCCGACGTCGTTGTTGTGCGCCGACGCCCCGCTCACCGTCCAACCGTAGAGGACTGTCACCATCAGAGTCAGAATCAGGATGCGGCCGCGTTGGTTTAGGGAGCTGTCGTGCTTCATATCGGTCTCCTTCGACGTTGCCGACAGAGCTGTGCAGAAATACCGAGGAAAATTCGTCGAATGCGGGGGTATCGGTGGAGTATTCAGCCCTGCAATACTCTTCGTTCTTCTTGCCATCGCGCTTGCGCATCCGATGCCTGGGTGGGTCCAGCAAGCTGCGGTTCGCGTCAATGGACGACGTCAACCGTTGTGGTTACCATCGCGCAGCTCAGTGAGACGCAGCGCCTTACAGCGCTCGACGCGAACCGTCGCAGCCACCGAGAACAACGTTTAGAATTACCTCCTATGTTGACTGCGTTCTTTGGACTCGCCGGGGCCGTGATCTACGGCTCTGCGGACTTTCTGGGCGGGCTGGCCGCCAAGCGCATCAGCGCAATGCTGGTCACAGCGGTCGCTGCAACCTCCGGACTGCTGGTTATGCTGCTCGTGCTGCCGTTCGTCGCTGGCGAGTGGTCATCGTCTGCCGTGTTCTGGGGTTCCCTCTCGGGTGTTACCGGGGCTCTGGCGATCACGTTGCTCTACGCCTGCCTCGCGATCGGACCCATGAGCATCCTCTCGCCGTTGACCGCTGTGGTGTCGGCGGTCGTGCCGATGACCGCCGGGCTGCTCGGTGGGGAACGGTTTCTGCCCATGGGCTATTGGGCGCTCGGACTGGCACTCATCGCCGTCGTTCTGGTCGGGTTTGTTCCCGAGCGCGGTGCGGTACGTCCACGACCGCTCGGCGTTGTCATGGCGATCGGCTCAGGCACCATGATCGGCACCTTCATCATTCTGATCGACCAGACTCCGACCGACAGCGGGCTCGTTCCGCTCGTCATGAACCGCGCCGTCAACGGTGGCATCATGTTTGCCGTCGTTGGCCTCATCGCTCTGCGGGCGCGACGCCAGCGACGCGCAGCGACCCCCGTGCCGATGTTGGTCGGGGTGGCCGGCTCGGCACCCGACGCCGCCGCGCATGCGGCTGCCGACCGAGCGATCGTGCGAACCGGGCTGAAGCTCGCCGTGGCCTGCGGTGTGATCGACGTCACCGCGAATTTTCTGCTGCTGCTCGGGCTGCGCTTAGGCGACCTGAGCGTGATGAGCGTACTGACGGCCATGTATCCGGCCGGTACGATTCTGCTGGCGGCCGTCATACTCCGGGAGCGCATCGCCCCGGTGCAATGGCTCGGGCTCGCCCTCGCCCTCACCGCGGCCGGAATGCTCGCGGTCGCCTGACGAAGGCGTCACACCGGTCAGGCGCGGCCGGTGAAGGCGGGCTTGCGCTTCTCTTGGAACGCGGCGAAGCCCTCGCGGTAGTCGCCGGTGACGCAGAGTGCGGCTTGGGCGGCAGTCTCGTCGCTCATGCTCTGCCAGAGCCCGAGCCGCTCATCGCGCAGCGATTGCACGAGCGCCTTGCTCGCGAGGAAGGCCTGGGTTGCTCCGGATGCCGCGCGCATGGCCGCCTGCATGGTCGCCTCGGGCAGTTCCGCGGCCGGAAAGACCTGGCTGAACAACCCGCCGGCAACGGCTTCGGCGCCCGACATGAGTCGTCCGCTGTAGATGAGGTCAAGGGTACGGTGAGCGCCCAGGCGTTCCACGAACAGGGCGTGCCCGCCCGAATCGAGCGTAGCGCCGAGGTTGGCGAACGGCGAGCCGATCTTGGCGGTGTCGGCGACGTAAACGACGTCGGTGGCAATCAGCAGGCCGAGACCCACCCCGAGGCAGGCGCCGTGCGCCGCCGCGAAGGTGGGCGCTGGAAACCGGCTCATGCGCTGCAGAAGCGGGGTGACCTGATCGCCGAGATAGCCGAGTACGTCGTCGGTGCGCGGATCGACCGCAGAAATGTCACGGCCGGCGCAGAAAGCCCTGCCCTCGCCACTGAGCACGAGCGCGCGCACACCCGCCCGCTCGGCGCTCTGGTACGCCGCGTCGAGCTCCGCGATCGCGGCCCCATCGAGGGCGTTGAGCTTGTCGGGCGCGTTCAGCACCACGTGGGCGACGTCGTTGTCTATGGAGAGCTCGATCACGGCATCCGCTTTCTAAAAATATAAAACTAGACGTCGTAGTCGACGACGACAGAGTCGGTGGTGGGGTGGGACTGGCAGGTGAGTACGTAGCCGCGGGCCAGTTCGTCGGGCTCGAGCGCGTAGTTCTCGGTCATCGTGACATCACCGCTGACCAGTTTGGCGCGGCAGGTTCCGCAGACTCCGCCGGCGCAGGCGAACGGCACGTCGGGGCGCACCCGCAACGCAGCGTTGAGAATGCTCTCGTTCGCGTTGACCGGGGTGGTGACCGTGTTGCTCTGGCCGTCGAGGGTGAACTCGATGGAAAAGGTCTTGTCGCCCGTGCCGATGATGACGGGGCGGCCGCGATCGCCGCTCGCCGCGGAGGGCTCGCCGGTGGTGAACAGCTCAAACCGCACGTGCGAGCGGTCAACACCCGTGTCCTCCAGGGTGTCGCGGCACAGCTGCACCAGTTCGAACGGGCCGCAGAGAAACCACTCGTCGACCGTAACCGGGCGCAGGATCGTTTCGAGCATGCGTCGAAACTTCTCTTCATCGATGCGGCCGGACAACAGCGACGACGACCGCTGCTCGCGCGACAGCACATGGTAGAGCGCGAGCCGGGCCGGGTAACGGTCCTTCAGCTCGGCGAGTTCGTCAAGGAACATCACGTCGAGCGCCGTGCGGTTGGTGTAGACGAGGGTGAAGCTCGAGGTCGGCGAGGCCGCGAGCACCGTATGCGCGAGGGCCATGAGCGGGGTAATGCCCGAGCCAGCAGCGACACCGACGACGTGTTTGTGGTCGAGGTTTCGCAGGTTCGAAGTGAAGTTCCCCTGCGGACTCATCACGTCAATTTCGTCGCCGGGGTGCAATTCACTGTTGGCCCAGGTGGAAAACGCTCCGCCGAGGTCCCGTTTGATGGCGACGCTGATCGAACCCGCTGCCGCCGGACGGCAGATGGAGTAGCTGCGCCGCAGCTCCTGACCGTCGATCGTGGCGCGCAAGGCGAGGTGCTGGCCCGGTAGATAGTCGAACGCGCCCTGCAATTTGGGCGGAACGATAAAGGTGACCTCGACGCTGTCAGCGGTGAGCGGTCGCACCTCGCCCACGGTGAGAGAATGGAAGCGTGCGCGGTGTTTGACCGGTGCCGAGATCAAGGCACTCTGGTCGGTGGAATCAAGACGTGTTGCAGCCATTAGAGCACCTTGAAGTAGTCGAACGGCTCGAGGCAGTCTCGGCATTCGTAGAGGGACTTGCAGGACGTAGAACCGAAGTGTGCGAGCTCGCGGGTGTTGAGTGAGGAGCAACGCGGACATTTCACAGCCATGGTCAGCCGAATCGGACCGGCCGGCCCCGAACCGCGCGCGGCCGAATGCCCGGTGGGGGCGGCGATGCCGTATTCGCGGAGCTTAGCCTTACCGATCTCGCTCATCCAGTCGGTGGTCCAGGCCGGGCTGAGCACGAGGCGCACCGAGACATTCTCGTAGCCGGCGCCCGTGAGCACCTCGAGAACATCGTCGCGCATGGCATCCATGGCAGGGCATCCGCTGTAGGTCGGCGTCAGGGTGACCGCGACGGCATCACTGGTAACTTTGACGGAGCGCAGCACCCCGAGGTCCTCGATGGTGAGCACCGGAATCTCAGGGTCGACGACCTGGGCGGCAATCGTCCAGGCTGCCAGCGAAGCCGCATCGGTGGGGCGCGGTCGGGCTACGCCTTCATGGGTGTCGGTGGCTACCACGATGCTCCAGGGTGGGCGCGGGTGAGCACCTGCATTTCGGCGAGGAGGAAGGCAAGGTGCTCGGAGTGCCTACCGGTGCGGCCGCCGCCCGACGCGACGAACCCGTGGGGCACCTCCAGCTCAGCCTCGGCGAGCACCGGCGCGATGGCGTCGTCGAACGCGGCGCGCAGACTTGACGGGCGCACCGCGATTCCTTCGAGGCGGTCAATGAGCGGCTCGTCGCGAAAGATCTCGTCGACGTAGGGCCACAGGTCGGAGAATGCAGTGATAATGCGGCGGCGAGACTCGTCGGTACCGTGCGCGAGCCGCAGCACCCATTGGGTGGAGTGGTCGCGGTGGTAGTCCACCTCTTTCACCGCTTTGGCGGCGATCGCGGCCAGGGTCGCGTCAGCGGATGCTCGCAGCCGGTTGTACAACTCGAACAGGTAGTGCGCCACAACGAACTGGCGCGCGATCGTGTGCGCGAAGTCGCCGTTGGGCTGCTCGACGATGTGCAGCGAACGAAAATCAGGTTCGGTGCGCCAGTAGGCGAGGTCGTCTTCGGTACGGTTCGATGCGGTGCCGGCGTAGTGCAGCAGCGACCTGGCGTGTCCGATCAGGTCCAGGGCGACGTTGCCGAGGGCGACGTCTTCTTCGAGTTCGGGAGCACGGGAGATCCAGGCAGCAAGCTGCTGGGCCAGAACAAGGGAGTCGTCGCCGAGCCAGAGGGCGTATTCTGCGATGTCTGTCGTCGCGTCGGACGGACCCTCGATGAGCTCGGCGTCGAGAGTGTCGACATCGACAGCCACGTGGCCATGGTCGGCGGCGGGGGCATCCGCTTTCTGGTCGTCGCTCACAGGTGCTTCACTCCCTCGCTCTTGGAGTAATAGCTCGCGTGCCGGTAGTTCTTGCCGGCAGGCGATTCGAAAAAGGCACCCTTGGCGTCCGGGTCACTCGTGGTGATGGCGACAGCGGGAACGACCCAGACCGAGACGCCCTCACTCCGTCGGGTGTACAGGTCGCGGGCGTTGCGCACGGCGAGGGTCTCGTCGGGAGCGTGCAGTGAGCCGACGTGCACGTGGCTCAGGCCGCGATTGGAGCGCACGAAGACTTCCCAGAGGGGCCAGACTTCTGCTGCGGAATCGCCGGGAGTGGTCATGAGGCTGCCATTTCGGGTTCGGTTGTAAGGGCGGACTGTTTGCGTGCGTAGGCCGCGGCGGCTTCGCGCACCCACTGGCCGTCTTCGTGGGCATCGCGCCGACGCTGCAAACGCTGGGCGTTATTCGGGCCACGACCGGCAAGTACCTCGTGAAATTCGGTCCAGTCGATCTCGCCGAGATCCCACTGCTGGGTCTCGTCATTGAAGTGCAGATCGGGGTCGGGAAGGGTCACACCGAGCACGGCCGCCTGGGGAACGAGCATGTTCACGAAGCGCTGGCGCAGCTCGTCATTGGAGTGGCGCTTGATCTTCCAGGCCATTGACTGCGCGGAGTTGGGCGAGTCATCATCGGGCGGGCCGAACATCATCAGCGCGGGCCAGTACCAACGGTTGACCGAGTCTTGGGCCATCTGGCGCTGTTCCTCGGTGCCGGCCATGAGCTCGAGCAGAATCTCAAAGCCCTGACGCTGGTGAAAAGACTCTTCCTTGCAGATACGCACCATCGCGCGGCCGTACGGACCGTAGGAGGCGCGGCAGAGCGGCACCTGATTGCAAATGGCGGCGCCGTCGACGAGCCACCCGATCGAGCCCATATCAGCCCAGGTCGGGGTGGGGTAGTTGAAGATGGAAGAGTAGCGCGCCTTGCCAGCGATGAGGGCATCCGTCATGTCGTCACGGGTGGCACCGAGAGTCTGCGCGGCGGAGTAGAGGTACAGTCCGTGGCCGGCCTCGTCCTGCACCTTGGCAATCAGAATCGCCTTGCGCTTGAGGCTCGGAGCGCGGGTGATCCAGTTCGCCTCCGGCTGCATGCCGATGATCTCCGAATGCGCGTGCTGCGAGATCTGGCGAACGAGGGACTTGCGGTATCCCTCGGGCATCCAGTCGCGCGGCTCAATGCGCGAATCGGCCTCAATCAGATCGTTGAACTGCTGCTCTTCGGCGCTGATAGCGATCGTGTCGGGCGTGATGGTGCTTGTCATCATCGGCTCCTGGTCTGCGTTGACTGCGGTGGTCGTGGGCAATGCGGCGTTTGGCCGACGCTAAGGTGATTCACGTCGGGCATAATGCACGGTGATCGGCACTCTATTACCAACCGATCGTTCAGTTAGTATATAGTCTCATTATCGGACGGGCAACCCCCGACCCGCACGGCAACTCAACGAGGAGATCCGAATGACCGAAACACTGCCCGTCGGTAGTGAGGCGATGATGCAGCGCGACCGGGCATCCGCTTCTCTGGGAATGATCGTGCAACGCAACGAGCCGGGCCACTCGGTCGTCTCAATGATCGTGCGCGACGACATGCTGAACGGCTTCGATGTGACCCATGGCGGTTTCATCTTTGCCCTGGCCGACACGGCCTTCGCCATCGCGTGCAACGATTCGCACCACGTTACGCTCGCCGCTGGCGCCGACATCACCTTCTTGAAGCCGACCACGAGCGGCCAGAATCTGACCGCTACCGCGCTACTGCGCGTGAAGAGCGGCCGCAGCGGCATTTACGATGTGCGCGTCACAGTGGACAACGATGTCACCGTCGCTGAATTTCGCGGCCACAGCCGCACCACCAACTTGCCCGTCCCCGCCCGCAACCACCTCTAACCCTTCCGGAAGGCATCATGTCAACGCTGACCAAGACCCGTCTGCACGCACCGGCACTCGCCGAGCTCGACGCGGCAGAGCGGATGTCCCGCGACGAGATTCGCGCGCTGCAGCTCACCCGCCTGCAGCACACAGTGCGACACGCCTACGAGAACGTACCGCTGTATACGCGTAAGTTTGATGCTGCTGGCGTGCACCCCGACGATATTCGCACCCTCGAAGACGTGGCACTGCTGCCCTTCACGACCAAGGAAGACCTGCGTGTCTCCTACCCGTTCGGCATGTTCGCCGTTCCGATGGACCAGGTCGCGCGTATTCACACCTCCTCGGGCACCACCGGACTGCCGACGGTGGTCGGCTACACGAAGAATGATCTGGCAATGTGGGCGGGTCTGGTGGCCCGCAGCTTGCGCGCATCCGGCGTGCGGCCTGGTATGAAGGTGCACAACGCGTACGGTTATGGCCTGTTTACGGGTGGACTCGGCGCCCACGCCGGCATTGAAGCACTCGGCGCCTGCGCCATCCCCATGTCGGGTGGTCAGACCAACAAGCAGATTCAGATGATCACCGACTTCGAGCCCGACGTCATTCTGTCCACGCCGAGCTACCTGCTCACCATCACCGATGCCATGGTCGCAGCCGGGTTGGACCCCCGACGCTCCAGCCTCAAGGCTGGTGTGCTCGGAGCGGAACCGTGGACCAACCAGATGCGCCTGGAACTTGAAGACCGCCTCGACTTTGACGCTCTCGACATCTACGGGCTCAGCGAGGTCATGGGCCCGGGCGTCGGAAACGAGTGCATCGAGTCAAAAGACGGCCCCCACCTCTGGGAAGATCACTTTCTGCCCGAGATCATCAATGGGGACACCGGCGGCGTCCTGCCGGATGGCGAAACTGGTGAGCTCGTCTTCACCTCCCTCACCAAGGAAGCCTTTCCGGTCATTCGTTACCGCACCCGCGACCTGACCCGGCTTCTGCCGGGAACGGCCCGGCCGGGCATGCGGCGCATGGAAAAGATCACGGGGCGCAACGACGACATGATCATTCTGCGCGGCGTCAACCTGTTCCCAACCCAGATCGAGGAAATCGTACTCGGTATCGAGCACCTCTCCCCGCACTTTGTGCTCGAGCTCACCCGACCGTCACGCATGGATGAGCTCACCGTGCGTATCGAACGGCACGAGCACGCCGATGACGCCGCTTCCGCGGTCGCCCGTGCCCTGCTCATCGCCCTGATCAAGGACCGGATCGGTTCGAGTGTTAACGTGTTCGTCGTCGAGCCCGGCACCCTGGAGCGCAGCACCGGAAAACACAAACGCGTCTACGACCTGCGCTAGCCGGTCGTAGCCACCACGCCTGCGTGAGAGACTCAAGACCTATGTCTGACGTAAACACCCCCAAACGCGGGCGCCCCGGCTACGACCAGCGCGCCATCCTAGAGATCGCGGTCGCGGCGTTCAACGAATTCGGCTACGACGCGACCTCCATGGGAGTGCTCGCGGCACGGCTGACGCTGTCGAAGGCGGCTATCTACCACCATTTCACCTCCAAGGATGAAGTTCTTCAGCTCGCCCTCGATGAAGCCCTCAGTGGTCTCGAGGGGGTGCTGCTGGAGGATGGCGCGCTGACCGGCAGCGCCATTGACCGGCTGGCCTACGTCCTGCGCGGCGCCGTGCATATTCTGACTTCGCGGCTTCCTTACGTCACCCTGCTATTGCGCGTGCGTGGAAATACCCACGTGGAACGTCTCGCTCTCACCCGTCGCCGCGCCTTCGACCGTGCCGTCTCGGCCCTCGTTGTCGAGGCCCGCGACGAGGGCTCGTTACGCGGCGATATCGACCCGCGCGTCGTGACTCGCCTACTCTTTGGCATGGTCAACTCCATCGCCGAGTGGTACCGCCCGGAGGGGCCAGAAGACGCCGCCCAGCTCGCCCACGACGTGCTCACCGTAGCCCTGGACGGCCTCCGCCGCACCTGACCTCAGGGGTCCTGACATGGGCGGCTTGATGCGATATTTTCTGGCGTAACTCAGAGCCGGTCTTTGATCGCATATTGCAGGATCAGGTCGGTGCCCGGATAGTGGGTTTCGGTGTCGGTGAGGCTCGTGCAGAGCTCACGGACG
>JBBRBV010000053.1:0-19307 GCA_038205545.1 Actinomycetales bacterium
ACCGGGCAGTTCAGCTGTCGATAACCTTCACGAGCACCCGCGCCAACCGCTTACGAATGATGTGGTCGTTGGCCTCGACGCGGTGCATCGTGACGTGACGCATCCGCTCGATGACGGTCATGCTGCCCTGCGCGATGAACGCGTCGAGAGCGCCGTAGATCACGTCGACCGGCACCGACAGGCTCGCGATGTCGCTCACCACCGTTTGCGATTCGATGCAGTGCTCCATGGACTTGATGAACGGGGTCCAGGTCTTCTCGGTCAGTTCGAAGATGCCCTTGGGGAGCAGCCGCGCCATGAACGCGGCGTTGGCGAGCGTGAACTCCTTGTTGGCCCGCAGAAAATCGTAGGCACGCAGATAGGCGCTGACCCGTGCCCGCACCCGCGGATCGCCAATATCGCTCGGTGACACATACACCGGCGGTCCCACGAGCAGCAGGCGCGACACGGGTCCGCGGCCATTCAGCGTGCGCCATGCGCTCGCGAGCCGACCGTGCCCCTCCCTGGCGGCGAAACGGGTGGCGATCAGGCTGCCGAGCGAATGACCCACCAACACATACGGTTCGCGCAACTTCAACGAGCGGATGGTCGCGGCCAAGGCCGCAACATGATCCTCCAGCCGGTACTCGCACCCGTCCGGTGCCGGCGACTGCCCGAACCCCAGAATGTCGACCGCGATCACTCGGTGGTGGGGGGTCAGCTTGGGGATGACCTCATAGAAGGTGACCGACGACGACGCAATGCCGTGCACAAGAATCACGACCGGGCCGGTACCGGCATCCGTTGCCACGTGCAACAGCGGTGGGCGGCGCCGACGCGCTGTGCGCATCCGCTCCGCCCACCAGGTCATCCGCTAATTATCGTCGCGCAGCGTGGCCTTGTAATCATTCTTGGCCTCGGTGGTGTCGCGCTCGGCCTCAGCGTGCTTGACCTCAGCCTCGGCCTGCTTCACTTTGGCCTCAGCCTTACCCTCGTCGACCTTGTCGTCGATCCGGTCTTTGGTGTCATCCACCGTGCGACCGATCTTTTTGCCGGTGGCATCGAGCGCATCCTTGGCATCGTCGATAAATCCCATTTTTGTCCTCCTGATCGTCTCCAGCGAATCGTCGGGCTGAGCCGACTCCACGACCTTACTTCGAGGGGCAGACAACGAGTCCCAATTGTGATCTGACTCCCAGATTGGCTATAGGCACCGACTCTGGTGCAACCATACAGTGAGGTATGAAACAAACCTGGGGTGTGATCGCCGCCCTTCTCGTCGCCGTGCTGTTGACGGGATGCACGACAAACGGTGCCGGCTCGGATTCGTCCGGAAGCGTGTCCGACGGCGTCGCCCCGGCGCCAGATTTTTTTTCGGGAGAGAAGCCGGCCGACGGTAGCCTCATCACCGGCACCACCAACGACGTGAACACCACCAACCGCGACGTGATCACCACCGGATCCCTCTCGATCACGGCGATCGACCCGGTCGCGGCGAGCGCATCGGCCGTCACCATCACCGAGCAGGCCGGTGGCCGCGTCGACAGCCGTAGCGAAAACCCGGGCACCGACATCCAGCCGGCGAGCGCGAACCTCAGTCTGCGCATTCCGTCCGACGATCTGGACCGCACCCTGAACGAGATCAAGAAACTCGGCCGCCTCAACTTCGTGTCGCTCACCGCCCAGGACGTGACCCAGCAGAGTCAGGACCTCGACGCCCGCATCACGGCCCTGACCACCTCGGTCGACCGATTGCTCGCGCTGATGGCCTCGGCCACCACGACGACCGACCTGATCAGCATCGAAAGTGCCCTGTCGAGCCGGCAGGTCGAACTCGAAAGCCTGCAGTCGCAGCGGGACTACCTCGCCGACCAGATTGACTACTCCACCGTTCAGCTCGAACTGTTCGCGGAGGGCACCGTCGCCGCGGGCGGACCCGACAACTTCTGGAGCGGAATTGTCACCGGCTGGACCGCGCTCGTCAGCGCGTTCGGCGGCCTGCTGGTGGGCCTCGGCGTAGCCCTCCCCTGGCTAGTCGTACTGGCGATTCTGGGCGTCATTGTGCTCGTAATCGTGCGGGTGTTCGCGCGCCGTCGAAAGGCTGCATAGGCTTGTACCTGTGACCGAGTTCTTGCCCCCTATTGCCCCGCCCGAAACATCTCCGGCGGTGCCCGTTTTTGTACCCGCAACAGGCAAAGACGAGCAGTTATTATCTGATGAGCTGCTGGCCGGCATCCGCTCGAGGGCGGCCGGGTACGACCAGTCCAACGCCTTCTTCACCGACGATCTCAACGAGCTCGTCGCCGCCGGCTATCTTCGGGCCCTGGTGCCGGTAAAGTTCGGCGGACTCGGCCGCACCCGGCAGCAGACCGTGCGCGATCAAACCAGGCTCGCCGCGCACGCCCCGGCCACCGCCCTCGCAGTGAATATGCACCTGGTCTGGACCGGAGTCGCCGCGAGCCTGCACGCGCAGGGCGATCACTCCCTCGATTTTCTGCTCGAGGAGGCCGGCCGCGACGAAATCTTCGGCTTCGGAGTGAGCGAACCCGGCAACGATCTGGTGATGTTCGGCTCAACGACGGATGCCCGTCCCCAGCCGGATGGCGGCTACCGGTTCACCGGCACCAAGGTCTTCACCTCGCTCTCGCCCGCGTGGACCAGGCTCGGCACCCTCGGCCTGGACTCCTCGAACCCCGCCGCACCGATGATCGTTTGGGCGTTTCTCGACCGAGCGGATGCCGGCATCCGCGTGAAAGACGACTGGAACACCCTCGGCATGCGGGCCAGCCAGAGCCAGAGCACCGTGCTCGAGGGCGCACTCGCCCGCCCCGACCGGGTGGTGCGACGCCTGCCGGTCGGTCCGAACGGCGACCCCCTCGTGGCCGGCATCTTCGCCAACTTCGAGATTCTGCTGGCCGCCGTGTACACCGGAATCGGCCAGCGCGCGCTCGAACTGGCCGTTGCGGGCGCGAAGCGACGCACCTCCCTGAAGCATGAGGGGCGCTCGCACGCGCAGGATCCGGTGGCACGCTGGCGGGTGGGCGACCTCGTCATTGCGATGGACGGCATCTACCCGCAGCTCGACGCCCTCGCGCGCATGGTTGACGAACAGACCTGGCAGGTCGGGCCGGCCTGGTTCGCCCAGCTGTCCGGGCTCAAGTATCGGGCCACCCAGAACGCCAAGTTCGTCGTCGACACGGCCGTGCAGGTTGCCGGCGGCAGCGCGTACAACGCCTCCGCCGAACTCGCGCGGCTCTACCGCGACGTGCTCGCGGGTTTCTTCCACCCCACCGACGCGGACTCCGCCCACGCGACCGCCGCAGCATCCGTTTTGGGGCCGCTCGATGTTTAGCAAGACCACCGCCATCTCGCTCGATCACACCGGGTACACCCGGGCGGTGCTGGATCTCACCATGCGCCTGGCCGAAGTTATCTTCACCGCCGGCGCCGGTGCCGAAGACGCGACCGCCGCGATGATCGCGCTCACCCGCGCCTACGGGCTCAAGGGCACCGACGCGAACATCACCCACACCATCATCACGCTCACGCAGGAAGACCCCTCGACGCACGAGGCCGTCACCCGCAGCCGCAACGTGAAGTACCGCACGCTCGACTATTCCAAGCTCACCGCCACCTCGGAGCTGATCGCGGACATCATCGAGAAACCCATCGAGGTCGCTGAAGCGCGCAAGATTCTGGCCACGATCGTCAGTTCGAAGCCGCAGGTGCCCAAGCATTGGCGGCGCATCGGCTGGAGCCTGGTTGGAGCGGGCGCCGCCGTGCTGATCGGCGCCGGACCAACGGTGATCATCGCCGCGTTCATCGCCACCTGGATCATCGACTGGGTGACCTCGCTGCTCGACCACCGCCAGGTTCCCCTGTTCTACCAGACCGTCGTCGGCGGCGCGGTCGGCCCGCTCGTAGCCGCCGTTGTGCGGGTTATCGATCCGTCGGCCAACCCCTCGCTCGTGGTCGTCGCCGCCATCATCATGCTCCTGGCCGGTGTGACCACCTTCGGCGCCGTGCATGACACGCTGTCGGGGTTCTACCTCACCGGCACCGCGCGACTGGTGGAAGCGCTGCTGATCACGGCCGGCCTGGTCACCGGGGTGTCCGGCGCGGCACTGTTCCTGGCGCGGTTCGGCCTGCTGCTCGAGATCGACTCGAACCCGATCGGCACGCTGGCCGGCCTGCCCGTGCTGCTCGTGGCAGCCGTGGTGATCGTGACCGGTTTCGCCCTAGCCGTGCAGGTGCCGTGGCGCGCAATCTGGGTGGTCTGCGTGCTCGGCGTGCTCGCCGAATTTCTGTTCGTCGCCGCGCTGGCCGGTGGCTTCGGTCTGGTCTGGGGGTCGGCGGCAAGCGCCCTCGGCGTCGGCCTGCTGGCATCCGTGATGGCGCGGTTGGTGCGCACCCCACCGCTGGTCATCATGGTGACGGCGCTGGTGCCTCTGGTACCCGGGCTCACCCTGTTTCGCGGGCTGCTGAAGCTCTCGGAGGGGGACATCAACGGCCTGCTCTCCCTGCTCACCGCGGCGGGCATCGCGATGGCCCTCGCGGCCGGCGCGCTACTGTCGCAGTATGTCGTGCAGATCGTCTGGGGCCCGGCCCGACGCCTGCAGCGCCGCTTCGTCGGCCCCCTCATGGCGCTGCCCGTGCGGCTCGGCCGCAACGCCACCAAGCGCATCTAGCGCCGTCGACACGACCGCGGCGGCATCCGTTTTTAAGCGGATGCCGCCGCTGCGTGCCGAGACCGGCACGGGTCGTCAGTTGGGAACGTCGGCCTCGCCGCCGACTTCCTCTATGGCCTCTTCGACGAACCGGTAGGGGACCGGCTCTTCGGTCTCGTGACCGCGCTTGTAGGAGCGCACGATGGTTTCGCGGTCTTCGACCGCCTCGAGCACCACGATGTCCTGGTACTCGCCGTCGATGTATTCCAGCTCCACCTCGGTTCCGGCGGCAATCGGGTTCGGTCCAAAGAGTACTGCCCGGTAGGTAGCGCTATGGCTCATGACGGTGGCCTTTCGATGGGGTTGGGTTGAGTTCAGCGCCAGCATACGACACACCGGCAATCGTGCACAGGGCGACGCGATACCGGTTGGCCGACGTGTTTGACGGCAAAGGTGCCGATTCTGGCAAACCCGCGTATTCTCAAGGTGACGGGCTCTACGGCTCGGCGCGAAGGAGTACATAATGGCTGATAAATCACCAAAAAAGGACGCAACCAAGAAGGTTGCCGACAAGTCCCTTAAGGAAAAGAGGGCCGACAAGAAGGCGAAGTCTGAAGAGACCGCTTCCAAGGCCCGCAAGAGCTAAGTTCTGCATCTTCTCGGTTTCAGTTTTTTGGGAGCCACGCGTTCAACAACCGCGCTGACAGATGAGGTGCCTCGCTAGCGGATCACACGGTGGCCGGGCATGCGTTGCATCAGCGCACGTTGCAGTAGTACACGCCCCGAGGTGCCGCCACGCTTGTGGCGGCACCTTTTTTTACTCGCAGCATCCGCTTACTCGATAGCACTGAGAGGACCAGCCATGACGCTGCCCACCGAAGACACCCGCGTGCTCTATCCGAGCGGCGTCGTCGACACGCAAGCGACCGTGGTGCACTCCGAGCAGCTTCCCGATGGACGCTCTGCCGTGCTGCTCGACGCCACGTGCGTGCATCCGGTTGATGCGGGGTGGCCGGACCAGGGACCCGACCTGGCTCTGCTGCACCACGGCGCCGCGTTCTGGCCGGTCGAGGATTGCATCGTGGGAGCCACCGACGCATCGACGCTGTTTATTGGCGACGATATCCCGGTGGCCAAGGGTACGCCCGGCTGGGCCTTCGTCGTGGTGCACGTGGTCGATGGCGCCGGACTGAACCCCGGCGACGCGGTTACCGTCGAGGTCGACGAGGGTCTGCGCGATTCGACGAGCGCCGGGCACACCGCGTGCCATCTGGCCTCCCTCGCCCTCAACGACGCGCTCGCGGGCCGCTGGAAGAAGGAGGTGCGCCTCGACGCCCTCGGTCACCCCGATTTCGACGGTCTGGCCATTGACGAGTCGTTGATCGGCCTGAATGCCTCCGTCGACACGTATCGGCTCGGCAAGTCGCTGCGCAAGAAGGGCTTCTCGGTCGAGGGGCTCTCGGACGTGGGGCTCTCGGACGTGGGGCTCTCGGACGTGGGCCTCGCCGGCGCCGGCAGCACCGAGGCCCTCACCTCGATCGAAGCGGCAGTCAACGCGACCCTCGCCGAGTGGACCACAACGGATGCCGCGGTGCGCGTTGACTGCGACGGCGACCGGCTCACCGATCGCCGGTACTGGGTCTGCGAGCTGCCCGGCACCAGCGTGCGCATTCCCTGTGGCGGCACCCATGTGCACTCGCTCGCTACCCTCGGTGCCCTGACCGTCAGCCTCGCCCTGCACGACGTCGACGGCACCCCGGTGCTGACCATGAACACCTCCGCCACGCGCTAGCCCGGACTCGCTCGCCGGCCGCCGTCGTCCCGCACTGGCACTATTTCGTGCATCGGGGGCAGTTCGGCGGGCTGATTCGCCCGGGTCCTGGGCACTTTGCATGGTCTAGAGACAGTAGATTGCGCAATTCTCGCTATTAGCGCACAATTTAGGGGTACCAGGTCAGAGAGGACCCGCCATGAGCATCGTCGTTGACACCCCGCCGTTCGGCAGCACCGAAACGGATGCGGGCACCCCCGAATTCTTCACCGGGCCCACCACTGATTTCTTCTCCTATCAGGACCTGCTCTCCCCCGACGAGCAGAAGGTGCTCGCCCATGCGCGTGAGGTGTTCGAGCGCGATGTGCGCCCCGTCGTCGCCGAACACTGGAACAACTCCACGTTCCCGTTCGAGGTCATTCCAACACTTGCCGACCTCAACCTGGTTGACCTCTGCGCCCGGGGCAATAATTTCTTGCTGCACGGGTTCATGACCCTGGAGCTCTCCCGAGTCGATGCCTCCATCTCCACCTTCGTTGGCGTGCACAGCGGCCTGTTCGCAGCCGCCATTGCGCAGCTCGGTACCGACGACCAGCGGGAACGCTACCTGGCCGATGCCATCTCCCTGCGTAAAATCGGTGCGTTCGCGCTCACGGAACCCGAGCACGGCTCCGACGTCTCGCGCAACATGGAGACGACCGCCACCCGCACCGGATCCTCGTGGACCTTGAACGGCGCCAAACGGTGGATCGGCAGCGGAACCTTCGCCGCCAATGTGCTCGTCTGGGCGCGTGACACCGCCGACGGCCAGATCAAGGGCTTCATCGTCGACGCGACGTTAGACGGATTCACGGCGACGGCGATCGAGAACAAGATCGCTCTGCGCATCGTGCAGAACGCCTCGATCACCCTCGATAACGTCGTGGTCGATGAGCGTGACCGGCTGCCCGGAGCCACGAGCTTTCGCGACACCAACGCGCTGCTCACCAACTCCCGGGTCTGGGTGGGCTGGCAAACCGTGGGACTGCAGTTCGCCGCCTACGACTACGCCCTGAGCTACGCCCTCGAACGCCAGCAGTTCGGCAAGCCGATCGCATCCTTCCAGCTGGTGCAGGAAAAGCTCGTGCGCATGCTCGAGAACGCGACGACCTCACTCGGCACGATGGTGCGCATCGCTCAGCTGCAGCAGGCGGGCACCCTGCGACCCGAGCACGCTGCTATGGCCAAGGCATCGTCCAGCGCACGCATGCGCGATTCCGTGGCCCTCGGTCGCTCCGTGCTCGGCGGCAACGGCATTTCCACCGACTTCGGCATGGCTCGCGTCTTCGCCGACGCTGAAGCGCTCTATACCTACGAGGGCAGCTACGAGATCAACACCCTGGTCGTGGGCCGAGCCATCACCGGCATCTCCGCGTTCCAGTAGGCATCCGCGCGCTCCGGCATTCGCTCGCCGACCTGTGAGTTTTGAGCCAATTTTGGCGAGTTTTGGGCCGCAACTCACATGTCGGCGACCAAAACTCACAGCTCGGCGGCCAGGCGATGACTGGTCTCCGGGCGGCGGGTTCGTAGCTGCCTGTGGATAACATTGACGCCCGCGTGCGATCAGCGTCATGATCGCCGCATGTCCTCCTCCCCCGAACGTGCTGCACTGTCGTTCCGGCGGCTGCGTCTGGAATGGGCGCAGTCGGCATCCGTTCTTGAGTTGGCCCGCGCCTATGCCCAACGGATGCCCGCCTCCCACGTTTTCAGCCACCCAACTGCGGCTCTGGTTCACGGCCTGTGGCTGCCCAGTCGACTTGAAACCGATCGACGCCTGCACGTTAGCGTGCCGTTGGGCGCCCGGCCGCCGCAGATGGTGGGCATTGTCGGGCACCAACGAACGACGAACGTCACCCAACGGGTGGGCGGACTTCCGGTAACCACGCTGCTGCACACCTGGATTGATCTCGGCTCGATGTTGAACCGGGCAGAACTCGTGGCCGCCGCAGATTTTCTGTGCAGCGGACCCAACCCCCCTCACACTCCCGAGGAGCTTCGCTCGGTCGCGGCGGCGTTGACCGGGCGACGCGGATGCCGCTCCCTGCGTGCAGCGGCAGCGCTCGCCCGAGCGGCAGTTGACTCACCGAAAGAAACCAAAACCCGTCTGTTTCTGTTGGATGCGGGCATTCCGGAACCGATCGTCAACTTCGAGATCCGCGATGCGGACGGCTACTTCGTGGCCCGGGTCGATTTGTCGTGGCCGCGTTTCAAACTGTGCATCGAATACGAAGGCGATATCCACCGCAGCGATCCCTACAGGTTTCGCGCGGACATCACGCGGCGCGAGCGCGTGGAGGAGCAGGGTTGGCGTATGATCCGCGTCACGGACGACGACCTTCGAGATGGCGGCCATGAACTCTTGCGCCGAGTGCGCGCCGCCCTGACCGGGCGAGGGGCGCGCTGGTAGGCCGCGCATCCGCTCTCAGGAAGCTTATCCGCTCACCGAGATGTGAGTTTCAGACGGTTTCAGGCCAATTTCGGGCCGAAACTCACAGGTCGCCGATCGAAACTCACCTCTCGGCGCACGCAGACGAGCGGATGCGGCTACGCGCGCTCGAAGACTGCCGCGAGGCCCTGGCCACCACCGATGCACATGGTTTCGAGCAGGTAGCGGCCCCGGGTACGCTGCAGGTGGCGAGCGGCGGTGGCGAGGATGCGGGCTCCGGTCGCCCCAACCGGGTGGCCGAGCGAGATACCCGAGCCGTTGACGTTGGTGCGTGCCCAGTCTTCGGGGGTGAAGTTCCATTCCCGCGAGACAGCGAGCACCTGGGCAGCGAATGCCTCGTTGAGCTCGATCAGGTCTATGTCGGCGAGATTCAGCCCGGCGCGCGCCAGCGCGAGCTTCGTGGCGGGTACGGGCCCCAGTCCCATGCGGGAGGGCTCGACGCCGGCACGCGCCCAGGAGGCGAGGCGCACCAGCGGCGTCAAGCCGAGCTCGGCCGCACGCTCCGGCGTGGTCACGATGCACGCGGCGGCCGCGTCATTCTGCCCGCTGGCGTTGCCGGCGGTGACGGTGGCGGCGGCATCCGCTGTGCCCATGATTGGAGTGAGGCCGGCGAGGGCTTCCAGCGTGGTTTCGCGGGGGGTCTCGTCGACGGAGACCACCACGGGGCCCTTACGCCCGGGCACGGTGACCGGCACGATCTCATCGAGAAAGCGGCCGTCGGCAACGGCGGCGAGGGCGCGGCGCTGGGACTCTGCGGCGAGGGAATCTTGTTCAACCCGGTCGATCGCGTAGTCGCGGCGCAGATTCTCGGCGGTTTCCAGCATGCCTCCGGGCACCGGAAAGTTGCGGCCACCGGCGGTTTCGCGGCCGCGGCCGAGGGCATCGCGCAGCAGCACACCGGCCGTTCCGGCCAGGCCCCAGCGGGAATCCACCGTGTACAGCGGCGCCTGGCTCATGACGTCGACGCCGCCGGCGATGAGCAGGTCGCTCACGCCGGTCTGCACCTGCATGGCCGCGTCGAGAATGGCCTGCAGGCCACTGCCGCAGCGGCGGTCAACCTGCACGCCGCCGACGGTGACGGGAAGGCCGGCGTTGAGGGCAGCGACGCGGGCGACCGGTGCGGCTTCGGCCGTGGGGTAGGCCTGGCCGAAAATGACGTCGTCAACGAGAGCGCCGTCGAGGCCGGTGCGTTCCATCAACGCGGCGATGACCGCGGCGGCCAGGTCGGCGGGGGCGACGGTCTTGAACGCGCCGCCGAACCGGCCGATCGGGGTGCGGAGCGGTTCGCAGATGACGACGTCACGCAGGGTGCTCACGCGGTAGCGCCGATCATCGTCGTGATCGTGGTCGGCGGCGTCGGCACGAGCAGGATCGGTTCGGTGGCGGCCTGCACCTCGTCGACGGTGACCCCGGGCGCGACCTCACGCAGCACGAGGCCGTCGCCGGTGACGTCGATCACGGCGAGGTCGGTGATGATGCGGGTGACGACGGCCTTGCCGGTGAGCGGCAGGTCGCAGACCTTCTTGATCTTGAACTCGCCGTTCTTGGTCACGTGTTCCATCACGACGATGACGGTGTCGGCACCGTGCACGAGGTCCATCGCACCGCCCATGCCCTTGATCATCTTGCCGGGGACCGCCCAGTTGGCGATGTCGCCGACGACACTGACCTGCATGGCGCCGAGCACGGCCACGTCGATGAGGCCACCACGAATCATGCCAAAGCTCTGCGCCGAGTCGAAGTAGGCCGCGCCCGGGTTGACGGTGACGGTCTCCTTGCCGGCGTTGATGAGCTTGGGGTCGGCTTCACCCTCCCAGGGGTAGGGTCCGACGCCGAGCACACCGTTTTCGGAGTGCAACACGACGTGCACACCGTCGGGCAGAAAGTTCGGGATGAGGGTCGGCAGACCTATGCCCAAATTGACATACGAATCGGGGGCGAGCTCCTGGGCGGCGCGAGCCGCCATCTCATTGCGGGTGAGGGCCATTAGTGTGCTCCAACTTCATTCGACGGCCGCGGCCGCGTCGTCGTCTTCTCGATGGGCAGGTCGGCGGCATCCGCTTTGCCCAATTGCACAATGCGGTTCACGTAGATGCCGGCGAGGTGCACCTCGTCGGGGTCGATTTGTCCCGGTTCGACCAACTCGTCGACCTCGGCGATGGTGATTCGGCCGGCCATGCCGGCGACCGGGTTAAAGTTGCGGGCCGACTTCTCGAACACGAGGTTGCCGTGCCGGTCGCCCTTGGCGGCGCGCACGAGGGCGTAGTCGGTGACAATGGCCTCTTCGAGCACGTACTCTTTCTCGGTGCCGAGGGAGGAGAACAGCCGGGTTTCTTTCGGCGGCGACGACACCGTCACCTCGCCGTCCGGCCCGTAGCGCCAGGGCAGTCCACCCTCGGCGACCATGGTGCCCACGCCGCTCGCGGTGAAGAACGCCGGAATTCCGGTGCCGCCGGCCCGCAACCGCTCGGCGAGGGTGCCCTGCGGGGTGAGCTCGACCTCGAGTTCACCGCCGAGGTAGCGGCGGGCGAAGTCCTTGTTCTCGCCAATGTACGACGCGATCACCCGGGCTATGCGGCCTTCGCCCAGCAGTTCGCCGAGCCCCCAGCCGTCGACGCCGCAGTTGTTCGACGCGACGTGCAGGTTGGTACTGCCGAGAGTGAGCAACGCACGAATAAGCACGATCGGCACACCGACTAGGCCGAAGCCACCGACCGCCAGCGAGGCACCGTCGGGGATATCGGCGACGGCAGCCGCTGCGGAGGGGTAGGTCTTGTCCATATGTGCGGGTCCTTTAGCTGGGGCGAATGGTGGTGTCGGCGGCGGAGGCTTCAGCATCCGCGTCGAGCGCGGCAAAGGTCGTGCGCGCCACAGCGAACCCGGCATTGGCAGCGGGAACGCCCGCATAAATTGCGGTGTGCAAAATCGCCTCGCTGATCTCGGCGCGGGTCAGTCCGTTGGTGAGGGCGGCGCGCACGTGCATGGCGAGTTCGCCCTCGTGTCCGCCGGTCACGAGCGCGGCGATGGTCAAAAAGCTGCGGGTGCGCCGATCAAGGCCCGGCCGGGTCCAGATCTCACCCCAGGCATAGCGGGTGATGAAATCCTGAAACACCGCCGTCTCGGGGGTGATCGCGGCATTGGCCGCATCCACGTGGGTATCGCCGAGTACCGCGCGACGCACCACCATACCGTCAGCATAAGCGGATGCCGCGGTGCGGCCAGCCGGCAGCGGCTCGGCCGCATCCGTGGATCGAGTGGCGTGTGCTGTGGCGTGTGCTGTGGCGTGTGCTGTGACGTTCGCCAGCCATTCCCCGAGCAGCGCGCCGACCTCGGCCGGTTGCTCCAGCGATGGCTGGTGCGCCGCGCCCGCCACCACAACGGACCGGGCCCCGGGAATGGCCGCGGCCAGATCCCGCATCTGGGCGGTCGGGGTCACGGTGTCGAACTCGCCAGAGACGCACAGAACGGGCGTGCGGATGCCGCTGACGGCATCCGTTTGGTCGAAGACGGCGAGCGCCTCGCAGGCCAGCGCATAGGATTCGTCGTCAATGTCCAGTAGTTGGTCGAGTGCGTGGGAGCCGGACTGGGGATGTCGCCCGAGAAAGTCGGGGGCGAACCAGCGAGCAGCGCTGCCGGCGACGAGCGAGGGGGTGCCGCTCGCGCGCACCGCGGCGGCGCGTTCGGTCCAGGCCTTAGCGGTGCCGATTTTTGCACCGGAGCAGAGCACGGCCAGGCTCGCCAGCCGAGTGGGGTGGTTCACAGCGAGGGCGAGACCGATGGCACCACCGAACGAGGTGCCGATGTAGTGGAACGCATCGACAGTGATCGAGTCGACCAGGTCAACTACAGCGTCGGCGACCTCTTCCATCGTGAACGACGCGGCGGCCGGCGGGGTGAACCCGTGTCCGGGCAGGTTGAAGCGGAGCACCCGGCGGGTCGCGGCCAGTGCGGGTGCGACGCCGGCCCAGACGTCGACGGTCGTACCGAGCGAGGGGCCGAGCACGATCAGTGGCGCGTCGGCGTCGCCAGTGCGCGCTGGCTCGATGGTGCAGAGCAAAACGGGCTGGCTCATGAAATCCTCACGTCGTTGGTGGAAGTTGCGCCTACCTTGACGATATCGTCTGGCACCGACACCGCGCGCGCCGCGGCATCCGTTCGCCGGCGAAAGCTGCGCACAACGCGGTCGATGCCGGCCGCGGACTGGCCCGGTTCACCCTCATAGCTAAAGGCCGCCCAGATTTGGGCGCGCAGGGCGTCGGAGCAGCCCTCCGTGATGAGAATGCTCGCGAGCACGACCTGCAGCGGACGATTGGTCGCGAATGCCTCCTGCGAGGCGCGTTCGACCAGCGCGAACGCGGTGGTCTTGCCGACGGTTTCGGCCAGGATGGTGGTGACCCGCTCGCTGAAAACGAGTCCGTCGGTGAGGTCGAGGTTGGCGCGCATGCGATCCGGGTCGATGTCGAGGCGCGCGGCGAGCGACGCGGCGCCGGTCACGGCCGAAATGGTGAGCCGCTCCAGCACCCGCAGCGACTGCCACTCGGCATGCCAGGCGCCGCTCGGGCGCTGGTCTTCGGCGAGCATGCTGCCATAGAGCGTGGATGCCAGCCCCGGCGTCTGCAGCGCCGCCGCCGTGATCAAAACGGCGGAGACGGGGTTGCGTTTGTGCGGCATGGCAGAGGATCCGCCCTGCCCCGGGGCGAGTCGTTCGCTGACCTCGGCGATTTCGGTGCGGGAGAGCACCGACACATCGAGGGCGAACGTGCCCGCGACGCCGGTCGCAGCGGCGAGCACGGAGGCAAGTTCGGAGATGACAACCCGGTTGGTGTGCCAGCTGAGGCGGGGTACGGCGAGGCCGACGTGGTGGGCGAACCGTTCCAGCACGGTGTCCATGACATCGGCTGCGGCCGCTCCGCTGCGCCGTGCCCGGGCGATTTCGGTGAGCACGGCGAGGTTGCCAACCGCTCCGCCGAGTTGCACGGGCAGGGTGTCCCGAATGCCCTCGAGCCGGGTGACGATGAGCAGCACGGCGTCGAGCCAGCCGGCCGCCACGAAACCGAAGCTCGTCGGCGAGGCCTGTTGGCCGAGGGTGCGGCCGCTCATCACGGTGCCGCGGTGTTCCTCGGCGAGGTCGGCGAGGGTTTTGCCGAGGGAGTCGAGCTGGTGGATGAGTTCGGAGATCACCCTGCGGGCCACGATCATCGCTGCCGTGTCGAGAATGTCCTGACTGGTCGCACCGACGTGAATGTGATCAGAGGCGCCCGCCCGCACCTTTTCGGCCGCCCGGCCGAGGTGTTTCACGAACGGAATCACCGGGTTACCGCCGCCCCGAGCTTCGAGCGCGATGGCTTCGAGGTCGAACTGACTCGCGTCGGCGAGCGCGTCGCAGACGGTGAGCATGCACTGGGGGGCCAGGTCGGCGTCGACGAGCGCACGGGTCAGCGCGAGCTCGGCGTCGACCATAGCCTGCAGCCAGACCTGGTCGCTCGTGAGCTCAGACTCCCGCGTGCCGTGGCTCAGCGGGTTGAGCAGCCCGGCGTCATAACTATGGTTAGGCATCAAAGTCCAAAAAGACAGTCTCATTCTCGCCCTGCAGGCGAATATCAAAGCGGTACGATTCGGCGCCTCCGACGACACCCTCGGAGACGCAGATCAGCGTGTGGCGGCGGTCGACCGGCACCGCGCTGAGTACGACATCGGTCGCATGCAGCGCGGAATCTTCGGCAAAATAGGCCCGGGTGAACAGGTGATGGGTGACTCCCCGGGCGAATACGGTCACCAGAATGTACGGTGCCGCGCTGCCGGCTGCCCCGGGCCTGAGCGTCGTGAAGGTGTAATTGCCCGCGATCGTGGTGGCACAGCGGCCGAAACCGGTGAAGGTGAAGCCGTCGCGGTCGAGGCTGCCGAGCTCACGGCTGAGCGCGCCGTTCTCGTCGGCCTGCCAGATTTCGAGCAGGGCATCGAGAATCGGCTCACCATCTCCGTCGGTAACGGTGCCGTGAAAGCGGATGGCACGGGGATGGTATCCGGGAACCAGTTCTGGCCCGCCCGCATAGGGCAGGGCGAAGCCGTAGAACGGGCCGATGGTCTGCGAGGGGGTTTGCAGGGCGGGGATCTGTGCAGTTTCGGGCTCACTCATCAGCGCCTTCACTTTCCATCCAGGTTGATTTCGGTCCGGTGAGCACGATGTCCCAGCGGTAGCCGAGGGAGAACTCGGGAACGCTCAGGCTGTGGTCGTATTGCCCGACCAGGCGAGCGCGGGCCTCGGCGTCGGCGATCGACTGGTAGATCGGGTCCAGCGCAAAGAGCGGGTCGCCGGGAAAATACATCTGGGTGATCAGCCGCTGCGTGAACGCGTTGCCGAACAGTGAAAAGTGGATGTGGGCGGGCCGCCAGGCATTGATGTGGTTCTTCCACGGGTAGGGACCCGGCTTGATGGTGGTGAACGAATACTCGCCGTTGTCGCCGGTGATGGCGCGGCCAACACCGGTGAAGTTGGGGTCGAGGGGCGCCGGGTGCTGGTCGCGTTTGTGCACGTAGCGACCGCCGGCGTTGGCCTGCCACACTTCGATCAGCTGATGGCGCACCGGGCGGCCCTCGCCGTCGAGCACGCGGCCGCTCACGGTCATGCGTTCGCCGATCGGCTCCCCGGTGTGCGCAATGGTGAGATTACTTTCGAGCGGGTTCACATCGGTGTGCCCGAAGGCCGGGGAGAACCGTTCGACCTCTTCCGGGTCCACGCGCACGAGTTCATGCGTGGGGTGGCGCAGCACAGAGCTGCGGTACGGGGCGTAGTCGCGGCGCGGCTGCAGCTCGGGCGAGCCGCCGGCAGCGACGCGGGCGGCGGCATCCGCTTCGATCGCTTCGATCTCGGCGGTGATCTCGTTCTGGCTCGCCGGGCCGGTGCCGGGGCGGAGGCCGGGGCGTGGTGTTGTTTGACTCATGATGTCCTCGATCTGTTAAAGGAGCAGGCCGGTGTACTGCTCGGCGAGCATGCGCTGGGCAAACGGCGAGTGGGTGACATAGTCGAGCTGGCCGAGCTGGCTGCGGTAGTCGAAGGCGCCGCTTTGCAGGTCGCCGGGGTTGGTGTGCAGCATCTCCGTCATATAGCGGGAGAACTGCTGCACCCGCCACTGCCGGGCCAGCGCGGTCTCGCTGTACCCGCCGAGCAGTGTCTCGTCGTTGGCGTAGAACGCGGTGAGCGCCGCGGCGAGCTCGGTGACGTCACTGATGGCCGAGTTGAGCCCCTTTGCGCCGGTCGGCGGCACGATGTGGCCGGCGTCGCCGACCAGAAACAGGTTGCCGTAGGCAAGACGGGAGGCGACGAAGCTGCGCATCGGAGTGATCGACTTATCGGTGATCGGGCCTTGGTCCAGGGTCCAACCGGGGGTGCCGAGCCGGGTCTGCAGCGCTTCCCAGATGCGGTCGTCTGACCAGTTCTTGATGTCGTCGGTCGGGTCCACCTGCAGGTAGAGGCGGGAGACCACCGGTGAACGCATCGAGAGCATCGCGAAACCGTCTTTGTGCAGCGCGTAGACGAGTTCGTCCGAGGACGGTGCCACATCGGCGAGAATTCCGAGCCAGGCGTACGGGTAGCTGCGGTCAAACAGGGTGATCTCGTCGCTCGGAATCGACGCCCGGCAAATGCCGTGAAAGCCGTCGGCGCCCACCACGAAGTCGGCGTCGATGGTGTGTTTCTCGCCATCGTGCTCGAAGGTCACGCTCGGTGTCTTGGTTGTCAGGCCGTCGACGGCCACGTCGGAGGCTTCGTAGTAGATCGTCGACCCTGCTGCTTCGTGGGCGGTGACGAGATCTTTCACCACCTGCTGCTGGCCGTACACGGTCACCGTGCGACCGATCAGCTCATTGAAATTCACGTTGTGGCGCTCGCCGGCATATTGCAGAAAGATGCCGTCGTGCTGCAATCCCTCGGATGCGAGGCGGTCACCCAGCCCGAGACGGGTCAGGGTTTCGACCGAGCCCTGTTCCAGGACTCCGGCGCGGATGCGGCCCAGCACGTAGTCCTGCGAGCGGTTTTCAACGACGATCGAGTCGATGCCGGCGTCGCGCAGGGCCCAGCTCAGGAGAAGGCCGGCGGGACCGGCGCCGATAATGGCGACGCGGGTGGTTTCGTGGGGCACAGGTTCTCCTAGCGACGATGACAGGGGGTGATCTGATCAGTGTGCGGTGCGCGTTGTCGCTGCGGTGAATAGTTTCCACTCAGTGAAATTCAAGAGACGGATCGACGGTAGCCGAGGGCACGGCTGATTCCCTGCGCGGCGACCCGCACGGCGTGTTCGGCCTGCCGCTGCGGCCGGCCGGCCGACGCTGTGGCTGGCGCTGGCGCTGTGGTGCGAGTGACAATCGATACAGCGGCGGCGACCTGGCCGGTGCGATCCCGAATCGGTGCGGCTATGGAGCTCGATCCGGCGGTCATTTCTTCAGACATCGAGGCAATTCCGAGCGTGCGGATGCCGAGCAACCGACGTCGCAGTTCGGCTGGCGAGGTGACGGTGTGCGGCAGAAAACGTTGCAGCGAGGTGGCCAGGTACTCGTCGATCGTGGTGTGTGGTGCGAAAGCCAGGAGCACGAGGCCAACCCCCGTGGAGTGCAGCGGAAGACGCCCGCCAACCCGCGAGATCACCGGTACCGCGTGGTGCCCCGATAACTTCTCGAGATAGAGGGCGTCGTGTCCGTCGAGAATGGCGAGGTGCACGTGCTCATGAGTGGTCTCATAGAGGTCTTCGAGATAGGGCAGGGCGATCGTGCGCAGGTTTCGGGCGGTCGGAGTCTGCACGCCCACCTCCCACAGACGCAGTCCAAGGCAGTACCGGCCGTCGTCCTGCCGGGTGAGTCCGCCCCAGTTGACCCATTCAGCAACCAGCCGGTGCGTGGTCGACAGCGGAATTCCGCTGCGCTGGGCGATCGCGCTCAGAGTGAGAGACGCGGCGCTCGACGGCGTGGTGAATGCGTCGATGATTGCGAACAGTCGGGCCGGCAGGGTGCGATCATCTACCGGCCGCGGCGTACCGCCCTCAACCTCGGCTCGCGCCGGTCTGCCTGACATATGCCCACGCTAGCGGATGCACGTCCTCGCCCGGCTGCCGAGTCTCGCCCCCGTCCCTGCCCGCAGGTCGAACCGCTCCCGCAGGTCGAGCTTGTCGAGACCACCACAGGGTCTCAACAAGCTCGACCAACGAACTCGACAAGCTCGACCAACGGATGCGACCAGCCCGACCGACTCGAATCGCCTCGAAAACTTGACCAGGCAGCTCGAATTCATCTTCGCGTGGAATTCCCAAAATATCTGAGAAACCCTCGACTCTAGCCCTCGGTTTTGGTAAAATGAAACCATGAGCCAGAGCGGCGATACCCCCCAGCCGGGCTTCGCCGATGACTCGCCCGATGACCCTGCCAGCGACCCGACGCAGTCCCCAACCACCGCCAGCGACCCGATGCAGTCCCCATTCACCGCCTGGGCCAACGTGCCAGCCAACGCGCCGGCCAACGGCCCGGCGGACGGCCTCGATCCATTTCAGCTTGAGCTGGCGCAGTTCGTCGATCGCGCGGTGCACTTCGAGAAGATCATCGCGTGGGCACAAGCGAGCAAAGCCGAAGTTCTCGCCGACGCGTGGAACTTCGTTTCCAGCACCGCAGAAACCGGCCGGCCCCAGCCCGGGCCCGGCCATGAGCACGACTGGGATGCCACCTTCGCCGCCCAGCAAGGACTGATCGCCGAGATGGCCTGCGCGCTGCGCATCCCCTCCGGTACCGCGTCCGGGCTGATGCAGGAGAGCCACGCCCTGGTCGAGTCCCGCCCGCGCACCCTCGCTGCCCTGCGCAGCCTCGGCGCCGGCATCAGCGCCATCGTGAACGTGACCGTACCTGTGCTGACCCTGATGGGCACAAGCGAGGAGCCCGGCGAGTTGGAAGGATACGGGCCCATCGACCCAGAAACCGCCCGCCGCCTCGCCGCCTCGCCGGCACCGCCACAAGCTTCCTGCGCGTGCTCACCCACCCGCACACCGGTGTCGTGCTCGGCGTCAGCAACACAGCATTCCGGGTACCAGCGGCGCTGAAGACATACCTGCGACTACGCGACGGAACCTGCCGATTCCCCGGCTGCAACCGCGGCGCCCGGCACAGCGACCGGGGCCACACCCGCGACAAACAATTCGGCGGCCCCAGCACCGCCGCCAACCTCTACTTTCTCTGCCCCGCCAACCACGCCCTCAAACACAACACCCGCTGGACCCCCACCGCCGCACCCGACGGCACCCTGCACTGGGTCAGCCGCGCCGGCAAACACTACGCGACCGACCCCGCCACCCGCATCAGACCCCCACACACCACCGCACCACCCGCAACTCCGCCACCAGTGAAGCCGCCACCCGAACCCGCAAACGGA
>JBBRBV010000054.1:0-18448 GCA_038205545.1 Actinomycetales bacterium
ACCGTGACCAGCGCGAGCAAAGGCTGGAATGTGGCCGGGCTGAAGTGTGCGCTCGTCATCGCCGCCGATGATGCCACCAATGAGCTGCTGAACCGGCTGCCCGAGGAGGTCGCCTGTCGCACCAGCATCCTGGGCCTGCACGCGAACGTCGCCGCGTTTGGCTGTACCGATTGGCTCGACAATGCCATCACTCAAATTGTCGACAACGATTCTCTGCTTGCGCAACTGCTTCGTGAACATTTGCCCGCCGTGATTTACCACCGGCCGCACGCCAGCTACCTCGCCTGGCTGGACCTTCGCCACTTGGGCCTTGGCGACTGCCCGTACCAGCGCATTCTCGACGACGCCCGCGTCGCTCTCAACAACGGGGAGTGTTTCGGCCACGGCGGAGCGGGCTTCGCCCGCCTCAACCTGGCCTGCTCGCCGGGCACCCTGCGTGAGGCCGTCGCCCGCATTGCAGCGCTCGTCGCGCGAGCCAGCACCGAAAAAGTTGCCTCGTGAGTGAGGTCGTGACGCCGATCACGGACTGGACCGGCTTTAGCTTTGATACCCGCCAAGTGCACGTGGGCGAGTATGCCGACGAGAACCGCGGAGCGCGCATTCCGCCGCTCACCCTCAGCGCCGGCTACGTTTTTGATTCGTTCGACGACGGAGCCGCCCGGTTTAATGGCGGCTCGCGCGAACCCATTTATTCGAGGCAGGGCAACCCCACCAATGCCGTCGCCGAGCAGCGGCTCGCCTCGCTCGAGGGCGGTACGGCCTGTGTGGCGGTGTCGAGCGGGCAGGCCGCGATCAGCGGCGCTTTGTTCGCCCTGGCCGAATCGGGCGAGCACATCGTCTCGACCGCCAGCATCTATGGTGGCACCCGAATACTGCTCGGCCGCAGCTTTCGCCGCATGGGCATCGAGGTTGACTACGTCTGGGGCACCGACTCCGACGCCGCCTGGGACGCCGTGATTCGGCCGGACACCAAGGCGATCTTCACCGAGACCATTCCCAACCCGCGCAACGACGTCGTGGACATTGCCCGCATCGCCGCCGTCGCCCGCCGCCACGGCATTCCACTCGTCGTCGACAACACGGTGGCAACGCCGTACCTGATTCGCCCGTTCGAGCACGGCGCCGACATCGTCGTGCACTCCACCACCAAGTTTCTCAGCGGCCACGGCGCCGGCGTGTCGGGCGCGGTCGTCGACGGCGGCACCTTCGATTGGGCTGCGAGTTCCCGCCGCTACCCGCTGCTCACCGACTCGTTGCGCCCCGGCCTGGAGTCGTTGCTCGACCGGTTCGGACCGACCGCTTACGCCCAGTACCTGCGCGAGGCGGTCGTCAACGATGTCGGACCCTCGCTCTCGCCGTTCAACGGTTTTCTGCTGCACCAGGGCATCGAAACTCTCTCGCTGCGCATGGAACGCCACGTCGACAATGCCGTCGCCATCGCGCACTGGCTCGAAGAACAGCCCGAAGTTGAGGTCGTCGACTATGCCGGCCTGCCGAGCAGCCCGCTGCACGCGGTCGCCGAGCGCTACTACCGGGGGCGCACCGGTTCGGTGTTCGCCGTCACGGTGATGGGCGGCACCGAGGGTGCCCGCGCCTTCACGAACGGTCTGCGGGTATTCAGCCGCATGACCGGCATCGGCGATACCCGCTCGATGGTGCTGCATCCGCTCACCACCACCCACGCTTCGTTTGCCCCCGATCTCAACGCCCGCCTCGGCATCACCGCGGGAATGCTGCGCCTGTCGGTGGGCATCGAATCGGTCGACGACCTTCTGGTCGACCTCCGCGGGGGGCTCGACCGAGTCGCCGGCATTCTCTAAACGCTAGGTACTCTGAATTCATGAACCTCACTGCGCCGACTCACGCCGTGCCCATTCTCTCCCGCAGCACGGCGGCACGCACCTCGGCCGTACTGGGCGCCCTCGTGCTGCTCGCAGTGTTGAGCGGATGCGGCGGCGCTGGTGCCGGCGCTGGTGCCGACGCTGGTGCCGACGCTGGTTCGACAGCTGCCGCTACCACCGAAGCGGATGCCATCGGCGCAGAGTGCGCCGGCGTGGCCGTCGTCGTCAACTTTGGCACGCTGGGCGCCGACACGGTCACCGAGTGTGTCGACGCGACCGAGGCGATCGCCGCGAGCGAGGCGCTTACAACCACCGGCGTCACGACCGAAGGAAGCTTGGAGTACGGCGACCAGATCGTCTGCCGGGTCAACGACCGACCGAGCTCTGACGAGACCGTCGAGGTCGAGGGCCAGCAATCGTTCACCGAAAGCTGCGCCTCGATGCCGCCCGCTTACGCCTACTGGGCGCTCTGGGTGAAGGCCACCCCCGACTCCGCCTGGGAATACGCCCAAGAGGGCCTCGGCACACTCGAAGCCCAGCCCGGTCAGTCAGTTGGGCTCATGTACACCACGGGCACCGAAACTCCCACACCCGGCAGCTAGTGTTTCGCCTGCGCCTCGCACCGCTCCGTGCGGCAGTCGCACTCGCGGTCGGCTTCGTGCTGCTGCGGGTCGTCTACCGCGTGGTGTTCGGTGGCGCGTCGGGCGCGGGGCCTGTGCTTCTGGATCTGCCCCGGCTGCGCCTCGACGGGCCCTTCAGCCACATCACGCTACTGGGTCCGATCACCCTCGTTGGTGTCGGTAACGCCGCGCTCAGCGCCCTCCCGGTCGCTGGCATCATCGTTTTCTTCGGTCTGCTCAACGCGGTCATCAACGTGCAGGCCCTGTTCGCCCGCGGCGCCGGACGCGGGCCGTTGCGGGCAATTTCACGCTCGCTCGTGATCGCCTGGGCCACTTTTCCCGCGCTGCTGGAGTCGGTGCACCGCGTGCGGGTCGCTCGCCAACTGCGCGGTGAACGCTCGATCGCGTCCATGCTCGTGCCCATATTTGAACAGACCATCGAACGCGCGCTCGCACTGGCTGCGTCGATGGAAACTCGCGGATATGCGGCAACCCGTGCTGTTCCCGGCGTGTGCGAGGCGCCGGTGGTGGTGACGGATGCCGCGCTCACTTTCGGAGCAGACTGGCACCTCGATCATCTCAACCTCACGCTCTCCCCGGGCACCCTGACCGTCATCGTCGGCGCGACCGGGTCGGGCAAAACCAGCCTGTTGCACAGCATGAGCGGACTGTTCCAACACTTTTACGACGGCATCCAGCGCGGGCACATCGGTATTGCCGGCGCCGACCGGGCGTCGTCTCCCCCACGCGATACCGCCGGTTTCGTCGGACTCGTCGGGCAGAACGTGCGACTCGGTTTCGCGGCCGAAACGGTACACGACGAAATCGGATTCGCTCTTCTTACGCGCGGTGTCGCCGCGCCCATCGTGCACACCCGCGTTCTCGACGTCGCCACCCGGCTGCAGATCGAGCACCTCATCGACCGACCGATCGGGCAGCTCTCGGCCGGCGAAGCCAGCCTCGTCGCCATCGCCGCCGCACTCGTGAACCACCCCATTCTGTTGCTCGTCGACGAACCTCTCGCGGATCTCGATACGGCGGCGCGCAAGCGGGTCTGCACCGTGCTCGGCCAGCTGGCCCACGAGGCCGGCGTCTGCGTTGTGATCGCCGAACACAACACGCGCGAGTTAGGCGAGTTAGCGGATACCTGGCTGCAGATTCGAGGTAGCCGCTTGTACCAGTTCTCTCCCGGGGAATTCAGCGCGACGGGCGCACCGGGCAGTGACGCAGACTCGAATGGCCCGCGCCACGCCGATTCGCTGCCGGACTCGCCAGCCGATTCGCGGGGCACGACACTGCCATCATTCGCCGCCGCTCCGGGCCTCGCAGCAGCGGCGCAGGGCGCGACTCGAACTATCGGAACCATGCCTGCGGAGCCGCTCGCGAGCATCCGTCGGCTGATTGTGCGGCATCAGGCTGATGTGGTCGTCTACGACGTGTCATTCACGGTGCAGGCCAGCGAACTGATCGCGCTGCGCGGCAGCAATGGTGCCGGCAAGAGCAGCCTGCTGCGTGCGATCGCGCTGCCGACCGCCGCTGACACCGTCATCGTCGCCGGGCACGATGTGCACTCGCTCAAGCGTCGAGCTCGCCGTCAGCGCGTGGCGCTCGTGCCGGAGAACTTCGACGACCTGCTGTTCGCGATCACCGTGGCCGAGGAGTGTCACCTGGCTGATCGCCGGCTGGCGGGCGCCGACACGGCACAGACATTCGCCCACCTGCTCGGTTTCGACACCACAACGGATGCCGCTCCCCTGCTCGAGCGCCACCCCCGCGACCTCTCCGCCGGCGAACGGCTCTGCCTGGTGATGGCTATTCAGCTCGCGGCTCGGCCTGACCTGCTGCTCGTTGACGAACCCACCCGCGGCCTCGACCGGGCGGCCCGGGCACTGGTGAGCGCGGCGCTGCTCACGGCCGCTAGCCACACGTCAGCGGTGCTGTTTGCCACCCACGACAATGACTTCGCAAGTGGCCTCGCCACGCGCACGCTGCGCATGGAGGCTGGCCGGCTATCTGCCCCGATCGAGGTGCTCTCGTGACGGTCATTGTCAGCGCGCACCGCCGCATCCGTTGGACGTCATGGATTCTCGGTGGCGGCAGCGTTCTGGCGGCAGCTGCCTTCGCCTGGCCGTTCTTCGTCGGGGCGGTACCGGCCGACGCGCAGGTCGCGGTGCCGATCGTGGCGTTCGCGCTCATTCCGGCGCTCATTGTGGCCCTCGCGTTCACCCTCGACCGGGAGATGTACACGGCGAAAACAGTGGCGCTGCTCGGTGTGCTCTCGGCGGTCGGTGCCGCGGTGCGTATCGCGGGTGCCGGTGTCGGCGGGGTCGAGGCGGTGTTCGTGCTGCTGATTCTGGCCGGCCGGGTCTACGGCGCCCGGTTTGGCTTTCTGCTCGGACTGCTCACCATCGCGGTGTCGTCCCTGCTCTGGGGCGGCTTCGGGCCATGGACTCCGTTCCAGATGTTCGCCTGCGGCTGGGTCGGTGCCGGCGCGGGGCTGCTGCCGCGCTGGCAGAAAGCGACTCCGCCGACCGAACCTGCGCGCAGTGCGACGGCGCAGCGGGCGCGCATCCGCAGGCTGAGCACGCGCCTGCGGCCTGCAACCGCGCAGCGTTGGCGTGCGAGCCTTGAAATCGTGCTTCTGGCCGCCTACGGCGTGGTCGCGTCCTACGTGTTCGGGCTGGTGATGAACCTCTGGTTCTGGCCGTTCGCGGTGGGCAGCGGCACCGGCATCTCCTACGAAGCCACAGCCGATTCGGGCCACAACCTCACCTCGTTTGCGCTCTATTCCCTCGTAACGTCGACTCTCACCTGGGACACCGTGCGCGCCATCACCACGGTCGTCGGCATCGCGCTCGTCGGCCCGGCCGTGCTCGCCGCTCTGCGCCGAGCCCACCTGAGCCCGCGCCGCTGACTCGGTCCCTCACCGGAGGCATCCGTTTCACGCCGCGCGGGACCTGCGCCAGTGCGCGGGAGGCGGAACCCCCGCGCACTGGCGCAGGTCCAGCTTCACGAGTCGCGCGGGAGTACTGGCCACGCGGAAGCTCCCGCGCACTGGCGCAATTCCCGCCTAGCTTGGCCCTCACCAGAGACACCGTGCGCCACCGCGGTCGGCATCGCTATCGTCGGCCCGGCTATACTCGCCGCTCGGCGCCGCCGGAAAGTCTTCAAGAAATCACGTCACTGGTCGAAGTCCGATGGGATGCCGCAGCCGATAATTGCCTGCCAGAAGAAAACGCACTCGTCTACCTCGAGGCTCAGGCCAATGCCCGAGGACGAAGCGTGGGCGCTGATTGGCCACTATGTCTTTCTTGGCGATCGACCAGATCCCAGCACTGTGCGTGGACGTGTGGCTGACGATGCCGTGGCTTTCTTCGATAGCGCCTGTACCGAAGCGCCCTCACATGATGTCCGGCGCACCAGCCGGACTACACCGAGAAGTACTTCGCCTCCGGGTGGTGAAACACAAAGGCGTCGGTGGACTGTTCGGGGTGCAGCTGCAACTCCTCCGACAACACCACGCCCATCCGCTCAGGCTTTAGAAGGTCAACCACCTTGCGGCGGTCCTCCATTTCGGGGCACGCCGGATAACCGAGCGAGAAGCGGGCACCGCGATATTCCAGCTTGAACATGCCGGCAATATCGCTCGGGTCTTCTGCATCCACGCCCAGTTCCCCGCGGATGCGCGAGTGCCAGTACTCGGCGAGGGCCTCGGTGAGCTGCATGGTAAGTCCGTTGAGTTCCATGTAGTCGCGGTACTTGTTCTCGGCGAACATTTTTGCGGTGACCTCGTCGACGTGGGCACCGGCGGTGACCAGCTGGAGGGCGACGACATCCACGTGTTGAGAGTCACGCGCGCGCGCGAAGTCGGCCAGACAGAGGTGCTTGTCGCGGCGCTGGCGGGGAAAGTGAAATCGCACCCGGTCGGTGCCCAGCGCGCCACCGGAGCCGCCGTCGGGAGCCAGCAGGCCGGCCTGGCCGACGAGTCCCGTGGGGTCGTCGCCGTGGTGCAGCACGACCAGGTCATCGCCCTCGGCAACCACGGGAAAGTAGCCATAGGCCACGGAGGCGTCGAGCATGCCCTCGCCCAGAATGCGGTCGAGCCAGTACCGTAGGCGCGGCCGTCCGACGGTATCGACGAGTTCCTGGTAGCTCGCGCCGTCTTCAGCCCGGCTGGGCTTGAGCCCCCACTGACCCATAAAGGTGGCGCGTTCGTCGAGAAAAGCCGAGAAGTCGGCCAGGGCCACACCCTTGACGATGCGGGTGCCCCAGAACGGCGGCACCGGAATCGGGTTATCGCTCGCGACCTCGGAGCGAGAAGGCATCTCCTTCGGTTCGGTGAGGGTGAGCAGGCTCTTCTTGTGAATGCGTTTTTTAAGCGGTGGCAGGCCGACCGAGGTCGGGGCGGCGCCGCGAGCGATGGCCACGAGTGGTTCCATCAGGGCGAGGCCCTCGAAGGCGTCCCGGGCGTACCGCACCTGCCCGGCGAAGACGCTGTCGAGGTCGTCTTCCACATAGGAGCGGGTGAGGGCAGCGCCGCCGAGCAGAATCGGCCATTTGCCCGCGAGCCCCCGTGAGCCGAGTTCGAGCAGGTTCTCTTTCATCACGACCGTGGACTTTACGAGCAATCCGCTCATGCCGATTACGTCCGCGTTGTTCTCTTCGGCCACGCGAATGAACTCACTGATCGGCTGCTTGATGCCGATATTGATCACGTCGTAACCGTTGTTGGTGAGGATGATGTCGACGAGGTTTTTGCCGATGTCGTGCACATCGCCGCGCACCGTACCCAGCACGATCGTGCCTTTTCCGGCCGCTTCAGATTTCTCCATGTGCGGCTCCAACAGGGCAACGGCCGCCTTCATCACCTCGGCGGATTGCAGCACGAAGGGAAGCTGCATCTCGCCGCTGCCAAAGCGCGCCCCGACGACCTGCATGCCCACGAGCAGGTGCACGTTGACGATGTCGAGGGCGGAGAGGCCATCCGCCCGGGCGAGGTCCAGATCGGCTTCGAGGCCCTTGGCCTCGCCGTCGATAATGCGGCGTTCGAGGCGTGCGCCCACGGGCAGGGCGGCGAGTTCGGCGGCACGTTCATCTTTCAGGGCGGCGGAGTCGACGCCCGCGAACAGGTCGAGCAGGGCCACGAGGGGGTCGTAGGTGAGGGTTCCCTCGGCGTCATATTCACGCCGGTCCCAAACCAGGTCGAGGGCCACCTTGCGGCGGTCGTCGGGTACCGAGGCCAGAGGCACAATTTTAGCCGAGTTAACGATGGCCGAGTCGAGGCCGGCCTGCGTGGCCTCGTGCAGAAACACCGAGTTCAGCACCGAGCGTGCGGCGGGATTCAGACCGAACGACACGTTCGAGACGCCCAGAGTGGTGTGGATGCCGGGATACTTGGCTTTGATCTGCCGAATCGCCTCGATGGTCTCGATGCCGTCACGGCGAGTTTCTTCCTGGCCGGTTGCGATGGGAAAGGTGAGGGCATCCACGATGATGTCCTCGACCCGCATGCCCCAGACGTTGACGAGGGTCTCGACCAGCCGGGTGGCGATACGCACCTTGTGCTCGGCAGTGCGGGCTTGGCCCTCCTCGTCGATCGTGAGGGCGATCACGGCGGCGCCGTGCTCCTTCACGAGCGGCATGATGCGGCCGAAGCGGGACGCGGGACCCTCCCCGTCTTCGAAGTTGACCGAGTTAACCACGGGGCGGCCGCCGATCAGTTCCATGCCGGCCCGCAACACGGCCGGCTCGGTGGAGTCCACGACGAGCGGCAGGGTCGAGGCGGTCGCGAGGCGGGAGACGACCTGCTGCATGTCGGCGACGCCCTCGCGGCCGACATAGTCGATGCAGACGTCGAGCAGATGGGCGCCGTCCCGCACCTGGCTGCGGGCGATATCCACGCAGTCGTCCCAGTTCTCGGCGAGCATCGCGTCGCGAAAAGCGCGCGAGCCGTTAGCGTTGGTGCGTTCCCCGATCGCGAGAAAGGCACTGTCCTGATCGAAACTGACGTGCTGGTACAGGCTCGCGACGCCCGGGTCCGTTTCGAGCGCTCGCGGTTTCACGGTGACACCGCGCAACCGCTCAACCACCGCGGTCAGGTGTGCGGGAGTCGTGCCGCAGCATCCGCCCACGAGCCCCAGCCCGAACTCCTTCACGAACTGTTCGTGCGCCGTGGCCAGCTGGTCGGGAGTGAGTGGGTAACTCGCGCCGTGCTTGGTGAGCTGCGGCAGGCCAGCGTTCGGCATACAGATCACGGGAACGCGGGAGAACTTGGAGAGGTGGCGCAGGTGCTCGCTCATCTCTGTGGGCCCGGTTGCACAGTTCAGGCCGATCGCGTCGATGCCGAGCGGTTCCAGCGCGGTCAGCGCGGCGCCGATCTCGCTGCCCATCAGCATCGTTCCGGTGGTCTCTACCGTCACCTCGACGAAAATCGGCAAGCGGATGCCGGTCTCGACTATGGCCTGCTTGCATCCGTTCACCGCGCTCTTGGTCTGGAGCAGGTCTTGCGAGGTTTCGATGAGGAGGGCGTCTGCGCCGCCGCGGATGAGACCGAGCGCCTGCTCGGCAAACGTGGCCTTCAGGTTGGCGTAGGTGGTGTGACCGAGGCTCGGCAGCTTGGTGCCCGGACCCATTGAACCGAGTACCCAACGCACCCGGCCGTCGCGCGCCTCGAAAGCTTCTGCGCGCGTGCGGGCGATCTCGGCACCGAGCCGGGCGAGCTCTTCGATGCGGTCTTCGATGCCGTAGTCGGAGAGGTTCGACCAGTTCGCGCCGAAGGTGTTCGTCTCGATGGCGTCGATGCCGGTTTCGAGGTAGACGTCGTGGATGGCCGCGATAATGTCGGGCCGGCTCACGTTGAGGATCTCGTTGCAGCCCTCGAGCTGCTGATAGTCATCGAGGGTGGGATTGTGCTCCTGCAGCATGGTGCCCATCGCGCCATCGGCGATGACCACGGACTTCGTGACGGCATCCAACAACGCCTGCGATCGAGCCGGGCGCGCCGCATCCATGGATGTATCTGATTCACTCATCCGCTCAGCTTAACCGGGCACCCACAGCGCGCACGGCGAGGCAGTAACGTTTCTTAGCCTGTGCGCCATAGCCGTGATCTGCCAGCGACGCGCTCGCAGCTCGGCGCCCCTCAGGGGGCGCCGAGCGCGCAACGGCAACGTGGCACGCGACGACCACTCCGGTGATTGGCGAAGATCCTGTGCCAGGCACGAAGATCGGAGCCCCTGCATTTTCGCCAGTCACGAGTGATGCCGCAGCCGCTCCCCCCGGACGCCACGTTAGACATGTCCATCGTACCCCCTCCGCGCGGGCCTATGCCAACACCCGCACTCGTCGTTCCCGGTGCGGGGTAGGCTGATTGAGCGATCAGGGGGAACGGATGAGCTACGAGTCACGCCAGAAACGGGCACACACGATGGTGGCCGAACTCGGTCTGCCCCGACCTCTCACAGCCGAATTGCTGCACCGACACATGGAATCGGTGCGTGGCAAAAAGATCGTGGTGCATGCAGCGTCGGAGCGAATGCTCAAGGCCGGGCTGTGCGGCCTCTGGATTGCCGTCGCCGGAGAGAACGTCGAGCGCATCCACCATGCCCCGACCAGCTCACTCGTGCACCGCCAGCAGCTGATCAATCACGAATTCGGCCACATGATTCTGAACCAGGAGCAGGAATTGCTCTCCGCGGAACGGGTGTCACTGCTCGCACCGCTGATTCCGATGGATGCCATCGTCTACGCGCTCTCTCGCAGCCGATTCACCGATGAGCAGGAGGCTCTGGCCGAGGCCATCGGTGATCGCCTGGCCCTGATCATGCTGCAGGACGGCCCGCAAGCGGCCCACGGCGCTCCAACCGGGTTCGGGCGCGTTCTCTAGTGGAAACAGTTCTCCTCACGCTCGCGATCGTCGGTTGGATCGCCGCCCTGGTCTGTGTACCCTCGGCCATTCGCGGACAACGTCGGCCGCTACTTGGGTTTCTGGCGGTTTTCGCGCTGGCAATGAGCCTCACACCCCAAGTGGTGTATCGGCCTGTGGATACATTTCTCGGCAACGCTAATCTGACCTACTTTGTCTTCCACGCGCTCCTCATCGTCGCGATCGGCCTCTTCGACGTCATCGTGCAGGAAGCCATCTCGCCGCACGGCCTGACGCGAGCTCGCAAGCGGATCACCGTTTTTGTCACCGTACTGATTATTCTGGCGCAGGCCATCCTCTTCTTCGGAAGCGACTGGCGCGTATCCGACGATATCGGCACGGCAGCCATTCCCCTGTGGGATTTCGCGGCGTACGCGGCCACAACCTGGATTGCGATGGGTGTCTTCGCGGTGTCTTTTGCCACCGCATGCCTGTCTGACCTGGGTCGACAACGCCGACCAGTTACACGGATCTCGCTGGCGCTAATGGTGTTTGCCTGCCTGGGGGTGCTCACCTACGCCGTCATCAGTCTGATCCGGGCAGTTCTGGCCGTTCTCCATCCCGGCGTAGCGCTGGCCGGGTGGGCACTGACCAGCTACACGGTGGCATTGCTCCTGTCCCCGATCAGCCTCGTCATCGGCCTCGCACTGTCGGCGGCCGTCGATGGTCTCGCCTCCTGTAGAAAGAGCTACCGTGACCGCGTGCTGCTCTGGCGAATCACGCCGCTGTGGCAGCGTCTCCTAGTTGACAGTCCCGACCTCAGCATCGAACGATCACTCTCTCCGCTGCAGCTGCTCACGGTGCGTGCGCCGGGCGTACACCTGTATCGACGACACGTCGAGATTCGGGACAGCTTGCTGCTTCTCCCGGAACAGTCCGTCACCCCGGCCGAACGCGCCACCTTGGATCTGGCGGAAGCGCGCACCCAGGCGCAGACTACGTTCCAGCAGACAACTCTCGTGGGACCGAAACGATGACCGCCCCGCACGATTCCGGCGACGTGAGTCCGCAGCTGGAATTGGCGCGCAAGCTCAACCTGCTTCTCGACGTTGTCGTGGCCGAAGGCAACACCCCGTACACCTACCGCCAAATTGAAGCGGGTTTGCAGGAACGCGGTCTGACCCTCTCACGAGCGCGCTGGGCCTACATGATCACCGGCGATGGTCCCCTCGTGACCGATCCAGCCCTCCTGACCGGAATCGCTGAGTTCTTCTGCATTCCCCCGGAATACATGCTCGGCTCCGATAGCGACCTGCCGGAACGCGTCGACGCTCAGCTCGCCTTCGTGAAGAGTCTGCGCGTAGCCCGCGTGGCGAGCTTCGCGGCCAGGATGCTGGGCGATGTCTCCCCCGAAACCCTCCGGTCAATCACCGATCTGCTTCAGAACGAAGCCCCCACCCCCGACGGCCCAGCAGCATAACGTCAGAAAGACGGATATCTACGGGGCCGGCGGGCTGCCGGGCCGTACGTTGTTAGCTGGCGGTACCGCCGGCGATCGCGTACGACCACAGCTCGCTGCTCACACCAACCGGGCGCGCTTGGGGTTCGCCCTCTTTCGGCGCCTCGCTCCGGTGCCCGTGAGCGAAAGACGGCGAGCTTAGCCAGGTCTGGAACGATTCCTCGTCGGCCCAGCGGGTCACAACGAGCCAGGTCAGGCGGTCATCGGTCGGCTTGAGAAGCTCGAAGCCCTCAAATCCGGGGCGGTCGTCGACGGCTCCGGCGCGGGCGGCGAAGCGGTGGGCAAGCTCGTCGCCGCCGTCGCTCGGCACGGTGATGGCGTTGATTTTAATGATCGTCATGAGGCTTCTTCCTGATCGAACACTCGTGGGTATTTCTTCCATGCTGCCACTGTCTGCTGCGAGGCCGCCGCGCGCGTCTGCGCCCGCGGCGTATCCGTCTGCCAATGCTCAGCCGTGTTCTCTAAGCTGGAATCAAATGCGACTTCTCCTAATCCGACATGGCCAGACTCCCGGCAACGTTCTCGGGCGGCTCGACACCAAGCATCCCGGTCCGGGCCTGACCGATCTCGGCCTGCGTCAGGCCGCCGCGATTCCCGACGCCCTGCGCTCCGACCCGATCGATGCCATCTTCGTCTCGACGCTGGTGCGCACCCAGCTGACGGCGCATCCGCTTGCCACCGATCGCGGCCTTGAGCTGCATGTTGCCACCGGGTTGCACGAGATCGAAGCGGGCTCGCTCGAGGGACTGCGCGATCGGATATCTGTTCGCACCTATCTGGAGACCGCGGTGGCGTGGGGCTCCGGTGACCTTGACAAGCGGATGCCGGGTGCTCACGACGGTCACGACTTCGTGCGTCGCTTCGACGCCGACATCGCTCTCGCAGCGGCGCGCTCCGAGGTCGCTGCGGTCTTCAGTCACGGCGCAGCTATTCGGGTGTGGACTGCCGCGCGCGCGCAGAACGTGACGGCCGCCTTTGCCGGGGAGAACGAACTGGACAACACCGGTGTGGTCGAGCTCACCGGCTCGCCCGAGGAGGGCTGGACCCTGCTGTCCTGGGCTGGCCTGCCGGTAGGCGGCATGGCCCTCGCCGACCTGAGCGCCGCCGATCCCCTAGGCGAACCAATCGACGACTGAGATCGTGCTGATAGCGACAAGCTCGTAGGTTGAGCTTGTCGAAACCGAGGGCCCGCGCGCGCAGTGGTCTCGACAAGCTCGACCAACGAGAAACTGGTCTCGACAAGCTCGTAGGTTGAGCTTGTCGAAACCGAAGGCCCGCGCGCGCGCAGTGGTCTCGACAAGCTCGACCAACGAGAAACTGGTCTCGACGAGCTCGACCAACGAGAAACTGGTCTAGACCGGGTCGGGCGACTAGTGCGGCCAGACCCTCGGCACACGGGGGCGCACGAGCGCATGGCTGTCTCGCAGCAGCTGCTCAACGAGCTCATCGGGCACGGTGCCGTCCAGCACCACCGTGATCCAGTGCTTCTTGTTCAGGTGATAGCCCGGCGTGATGTGCTGGGGAAATTCCTCGCGCAAAGCGCGCCCCTCCTCGGGGTCGCACTTGAGCGACACCGTGGCTGGCTCACCGGCCAGGGCCGCAAGCGCGAAGATTTTTCCGTTGCCGCTGGTCTTGAACACGCTCGTTTCCTCGCCGAACGGAAACGTTTCCATCGCCTGGGGCAGGCCCAGGCAGAGATCGACGAGCTCGTCTCGGGTCATGCCCAACCTACGCCGCGACCAGGTTCATTGCATTGGCGGTGAGCTCAACCGAGCGCAGGCGACCATCGATAAACGGCGACTGGTGGGCGAGAATCAATTCGTCGGCCTCGGTTCCGGCCGCAAATTCGTGCAGATAGGCGTGCACTTCGTCGGCCGTGCCAACCGCCGAGTACCGCATCATGTTGGCGATATTACGGCCCTCCGGCGTGGTCAGGAAGACGTCGATCTGGTCGTCGCTGTACTCCGGCGTGGCCGGCCCTCGAGAGAGCATGCCGCGCACTCGGGTGCGGCGCGTTGTCTCAAACTGGTGCACGGCATCCGCTTTCGTATCAGCCGCAATCACGTTAGCGGCCACGATCAGGTGCGGCGCGGCGAGCTGCTCCGACGGCGTAAAATCGCGGCGGTAGAGCGCGATGGCTTCGTGCAGCGCATCGGGCGCGAAGTGTGACGCGAAAGCGTATGGCAGGCCGAGCGCGGCGGCCAGGCCGGCGCCGAACAGCGAGGATCCGAGGATATACAGCGGCACATTGGTGCCGGCACCGGGCACGGCCCGCACTCCGGGAACGATCGACTCATCGCGCAGGTAGGCCTGCAGTTCCATGACGTCCTGCGGAAACTGATCAGAGGCGCGCGGGTCGCGGCGCATCGCGCGGGCGGTGTTCTGGTCGCTGCCGGGGGCGCGGCCGAGGCCCAGGTCGATGCGATCAGGGTAGAGCTCGGCGAGGGTGCCGTACTGCTCGGCGATCACGAGCGGCGAGTGGTTGGGCAGCATAACCCCGCCGGAGCCAAGCCGAATCGTGCTGGTCTGACCGGCGACGTGGCCGATAAGAATGCTCGTCGCGGAGGACCCGATGGTGGGCATATTGTGGTGCTCGGCATACCAGACGCGCTCGTACCCGTGCTTTTCGGCAGTCTGCGCGAGTAGAACACTCGCCGCGAAACTCTCCCGAGCGCTCTGCCCGCGGGCAATCGGGGCGAGGTCAAGAATGGAGAGCGGAATAGTCATAATGAGGCCAACAGCGGCGCAGTAGAAATCGTTACCCGGTACCCGAAACCTGCCTCAGCCCGTTATAGAAAGCCGCGCCCGACGCAGCGATGCCCCACGCTGGCGCGCCCGACTCAGCCGTGCTCCGCTAGCCGGCCGACTCCGGGCACGAAACGTCCGACCCGAGCGCCGTAGGTGCGGTAGTCGGGGTGCTCGGCCAGGAGCATCCGCTCTTCCCAGCGCGTCTTCGTGGCGAGCAGCCCCACCAGCGCGAGCCAGGCGACAATATGCCACACGGATGCCCCCACCAGCACCAGCGCGATGCCGCCGGTCATGAGTCCTGCGTAGATGGGGCTGCGCATCAGCCCGTACACACCGTTGGTGATCAGCGGGGCATTCTCGCGCGGTATCGGACTGGCCGTCAGCGCCGGCCCCAGACCGATGACGCCGAACACCGCGAGCGCGGCACCGATCAGTCCACACACGATCGCGGCCGCGATGACGCCAGCGTTGACCGACCAGAGCGTGCCATGCGGCAGAAAGGCCAACGCCCCCAGCAGGAGAAATTGCACGGCGACCAGACTGAATGCGAGTGCACGTTTCATATTCAGAGCGTACGCCGGGCAGACACCCCACCAACGCGTGTTAACGGCAGATCACCACCGGGTAACAAAATGACACATTCTCGCCATGGCGCAGACAATCCGGGCGCCGGCGACTTACGCTCGTAGACACAGACCAGCTCCGCCGACGCCGTCGGAGAGTGACACATGGCCTTGAAAACAGATCGAGCCGCACAAGGTTGCGCACGATCCGTTCGAGGCAAGCACCTGATCCAGCACAGCGTTCGCCGAAACACCTCCCGTCGAGATGCTCCGGCTGAAGTGGAACCACAACCATGACCGACGACGAACTACTGCTTGAAATCGATTACACCGGCTATACCAGCTCCTGTCGCGACCCACACATCACACCGGCCGAGGACCTCGTCGAGTGCCGCCGGCTGCGGGGACACGACGACACCACCCACGGCACCCGGGCCGGCGTGCGCGCCATCCGCTGGCAGGCTGGCGACGCCCCGCTGGCTGCCTAGCCGCCGAGAGCGAACTGGAGGCGGCCCTGCGCGAGCTGGGCCTCGCCTGAAGCGGTTGAGGCGGGCATCCGCTTAGAAGTTAGTGGGCCAGCGAGAGGCCGTGACCCATACGTCGAAACAGGAACACCGCCACAATGCCACCGAACACGAAGAATCCGGCGCCCCCGAGTAGGCAACGGCGTAGCTCTCTACGGCGGCCTGGGCCGCGACCGCGGCTGTCGCCGGCAGATTGGCGGCGACATAGTTGGTGGCCGCGGTAGCCGCCAGGGTGTTCAGCAGCGAGGTCTGCAGGTAATAGGTCACGAACAGAAAGATGCCGAACATGCCCGCTCCGGCGATGAGAATGGAAATGTAGGCGGCCGCACGGTTGCGGTCCAGCACGATAGCCAACGGCAACAGCGGATGCGCCGCCTGGCGTTGCCAGAGCACGAAAGCGACCAGCAGAATGCCAGCTACCGACAGCATGCCCCAGGTCAGGATGGAATCCCAGCCATCGGTCTCCGCGTTCGAGAAACCGTAGACCAGGCTGAATACAGACACGAAACGACGGGGCCCAGCGATGACGCTCGATGCGAGCCACATCGAAGAGACGCCGCACGCGACCCCGAAACTGGGCCGCAAACGCGACCACAGCCGCGACCCCGATATTCTCGACGCCGCCCTCGACGTGCTCGCCGAAACCGGCTACGACGGGATGACCATGGAAATGGTGGCCACCCGGGCGAAGGCGGGCAAAGCCACCCTGTACCGCCGCTGGCCGTCAAAGGGCGAACTCGTCATTGACGCCATCGCCTGCATGAAACGTGGCGACTTCGACCGAGACCACCTCCCCGACACTGGAACGCTGCGCGGCGACCTGGTGGCCATGATCAAGCCGCACGCCATCGAAGATGGCCCCCGCAAAATGCGCATCATGGCCGGACTCATGTCGATGATCTCCCGCACCCCGGAGCTGGCCGAGGCAGCGCGCGCGGCGATCGTCGAGCCGCGGGCATCCGCTAACCGTATTTTGTTGCAGCGGGCCGTGGACCGTGGTGAGATCCCGGCGGACTGCGACATCGACAACCTCGCGACCCTGAGCCAGTCCATGGCCATCTACAACGTGCTCGTGCTGCAGAAACCGGTTACGCGGGACTTCTTCATCCAGGTGATCGACGGCGTCGTGCTTCCCGCCGTCGGGCTGGGGCACGCACGCTCCTAAGGATCACGGCGTAGTGTCGACGGGTGCACGTTACCGACCAGACCCGCCTCCTCGCGGTCCCCGAATGGCGAGAACTCGAGCAGGCCCACGAGCAGCGCGCCGACGAGTTCACCCGTGGGCGGCGGCAGCGCGCGGCGACCGGCCAGACGCACCCGGTCGACGATTTTTTGTTCACCTACTACCCGTTTCGGCCCGGCCTGCTGCGCCGCTGGCATCCCGGCGCTGACGTGCTGCTACGGGGCGCCGCCGCCGAACCCCGGGCCAACTGGAAGTGGTACCGCAGTACGGGCAGCGACAGCCAAGTGGATGCCGCGGCCTTCTCCGAAAAGAATGAGCGCGTCATCCGCTTCGTCGCTTCGCTGCTGTCGGCCACCCGGCAACGCACCGGCCATTTCGGCTGTTTCGGACTACACGAGTGGGCCATGGTCTACCGCCAGGATGAACATCGGCACGTAGCGCCACTGCGACTCGGCCAAAGCGACACCGACGCCGTCGTCGACGGCAACCGCATCGCCTGCAGCCACTTCGACGCCTTTCGGTTCTTCACCCCCGCGGCGATTCCGCTGAACGAACTGCAGCCTTCGCGGGAGAACCAGCCGATACTGGAGCAGCCGGGCTGCCTGCACGCCGGTATGGACATCTATAAATGGGTGATCAAGCTGGGCCCGCTGGTGCCCGGCGAGGTCTTGCTCGACGCCTTTGAGCTCGCCCGCGACATTCGCGGACTGGACATGGAGGCCTCCCCCTACGACCTGAGCGACTGGGGCTATGCGCCCGTCGAGGTCGAAACGCCCACTGGTAAGGCCGAGTATGTGCGGCGCCAGCGCGTTTTCACCGAGCGCAGCAACGTGCTGCGCGACCGCGTCGTGGCGCTTCTGGCCTAGCTCCACTGCTCGGTTGCCATCGAGCACGCAGTTGCCAGTCTCCTCTCAGGTTGTGCCCTGCCGACAAGCGGATACCCCGCACAGCAGCGATCTGCCCGCCGCTGCATGATCGTGATCCTCGCCCCACACCTCGCCCCACACCTCGCCCCACAGAGTCGGCAGTACCCATTTGGGGTACACCGACCAAACCACTTGGGCGTGGGCTCCGGACCATCAGTGCGGCCCGAGTACACCTCGGGCCGGAACACAACAACAAATTGGAGCTCTCATGAACACGATCACGAAGCACACAAACATTCGCAAGATCAGCGCGCTGGGAATCACAGGCGCCGCAGCATCCGCTCTGATCATCGGTGGCTTCGCCGCTCCCGCCCAGGCCTTCGACGGTGACAGCACCAACAGCACGAGCACCGACAGTTCATCCGAGCAGAACCGCCTTGACCTCATCGGCGACCTGTTCAACCTCTCGGGCAACGATTCGACCGGCAACGGCGTGCTCGGCAACGACGATCTCGGTGGCCTCGGACTCGGCCGCTGACCAGTCTGACTAGAAGCTTGGTCGCCTCCCCCGCGGGAGGCGCCCTTCTTAGGTATTAGAGACGCGGGTAGGACTCGATAATCTCGCGCATGCGCGGCAGTCCAAACTGATCGGCGATGGCCACGCCACCGTGCGTACCGAGGCGCGGGTCGGCATCCGCTTCGAGGAGCAACCGCAGAATC
>JBBRBV010000055.1:0-18281 GCA_038205545.1 Actinomycetales bacterium
TCGTCGTGGCTGCCGGATCCGCCCTGGTTCGGGTCACTGGCGTAGTGCTTATGGTCGTGGATCCAGCTCTTCTGAATGAGCACGTTGCTGCCGGTAACGTGGATGCCGTCGATCACGTTGTTGATGTTCAGGCGGGTCGCGGTGAAGTTATAACCGTAGATGCCATTGGTGTCGGGAGAGGCGACGGTCGGGGACAGCTCGGTGTCAGTGACGACGAGATTTTTGAAGCCACCGAGGTTGTTGATGAGAGCGCCGGGGCCGTTCATGGTGCGGCCACGGATGATCGAGTTTTTAATCGTGACGTTGTCTGCCTCAATCTTGACCAGGCCGCGCACGTCGAGTCCGTTCAGAACGGTGCCCGGCTTCGTCACGTTGATGTCGCCGTTGACGACCTCTAGCGCGGTGCCGTCCGGAACGCCGGTATTGGTCGCCGTCGGGGTGCCACTCGTAGGCGGTGTCGGAGCCGGTGCCGGAGCAGGTGCCGGAGCAGGTTCCGGTGCCGGAGCAGGAGCAGGTGCCGGCGCAGGTGCCGGAGCAGGTGCCGGAGCCGGTGCCGGAGCCGGTGCCGGAGCGGGAGCCGGAGCAGGTTCCGGTGCCGGAGCGGGTGCCGGAGCCGGAGCAGGTGCCGGAGCAGGTGCCGGAGCCGGCGCAGGTGCCGGATCGGAAGCTGTCTTCTTCGTGTAGCCAACAACCTTCAAGTCGACCTTGACGTCGGCCTTGCTGCTGGCGATCGTGATCGTTCCGTCTGTCACAGTCGTGACCGGCACGGTGAAATGACGCTCCGGGCCGTCGCCGACCGGTGCCGTGAAGTAGTAACGCTCCACGTTTTCGGGGCCGATAAGGATTTTGAGGGCGGTGCGGGTCTTGGTCAGGGTGTCGAGCTCAACATCAACGGACGCAGCATCGGCCGGAACCGTGCCTAGGTCCTTGGTGATCTTGCTGCCACCGGGTACAGCGATCGTCGTGGAGGAGTCGGCGGCTTGGGCTGGCGTGACGGCGAGGCCGCTGAAAGCGACGGCGAAGGCGCCGGTCGCGGCGATGAGGGCCAGGCGGCGGGTCCGTCGACCGGACGGGGGAACGGTTGAGCGCGAAGCTAGAGCAGAGATTGCAGGCATGGATCACTTTTCGTGTGTTGCACAGTTCAGGAAGGTGCGGGGCGAGAGGCAGTAGGGGCCTTGATGACTTCCTGAGCATTGCCCATTATGGGCTTAGACACAAGCTGACTCAAGGCATTCCCAGCTTCACCCCCCGTTCCGGGGTAGACACTTTCGGGAGAACCGGCACAAAAAATGCGGCCGGACCTGCGTTAACGGGTCCGGCCGCATCCGTCTCTGACATTTAACGAATTTAGCGCTTGCGCTTCTCCCGCACGCGCATGCTGAGGTTGATTGGGCTTCCCTCGAAGCCATAGATCTCTCGCAACCGACGCTGAATATAGCGACGGTAGCCCGGGTCCAGGAACCCGGTGGTGAACACCACGAACGTCGGAGGGCGGCTCGAGGCCTGGGTACCGAACAGGATGCGCGGCTGCTTTCCACTGCGCACGGGGTGCGGGTGGGCTGCGGTGAGCTCGGCGAGGAAGGCGTTGAACTTGCCGGTGGCGATGCGGGTGTCCCACGACTCGAGCGCGAGCTCCAGAGCCGGAACCAGCTTCTCCATGTGGCGGCCGGTCTTCGCCGAGATGTTTACGCGCGGAGCCCAAGCCACGTGGGCCAGGTCCTGCTCGATCTCACGCTCAAGGTAGCGGCGACGGTCGTCGTCGATCTGGTCCCACTTGTTGAAGGCGAGCACGAGCGCACGGCCCGACTCGATGACGAGGTCAATGACCCGCACGTCCTGCTCGCTGATGACCTCGGTCACGTCAAGCAACACCACGGCGACCTCGGCCTTTTCGAGGGCCGCACTCGTGCGCAGCGAGGCGTAGAAGTCCGCGCCCTGGGAGAGGTGCACTCTGCGGCGGATGCCGGCGGTGTCGACGAATCGCCATACCTTACCGCCGAGCTCAACCTGCTCATCGACCGGGTCACGGGTCGTGCCGGCGAGCTCGTTGACGACAACGCGCTCCTCCCCCACAACCTTGTTGAGCAGGCTGGACTTGCCTACGTTGGGGCGGCCGAGGATGGCCACGCGACGCGGGCCGCCGACCTCCTGCTTGGCAACGTTGGAGGTTTCGGGCAGCACGACCAGAATCGCGTCGAGCAGGTCGGCAACACCACGACCGTGCAGGGCGGAGACCGGCCACGGCTGGCCGAGGCCGAGCGACCACAGGCTGGCCGCTTCGGGCTCCTGGCGCACGTCGTCAACCTTGTTGGCGATCAGGAAGACCGGCTTGCCACTCTTCCGCAGCAGGCGCACAACAGCCTCGTCGGTCGACGTCGGGCCCACATTGGAGTCAACGACGAACATGACGAGGTCGGACAGGTCGATGGCGATCTCGGCCTGGGCGGCGACGGATGCGTCGATACCCTTGGCGTCAGGCTCCCAGCCGCCGGTGTCGACCAGGCTGAACTTGCGCTCGTGCCATTCACCCTTGTACGCGACGCGGTCACGCGTCACCCCGGGGGTGTCCTCCACGACGGCCTCTCGGCGCCCGAGGATGCGGTTGACCAGCGCCGATTTTCCCACGTTCGGTCGACCGACAATGGCGATTACGGGAACGGCGGGGAGGTATTGGATCGCGTCGGGGTCGTCGGTGACGGCCTGCAGTACGTCGAGGTCTTCCTCTTCGAGGTCATAGTTGTCGAGGTCCGTGCGCAGCGCGGCGGAACGCCGGGTCGCTAGTTCTTCATCGAGGTTGGCGAGTCGTTCCGCCAGCTCCGTGTCGAGCGCTGTGCTCGTGTCGTCGTATTCGTTACTCATTCAAAGTCCGCTTCGTGCGTGTATGTATGACGTCGATGACCGCTTCAATGGTCTGCTCGAAGTCAAGATGGGTGGAGTCGACGGTTATCACACCGTCTGCAGCGCTCATGAAATCGACAACCTGTGAGTCAGCGCGATCACGTGATCGCAGCTGTTCTGCCACGGTTTGGGCCGATTGGGTCGTTATTTCCGCAGAGCGTCTAGTCATTCTAGCCTCCTCGGATGCCGTGAGTAGAATGCGCACCTCTGCCTCGGGGGCGACGATGGTCGTTATGTCGCGTCCTTCGACCACGACACCGGGCCGATCCACGTTCTCGGCAATGCTGCGAAACAGCTCGGTGAGCGCTTGGCGCACCGTAGGAATGCGCGCCACAGCGCTGACGGCGGCGCTCACTTCCGGAGAGCGGATGGCGTCGGTCACGTCGGTCTGACCGACCATGACGAAGTATTCGTCCGGGTCGGTACCGATCGAGTAGTCGAAGTTCCCCAGGAGGGCGATGACGGCATCCGCTTCGGTCTGATCGATGTTGCGGTCGAGCACGAGCCAGGCCAGGGCCCGGTAGGCCGCGCCGGTATCGAGGTAGGCGAAGCCAAGGCGGCGCGCCGCGGCACGGCTCACACTCGATTTGCCGCTGCCGGCCGGCCCGTCGATGGCGACGAGAGTGGGAAGTGAGAAACGAGCCATGCGGTTAACCAGCAATCCGCCAGCCGCGGGCGGCCAGCTCTTCGGTGAGGTGAGTGACGGCCTCGGGTAGTACGGAGATTTCGGCAAGGCCAATTTGAGCGCCCGGCGAGTGTTCCAGCCGGAAGTCTTCGAGGTTGACGCCGAGGTCGCCCATGTCGTTGAGCAGCGCGGCGATTTGACCCGGCTTGTCGTTGACCATCACGACCATCGAGGAGAACCGACGGTCCTGCCCGTGTTTGCCGGGCAGACGAGCCACTCCGGCGTTGCCGCCAGCGAGTTCTTCGGCGACCCTGCGCTGTGCTCCGGGAGCGGCCGGGTCGTCGAGGGCGTCAATGAACCGGTCGAGGTCGTCGCGGTAGGCCATCAACACGTCACGCACCGGGCCCGCGTTGGCGCCGAGAATCTGCACCCACAGGTCGGGATCGCTCGCCGCGACCCGGGTCACGTCGCGCAGACCCTGGCCAGCCAGGTTGAGCGAGGAGTGCGCGGCCCCGATGAGGCGTCGGGCCATCAGCGTGGAGATGACCTGTGGCACGTGCGACACCAGGGCGACGCCGAGGTCGTGCTCTTCGGGGGTCATCTCGACCAGGATGGCGCCGAGGTCAAGAATGAGGTCGTCGATGGCCCCTGCTTGCTGGTAGCTGATCGCGTCGTGCGCGGCAACGACCCAGGGGCGGCCGATGAACAGGTCGGCACGACCAGACAGCGGGCCGCCCTTCTCCCGGCCAGCGAGTGGATGCGATCCTATGTAGCGGCTGATGTCGGCTCCGCGCTCGCGCAGCTCGGCCAATGGTGCGAGCTTGACGCTCGCAACATCCGTCACGATCGCGCCCGGAAAGGCCTCCAATTCCTGAGCGACGATGTCGGCGGTGACGTCGGGCGGTACACACACCACGATGAGCTGCGGCAGATCGTCCGCCCGGGCAGCTCGGCCGGCACCGTAGTCGATAGCGATGCGCAGGTTGGTCGGTGAAGCGTCGGCGAGGATTGTCTCAATATTTCGGGTGCGCAGGCCGAGGCCCACACTCGTTCCGAGCAGGCCGACGCCGACGATGCGCACCGGGCCGACGAGGCGGCTTTCAGCCATGGTTCAGCTCCCGTTTCGGCTAGTTGGCGTCGGTCCTGGGCGCGGGCGCCTGGCGGGACACGGTAAGCAGCTGGCCGAGTTCTTCGCGAGTCAGTTCACGCACGGCGCCCTGCTGCAGGGTGCCGAGGTTCAGCGGGCCGAACTGACGACGCACAAGGTCCACCACGGGATGACCGACGGCGTCAAGCATCCGTCGAACGATGCGGTTGCGACCGGAGTGCAGGGTGAGCTCAACCATGCTGGAGCCGCCTCCGGGAGGGCTCGCCAGAATGCGCGCCTTATCGGCGCGGATGGGGCCGTCGTCGAGCTCGATACCACTCTGCAGCTGACCGATGGTCTGCGGCGAGACACGGCCCTCCACCTTGGCGATGTACGTCTTGGAGACGCCGAAGGAGGGGTGCGCGAGCACGTGCGCGAGGTCACCGTCATTGGTGAGAATCAGCAGGCCGCTGGTCTGCGCGTCGAGCCGACCCACGTTGAACAGGCGTTCGTCGAACTGGTCGGTGAATTCGCGCAGGTCGGGGCGTCCGCTTTCATCCTGCATCGACGAAACGACACCGACCGGCTTGTTCAGCATGAGGTAGCGACGCGTGGTGTCAAGTTGCACGGCAACATTGTCGACAGCGACCTGGTCGGTTTCCGGGTGTACCCGGCGGCCCAGCTCGGTGACCACTTTGCCGTTCACCCGCACGCGACCGGAGGTGATGAGGTCTTCGGACACACGACGGCTGGCGACGCCAGCAGAGGCGAGCACCTTCTGCAGGCGCACACCATCGGCCGCGGCCTCGGGATTGAAGTTGGGATCGCGGGCGGCGTCCGGGGAAAAATTGTCGTCGTTCGTCAAAGCGGGTCCTCGAATCCGTCGGTGCCGCCGTCGAGTAACGGCGATAGGTGGGGTAACTCGTCGAGCGAGTTGATTCCGAGCTGGCTGAGCAGCAAGTCTGTAGTGGCGTAGCTGATTGCGCCGGTTTCACTGTCGGTGAGCGCTTCGGTAACGAGGCCGCGACCGAGCAGGGTGCGCACGACGGAGTCAACGTTGACGGCGCGAATGCTCGCGACCTGCCCGCGACTGATCGGCTGCTTGTAGGCAATTACGGCGAGGGTTTCGAGGGCCGCCTGGCTGAGCCGGCGGGGATTCTGGGTGAGTACGACGTCGGTCACGAGCTCGTCGTGCGTGGCCCGCACATAAATACGCCAGCCGCCGGCGACCTCGCGCAGCTCAAAGCCGCGGCGAATTGTGCGCGTACCGTCCGGGGCGGCAATCCCATCGAAATCAACCACGAGCCGGGCAATGGATGCCGTCACCTCCGCGAGCGGCCGCCCCACGGCGGTCGCGAGGTGCACGAGGCCCTGCGGTTCATCGGCGACCATGAAGACGGCTTCGAGCTGACGGTCGAGGGCGCTTGCTGCCTGAGAAACGGATTCCCCGGCATCCGTTTTCGACGCATTCGATCCAATGTCGGTGGCGTGGTTTTTAATTGTCATAGTCGGCTCCCAGGGATGCCAGGTTCTCCTCGGTCCAGGAATGGTTGTTCCAGTGCAGGGTGAGCTCGCCGAGGGGCTCGATTTGGTCGAAGGAGAGAGCATCGTGGCGGTAAAGCTCGAGCACTGCGAGAAAACGGGCGATGATGACGCCCCTCGAGTCGGCTCCGGCGATAATTGCACGGAACGACACCGGCTGGCCCGGCTGCAGCATGGCTACGACGTAGGCGGCCTGTTCGCGAATGCTCACCAGCGGCGCATGCAGGTGATCGAGGCCCACAACGGGCAGCTCGCGAGGTGCCAGGGCGACGGCGGCCAACGTGGCGAAGTCGGCGAGGGAGAGCGTCCAGACCAGCTCGGGGGTCTTTTGACGGTATTTCTCTTCGAGGCGCACCGACCGCACGTGGCGACGGGTTTCGGTGTCGAGCTGGGCGCTGAACCAGGCTGCGGATTCCTTAAAGGCGCGGTATTGCAGCAGGCGAGCGAACAGCAAGTCGCGGGCTTCGAGCAGGGCTACGTCTTCGGCGTCGACGAGTTCGCCTTGCGGCAGCAATCCGGCCACCTTGAGGTCGAGCAACGTTGCGGCGACGACGAGAAACTCGGTGGCCTGGTCGAGCTCTTCGGCGGCGTCGAGATCGCGCAGGTACGCGATGAACTCGTCAGTGACCTGGCTGAGCGAAATCTCGGTGATGTCCAGTTCGTGCCGGGTGATCAGTTTCAGGAGCAGATCGAACGGGCCCTCGAAAACGCCGAGAGCGACCGAAAACGCGGGCTTCTCGGCCGCGCTAGGCGACTGCGCCACGGTGGATCAGTTCGCGGGCCACCTGCAGATAGGCCTTGGCAGCCGCGTGCTCGGGCGCGAAGTCGGTGATGGGCACCCCGGCCACGCTCGCGTCGGGAAATTTAACGGTGCGGCCAATGACGGTTTCGAGCACGCTGTGACCGAAGGCGTCCACAACGCGCTCCAGGACCTCACGGGAGTGCAGGGTGCGGGAGTCGTACATAGTGGCAAGAATGCCGTCGAGTTCGATGGCCGGGTTGAGACGGTCGCGCACCTTGTCGATGGTTTCGATGAGCAGGGCGACGCCGCGCAGGGCAAAGAACTCGCACTCGAGCGGAATGAGCACACCGTGGCTCGCGGTGAGCGCGTTGACGGTGAGAATGCCGAGCGAGGGCTGGCAGTCGATGAGGATGACGTCATAGTCGTTCGAGACCTTGCGCAGCACGCGGGCTAGAATCTGCTCGCGCGCAACCTCATTGACCAGGTGCACCTCGGCGGCGGAGAGATCAATATTGGCCGGAATAACATCGAGTCCCTCGACCGGGGTCGGCTGGATTGCGTCTCTGGGGTCGACCTTGCCATTGACCAGCAGGTCATAAATGGTGGTGACGTCGTGCGTGGGCACGCCGAGGCCGGCCGAGAGGGCACCCTGAGGGTCGAAGTCCACGGCGAGCACCCGGCGGCCGTAGCGGGCCAGGGCGGCGCCGAGGTTGATGGTCGTCGTGGTCTTGCCGACCCCACCCTTCTGGTTGCAGAGGGAGATGATGCGCGCGGGGCCGTGGCCTTTCAGCGGTTCCGGCACGGCGAAGTCGTGTTTTTCGCGTCCGGTCGGACCTACCGGCGTCTCGTCGAAACCGGGTAGCGAAATCCGCTCGCTCAACTTACGCGTCACTGGCCCGTCCTTGATTCGTCCTGCACCCATCACTTGGTCGATTCTAGCGAGTGGAACGGCTTGTTGCCGCAAGGATCGCCGCGCGAGCCGGTCTCGGGGGGTCGCGGAGCGCATCCGCTGGCCTTGTGCGGGGCGAATGACGGCGCCTTAGCCCCAGGGAGCACAGGTACGCTCACGCTGTCACCGGGCCCGCGGATGGGCGAGCGTGTACATGTCGCGCAGGGTGTCGGCGGTGACCAGGGTGTAGATCTGGGTGGTGGCGACAGAGGAATGCCCGAGCAATTCCTGCACCACCCGCACGTCAGCACCACCGGCCAGCAGGTGCGTGGCGAACGAGTGGCGCAGGGTGTGCGGCGACACCGGCACGGTGAGTCCGGCACGTTCGGCGGCAGCGCGAATGATCAGCCAGGCGTTCTGCCGGCTGACCCGTTGCCCGCGGAGCCCGAGGAACAGCGCCGGCGTCGCCCGGCCGCGGGCCGACAGGGTCGGCCGGGCGCGCACGAGGTAGTCCGACACCGCGGCGCGCGCGAAACTCCCCACCGGCACGATGCGTTGCTTATCGCCCTTGCCGGTGAGGCGCACCGAGTCGAATACTTCCACGAGCACGTCGTCGACGTTGAGGTTGACCACCTCGCTCACCCGGCCACCGGTCGCGTAGAGCAATTCGAGCAGAGCCTTGTCACGCAGGCGCTGCACGTCGTCACCGTCGGTGGCCGCGAGCAGCGCGGCGACCTGTTCGATCGAGATTGCCTTGGGCAGGCGCAGGGCGAGTTTGGGTGGTTTGCTGTCGTGCGCGACATCCGTGTCGACCAGGCCCTCCTCCAGTAGAAAGCGGTGGAACCCGCGCACGGACGAGAGGATGCGGGCAATCGAGGCGGCCGTCATTGGTGATTCCGGCCGCAGGCCCAGGTACTGCACGAATGCCGAAATATGCTGCCGAGTGACGGTTCCCAGATCCGTAATCGGTCGCGGCGGTGCCTCCGTCGTCTGCGGTGCCTGCGGGGCCTCCTCGGAGGCGGTATCGGCCGCGAGCCAGTCAACATACAGCCCCAGGTCGCGGCGGTAGGCGGCGACGGTGTTCGCGGCGAGCCCCCGCTCCACCGCCACGTGCCTTAGGTAGGTGTGCACCATCGTCTCCACGGTCGCAGTCCTGGACATGTCCGGGTCGGTCGCTCTCAGGCCGGAATGTGCCGGTTGAGCGGATGTCGCGGCCACGGAAGGTCCGCCGGCGCGAGCGTGCTCCACCCACGTGCACGGCTCGCGCTTGCCGCGAGAACGCCGAGCGCCAGGATCGGATTCTCCACCCGCCGAGCCAGCACCGCGTCGACGCACTCGTCGAGCGGCACCCATCGCAGCTCGATGTCAGCTTCTTCATCGGTGCGATCGAACGCGGCCACCGTGGCTATATCGCGGGCAAGGTACACCCGAATCGCTTCGTTGCTGCCGCCGGGCGTGGTGTAGAACTCGGTGAGCAGCGCCCACTCGGTGGCGACGACATCCGCTTCTTCAGCCAGCTCGCGCTGGGCTCCGACAACGGCATTCTCACCGGTTACGTCGAGAAGACCGGCCGGCAATTCCCAGCCACGCAGACCGGTCGGGTGCCGGTACTGCTTGATCAACAACACGCGGTCGTGCTCGTCGAGGGCGAGCACGGCAACCGCACCGGGGTGATCGATGTACTCCCGAGTGATGCTCGCACCGTTGTACGCGAACGAGTCCCGTCGCACGTTCCAGATAGCGCCGTCATAGACGACATCGCTTGCGGTCACCGCGACCGGAACGACGTCGTCCTGCAGGGCTTCAGGCACTGAGCTCTTCTTTCACCTCGAACAACCGGCTGGACTGCTGGCGATCGAGCGCGGCCTTGATCAAACCGCGAAACAGCGGATGCGCATGGTTCGGCCGCGACCGCAGCTCCGGGTGAGACTGCGTGCCCACGTAGAACGGGTGCTCCTCGCGCTTGAGCTCGACGTACTCGACCAGGTGGCGGTCGGGCGAGGTACCGGAGAACCACAGGCCAGCCAGAGCGATCTGGTCACGGAAGGTGTTGTTGACCTCGTAGCGGTGACGGTGACGTTCGGAAGCGGATTTCGCGCCGTACAGCTCGGCAACGAGCGATCCCTCGGCGAGGGTCGCCGGGTAGAGGCCGAGGCGCATGGTTCCGCCGAGATCTCCGCCGGCGATGATCTCGACCTGCTCTTCCATGGTCGCGATGACCGGAAATTCGGTTTCCGGATCGAATTCGCTCGAGGAGGCACCGGGCAGGTTGGCCTTGTTGCGGGCGTATTCGATGACCATGCACTGCAGCCCGAGGCACAGACCGAGCACGGGGATGCCGTTTTCGCGGGCAAATTTGAGGGCGCCGAGCTTGCCCTCGATTCCGCGGATTCCGAAGCCACCGGGCACGCAGATCCCGTCGAGTTCGCCGAGCAGACGCGCGGCGCCCTCGTCGGTTTCGCAATCGTCGGAACCGATCCAGACGATTTTGACCCTGGCCTGGTTGGCGAATCCGCCGGCTCGCAGCGCCTCGGTAACCGAGAGGTAGGCATCCGGCAGGTCGATGTATTTGCCGACCAGACCGATGGTGACCTCGTGCTTGGGATGGCGAACCGCTTCCAGCAGGTTCTCCCAGGCGGTCCAATCCACGGAGGCGGTCACAAGGCCGAGAGCGTTCGCGATGTACTTGTCGAGGCCCTGGTCGTGCAGCATGGTGGGGATCTCATAGATCGATGCCACGTCGACCGCGTTGACGACCGCGTCTTCGTCGACGTCGCACATGAGCGCGATCTTGCGCTTGTTCGACTCGGACACCGGCCGGTCGCTGCGCAGCACGAGGGCATCGGGCTGGATACCGATCGAGCGCAGGGTGGCAACGGAGTGCTGGGTCGGCTTGGTCTTCTGTTCGCCAGCCGCACCGAGGAACGGCACGAGGGAGACGTGCACAAAGAAGACGTTGCCGCGGCCGAGTTCGTGGCGCACCTGGCGGGCTGCTTCGAGGAAGGGCTGGCTCTCGATGTCACCGACGGTGCCACCGACCTCGGTGATGATCACGTCGGGGCGCACCTCATCGCTCGCTTGCAGGCGCATGCGACGCTTGATCTCGTCGGTGATGTGCGGAATGACCTGCACGGTATCGCCGAGGTATTCACCGCGACGTTCCTTGGCGATGACCTGCGAGTAGATCTGCCCGGTGGTCACGTTGGCCGACTGGCCGAGGTTGATGTCGAGAAAACGTTCGTAATGCCCGATATCGAGGTCAGTTTCGGCACCGTCGTCGGTTACGAAGACCTCGCCGTGCTGGAACGGGTTCATCGTTCCAGGGTCAACGTTGAGATAGGGGTCAAGCTTCTGCATGACAACCCGAAGGCCCCGTGCAGTGAGCAGGTTGCCGAGGCTGGCGGCCGTCAAACCCTTACCAAGCGAGGAGACCACACCTCCGGTCACAAAAATGTGCTTCGTCGTGCCCTGAGGGTTTTGGCCATCTGATCTGTCCGCGTTTATATTTTCCACCACGGGCTTCAATGCTATCACTTTGATTCTGTCACTCACTCTTCGGTGGACGTTTGATCGGTGAGGGCTGCGCAAGGTCGAGCAGCTCCCGGGCATGGTCGAGGCCGCTCGTGGAGTCAGGCAGCCCCGAGAGTAGGCGGGCCATTTCGGCGGCACGATCGTCGCCGCGCAGCTGGCGCACGCTCGAGGCGGTGACGGATCCGTCGCTGTCTTTGACGACGCTGAGGTGGTTACCGGCGAACGCGGCAACCTGGGCGAGGTGGGTGACCACGATCACCTGCGCCGTTTCGGCAAGTCGGGCGAGTCGGCGGCCGATTTCAATCGCGGCGGCTCCGCCAACGCCGGCATCGATTTCGTCGAAGACAAAGGTGGGGACCGGGTCGGTCGCGTTGATGACGACCTCGATGGCCAGCATGACCCGAGACAGTTCGCCACCGGATGCCCCGCGCGCGAGTGCTCTCGGTTCGGCGCCGACGTGCGGCTGCAACAGCAGGCGCACGAGGTCGCTGCCGGTGACGGTGAACTCCGGTGCCGCTTCGACCTCCACGAGAAGAACGGCGTCCGGCATCGCGAGCGCGCCGAGCTCGTTGGTGACCCGGGCACCGAGCTGCACCGCTGCCGCTGCGCGCAGCGCGGTGAGGCTGGCGGCGAGCTCGGTGACCAGCTGGTGGTCGGAATCCGCTTCGATGGTGAGTTCTTCGATGCGGTCGGAGTCGGAATCAAGCTCAAGTAGTCGGGTGCTGCCGGTGCCTTGAAACTCGATGGCCTCCTCAAGGCCACCCGGATATTTGCGGGCAAGAATGCTGAGTTCAGCCCGGCGTTCCTGCACGATTTCGAGTTCGCGGGCTCCGTCGGCGTCGAGGCCGGCCAGGTAGCTGGACAGCTCGGCCGCGATATCGTTGACAATAAAGCCGACGTTGGCGATGGAGGCAACGAGCGGCGGAAGGGCCACATCGTGCGCGGCCACCCGGTCAAGGGCCCGCCGGGCGCTTTCGAGTAAGGCCACGACGTCGGGCACGTCGTCGGGATTCTCTTCGGCAGAGATGAGCTGGCGGGCGTGTTCGCCGGCCAGGCGCAGTTCTTCGAGGTTGCCGAGGCGTTCGGCGCGTTCACCAAGCTCGGCGTCCTCGCCGTGTTGCGGAGCGACTGTCTCAATCTCGGCGATTGCGGCCCGCAGGTCGTCCGCCTCGCGGGCACGCAGATCCTGTGCGGTCTGGAGCCGGTCGAGGTCCGCCCGGTTGGCCTGCCACCGGTGGAAGGCGTGCTGGTAGTCGCCAAGCACGCTGGCGAGGTCGGGGCCGGCGAACCGGTCGAGGGCGTCGCGCTGAGCGGCAGCGGAGCGCAGGCGCACCTGGTCGCTCTGGCCGTGAACGACGACGAGGTCGTTGCGCAGGTCGCTGAGCACGCTCGCTGGCGCGCCGCGGCCACCGACGACCGCTCGACTGCGCCCTTCGCTCGAAACAGAGCGTCCGAGAATGAGTTCGGGGCCATCAAGGTCTCCCCCGGCATCGCGAACCCGCTCCGCCACGGTGCTCGCGGGGTCGATAACCCAGCGACCCTGCACGAAACTCTGTGCCTGTCCCTGGCGCACGGTGCCGGCATCTGCTCGATCGCCGAGCAGCAGTCCGAGGGCGGTGACCACCATGGTCTTACCGGCGCCGGTTTCGCCGGTGACGGCGGTGAACCCGGGGCCGAGCGGCAAAGTGGCCTCGGCGATGACGCCGAGATCGCGAATGAACAGCTCGTCGATCATTCGCAGCCTCGGTCGGTGCAAACTGGCACGATCATTCGCGGCCGACCGGACCGCGCCAGCCGGTGACCGGCAGGTTGAATTTGTTGACCAGACGGTCGGTGAACGGACCGATGTGCAAGCGTGCCAGGCGCACCGGAACAGCGGAGCGACGAACGATCACGCGGGCGCCGGTGGGCAGATCTTGGGTGCGGCGGCCATCAGCGCACAGCACAGCGCGGGCGCCGGTGCGCGAGAGCACCTCGACGACGAGTGATGAATCGGGGCCGACCACGAGCGGCCGGGCAAATAGGGCGTGGGCGCTGAGCGGAACCAACAGCAACGCTTCGACCCCGGGCCAGACGATCGGGCCGCCGGCGGAAAACGAATAGGCGGTCGAGCCGGTCGGGGTGGAGAGCACAACACCGTCGCAACCGAACGACGACAGCGGGCGCCCGTCGACCTCGACGACGACCTCGATCATCCGTTCGCGGCTGGCCTTTTCGACGGTGACCTCGTTGAGGGCCCAGGTTTCGTACACCACCTCGTCGGCGACTTTGACCCTCACCGACAGGGCGAGGCGTTCTTCGACCTCGTAGTCGCCCCCCAGCGCGCGGCGCACGGCCTCACCGAGGTCGTCACGCTCGCTCTCGGCGAGAAATCCGACGTGGCCCAGATTGATGCCCAGCAGCGGTGCCGAGCATCCGCGCACGAGTTCGGCTGAGCGCAGAATGGTGCCGTCGCCCCCAAGTACGATGACCAGTTCCAGGTCGGCGGTAGATACGCCCTCGCCGAGAACGGCGATGTGACCGTTGAGCTCGGGTGACGAGGCGAGCAGGTCGGCACGTTCGTCCACGGCGAGAACCGGCACCGTAGCGCTGGCGATGAGCTGTTTGCAGACCGTCGCGGCGGCCTCAAGGGAGTCCGCTCGACCGGTATGCGCCACGATCAAAAAATACCGTGCGGTGTCGCTCAACTCGTCACGCTCCCACCAGTGCTTCGATCCGGTCCATCCATTCTGTCGGATTTGTACCGCCCGTGGCGCTCATCCAGCACAGATACTCGTGATTCCCGGCCGCCCCCACGATGGGCGAGGCGATCACGCCGCAGGTTTTCAAGCCGAGGTCCCAGCCGGCCCAGAGAACACCAGCCACGGAGTCCGAGCGGAGGCCTTTATCGTGCACGATGCCCTCACGAATACCGCCTCGGCCCACCTCGAACTGCGGTTTGATCAGCAGCACGAAGTCGGCGCCCGGGGCGGCCGTGGTCACGAGGGCGGGCAGCACGGTGGTGAGGGAGATAAATGACAGGTCGGCCACGACGAGGTCGGGTCGAGTGTCGACTCCGGATGCCCCGGCAAGCGTTTCCGGCGTCGCATAGCGGATGTTGTAGCCCTCGACCAGCTTCAACCGCGGCTCGGTCTTCAATTGCGCGGCAAGCTGGTCGTGGCCCACATCGGCGGCGATGACCTGGGCGGCGCCACGTTCGAGCAGCACCTGACTGAAACCGCCGGTGCTCGCGCCAGCGTCCAGCGCCGTGCGGTCGGTGACGCTGAGATTGAAAGCATCGAGGGCGGCGTTAAGCTTATGGGCGCCCCGGCTGACATAGTGGTCGGTCGCGGCGACCTCGAGAACGGCGTCCATTGCCACTTTGGTGCTGGCCTTCACGACGGGGAGACCGTTGACCGTGACGAGGCCGTCAGCGATCATTTTGGCAGCGACGGTTCGGGAGCGAACCAGCCCGCGATCGGCCAGCGCGGCGTCCAGCCGGGTGGCGGGCATCCGTTCTGGAGGGCCATCCAGCCGGGCAGCGTCGTTGAGCGCGGCATCGGCGGGATCTGCGTCGTTCCGGTCTGCGTCGTTCAGAGGCTCAAGCATGGGTAGGTCTGCTTCCGGGTCGTGTCGGGTATCGGCGCCGGGAAGGCGGTCGCCGGTCATGCCTGGCCGTTTGTCACGTCGGAATCGGCGTCTTCGAGTTGTTCGCGCAGGCGCTCATGCAACTCAGAGAACGCCTCAGCACGCTGTTCGAGGGGCTGGGCCTCAATGTCGGCCAGTGGCGCGGCCAGATCAACCGGTGCGGGTTCGGGCATGACGGGCTCGGGATTCACACTGTCTAGGCTACTGCGTGAGATACAGTCGCTCCGGAACGTTGAGCCCGTAGATCGCCCGCCCAGAACGGTAGATTGCAGCGCACGCAGCACGCAGCAGGTTGATTCCGCCGTCGCCGTCTTTGATGATGTGCACATCGTTTCCGTTGATGCGCACGCTCGCGCCGTTCACCGTGGCCGTAGATCCGTCTTTGGAGAAGACGGTCTGCGGGTAGGGCTCGTGCAGCTGTTGCAGGTTCTGAATAATGAAAGCGGGCCGGGAGTCCTTGTCAGCGGCGAGGGCTTGCTTGGCCCGGTCGATGCCGGTGAGCACAAGCACGGCAGGAATTCCGGCACGGTTGGCTCCCAGAATGTCAGTGTCGAGGCGGTCACCGATGAAGAGCGCATTCTGGGCGCTGAAGCGTCGCGTGGCCTCCACAAAGATGGCCGCTTCTGGTTTGCCGGCCACGAGCGGCAGCCGACCAACGGCCGTGTGCACGGCGGAGACGAGCGTGCCATTGCCGGGTGCGATGCCGCGGGCCACCGGAATGGTCCAGTCCATGTTGGTTGCGATCCACGGGATGCCGGTGCCCACACCGTCGGCATTCAGCGCGAACGCGGCTTCGGCCAGGTGTACCCAGCCAATCTCCGGCGAAAAGCCCTGAATGACGGCGGCGGGCTTGTCGTCCGCCGACCTGGTCACCACGAATCCGGCCTTGACGACCTCGTCGACGAGCCCATCGCCACCAATAACAAGGATGCTCGCGCCGGGTACCACTTGCTCTGCCAGCAGCCGCACGGCTGCCTGGGGGGAGGTAACGACATCCGCTGCCGTCACGCTCAGTCCGAGCTGGGTGAGGTGGTCGGCGACCGATTGGTCCGTTCGCGAAGCGTTGTTGGTGATATAGCCCACGCGCATGGTCTCGGCGGCGCGGTTCAGGCTTTCGATGGCGAGGGGAATCGCCGCCGGGCCTGCGTACACCACACCGTCGAGATCAGCCAGCAGAACGTCAACGCCGGCTAACGGCGTCGCCGACTCAGGCTTTCGGCGCTGCAGCATCCGGCCCCGTCTCTTCGTGTGAAACGGATGCCGCAGCGTCAGCCTCGGCGGGTGTCGCGTCGACCTGCGCCTCGTCTGCGGCGTCATCCACCTCAGCGGTGTCTGCCGATTCGTTTACTATGCCATCGGCGTCACTGGCGTCATCGGCGTTGATACCCTCGACCTCGCCAGCAGCTGCTTGAACTGTGCCGAGCCCGGCTGCGGCAACGGCTCGCGCAGCAGCGCCAGCATCCACGGTCTCTTCCTTGTCCGCGTCAGCGACGTCATCGCCAGCGTCAGCGGCGAAGTACGCGAGGGCGTCGTCATCGTCCTCTTCCATTTCCTGGATTTCGATTGTTTCGTCACCGTCACCAGAGGCTCCGAGCGCGGCATCGGCGCGGGAGGCCCGCTCGAGCCATTCGTCCGCTTCGTCCTCGCGGCCGAGTTCGGTCAGCACCTCTGCGTACGCAGCGAACAGCTCGGGGCTGTAGGAGAACGCCGTATTGGGATTGAGCTGAGGAATTTCGAGCTCGACGAGCGCTGCATCCGTTTCGCCGAGGTCAAGGCGAGCACCCGACATGGCGATGGCGAGGCCAACCTGTACGGCGGGAGGCAATGTGCTGCGGTCGACCGAACGACCGAGCTCGAGGGCGCGGTCCGGGCGACCGACACCGCGTTCGCTGTCGACCATGAGTGGTAACTGGTCGTTTGAGCCCGAGATGCGACGGTAGGTGCGCAGTTCGCGCAGCGCCAGGGCGAAGTCGCCGGTGGCGTACGCGGTGATCGCAAGGCTCTCCCGCACTACGCCGATGCGGCCGGCCCGACGGGCGGCGCTCATCACGTGACGGTGGGCCAACTGCGGGTCTTCGTCGATGACGCGAGCGGCCATCGCAAGGTGGCGACCTACGGTTTCGGCATTCTCCTTGGTCAGGGTCTTGAGCTCGTTGCGCGCGATGCGGTCAAGGTCGTTGCCCGAAATGTCGTCGGGAAGTTCTGGGTCGTCGTGGCGCGGACGCACGGAACGCAGCTCACGCTGCATGCGCTGCTCCTCGGTCATCTCCTCTTCGACGACGCGGGCATCGCGGTCGTTACGAGCCGGAGCGCCGTCGCGGGTCCACAGCTTCTTGCCGGCATCGACGCGCGGGGCTCCGGCACGGTTCGGTGAACCGCCACGCTGGGTCCAGGGCTTACTGTCGTTGTCGCTGAGCGGCCGGTCACTGCTGGGCCGGTCACTACGCGGCCGGTCACTGCGCGGCCGGTCACTGCGCGGCCGGTCACTGCGCTCGGGACGTGCGCCATCCTTCGCCCACGGCTTTCGCTCTCCGCCCTGAGCAGGACGATCGGAGTTGCCACGGTACGGCGGACGCTCACCCTGAGCAGGACGATCGGAGTTGCCACGGTACGGAGTCCGATCGTTACTGCCGGAGGGACGGTCGGAGTTGCCCCGGTACGGCGGACGCTCACCATCGCGCTGTGGACGATCGGAGTTGCCACGGTACGGCGGACGCTCACCACCCTGGGCCGGACGGTCAGAGTTGCCGCGGTACGGCGGCTTGGCGCCATCGCGGCCGCCGGAAGGGCGCCCGTTCGAGGGTCGGCCGCTCTGGTTCGAACGACGGTCATCCTGACCGTTGTTACGGGAATCGCCGTCGCGGGGTCCTGAAGGGCTCACTGTATCTCCTGTGTAATTAGTCTGACATTTCGACAGACATACCAAGCCTAAACCTTTACGCATAATTCTGAGGCCTGCCGCCCGCTGGTCGAGCCCGTCGACGCCCTACTGATCCCGCCGAAGTAGACCATCCGTTGGTCGAGCGTGTCGAGACCACCGCTGGTCGAGCCCCTCGAGACCACCGCTGGTCGAGCCTGTCGAGACCACCGCTGGTCGAGCCTGTCGAGACCGTGGCGATGTCCGTTGTGGTCTCGACGGGCTCGACCAGCGTGTGGTTCGTCGTCCTGGGAACGAGTGGTTAACGCAAAATCGCCCCCCCGAAGGGTGGCTATTACGGTGTTGCTAAGTTAAGTCCGGCGGTGTCTTACTCTCCCACAGGGTCCCCCCTGCAGTACCATCAGCGCTGAGAGTCTTAGCTTCCGGGTTCGGAATGTGACCGGGCGTTTCCCTCTCGCTATA
>JBBRBV010000056.1:0-17713 GCA_038205545.1 Actinomycetales bacterium
TGTAGCGGGAGCGGGAATTGAACCCGCGACACCACGATTATGAGCCGTGTGCTCTAACCAACTGAGCTACCCCGCCGCGACTTGTCGGCTGTTCGCTTCCAAGCCTGAGCCCCCTGTGGGAATCGGACCCACTACCTCTTCCTTACCAAGGAAGTGCTCTACCAATGAGCTAAGGGGGCAGAGCAACCAAAAACAGGAGCACTGCCGCGTTTTTGGCAACCTAGAAACTTTATCACCCCGACAGCGGGCTCCAGACCACTTCCCACGCTACAGGCATGTCTCGGCGATGCCGTAGCATTTTAGGATGACTGGCACCGAACTGACCTCTGGCACCGAATGGTGGCGCACGGCCGTTATCTATCAAATTTACCCACGCTCATTCGCCGACGCCAATGGTGATGGCATGGGAGACCTGGCCGGCATCAGCGCCCGACTACCCCAGCTCAAAGACCTCGGCATCGACGCCATCTGGCTCTCTCCGTTCTACACCTCGCCACAGCGCGACGCCGGCTACGACGTTTCCGACTACTGCAACGTCGACCCCCTGTTCGGCACACTCGACGACTTCGAAATTTTGCAGCGCTCTGCCCACGACCTTGGAATCCGGGTCATCGTCGATATTGTGCCCAATCACTCCTCGAGCGACCATGGCTGGTTCCAGGCCGCCTTGGCCTCCGGCCCGGGCAGCGAAGAACGCGCCCGTTATACGTTCCGTGACGGCAAAGGCAAGCACGGAGAGCTACCCCCGAACAACTGGGAATCCGTCTTCGGTGGCCGAGCCTGGACCCGCACGACCGACCCCGACGGCACACCCGGCCAGTGGTACCTGCACCTGTTCGACAGTAGCCAGCCCGACTTCGACTGGGAGAGCGAGTGGGTACGGGAGCAATTCCGCACGGTACTGCGCTTCTGGCTCGACCGCGGTGTCGACGGTTTTCGCGTGGATGTCGCCCACGGCATGATCAAGGCTCCCGGCCTGCCCGACTACACGCCGCCCGCGGAGGGCGGCAGCATGGGCGGGGGCCCGGCATCCGCTCTCGAACCGGGAATCGCTGCCGAGACCCCGCTGACCGCCCCGTACTGGGCGCAGGATGGCGTGCATGAGATTTACCGGGACTGGCACAGCGTTCTCGCCGAATACCCCGGAGATCGCGTGCTCGCTGCCGAAGCCTGGGTCGATCCCCTCAGCCAGATGGCCAAATGGGTACGTCCCGACGAGATGCACCAGGCATTCAACTTTGCCTATCTGGAAACTCCGTGGAGTGGCCCGTTGCTCAAGGGCGTCATCGACGAGTCCCTCGAAGCGTTCGGCAACGTCGGTGCGCCGAGCACCTGGGTGCTCTCCAACCACGACGTCGTGCGCCACGCCTCTCGCCTCGCCCTCACCGGTGACAACCTGCAGGGCCATGGAATCGGCCCGAAGACGGTCGGCCTGCCCGATACTGCCCTCGGCCTGCGCCGGGCCCGGGCCGCGACCGCACTCATGCTGTCGCTGCCCGGATCAAGCTATCTTTATCAGGGCGAGGAGCTCGGCCTGCCCGAGGCCGTCGACCTGCCCGACCATGCTCGCGAAGACCCGACCTGGTTTCGCACCAACGGCGAACGCTACGGGCGAGACGGATGCCGCGTGCCGATTCCGTGGGAAGCCGACAGCGAGTCGTTCGGGTTCAGCACCAGCGGCAAGAGCTGGCTGCCGCAACCGGCGGACTGGGTCGACCTTGCCCGGGACCAGCAAGTCGACGTGCCCGGCTCGACGCTCGAGCTGTACAAGCTCGCGCTACGCCTGCGTCGGGCGTACAGCCTGGCCGCGGGAACCGTCGCCTGGCTTGATGGTTTCGAGCCCGAGGTGGTCGCGTTTCGCAACGGTGACGTGATCATCGTGGCCAACACGGGCGCGGCATCCATTGAGCTGCCGGCCGGCGAGGTGCTGCTGGTCAGCGAAGCGCTGACCGGTCGCACCCTGCATGGCGACGCGACCGTATGGCTGCGCGCCTAGCGCATACCTGATCGGTCCCCGCTCAAAAAGTCGGGGCCGAGAAAGCCGGTCGAGCAGAGAGAACGCGAGCGCTGCCGACCGGCACACCCACACGACCCCGCCAATTCACCGGGACATGGTCTCGACCCGTTCGACCAACGCGTCTAGTTCGTGTTGGCGTACAGCCAGACGAGCGGGTCAACCTTGGTGCCGGTGATGCCACCCTCGCGAATCTCGAAGTGCAGGTGTGGTCCGGTCGACATTCCAGTACTGCCGGTCTTGCCGATGACCTGGCCGACTTTGACCACGTCGCCCTCCTTGAAGAGCATCGAGCCGTGAATCATGTGTGCGTACACACTCGTGACGAGCTCGCCGTTGATCATGTGGTCGATCATCATGTGCACGCCGAGGCTGGCTTCGCCATCTTCGGCGTAGCTGACTACACCGTCGGAGACGGCCTGGATCGGTGCCCCGACGCCGGGGTTGAAGTCCTGGCCGCCGTGGTTCACGGAACAGCCGGCGCAATGGCGTATGCCGAAGTGGCTATTGATGTGCACCCCAACGGCGAACGGCCACTGGATGGTGCCGTTCGGGTTGTTGGTGAAAGTGTCTTCCAGACGGATACCGCTCGCCGCGGCAACCTCGGCAATGGTGCTGGACTCGTAGCCGTCGCGCTCGACGGTGACGGTGTCGCTACCAGCCATATCCATGCTCTGCGCTTCATCGGCCGACGGCACCCGCTGAGATTCCACAGCTGATGCCTGCACGTCCCGTGCGGACAATAACGCCTCCGCGGGAATCGACGTAGCCACGGCCATGAGGGCCACGAACGACATTGCGAGAATGGAGGCGCCCTTCGCCGCACGCCTACGCATCGTACTGGCGACGGGACGTGCACGCGAGGTCCGCTGGGGCAGCGACTGGGCCGGAACGAAATGGCGCGCGGGGGCGAAGGTCTCCCCGGGCTTGTGCTCGATGCGCTGGCGGCGACGAGGCCGGTCACCGATGGAGGGAATCACCGTCGGGATCGTCTGAGTCACGCCGGGAACAAACAACTTCTCGTAGTCTGTGGGCTCAGTGTCCACGAGCGGTGCGGCCACGGCCGTGCCGTCGATGTCGGATACCGCAGCCGGGTCTAGGTCAGGTTCGGACAGCTCAGCGGCCACGATCAAGTTCTCAGCGGCGCTGAGTCGCACGACGTCAGCGGCGCCCTCGTTCACCGAAACCGAACCAGACGCAGCCGCCCGCTCGCGCTGGCGCAGTTCGCGACGGGTGAGGGGGGCTGGAGTCACTGGGGGAAAATCGGTGCCGTCACCCTCGCCAGACATAGGAGCGCCTGAACATGGAGTATGACGGGACAAAGTGCAGCTTTCGGCGTGGCGGACGGAATCGGTTCTCGCACTGGATAACGCCAAAATGACGACAGGCCAATATAACGAATTGATTAAACATAACGCGGAACCCTGAGAATATCTGAAGAACGCTACCCATCTCACCCAAACGGGGTAAATGGGCGCCGTTTTATCGGACTTCTGCGTCGAATGGAAAACATTCGAGGAGGCCAGCGAGCACCGGTTCGAACTGCTCGTAGAGGCCGGGAGCGGCGGCAATGAGCAGATCGCGGCCCTCGGCATCCGCTTGTAGAGCGCCGACCCGGGCACCGGCTTCTCGGGCGATCAAGGCCCCCGCGGCGTGGTCCCACGGGTTAAGTCCGCGTTCGAAATAGAGGTCGAGGCGCCCGCACGCGACCGAGCACAGGTCTAGTGCCGCCGAACCAATGCGACGGATATCCCGCACCTGGCCAATCAGACCGCCCAGGATATTCGCCTGCCACACCCGCCGAGTCGCCTCGTAGCCGAAACCCGTGCCAGCCAGCGCCAATGCCAGCGGCACGTTGTGGTTCACGTGCAGACGCTGATCGCCCAGCCAGGCGCCCGACCCCTCCGATGCGGTGAACACCTCACCGAGGGTGGGGTTGACGACGGCGCCAGCGAGCGCGTTCCAGCTGGCCGGATCGGGGTCGCCCTGCACGACCGCGATGCTGACGGCATAGAACGGAATGCCGTAGAGATAGTTGACGGTGCCGTCGATGGGGTCAACCACCCAGGTGAGCCCGCTCGTGCCGCCGGTCGCGTCGGATTCTTCGCCAAAAAACCCGTCGTTTGGGCGCGCGTCGGCAAGAAGTTCGCGAATGTGCAGTTCAACCTCGCGGTCGGCCGCGGTGACGATATCTTCGGGCGACGACTTCGAAGCAGCAATCTCGACCCCCTCGGCGCGTCGACGATGGGCGAGCGCACCAGCGGTAAGGGCAACGGTGCGTGCGAGGTCAAGCAGCTCGGTCGGGGCAGGATGCGTCATGCCCTCACGCTACAGGCAGCTGTCTTAACTAAAACAGGCAGGCCCACTGGCCTGCCTGTTTTAGTGCTGGTGGCGAGTGCGAGGTTCGAACTCACGAAGGCTACGCCGTCTGATTTACAGTCAGATCCCTTTGGCCGCTTGGGTAACTCGCCAGTCGCTCCCGACCAGGTGTAGACACTTGACCGGAGACGCGGAGTTAACAATACAAGACGAAACGCCTCACCGAGAAATCAGCGGGTGCCGAGTCGCCGCGGAGACACGTCGGCTACCCGGCGGCCGGCCCGCCCATGCTGGTCGACGGAGTGCGTCGGATACCATGGAGGCATGGCAGATTCAACATTCGACATCGTCAGCAAGGTCGACCCGATGGAGGTCGACAACGCCCTCAATCAGGCGCACAAGGAAGTCGCCCAACGCTACGACTTCAAGAACGTAGGCGCCTCGATCGCGATGAGCGGTGAAAAAGTTCTCATGAAGGCCAACACCGAGGAGCGCGTTAAAGCGATCCTTGAGGTGTTCGAGTCCAAGCTGATCAAGCGCGGCATCTCCCTGCGCAGCCTCGACGCCGGCGAGCCGTATGCCTCCGGTAAGGAATATCGCATAGAGACATCGATGAAGGCGGGCATCGACCAAGAGAACGCGAAGAAGATCAGCAAGATCATTCGCGACGAGGGCCCCAAGGGCGTGAAGAGCCAGATTCAGGGAGACGAACTGCGGGTCAGCTCAAAGAGCCGCGACGACCTGCAGGCCGTGATGGCGCTGCTCAAGGGCAAGGACCTCGATGTGGCCCTGCAGTTCACGAACTTCCGCTAGCCGCCCGGCGTCGGGACGCACGGCCAAAGTCTCCGGGCCCACCTTATGAACGTGGGCCCAGTCTATAAACTGGGCCCACGTTCGGGGCCCGGGCCCCGAACGCACACGCACAGGCACAGGCACAGGCAGGGGAGACCGGCGGGCTCGCCGCCCCGACAGGCGCGGCTAGTCGGCTCGGGAGACGGTGACCATTTCATCTCGGTCGACGACCTTGATGCGCGTGCGACCGACGGCCTCCCCGAGCCCGAGCTCGTGCTGGTCGAGGTTGTGCCAGCCGTCAAGCCCGGTGTATTTTACGCCGCGCGCATCGAGCAACTCCACGATGCTCTCCTCTGACGGCGACTCCGGCTGCCACCAATTGCCCAGGTCGTTGATGAGGTGCTTGATCGTCTCCATAGCATCCGACTTGGTGTGGCCGATCAGGCCGACCGGTCCGCGCTTGATCCACCCGGTGGCGTAGACGCCGTACATCTGCTGGTTGAACAGCCCACCGGTGCCGGCGGAGGGATCGCGGCGCAACACCTGGCCCTCGCGGTTGGGAATGATGCCGCGCTTCTTATCGAAGGGAACATCGGGCAGCTCGGAGCCGAAGTAGCCGACGGCCCGGTAAACGGCCTGAACCGGCAATTCGCGAATCTCTCCGGTTCCGACGACCCCGCCGGCACCATCCCGTCGGGTGCGCTCCCAACGGAACGCCCCCACCCGTCCGCTGCCGTCGTCGACAATTTCGACCGGCTTGGCGAAGAAGTGCAGGTGCAGGCGACGGCTGGCCGTGCCGGTCTCGCGAGCCCGCCACTGATTCAACGTCTTGTCGATAACGAAGACCTGCTTGTTGCTCGCCACGGCGGCCTTCGCGGCATCGTCGTAGTCGAAGTCTTCGTCGTAGACGATCATGTCCACGTCGTTCAGCTCGCCCACTTCGCGCAGTTCCAGCGGCGTGAATTTGACGGATGTCGGCCCGCGGCGTCCAAAAATGTGCACATCGGTCACCGGTGACACTTTGAGACCGTCATAAACGTTCGGCGGGATCTCGGTCGACAGCAAGTCATCGGCATGCTTGATGAGCATGCGGGAGACGTCGAGGGCCACGTTGCCGTTGCCAATGACGGCAATTTCGCGAGCTTCGAGTGGCCAGGCGCGCGGTACATCAGGGTGACCATCGAACCAGCTGACGAAGTCAGCCGCGCCGTATGAACCCTCCAGCGACGCGCCCGGAATGTTCAGGTCAGCGTCCTGCACGGCGCCGGTCGCGAAGATGACCGCGTTGTAGTGCTTCTTGAGGTCGTCGAGGGTGACGTCCACGCCGAATCGAACGTTGCCGAACACGCGAATGTCACCGCTGTCCAGAACGCCGCGGAGCGCGGTGATGATGCCCTTGATGCGGGGATGGTCGGGGGCGACACCGTAACGCACCAGCCCGTAGGGCGCCGGCAGGTGGTCGAATAAGTCGATCGAGACCTCAAAATTGCGCTCGGCTTTGAGCAGAATGTCGGCGGCATAGATGCCGGCCGGCCCTGCGCCGACGATGGCCAGTCTCAATTTGGTCACGGAAAATTCCTTACTGCGCGAGAGTACCCCACTGCATGATTCGTACTAACTGGAACGCTCGACGATGGTCTCGGCAAATCGACTGAGGGCTTTCTTGACCGAACCGTTCGGTAACGGCGCCAGGGCAGCGACCGCGTCGCGGGCCCAGCCGTGCGCCTCGGCGAGGGTCTCGGAGGTCACAGCGTGCTCGCGCAATGCGGTGATCGCCGCGTCTGCAGCCTCACCCTGATCAGCACCAGCGGACATGACGTCGCGTTCCAGCCGGTGCAGCAGATCTGCGGATTCCCCGTCGTTCACAGCGCGTTCCCGCAACCGAAGCAGTGGAAGCGTGACGACGCCGGCCCGAAGGTCCGTACCCGGCACCTTGCCGGTCTCTTTGGGCTGCGGCGATAGATCGAGAACATCGTCAATGAGCTGAAAGGCCACACCGATCTTCTCGCCGAAGTCCACGACGGGCTGCTCGTACTCGGCCGGGGCGTTGGAGAACACGACACCGCCCTGAGCGGCCGCGGCGATCAGCGATCCGGTCTTGCCGGCAAGCACCTCGATGTAATGCGCCACCGGGTCCTCGTCGGCGCGCGGACCGACCGTCTCCTGAAACTGCCCGAGTACGAGACGCTCGAACGTCGTCGCCTGCAGTTTGATGGCGCGTTCGCCGAGCCGAGCCATCAGTTGACTGGCGCGTGCGAACAGCAGGTCGCCGGTGAGAATGGCAATCGAGTTGCCCCACACGGTCTGTGCGCTCGGCACGCCTCGACGGGTGTCGGCGTCGTCCATAACGTCGTCGTGATAGAGCGAGGCGAGGTGGGTCAGTTCGATGGCCGTCGCCGCGGTGATCACGTCGGGGGCCACGCCGTCACCCAGATGCGCCGTCAGGAGTGCGAGCATCGGACGCACCCGTTTGCCGCCAGCGTTCAGCAAATATCGACTGGTGACGGTCGCAATTTCATTGGCGTAGACGAGCTCGTCAATGAGGGCGGCCTCAACCTGATCGATGCCGGCATCGACGTTCGCGGCCAGGCCCCGGTCACCGGAGGTCGAAAAAATACGATCGACGAGACCCGCCTGGCTGGTCACCGACGCAGCGCGTCGAATCACGGGGGCTCTGGATTTCACGTAAGTCAGCCTATCGAGTTGATCGGAAGGTCAGGATGCCGCGGACTTGGTGGCACGGTGCAGGGCAACGATGCCGAGCGTCAGGTTGCGGTAGGCGACCTGGGAGTATCCGGCTGAGCGCAACCATCCGCTGAGCACAGGCTGGGTCGGCCAGGCTGCAATCGACTCGCCCAGGTAGTCGTACGCTTCGGCGTTCGACGAGGCGAGTCGCACAACCCGGGGCATGACGTGGTTGAGGTAGGCGAAGTAGCTGTGGCGCACGAGCGACAGCGGCGGAGTGGAGAACTCGCAGATGACGACGCGACCGCCGGGCTTGGTCACCCGGTAGAACTCGGCCAGGGCCTTTTTTGGTTCGACCACGTTGCGCAGTCCGAATGAAATCGTGACGGCGTCGAACTCGTTGTCCTTGAAGGGCAGGGCGGTGGCGTCGGCCTGCACAAATTCGATGTTGGCGTTCTGCGCGTGGCGGACCTTGCCAACTTCGATCATTCCGGCCGAGAAGTCGGCAGCGACGACGTGCGCTCCGCTACGCGCGAGCGCGGCGCTGGAGGTTCCGGTTCCAGCAGCGATATCGAGAATGCGCTCGCCCGCCCGCGGATTAACCGCCTTGGTGGTGGCAATGCGCCAGAGCGACGCGTTGCCAACCGACAGCAGCGCGTTAGTGCGGTCATAGTGTGCGGCGACCTCGTCAAACATGGCAGCCACCTGCGCGGGCCGTTTGTTCAGGTCTGCTCTATTCACCCCATCATTCTAGGATGCGCAGGCCCGCCGAACCTGCACGGTTGCCGGGCCGTCCGGGTGCAGGCGTAGGCTACAGAAGTGAATGTGCAGGCCTTGACGGTCGAAACCTCCCCGATAGCTGATATCCGCCAACTGATCCTGCTGCTCGACGGCCGCACTCCGCTACTTTGGATGCGTCGCAACCAGGGTCTGGCCGGCATCGGTTGCGCACTGCGGCTTGAATTTTTCGGCCCCAACCGCATGACGGATGCCGCCGCCACCTGGAAACAGGTCGTCGCGTTGGCCACCGTGACCGATCCGCTCGCCCGCACGGGCACCGGGCTGCTCGCGTTCGGTGCGTTCGCCTTTGATGAATCCTCGGCCGAGACCAGCGTGCTGATCGTGCCCGAGATTATCGTCGGCCGCGAAGACGGCCAGTGCTGGGTGACCCGCATCTGGGCCACCGGTCAGAGCGCACCAGAGAACCCGCTCGTGCTACATCCCCTCGGCGACGAGTATCGCATCGCTCTGCTTCCCGGAGCGTTGCCTCCGCAGGACTTTCGCACGGCCGTCAGCTCGGTAATTGACAGCATTCGGGCGCAACAGGTCAATAAGGTGGTGCTGGCCCGCGACCTGGTCGGTCGGGTGCCGGCCGAGTCGGACCTACGCCGCGCTATTACCCGACTCGCGCTCGGCTACCCGGACTGTTGGACCTACGCGGTCGACGGCCTCATCGGGTCAAGCCCGGAAACACTCATTCGCGCTGACCATGGTTCGGTCAACGCCCGCGTGCTCGCCGGCACGATCTCACGGGGAGCGGATGCTGAGGACGACCGCGAGGCGGCCCTCGCCCTGGCCACCTCGTCGAAGGATGGCGATGAGCACGAGTTTGCCGTGCAGAGTGTGCTCAAGTCGTTGCGACCACACACCTCGGTGCTCGCCACGAGCGAGATCCCATTCACGGTGAAGCTACCCAACCTCTGGCACCTCGCGACTGATCTGGAGGGGACACTGAGCGACGGTTCTACCTCACTCGACCTGATCGCCGCTTTGCACCCAACAGCTGCGGTTGCCGGCACTCCCACCAACGAGGCTCTTGCGCGGATTCGCGAGCTAGAGCCCTTCGATCGGGGCCGCTACGCCGGTCCGGTTGGCTGGGTCGGCGCCGATGGCGACGGCGAGTGGGCGATCGCCCTGCGCTGCGCACAGGTGGCCCCGAGCGGCGCAATCACGGCCTACGCCGGCTGTGGCATCGTTCTGGACTCCGACCCGGACCGCGAGCTGGCAGAGACCAAGATGAAGTTCCGCCCCGTCGTCGAAGCCTTCGGTTAGCGCAGGCCGCGAAAGCGACCCTAGATGTTCAAAACCAGGGAGGGGGTCATCGACCGGGAGACGCACGGGTACATGATGCCGAGCGAGTTCTTCTCGACGTCGTCGAGCACCGAATCCAGGTGCTCGGGGGTTCCCTCGATCACCCGCACCTCACAGGTGCCGCAAATTCCCTTACGGCAGGAGCCCAAAATAGGCACCCCGTGCGCTTCGAGGGAGTCCAACAGGTTCTCGTCGGCGGCCACGGTGAATTCCTGACGGCTCTTGCGGCAAATAACCTCAATCGGCGAGCCCGGTCGGGCCTCCCGCGCCAGGGGAACAAACCGTTCCAGGTGCAGTCGGGCTGCAGGCACGCGTGCCGCCACCGCGTCCATGAGCGACTGCGGCCCACAGCAGTAGACCTGGGCTGTGGCGCTGAATGACGAGGCGCCAAGAACCGTATCGAGGTCGAGGCTGCCCACGTTTTCATCGCTCGCGTGCACGGTCACGCACTCGGGGTACTGCGTTTCGAGATCGCTCACGAAGGCCATGGTCTCTCGACTGCGCCCGGCATAGACGAGCCGCCAGTCGCGCCCAGCGGGGAGAGATCCAATCATGGCCTTGATCGGAGTTATGCCGATGCCGCCGGCGATGAAAAGATAGTCGGCCGCCGGTTCCAATTCAAAGTGGTTCATCGGCCCGGAAACCGAAAGGCGCATCCCCACAACAAAATTCTCGTGGATCCACGCGCTCCCGCCCGCAGACCCTGCGGTGCGCAAGACCGCCACGTCATACTGATGACGGCTGGCGGGATCACCGCAGAGGGAGTATTGCTTCTGCATGCCGTTCGGCAGGTGCAGCGTGACGTGCGATCCCGGCTGCCAGATCGGGAGAATCCCGCTGTCCGGAAGCTCTAAACGGATGCCGACGATCCCGGCGGCGACGGCCGAAACGCTGGCCACAACCATGGGCTGCATCGTCGGCGGCAGCGGGGTGACGGCGGGGTCGGCATCCATTCGAGGGGTGGAACGGGAGCCGCGCTTACCGGCGACGATGCGCAGGATCACGGAGATCGCAGCCACCGAGATGAGCCCGAGAGAGACAATTTTGTACCAGAAGGATCCAACATCGGTCCCCGTGAACCCGGCGTGGAACGACACCAGGAGCAGCGCCCCATAGCTGGCGTAGTGCAACCCTTTCCAGAACCTGCGCGGCAGCCGCTTGCGCATCAGCGAGGAGCCCTGCACGGCCACCAGCAAGTAGAAGGCGAGGATACCGAGGGCAACCGGCAGCGGTTTGAACGACGTCGCGAAGGGAACGAGTACCTCTGCCGCGGTAAACGATAGCCAGGAGTCCATCATGAGCGACACCATGTGCAGGCCAACCATCACGAGTGAAGTTCCACCCAGATAACCGTGCAGGTCTTGCAACCAGGCCGGGTTGTCGACGCGACGCATGATCCGGGTTGACAGCAAAATCCCCCAGAGCACCGAGGCGGTCATAAGCGCCCAGGCGATCATGGCACTGGCGCGCGAAATGTACCACCAGAGGTGTGGATCATTCATCGGTACCGGTTCCAGTTCTCGGAGGACGCGAGGGTGCCGGTGTGATCCACGACCAGGCCGGCGGCGCCGACGGTCGGCAGCCAGGCAAGATATTCCGCTGTGGGGCGCAGAAATCCGGGCTTGGTGAGGGTTTCGGCGCGAGCGCCGGTGGCAGCGATCACCGACACGGTTTGAATGGTGGTGGCCGCGCTGTTCTGTGTGCGCGGGTCGAGCAGGTGGTGATGTTCACCGGCGGTCGTCGTGAAGCGCCGTTTACGCTGGCTCGATGTCGCCAGGGCGCCGGTGCCGAGGCGAACGATGAAAGAGTGGCTGGCCGGGTCGAAGGGGTCTTCAATTCCCAGCCGCCAGGCCTGACCATCTGCACCGTGTCCGGAGACCGCAATATCGCCTCCGATTTCAGTCAGCACGCCCCCTGCTCCCTCGCTCATGGCAAGTTCACAAACGAGGTCGGCGGCGAGCCCCTTTCCGATGCCGCCGGCATCCAACGTCGTGCCCAGTGGCAGCCGAACCGCTGTTCCCTCAATCTGGATACCGGCCAGGTCGCCGGGCGAACAGGCTGTCAGAGGCAGCCGGGTGACCCTGCTGGTGTCAACCGTCGACGCGGAATAGCCCGCCGCGAGCAGGTCTGGCAGCAGCGTGGGATCGTAGTCGCCCCGGGTGAGCTCAAAGCCCGACTGCATGGCACGAATGAGGCGCACGGTTAGCTGATCAACCTCAATCTCACGCCCCTCAGCCCAGTTCAATCGAGTGATATCGCTGTCGTCGACGAATCGACTCCACAGCTGCTCCAGGCAGTCAGCGAGCGCGAACGTCGCATCGAGCAGGGCAACGGATGCCCCGACCAGCGTAATTCCGGCGCTGCCCCCCATCAGGCTCCGACGACGAGTGAGGGCCTCTGGCCGGGTTCCTGTTCCGGTGAATACGGCCCGCACGGCGTCACGGGCGATCGATTGGTCGGACACGCTAGCCGCCGGATCCGCCGGACGTGGCTGCGACGTGTGCGGGGTCCGCAGGTGCGGGTGCCGGGGCGGGCGCTGACGGGGCGACTGGCGCCGCGACCGGGGCCGCTGGCACCGTTGCTGGCGCTGCCGCCGGAGCCGGCGTGTTCGGATCGGCCTCGGCGGGCGCGGCCTCGGGAGCTGGCACAGCCGGGATCGTGGCGGCCGGGTCCGCGGCGATGGGACCGCTTCCCGGCTCTGTGGCTACGACTCCGGTCGGTACCGCATCAGCCTGGGTGGGGATAGCCTCACTGGCCGCGGCAGCAATCTGAAATCCGGTAACCATGCCCACGAGGGCTAGGGCGCTGACCGCCCCGGTAACGTTGCGCGCGTGTCTGGCCGGACGGCGGCGCTTAGTCATCGTCGCCTTCGCCGCTGTCGCCGCTGTCGCCGCTGTCGTTGCTGTCGTTGCTGTCGTTGCTGTCGTTGCTGTCGTTGCTGTCGTCGCTGTCGTCGCTGTCGTCGCTGTCGTGGGAGGAGTCATCCTCGTCTTCGTCATCGTCGTCGTCGTCGTTGTAGGCTCCGGTAGCGCCAGACCCTGCAGACGTTGCGTCGACGGGAGCACTCGGTGCGGGCACAACCGTCGGTGCCGGGTCTGTCGTTCTCGTGACAGGACCGATGGGTGGTGCCGCAACGGGCGCAGTGGGTCGTGAGCTACCTGACCCGGGTGTCGCTGGCGCGCTCGGCGTGGAAACCGGTTCGAGAACGGTGGTCGCCTGACCGACGAGCCCGACCCGGGTGCTTGAGAGGGTGTCCGAGTTGACGGCCATTGCCGCGCCAGCCGTTCCGAGTACGCCGACAACCGAGAGCACCATGATCGTTTTTGATTTCATGATTCGAGCCTATAAAAACGTCGGTAAACAACAGCCCGGCGAATATCCAAGGTTTATCCAAGAAATCCCCTCCGATGGAGCCGAGGTGGGACGCCGCCCGCCGCGCGGCCAGAATAGGGTCATGCGAGTACTTGTTATTGAGGATGATGCTGCTGTGGCCGACGGCGTGGTCGACGGACTCGCCTACGCCAAGTTTGAGACGCTGCACGTCACCACCGGTGCCGCCGGATTGGCAGCCGTCACCTCGTTTCGTCCCGACATCGTTCTCCTCGATCTCGGTCTACCCGACATGGACGGCACCGACGTCTGCCGCGCCATCCGCTCGCAGGAGCAGCTCCCGATCATTGTCGTCAGCGCACGCGACGACGAAATGGACCGGGTGATCGCCCTCGAAATTGGTGCCGACGACTACGTCGTCAAACCGTTCGGCATGCGTGAGCTGATTGCCCGCATTCGCGCGGTGTCGCGGCGCACCGGCACCCCCGAAGCGGATGCACCGCCCTCCACCGAGCGCCGTTTCGGCCCCCTCCTGATCGACACCCGCGCCCAGCGAGTGCTCCTCGACGGCGAGCCGGTGCATCTCACAGCGAAGGAATTCGATCTGATCGTCTATCTGTCCGATGAACCGGGTGCCGTACTTCGCCGGGCCGATATCCTGCACGACGTCTGGGATACCAACTGGTACGGAACCACCAAGACGCTCGACGCCCACATCGCAGCTATCCGCAAGAAACTGCGCGACCCCGGCTGGATCCAGTCCGTGCGCGGTGTTGGTTTTCGTTTTGAGCAACCCGCTCTGCCGAGCGCATGAAGTGGCGGCTCATGGCGGCCTTCATTTCCGTCACGCTCCTCATGCTGCTCGTTCAGGACGTTCCGCTGAGTAATTACCTGCGCAACGTAGAGCGCGATCGCATCGTCACGGCGCTTGAGCGCGACGCTTTCGTGCTGGCCGGGCGTAGCGAGGAGGCTCTGGAATCAAGCGCACCAGCCGACGATGCCGCGCTCGTCGGTCTTGCCCGCACTTATCGTGACGCTGGCGGTGCCCGGGTCGTCATCGTGAACACGGCCGGAACGGCGGTCGCCACGAGTGACGACGACCAGTCCAGTATCGGCAACGACTACGGGTCACGTCCGGAGATCGCCGGAGCCCTGGCTGGAGAAATCATGTCTGGCAGCCGCTATTCCGAAACCCTCCAGCTGCAATTGCTCTACGTGACCGTGCCCGTGTTCAGCGGTGATCAGGTCTTCGGCGCGGTGCGGTTGACCTATCCGGAACAGGTCGTCAACGATGCCGTCAACGATCAACTCCGGCTACTCGGAATAGTCGCCCTGACCACCGTGCTGCTCGCCGGCGTCGTCGGCTATATTTTCTCCAGCTCTGTGACACGCCGCCTCAAGCTACTGAAAGACGCCACCGAGCGACTCTCGAGCGGGGATCTCAGCGCCCGGGCCGATGAGTCGAGTGGCGCCCCGGAGGTTCGCTCCCTCTCCCGCTCCTTCAACGGCATGGCCGAGCGGCTCGACACCCTGCTGCAGGAGCAACGGCGCTTCGCAGCGGATGCCTCCCACCAGCTGCGCACACCCCTCACCGCCCTGCGCCTCAAGCTCGAACGCGCCGCGAGTTTGGTAGCCACCGACCCGGCCGGAGCCGCCGTTCGCCTCACAGCCGCCGAGGCCGAGGCCGACCGCCTCGGCTCGATCGTGGAGGGACTGCTGCTGCTCAGTCGAACCGAGGGGCAGCCGTCGCCCCTCATGACCGTCGACCTCGCCGCGATGGCTCGAGAACGCGTCGAGCAGTGGCAACCGCTCGCCCAAGAATCAGACGTCGCCATCACCTACGAGGGCCCGACTGTGGCGCTGGTCTCGGCGGTCACCACTGCCGCCGAGCAGATTCTCGACAACTACGTCGACAATGCCCTGTCGGTCAGCCCTGGCAACAGTACGATCGTCGTGCGGGTCAGGGCAAGCGAGCCGGTGGCGCGGCCTGACCGTATGGTTCGACCACACGGCGTTGCCCCGCCCGAGCTCGTACACCTCGAGGTGCTCGACGAGGGGCCCGGCCTCAGTAGCGAGGATTGCGCGCGGGCGTTCGACCGGTTCTGGCGCGCGCGCTCCAACAGCACGGGGAGCGGCCTCGGCCTCGCTATCGTCGCGCAACTGGCCAAGGCCAGCCACGCCCGGGTGGCCCTCACCCCCCGTGACTCGGGTGGTATCACCGCCTCCGCTACCTTCATTCCGGCTCCGGCCCCGGCTCCGGCTCCGGCTCAATAGGACTAGTTGTACCGGGGCGCTGGGCTACTGCCAGCGCCAGGAATCGACGGCGGCGGCGATAATCTCCTCACCGTTGTCGTCGGGAATCACGAAGGAGATCACGAAGAACTTGACCGGTTCCCCAGCGGACTGGTAGGTATCCGGCGCGAAGACGGTGAGGAACGCCTTGGTTTGGGTCTTTTCAGTATTGCTCGTGAGGCGGGTGAGATTCGCGTCGACACCGTCGAGGGTAACGGCCTCTTTTAGGTTCGTAACCTCGCCGGCATCGGGAAAGTAGCCCTGATTCAGAAACTCGACCATGTCGTCGAGGCTGCCGCTCGGAGCCCATTCGTCGGTGCTGGATACCCGCACGGGTTCCACCAGAACGCTCCCCAGAATGCTGCCCACGCCGGTGTTGTTGATCTCGCCGTCGGCGTCATATTCGCCCCACAATTCCAGGGTCGTGATGCAGTCCTCGGTCGTCGCGGCGGATTGGTTGTTGATGTAGTCACTGGGACCATTGAAGGAGTAGCAGGGGGTAATGATGGGTTGAGCGTCGGTCAGAATGGCCGTGCCGATTCCCGAGCTCACCAGCGAGATCACGATCACGATGGTCACGAGCACGTTGGTCAGCACGGCCAGCGCCGATCCAATCAGGCCCGTGAGGCCAAACGATTTTCCACCCGGTCTGCGCATCGCAACGATGCCGAGAACGATTCCGGTAGTGCCCAGCAGCAGCCCTACAATCGGAATCCAGCCGGTAACGAACGCCCCGATGCCCACAATGAGTGCCGCGAGTGCGATGCCGCCGCGACGTTTGCGTGGATTCGGTAATGGCGCCTGCGCGGGTTCTTGTTCAGGCGTCTCGTTCGGCGTCTCGCTCGACGTCTCGTTCGGCATCTTCCCGGGCTTCTTGGCCGGCTGCGGGTAGCCCGGGGGTGGGTCGATAGTCATCTGGGCCTCCCGGCATCCGTGTCTCTCCACGGTATCAAGCGGCTCCTCCCCCGCCCGCACGGTTAACCGTGGGCGCCGAAAGAACGGTCGCTCCACGAGCGCCCAAGAAGTCCCTCTCTCCCTCTCTCCCTCTCTCCCTGCGTATAAACTTTTGATAATATTTCAATACTTTATTGAGTTTCTCTCGCCTTTATGGTTGTTTTGGGCTATAATTGTGGGTGAAGGAGGCACCGCCGCCATGACCCTCACCGCCCCGCCCGCAGAGCCCGAGTCCGATTCGGAGCCGTCGTTTAGCCGGGTGGAGGTCATCGCTCAGGCCGGTGCATTGCTGGCTTCCGTTCTGGACGGGGTGCGGTTTGGTCACCTCGACGACGCCGAGGCCCTCGCGGTGTTCACGGCGTTGGAAGAGCTGGGCCGCAAGGTCGATAGCGCCAGACTACGAGCCACCACCGACATCGGAGTTCGTGCCGAAACCGACCTGGGCACCGGGTCGCTCGCCTACCGCAGCGGATGCCGCACCCGGGTGGATTTCATCAGCCAACTCGCCGGCATCAGCGCCCGCGAAGCCAAACGTCGCCTCAAGCTCGGCGAGACCGCCGTGGAACGCACCCCACTCGGCCTTCCCGTCCCGGCCCGCTACCCGGTCATCGCCAACGGCCTCACCAGTGGCGAGCTCGGCATCGAATCGGCGGAGATCATCGCCACGACGCTGACGTCCCTGCAGGGCAAGGTCGGGCCGGACGACCTGGACCGGGTGGAACGATCCCTGGTTGCTTCGGCGACCGGCGCCCTCACCCCCGAAACCGAAGGGCTACCCGGGGCGGGCATCCGCTTCGCGCCCGACCTGCTCCGCGCCCAAGCAATGGAATGGCAAGCGCGGCTCGACCCGGACGGCAGTGCGCCCGGCGACGACATCATCGAGCCTAAAAGCTCCCTCACCTTTGGACTTCTGCGTAACGGGCTCTACCCCCTGCGCGCCAACATCACCCCGGAACTACGCGGCACCATGGACACCCTCTTCAACACGTACCTCAGCGCTCGCTCACACCTTGCCCGCTCACGCACACCCCGGTTCGAACCCACCACCGACACCGAAGCAAGCGGCACCGGCACGAGCAGCACCGGGCCCGAGCTCGATATCAACGCAGGTACCGCCGACGAAGAACGCTTCAGTGCTGAACCGTTCAGTGCCGACCCGTTCAGCGGCGACTCGTTCAGCGGCGGCTCCCGGTTCGACGGCGACACCCGCACCAGCGGCGAGAAACGCGCCGACAT
>JBBRBV010000057.1:0-17083 GCA_038205545.1 Actinomycetales bacterium
GTGAATCCAGGCGGCTCCCGGCCGATCCGCAACATAGACGGGGAACGCGGCTTTGGCTGCGCCATTGAAGAACTGCGCTACCTGTTCTGCCCCCTCGATGTGTTCCGGTGTTCCCAAGGTGATCGCCGCGTGATCGCCTTCTACTACGACGTTGGGGGCGAGGAGCTTCAGCAATCGGGCGAAGTCGCCGTTTCGGGCTGCGGCCAGAAACGCGTCCACCACTTGCCAGTCAGCTTGCGCTTCTAAGGTCGGAGACTGCGACGACGACGGCGCCACTTTGCTTCGCGCCCTCGAGGCCAGCTTGCGGGCGGCCGCCGGTGTCTGCCCCAGGATTTCCGCGATCGTGGCAAATTCGAACCCGAAGCTGTCGTGCAGCACAAACGCAACCCGCTCGGCAGGGGTCAACCGATCGAGCAGGATATGAAGTGCGACACCGACCGTTTCGACGAGAGCAATCTCCTCAGACGCGTCGGGCGCGGTTTCAACAACCGCTGCTCCCGCTTCGGGCACCGGGATGCGGGCTCGCAGCCGGTCCAGACACAATCGGGTCGTCACTGTCGTCAACCAGGCCGGAAGGTTGTCGATGTCGCCGCCTGCCGCATCCATCCGCAGCCACGCATTCTGGACGACATCCTCGGCTTCATGTGAGTCGCCGAGCACGCGCCCAGCGACCCGCAGTAACCGGGGCCTTTGCTGCTCGAACTCTGCGGTCCGGTCCACAATGGTCCTCATCTTCATCAGCCCGTGGGATGGTCGAGGCTCAACTTAGTCCTCAGGGAGAGCGGCGAACGCCTTCTTTGTGCCTGAGTACCAGTCCATCGACTGCTTTGGGTGCTTCCAGCGGTTCTTCATGTCCTCATGCGCCTGTTCATGTGTGACATCCCCTTCCTTTACCGCCTGCTTGAGATGGCGGTCCTGGTCCTTGATGACCCGATCGGCGGTGTCAGCAGGGAACTTGTGATCACACGGGCCGCCCAGCTGTCGGCATGTCATGGTTTTCATCGGTGTGCTTCCCGTTCGTTTGATTGCGCAGGGCCGCGAATTGCAGCTCTTACCTATATGACGATCCGCGAGCGGAAGGTGTGACCGTCAACCGCCTGAATTTTCGGAGGAGGGCAAAATGACCAACGCGATACGTGAGGTGCTGCGACCAATCTGACCGTATTGCGCCACAACGGGCAAGAGCGGCAAAAACGTCGTCCCGTGTCATTTGAGGTTCCCTTGTGACCGCCCAGGAATTCACGCCGATTTCGTGTGAACGCAGCCAGGCTCCCACCACAAGAGAGTCGCTTCGATCTCCCGGATGGCAAAACTGTTCGACGTTGGCGTTTAGAGGATCAAGGGATTCTTTACGAAGGCGGAGCCAGCCGCTGCAGCACCGTCGCCGGCTCCGATTTTACGGCGCGGTCAGGCTCCGCGTAGTGCGCCTTTGTCGTCGACGTCGACGTGTGTCCGAGTACATCGGCCGCAGCCTGCAAACCCAGTTCGTTGGCGAGCAGCGTCGCCCCCGTTCGGCGGAAGGCGTGGGGGGTTATCCCCATGCCTTCGAGGCCAGCGTTCCGGAGAATCTGGCGGAATGTGCGCCGGACGTTGTGCGGCGCGAGTGGCTTGCCGTTCCGCGTGAAGAACAGCAAATGTTCTCCGTCCTCCGCCTCGATCAGTGTTAGACGTCGTCGTATCACTTCTGCCGCGAATTGCGGCACGGCGACGACCCGGTTCGACTCATGCGTTTTGGGATGCGCCTGACGAAGCACGCCGGCGCCACCTTGCACGACGAGCGTTCCGCGGATGTGCACCCAAGGCGGGTCGGCGGTCATATCTATGTCGCACCTTCGTAGCGCAAGCGCCTCGCCGATGCGCGTCGCCGTGCCGAGCATCACCTCGATCAGGTCCCGCACCTGCCCGTCGGGTTTGGGCCCCATCCTGCCCTCCGCCGTGCGCCAGTCGCGGGCCGCGAGGCGGATTGCGGCTACCTGATCCGGTGTGAGCGCCTTCGGGGTGTGCTGGGGCTTCTTCATCCGCGAGGTTTCCTTCACGGGATTGCGCGCGATGATTCCCCGCCGCACCGCAAACCCCAGCACCATGCTGAGGATCGTGCGGGAGTGCTTGGCTCGTGTGTACGAGATCGCGCGCTGCACCTTCAGGAAACGCTCAATGCGGCCGACGGTCACCTCGCGAACCGTGAAGTGCTCGAAAAAGGGAAGCACGAGCCCGCGCAGCTCGTACTCGTAGACGGTTTTTGTACCAATCGCGCGGTCGACGTCGAGCATCAGGTCCTCAAGCCAGGCCTCGGCCAGCATTCTGAACGGCGAGCCCGCGTTCACTGAGTCACCGACGCTACCGACGCGCATACGCGCGGCCAGCTCGACCTTGAGCGCGGTCTCCGCCGCGTTGCGACTCGAGCCGGTCGCGGTGACTTGCCTCGACTGACCGTCCCAGTCGCGGAAACGAGCCGTCGCCCGAAAACGCCCTGCACCGACCTCGGTCGTCTTTATCGCGCCGAACGTATTGATGGGCAGTCGTGGCCGGCCGGCCATCAGCGCTCGCCCCCACGGGCGCCCATGGACGGTGCGGGCTCGTGAAGACCGTCCAGCCACCCAAGAACAACGGAGACGCGGTAGCGGATCTCCCGTCCGACTCGAATGCCGGATGGGCCGCGGCCATCGGTACGCAGGTCGTAGATCGCCTGCACGTGCACGCCGAGATACTTGGCGAGCTCGCTCGTCGTGAGTACGGGCTCCAAACCGAGCCCCGAGAGACTTGTAGCATCCATAACCAGTAGGTGCCCAAGGTCACACCAGGTGAATCGAACTGGGTCGCGTACCTTCTCTCCGAGCGCCCACAAGGGGCGGGCGCCGCGGAATAAGCGTTGAATAAACGTTGAGTGAATCAAGTCTTGCCCCTTCGGTGAGGACAAGAAACCCTGGTCAGACGATTTTTTCTGTGCCCCCGGTAGGAATCGAACCTACGACAATCGGATTAGAAGGCCGGTGCTCTATCCACTGAGCTACGGGGGCGAATATCCAAGGCTACCAATCCCCACGGCAAACTCACACCAGCTCGTCAACCGATGAAGCGCGCCCGGTGTGCAGTCGGACGAGTTGGCGCGTATACGGGTGCAGGGGGCGGTCGTAGATGTTGTCGGTGGGACCGCACTCCACGATGCGCCCATTGGAGATGACGGCCACGGTGTCGCAGAGGTGGCGGATGACGTCGAGGTCGTGGGAAACGAACACGAGCGTGAGGTGGTATTCATCGACCAGGTCGGCGAGCAGGTTCAAGACCTGGGCCCGTACCGAGACGTCGAGGGCGCTGACCGCTTCGTCAGCGACCAGAACGCGCGGCCGGGTGATGAGCGCTCGCGCAATGGAAATGCGTTGCCGTTGCCCGCCGGAAAACTGGTGCGGATGCCGGCCCAGCATGTCGGCGTCGAGCCCGACAGCGGCCAGCTGCGCTTCAACGCGCGATCGTGCCTCGGCACGATCGACGCCACGCAGGGGCTCGGCGACGATGTCGCGCACGTTCATGCGCGGATCCAGAGACCCCATGGGGTCTTGAAACACGATCTGCACCTGGCTGCGAAAGTCGCGGAGTTTTCGTTCGGAGACTCCCCCGATCGGCTGCCCGAGCACGTCGACCGTGCCAGAGGTCGGCTGGTCGAGGGCGCAGAGTAGGCGCATGAGCGTGGATTTTCCGGAACCGGATTCCCCCACGATGCCGAACCGTTGCCCTTTGGCAACGTCAAAGGAGACGTCGCGTAGGCCGTGCACGATCGGTGCCGGGGCGAATAGTCCGCCGCCGCGTCGCCGGTACTGCCGACTGAGGTCGCGCACCCGAATGGCCGGCGCTCCGGTCACTTCATTGAATACCACGGGCGCACCGTCACGTTCCAGACGTTGGTGTGCGGCGCGGTGCGGCGGCAGGATCGGCAGCGCAGCGGCATCCGCTGTAGCTTGGCGCGGAGCAAGCGGGCTCGCGCGCACAGGAATCGACCTGGTGTGCAGCCGGCCGCGGTCGTCGACCGCGGAAAGATCAGACGCCTTGATCAGCTTGTGGGTATACGGATGCTGCGGCGCGGTCAACACGCGCCCGACCGGGCCGTCCTCGACGATGTTGCCCTGACACATGACGAGCACCCGCTCGCACACCTGAGCGACGACCGCGATGTCGTGGGTGATGAGCAGCAGCGCGGTGCCCCGGTCGGCCACGAGGGTACCGATCAGTTTGAGCACCTCGGCCTGCACGGTGACGTCGAGTGCCGTAGTCGGTTCGTCGCACAGCAGCAGCTGGGGATCGTTCGCCATCGCCATCGCCAGCATGACGCGCTGGCGTTGCCCGCCAGAGAGCTGGTGTGGATAGGCGAGGGCTGCCTCGGCGGGATTGGGCAGTTTGACCTGGTCGAGCAGGGTGACTACGCGCTCCCGTGCCTCACGTCGACCGGTGACGGTTCGGTGCACCGTCATGATCTCCGCCACCTGGGCGCCCACCCGCATGAGCGGGTTGAGGGCGGTCATCGGTTCTTGAAACACCATGGCCATGGTCTTGCCGCGCAACTGGTTCAGGCGACGTTCACTCGCGGTGAGCAGGTCACCGCTCTCACCGTTTAGCCTCACGGTGCCGGTGGAGGCAAGCGTTTCGGGCAATAACCGCATAACGGATGTCGCGGCGAGCGACTTTCCCGACCCGGATTCCCCGATCAGGCCGACGCGTTCACCGGCAGCGATATCGAAACTGATGCCGTGCAGCAGCTCGGCGAAGGGGGAAGCAACCCGCAGGTCCTTCACGCTGAGGGTGGGGGCGTCGAGGGTCATCGTTTCACCTGCATTTTGGGGTCGAAGCGATCGCGAAGGCCGTCACCGAACAGGTTGAAGCCGAGCACCGCAATGGCAATGGCAATTCCCGGCCACACGATCAGCAGCGGCTCAATGAACAGGTAACCCTGGGCATCCTGCAACATGCGTCCCCAGGACGGTGTGGGTGGCGGGGTGCCGAGGCCGAGGTAGGACAGCGCGGCCTCGGCCAAAACTGCGATACCGAACGAAACCGAGGCCTGAACGATGAGCACGCCGCTGATATTGGGCAGAATATGCCGCACCCCGATAAAGATGCCGCTTTTCCCCGAAGCGCGGGCCGCCAGCACGTATTCGCGGCTCATGATCTGCATGGTGCCGCTTCGTGCAATGAGCGCGAACGCGGGTGCCGTGCCGATGCCGAGCGCCACCATGGCGGTGACCGTTCCGGCCCCGAAAATGGCTCCGAAAATGATCGCCAGCAAGAGGGCGGGAAATGCGAGGGAGATGTCGTTGCCGCGCATCATGAACTGGTCCAGTCGCCCCGGATTCATGCCGGCAACAATGCCGAACGGAACACCGAGTACGGCGGCGATGCCCACGGCAACGGTTCCCACCAGCAGCGAGATCTGGGCACCGCGGAGGATGGAACTGAACACATCTCGCCCGAAGCTGTCGGTGCCCAGAAAGTGCTCCGCGCCCGGCGGGAGCAGGATGGAGTCTGAGAACACCCCCTCCGGATCGAACGGTGTCCACCACACCGAGACGACAGCGGCCAGAACGACGAGGCCGATAAGCATAAGTCCGGCCCAGAGCATGGCACCGCCGCCACCTCGGCGACCGGCCCCGGCACGGAGCCGCGGCTCAGTCAGAGTGCTGGCCGGGGATTCGCTGGCGGTCATGAGGCGCTCCGAAGTCGGGGATCGATCAGCGTGAAGGCCAGGTCAACGACAAAATTCAGAGCCAGAACGAAGACAACGAGCACGAGTACGATGCCCTGCACGGCCGGCAGGTCACGCAGGGCGACCTTGTCGAGCAGCAGGCTGCCCAGCCCGGGAATACTGAACACGCGCTCGATGACGACGGCGCCGACCAGGAGGGTGGCGATCTGCAGGCCGAGCACGGTCATCACCGGTACGGCCGCATTCCGCAGCCCGTGTCGGAACAGCGCCCGCCCCGCACCGAGGCCCTTGGCCCGGGCCGTGCGGATAAAGTCCTCCCGCATGACTTCCAACACCGACGAACGCACGTAGCGGCTCAGTACGGCGCCCTGCACGCTGCCGAGGGCGATCGCGGGCAGTATGAGATGCTCGACGAATCCGCCGAAGTCTTCACTGGGGTCCACCCAGCCGCCCGCCGGAAGCCAGCGCAACGTCACGGCGAAAACGGTGACGAGCAGCATGCCCGACAGAAAACCGGGCACGGCGACGCCGATCTGGCTGATGCCCGACAGGATCGCACCGTCAGGCTTTCGCTGCCTGAGCGCTGTTAGTATTCCGAACGGAATTGCAAAGACAAGGGCCAGCACGACGCTGGACACGACGAGAATCACGGTAATGCCGAGGGCATCCGTTATTTCCGGGCCGATCGCCTGGCGCGACACGGTGGACGTGCCGAAGTCACCGACGAGTACGTGACCAAACCAGTCCAGGTAGCGTACGACCGCGGGGCGGTCGAGTCCCATGGCCGTGCCCTGCGCGGCGACATCCGCTTCGGTCGCCTGCACGCCCAACGCGATGCGGGCGGCGTTACCGGGCAGGATCGACAACATGAGGAACGTGACGATCGAGGCCACGACGACGGCGGTGGCGAAGACGCCGATGCGACGCACGACCACAAGAACCATAACGGGATTTTCCTCTGACTGATTCACAGCGGCACGACGCCTGCCGGCGCGGCGCCGACTGCTTGAACAACAACCGTATGCGTACCGGCTTCGGCTTGCTACCTGGCGATGGTGGACAGATCCAGCGCGAGGCTTGGCGTGTTCTTCGGCACGCCAAGCAGATCGGCATCGGCGAGAGAAATAGCCGGCTGCAAGTAGAGCCAGTCTGCGGCGGCATCCTCGGCCATGGTCGTCGTGGCCTCCTTCATCAATTCGACGTAGGCGGTCGGATCCGCAGCATCCGCTGCAGCGAACTTGGCCATCACCTCGGGCGAATTATAGCCCGCGTAGTAGGTGGGTGCGGCGAAGGCGGTCACGTCGCGCGGCTCGCTGTGCATGATGAGCGACATGTCGTAGTCGTGGTTTTTGAAGACCTCGTCGAGCCAGACTGCGGGAAATTCGAGGGACGTCACATTGGCGGTGATGCCCACTTTGGAGAGCTGGTCTTTGACCACCTGGGCGCCCGCGACAGCGTAGGGCAGGTTGGGAATCTTGAAGGCTACGGTCAGATCGCTGACTCCGGCCTCGGCGAGAAGCTTCCGGGCCGTGTCGGGGTCGTATGGGTACAGCTCAGCCAGGTCGGCGTCGTACCACGCGTCGGTCGGCGGCACCATGGAGCCAATCAGCAGACCGTAGCCGCTGTTCGCCGTGTCCATGACGGCTTGACGATCGATCCCGTACATCACTGCCTGCCGCACCCGAACATCGCTGAACGCGTCGCTCGCATTGTTCATCGAGAGCGTGATCTCCCCCGTACTGGCACCTTCGAACACCTGGAAATTGGCGTTCGACTTGAACTGGTCGACCAGCTGAAACTGCGAGATTCCCGCGACGATGTTAACGTCGCCGCTGAGTAGGGCGTTGGTCTGCGCGGTCGCGTCGGTGAAGTAGCGCAGCGTCACGTCGGTCATATACGGGGCCTCGCCCCAATAGTCGGCGTTTTCGGCGAGTACGAGGCTGTCGCCGGTCTGGAAGGAACTGACCGTGTACGGGCCGGTGCCGACCGGTGCAGTGGCCAGGTCGGCGATTCCGGATTCGGTGAACATGGTGCCGACCGGACCGCTCATGTTGAAGAGCCAGCTGTTACTCGGCTTCGACAGGGTGATGCGGGCCTCGGTGTCGCTCACGGACTCGATGCTGGCAATCGAGTCGAGGTACCCAGGCCCGTTGGCGGTCCAGTTGTCTTTTACACGTTCCAAGCTGAACTTGACGTTGTCCGCGGTGAACGGCGACCCGTCGGAGAAGGTGACGTCCTCTTGGAGCGCAAAGTCGTACACCAGGCCGTCGTCGCTGACCGTCCACGACTTAGCCAGCAACGGAATGATCGTGCCGTCGTTACCGACTTTCACCAGCCCCTCATAGACGTTGTAGAGCAGCGCCTGCGGAATCGCCGCACCGGCGGTCGTGGTGTAATCGAGATTGCTGGGAGTGGCCAGCAGGCCAATGGTCAACGACGTGTCCGGTTCTTCATCGCCGGCCGTAGGCCCAGTGGAACAGCCAACCAAGGCCAGGGATGCAACCATGACAGTGGCAATGCTGGCGATCATGTTGTGCCGGGTGTGTACCCTCATACGAACGTGCCCCTTTGGTTCCACGGGCCGACAGCCATCCACCTGGTGCGACGCTCAGAGAGCTTTGGCGGCGGCGACGAGAACCTGTGCGAGCGTGGGAACGCCGGCCGCACGAAAGACCTCCGCACCGGTGCCGTTGGTGACGATGACCGTGGGGGTGTTGCGAATAAGCAGTGCCTCTGCCTCCTCGGGTTCACGTGCCACGTCGATTTCGCGAACCGTCGCACCGGGGACCAACCGTTTGGCCTCGGCGAGAACCGCTCGCGTTTGCATGCACGGTTCGCAGAATGATGAAGAATATAGAGTGAAGTGCATGAGGGCCTCGCAGGTCGCGCGTTGAACATCGGTAGCCCTCAAGTTTACAGGTCGTGTCGGAGGCCCCCCGGTAGAGTTGACGCATGACGAACAGCACGACTGGTACAGCACCGACGACCGAACTGACAACCGAACCGATGACCGCCCCGGCGTCGAAAAGTCCAGACCGGCTGGTCTGGATAGACTGCGAGATGACCGGGCTCGACCTGGACCGCGACGAGCTCGTCGAGATCGCCGTCGTCATCACCGACTATGACCTCAATGTGCTCGACCCCGGCCTCGACATCATCATCAAACCCAACGATTCGGCCCTCGAAAATATGGGCGACTTCGTGCGCACCATGCACACCTCCTCCGGGCTCATCACCGAGATCCCCAATGGAGTCAGCGCCGCCGAGGCCGAGTTCCAGGTTCTCGAATACGTCTTGAAATTCATCCCCGCCGAGCAGAGAGCCCCTCTCGCCGGCAATTCCATCGGTACCGACCGGGCTTTTCTCACCCGATACATGCCGCGGCTCGACCATCAGCTGCACTACCGCAATGTCGACGTGTCCTCAATCAAGGAACTCGCTCGACGCTGGTACCCGCGGGTGTACTTCAACGCTCCGGCCAAAGACGGCGGACATCGCGCCTTGGCCGACATTCTTGAGTCGATCAGGGAGCTCGCGTACTACCGCCAGACGGTGTTCGTGGCCGACCCGGGGCCAACCAGCGACGAGGCCAAGTCGCACGCCGCAGAAGTTGTGCACTTATTTGCCTCCGAGGTGTAATAGGATTGCCGAGTTGCCCCGCGTTGTGAAACTTGGGGACACATGGTGGGTATAGCTCAGTTGGCAGAGCGCCTGGTTGTGGTCCAGGAGGTCGCGGGTTCAATCCCCGTTACTCACCCCAATGAAATATCATTCGATCGGCTTCGACCGAGGCTGTTCGGCGAGGGCAGGCCGCGATGGTAGAACTTGATGCCGCCGAATTCGAGCGACTCGTAGTTGAAGAGCTTGACCGGCTGCCCGACGACATGGTCGACGGACTCGACAACGTGATTTTCGTGGTCGAAGAGCGTCCCGAAGACGGCACGCTCAGTATTCTGGGACTGTATGACGGTGTTGCCCTCACCGAGCGGGGTCAGTACGGCTTCGGGGAGATGCCCGATCGCATCGTGCTCTACCGGGAACCCCTACTGGCGATCTGCGACAGCCTCGATGACCTGCACACCGAAGTTCACGTCACTCTGGTTCATGAAATTGCCCATTTCTACGGAATTGATGACGACAGGCTGCACGAACTCGGCTGGGGCTAGCCGACAGCGGGGCTAGCCTTGGAACATGAGCTCCTTCCGTCCCGGCCGCCTGATCGGCATATTCGTTGGAACCGTGGTGATTCTCGGCTTCGGAGTGTACGGTCCCGCGACGTTGCTGGGGCCACTTCCAGCCGTCACCGCCACACGGGTCACTCCCGCCGCGAGTGCCGCCGCTCCCACTCCCCCGGCGCTCTCCACTGATGGCGCGAGCGCCATCGCCGTGTTCGCTGCCACCACGAGCGATGCTTCCGGCACCACCTCAACCGGCAGGAGCGGTTCGGAGTCCGCCGGCACGGCACCGATCGCGGTCGCTGGCAGCGCCGAGGCTCTGCCGATGGCATCCATTGCCAAGATCATCACCGCCCTCGTTGTTCTCGACGCGAAACCCATTATGACCGGCGAGACCGGTCCCATCGTGACCCTGACGGCGGCAGATTTTCAGAGCTACCTCGACTATGACCAGATCGGTGCCCGTTCGGTTGCGGTCTTTGCCGAGGAGCAGTGGACCGAGCTGGAGCTGTTGCAGGCGCTGGTGCTCGGCTCAAGCAACAATCACGCCGACAGTGTCGCCCGGTGGGCGTTCGGCTCGATCGATGCCTATGTTGTCGCCGCCAATTCCTGGCTGGCCGACAACGGGCTTAACGGCACCGCTGTCGTGGACGCCACCGGGCTGCACGTTGGGAGCGCCGGTACGGCAACCGATCTGGCTCACCTGGCGGGACTCGCCGCGACCAACCCGATCGTGTCTACGCTGCTGGGCAGTCCCGCATCCGCCTTAGCAAACCGCCGTGGCGTCGAAAACACGACCTCGTATCTGCCGGAGGAAGGCATCACGGGCATTTCGCGCAGCTACACGGATGCCGCCGGTGTCTGTTTTCTGTTTACCGCCGAGGTCAGTGACGGCTCCTCGAGCTTCACTTTCTCCGGGGCCTTCATTGGTGAATCGACCTACGACGCGCTCACGGCAAATCTGACCGCCCTCATGGCGAGCGCGAGAACCGGGGTCGCCGCGCTGCCGGTACTGGCCGCCGGAGATGCCTATGCAACCTTTGAATCTGAATGGGGAGATCAGGCCTCGGCCGTGATCGGAGTGTCCCGCACCCGCTATGCCTGGCAAGCCGCCACTCCGGAGGCCGCTACGGTGACGCTCAAGAACTTCGCCACCGCCCGCGCCGGTGCCCGGGTGGGCCAGGTCGAGCTCACCGTCGCCGATGAGAAGCTCTCGGCCGCACTGAAACTCGACGAGAGCATCTCCGATCCGGGTCCGGGCTGGCGGCTGCTGCACCCGATCGTGATGATCACAGCCCTGCTGAACGAGTAGTTACTGAAGAACTAGAGCGGATCGATCTCGGTGTCGATCGGGTCACTCTCACTCTGGTCGAAGGCGTAGCGCACGCGGCGTTGCCCGTTCATGTCTCGTTCGTCGACCTCGTCATACCAGAACACCGATTCCAGACCGGCGACGGCCGCCACCATACTGATGCGGGCCGCGTGTTTTCCGCGCACCAGCACCCGGGAATCGATCTGACCCTCCAGGGGTCCGTCAATGAACTCGGCAACATATGTCTCGTTTGCCGAGTCGGCCCGGGTCTGGTCTGCACTTGTCATGCCAACTAACCTAGTCCTCTCCCCGGCCTTTTCACGGCAGGTGCGGAAAGCACTAGGGCCGCGGCACATTGACGAACCCCCGCTGACGGGCCACGATGGCTCCGTCTATGAGCAGTACCCCGGCTGCCGCGACTTCGGCAAACGAATTGGAGATCACTGATGCTCTCGCACTTTTCAGTACCCGCAAAAGCGTCTCGCCCATCACGGCGGCGATCGCTCGTCGTTGCTGCGACCACCGCCGCACTCGTCGTCGCGTCTCTCGCTGGCACCGCTGGCGTGGCCTCGGCTGCGCCGCCGCCGAGCAGCGGGCATAGCGCGGTGACGTCCAACCCTGATTTCACGGCCAACACTGGTTTTGTGCGGCAGCTGTCCACCAGTTCCGGTGACTCGGCCCAGCGCCAGATTCCCGTCGGGCCGAAGACTACGAAAATTGAAATCTCGGTGGCGCAAATGCCACCCGCGAACGTCACCTGCAGTTTCCGCGCAGACGGAAGATCACTCGCCCGACGCACCTGGACACCGGCACAGTGGTCAGCATCCGGAACACGCTCCCTCACGTTTGCGCCCGGAGCAGTGAGTATGTCTTCTGGGGCTTCCTACGATTTGGTCTGCAGGTCTGGCTCGGTCGAGTCGACGTATGGGCGTGCGGACTGGTCGTTCACAGCGACAGCCGGTGCCCCCCCGGTTGTTCGGGTGAGCAATGCCGACCGGACGCTCGTGGCCGCGACCATCACTCGTCTCTACGATGCCGACGAAGGTGCTGGCCGCACAGTGCAGGCTGGACAGCGCTTTCGGGTGGTCGGTGCGCCGGGAACGTGGCCGGTGCCGAGCGGGTCAGAAACCGGTGGCTCCTTCGTCAGTCTCACCAGCAGCGATCTGCGCGCCGATTCTGCCCTGCTCGGCGCGGCCACGGTGTCGGCGAACGGGGCGTCGCTGAGTTTCGTCATTCCGACCGACCTCGGCTACCAATTTTACGACGGTGAAGACGTTCTGGTGCGGGTGTCAGCCGACCGAACCTCGCCCGGCTCGGCGACGACCCCCCAGCGCACCATGGCGTCCGAGTGGCGAACGCCGGTCAAGATCACATCGACCGGCGTGACCACAACGACGCGCGTGAACCTCAGCAGCAGCGTCGCGCTGTCGACTCAGCAGGTCAGGGCCACCGCCACCGTGGTCACCACCGTCCCAATTCCTCCTGAAAGCCCCTTCACCGAAGTCACATTCAAGGTCGACGGTCGCGCGGTCGGCACCGTGGAGTTCTTCGTCATCGGGGGTCCCAAACCATCAATCCTGTTGCCCAGACTCGCCCCCGGGCGGTATCAGATTACGGCGGAGTACGCTGGCGGTTTCAACTCGAAACCCTCGACCAGCCCGGCCGTGACCCTGCTGATCGTCAACTAGCGCTGAGTCGGCCCCCAGACGAATGGTTGCCCACTGTCTGGGGGTCTCCCGCGCGACATAGGCCTCCCACTGCGCCTGCCATTCGTCCCAGTGCGGTCGATACATTTCCCCGTCCCGGTCGAGGGCACGGCGTTTGCGGAGCGTGTCGTCGGCGTCGATCCAGACGCGCACGTCGCTGACCGCCTCGTGGGCGTAAGCCAGCGCGCCGCAACCTTCAACGATAAGCGGATGCTCCGGGTCGACCCGGTTCCACTCGGCCGACTCCCCGCGGGCCCAGTCGTAGCGCCGCCACTGCCCGGGTTGGCCGGCGTGACGCGGCACCAGCAGGCGGGCGTGCACCTGCTCGATGGCGGCATCCAACCCCTGCCAGCCCGGGTAGATGTCGTCGAGGCGCACCAGAGTCGGGCGCTGCGGGCCCGGCCAGGCGGCGACGAGCTCGTCAGCGAGCGTACTCTTGCCAGCGCCGCTCGGGCCGTCGATGAGTACAACCGCATTCGGTCCGGCAGTAACTACCTCCTGCAGCACGGGTGTCAGCAGGACCGTGACGTTTGGTGCTGGCCCTGCCTTGGGGTTCGGCACGACTCGCTGCTGCAGGTTGTTATCAGGCAAGAATGAAGCTCCAGGCCTCGGCCGACACTGCGACGCCGATGGCAATGCCAGCAATGGCGAATCCGATGCCGACGAGAACGGCATCGGCCGCGCCAACCCGGGACGGCCGGGCCCAGGTGCGCGGTTCGTCGCTGCCGAAGCCGCGCGCTTCCATGGCCGTGGCGAGTTTGCTGCCTCGACGCACCGAGATCACGAGCAGGGAGAAGGCCGGGCCAAAGAACCGCCGCGCGGCACCGCGCACCCCGCCACCATCGCCGACCCCTCGGGCTCGTCGTGCGAGGGTGAGCGACTGCCAGTCTTCGATGAACATGCCCACGAGCCGCAGCCCGGCCAGGCCGCCGAGCACGAACCTACTCGGCAGGCGGAGCACCTGGGCGAGGCCGTCGGCGAGGTCGGTCGGATCGGTCGTGGCGAGTAACACGATGCCAGGCAGGCCGATGGCGAGCACCCGCAGCCCGATAGCCAGACCCAGCTGGACTGAACCTTCGGTGACACTGATGAATCCGAATTGCCAGAGCAACGTGCCGGAGTCTTCGCCGTACAGGATCGTTGTGATCGATGCCATCGGTGCGGCGATCCAGACCGGTGCGGTGCGCAGCCAGAACTGCCGGGCGCTCAGGCCGCACCAGAGCAGCAGCACGGCCTCGAGCAGCAGGGCGACGCCCGCCGACACCCAGTCGATGGAAAGCAGCAGCGCGCAACTCACGGTCAGGGCAACGGCGAGCTTGGCCACCGGGTTGAGTCGAGCAACGACGCTCGGGCGGATCGTCGGGGTCAGAAGACTCACAGTGCTCCCGCCGGAAGCCTGATCGGATCGGGCGTGCCGAGTCGGTATTCCTCGTCGGCGAGGGCGCTGACGAACTGGGCGTCGTGGGTCACCGCGACGAGGGCGGTTCCCTCGTCGAGCAGCTCGGCCAGAAAAGTCACGAGTTCCTGCCAGGTGCGGGAATCCTGTCCGAAGGTCGGCTCGTCGAGCACGAGCAGGCGTGGGCGGGTTGCGAGCACGGTGGCTACGGACATCCGTCGTTTCTCCCCACCCGACAGGGTGAACGGGTTGGCGTCGGCGAGATGATCCAGTCGCAGCCGATGCATCAGCTCATCGACGCGGATGTTCTGCTCCGCGACACTGAGGCCGAGGGCGCGCGGGCCGATGAGCAGGTCGTCGCGCACGCTAGCGGCCAGGAATTGATGTTCCGGGTCCTGAAAGACGGTTCCAATTCGGGTGAGCAACTGCTTCGAACGCCACCGGTGCGGCGCGGGTTTGATGCCCGCCGCAAAGCTGTCGCTCGCGCGCAGTGTTCCCCCGGCCGGGGCGAGCAAACCCGCCAGCGTCAGAGCAAGGGTGGATTTGCCGGCTCCGTTTGGCCCGGTCACGACGGTGGCCGTGCCGGCGCACACGTCGAGGGTGATGCCCTCGGCGACAACGGATGCCGTGCGCCGGCCGAACGGAACACGGCCGACCGCGAGCGCCTCGGCCGAGAGCAGTGCCTGCCGATGACTGATCGGGTGGCGGGTCGGAAACCGTGGCGGCAGCGCCGGCACCCAGACACCGGCCTGCGCCAAGCGTTCACCCTGGCTGGAGAGGATTTCACGGGTCGCACCGTCAGCCAGCACGCCGCCAGCCGGATCGAGCACGATGACGCGATCCACAACGTCTTGCCAGACCTCGACTCGGTGCTCGATCACCACCAACGTTGCCTCGGAGTGGTCCAGGGAACGCACGACGGCGTCGCGCACGTCGATGACGCCGCCCGGGTCGAGGTTGGCCGTTGGTTCGTCGAGCAGCAGCAGCCCCGGCTGCATAGCGAGCACTCCGGCCAGGGCCAGGCGCTGTTTCTGGCCGCCGCTCAGGCCCCCTGTGGGATGGTCGAGCGGCAGATTCAGGCCCACCTCGGCCAGGGCGCGTCGCACGCGCGGCCAGATCTCGGCACGCGGTACGGCGAGGTTCTCGCAGCCGAACGCCACGTCGTCTCCGACCCGGGCGAGCACAACCTGAGAATCCGGGTCTTGCAGCACCAAACCGACCCGCCCACGTGCCTCGGCGGCGCGTCGCCCGTCAACGAGTAAACTGCCCGTCTCGTCGCCGTCTTCGGCATCGCCGAGCACCCCGGCCAGCGCGTGTACCAGGGTGCTCTTTCCGGCACCGCTGGCCCCGAGAAGCAGTACCCGCTCGCCGGGCTCAATCTGCAGGTCGAGCCCCGATACCGCCTGGTTATGGCGCCCGGCGTGGCGCCAGCCCCAGTTGCGGGCGCGGATCTGCACGGCTCGAATCTGCGGGTCGCGAGCGGGCGTGAACGAAGAGGAGGGAGGCATCCGCTAGCTGAGCGCGGCGGAGGGCGCTCGCGAACCTTCCCGCCCGGAGGCGAACCGGCCGAGTGCGCCGGTGCGGGCCAGGCCGCGCACGGTGAGCCAGGACAGCAACCCGGCCAGCACGGTGCCAGACACCACAGCGGATACGAAATAGACGGCCTTGTAGCCAAAGTCCAGTGCCGCGTAGCTCGTGAAGGTCGTGTCGAGTAGCCCCACGGCCACGCCCGCTCCGGCGCCCGCGAGCAGCGCAACGCCCAGACGCCAGTTGGCGTACAGGAACAGGGCCAGCACGATCTCCGCGCCGAGGCCTTCAACGATGCCCCAGATGAGTGTGGAGAACCCCCACTGGGTGCCGATCAACATCGATACGACGGCCGCGACGACCTCGGTGTACAGGGCCGCACCGGGCTTGCGAATAATGAGGCCGCCGAGCACGCCGGCAAACAGCCAGCCGCCGGCCAGCAGGCCTTCCAGCCCGGGCGTGAATGCGAGGATCGCGCTGAGCGGGGACCAGGCGAGGCCCCAGGCCCAGAAGATGACGCCGCTCGCGACGCCGATAACGCTCGCCACCACGATGTCGACGACGCGCCAGCGAAAGTTGCGCGGGGTGCGCTCAGACGTGGGCTGGCCCAGATGTGTGGTTGTAGCATGCACTGTTCGTGCCCTTTCCGTAGGTGAATACAGGGCACGGGATTGAGAAGCCTCCCTGCGCTGGCATGACCCAGATCAGGTTCGACGGTCGAAGCGTAGTCAGCTTCCTCTCAGCCCGGTATACCGGACTCCCGTGTTCGTAGTCCACTCTAGCGCCCCGCCTAGACTGGCGTCATGGGCAGCACACGATGACCTTCGGAATTCTGCTCGCGTTGGCGGCGCTGTATCTTCTGCTGATGCGCCAATTCATTTTACGGCGTCGGCGAATCAAACAGGGTCTCCCCGTGAGCGGCCCCTGGCACTGGCCGCACTGGCTGCGCCCGCGGGTGCCGCGCTGGGTGCGTCGGCGTTTCGCGCGCCGCCCGCACTGGCCGCGCCGCAGCCGTCGTTAGCGCGCCGAGCCTGCGTCCCGCACCGGTCTGCGTCCCGCACCGGCCTGGGCCCACCTTATGGCCGCGGGCCCATGATCTATGCTGGGCCCGCGTTCCGGGCCCGGGCCCCGTGCAGAGAGAGACTACTTTTTCAGGGCTTTGATCACGCGGGCCAGGGCACGGCCGGCCACAATCAGGAACGGCACACCGACAGCGAGCAGTGCGATCACGTTCGGCTCGAACCGGGCGGTGCCGCCCGACTTCACGTAGGCGCC